>NZ_CP115543.1:445000-1082083 GCF_031834615.1 Stenotrophomonas aracearum
TTGCGGGTATCCTGCAGTGAATACATAGCTGCTGGAAGCGAACCTGGTGAACTGAAATATCTAAGTAACCAGAGGAAAAGAAATCAACCGAGATTCCCTGAGTAGCGACGAGCGAACGGGGACTAGCCCTTAAGCTGGAATGGTTCTAGAAAAACAGCCTGGAACGGCTGGCCATAGAAGGTGATAGCCCTGTATTTAAAAGGGCCACTCCAGTGAAGACGAGTAGGGCGGGGCACGTGAAACCCTGTCTGAACATGGGGGGACCATCCTCCAAGGCTAAATACTACTGACCGACCGATAGTGAACCAGTACCGTGAGGGAAAGGCGAAAAGAACCCCGGAGAGGGGAGTGAAATAGATCCTGAAACCGTGTGCGTACAAGCAGTAGGAGCTCGAAAGAGTGACTGCGTACCTTTTGTATAATGGGTCAGCGACTTACTGTTCGTGGCAAGCTTAACCGTATAGGGGAGGCGAAGGGAAACCGAGTCTGATAAGGGCGCATAGTCGCGGGCAGTAGACCCGAAACCGGGTGATCTAGTCATGGCCAGGGTGAAGGTGCCGTAACAGGTACTGGAGGCCCGAACCCACGTCTGTTGCAAAAGACGGGGATGAGCTGTGATTAGGAGTGAAAAGCTAATCGAACCCGGAGATAGCTGGTTCTCCTCGAAAGCTATTTAGGTAGCGCCTCATATGTATCCTCTCGGGGGTAGAGCACTGTTATGGCTAGGGGGTCATCGCGACTTACCAAACCATTGCAAACTCCGAATACCGAGACGGACTGTATGGGAGACACACGGCGGGTGCTAACGTCCGTCGTGAAAAGGGAAACAACCCAGACCCACAGCTAAGGTCCCAAATTCACTGCTAAGTGGAAAACCATGTGGAAAGGCACAGACAGCCAGGAGGTTGGCTTAGAAGCAGCCACCCTTTAAAGAAAGCGTAATAGCTCACTGGTCGAGTCGGTCTGCGGGGAAGATTTAACGGGGCTAAGCAGTGAACCGAAGCTTGGGGTGTGCATATTTATATGTACGCGGTAGAGGAGCGTTCCGTAAGCCGTTGAAGGTGGATTGAGAAGTCTGCTGGAGGTATCGGAAGTGCGAATGCTGACATGAGTAACGATAATGCGGGTGAAAAACCCGCACGCCGAAAGCCCAAGGTTTCCTTGCGCAACGTTAATCGGCGCAGGGTGAGTCGGCCCCTAAGGCGAGGACGAAAGTCGTAGTCGATGGGAAGCAGGTTAATATTCCTGCACCTCGCGTAAGTGCGATGGAGGGACGGAGAAGGTTAGGTGTACCCGGCGTTGGTTGTCCGGGGGAAAGGCGGTAGGTTTGGATCTTTGGCAAATCCGGGATCCTCTAAGACCGAGCACCGAGACGAGTCTTTAAGACAAAGTCACTGATACCACGCTTCCAGGAAAAGCTCCTAAGCTTCAGCTTACGCAGACCGTACCGTAAACCGACACAGGTGGGTAGGATGAGAATTCTCAGGCGCTTGAGAGAACTCGGGTGAAGGAACTAGGCAACATGGCACCGTAACTTCGGGAGAAGGTGCGCCCTTTTTGGTGGCTCATGCGAGCTATAGCTGAAGAGGGCCGCAGAAACCAGGCCGCTGCGACTGTTTATCAAAAACACAGCACTCTGCAAACACGAAAGTGGACGTATAGGGTGTGACGCCTGCCCGGTGCTGGAAGGTTAATTGATGGGGTCAGCCGCAAGGCGAAGCTCTTGATCGAAGCCCCAGTAAACGGCGGCCGTAACTATAACGGTCCTAAGGTAGCGAAATTCCTTGTCGGGTAAGTTCCGACCTGCACGAATGGCGTAACGACAGCGGCGCTGTCTCCACCCGAGACTCAGTGAAATTGAAATCGCTGTGAAGATGCAGCGTTCCCGTGGCAAGACGGAAAGACCCCGTGAACCTTTACTATAGCTTTACACTGAACGTTGAGTTCGTCTGTGTAGGATAGGTGGGAGGCTATGAAACTGTGGCGCTAGCTGCAGTGGAGCCATCCTTGAAATACCACCCTGTCGTGCTTGACGTTCTAACCTGGGCCCATTATCTGGGTCGGGGACCGTGTATGGTGGGTAGTTTGACTGGGGCGGTCTCCTCCTAAAGAGTAACGGAGGAGCTCGAAGGTACGCTCAGCGCGGTCGGACATCGCGCACTGTGTGCAAAGGCATAAGCGTGCTTGACTGCAAGATCGACGGATCAAGCAGGTAGGAAACTAGGACTTAGTGATCCGGTGGTTCTGTATGGAAGGGCCATCGCTCAACGGATAAAAGGTACTCCGGGGATAACAGGCTGATACCGCCCAAGAGTTCATATCGACGGCGGTGTTTGGCACCTCGATGTCGGCTCATCACATCCTGGGGCTGTAGTCGGTCCCAAGGGTATGGCTGTTCGCCATTTAAAGTGGTACGCGAGCTGGGTTCAGAACGTCGTGAGACAGTTCGGTCCCTATCTGCCATGGGCGTTGGAGATTTGAGAGGGGCTGCTCCTAGTACGAGAGGACCGGAGTGGACGAACCTCTGGTGTTCCGGTTGTCACGCCAGTGGCATTGCCGGGTAGCTATGTTCGGAAGCGATAACCGCTGAAAGCATCTAAGCGGGAAGCGCGCCTCAAGATGAGATCTCCCGGGGCACAAGCCCCCTGAAGGAACCATATAGACTATGTGGTTGATAGGTCAGGTGTGTAAGTACAGCAATGTATTGAGCTAACTGATACTAATGATCCGTGTGGCTTGACCATATAACCTCAAGTTGCCTTGGCCGACATGACATGTCGATGGATACCAAGTGCACGCTACGTCACAAGACCTATGAGAGGCTGGCGCTGATATGCGCGTCCCTTCGCAAAAGCCTGCACATCCATGTGCAGACTCTAAGAAGGCACCGCATCTGCGACACTCCAACCGTCTCCCTGGTGAAATTAGCGCTGTGGAACCACCCGATCCCATCCCGAACTCGGAAGTGAAACGCAGCTGCGCCGATGGTAGTGTGGCTCAAGCCATGCGAGAGTAGGTCATCGCCAGGGTTTACACCCCGAAAACCCCGCTGCACATGCAGCGGGGTTTTCCTTTTTTTGCAGACCCCTGGTTTTCGCTACGGGTCGGCTTCTCGGAAGAGACCCCTGCTGAGCTGGCGCATGCATGCGCTGCTCCAACCGTCTCCCTGGTGAAATCAGCGCTGTGGAACCACCCGATCCCATCCCGAACTCGGAAGTGAAACGCAGCTGCGCCGATGGTAGTGTGGCTCAAGCCATGCGAGAGTAGGTCATCGCCAGGGTTTACACCCAAAACCCCGCTGCTGACGCAGCGGGGTTTTTCTTTGCGTGTTCGACGGGCAGTGAACACCGCCCACGATCTCTGTCCAACGGTAGGGTCGGTTCCCAAACGACCGCCGATAACGGTGATCGGCACGGTGACGCATGGACCCTGATCGAAGGGCGATTCCTCCGATCACAGGCCATGCCCCAATGACGCGATCACCACCTCAGTGGGGCGCTCCTTCGCATCCTGCGAACGCGCCACTCGTGCATCCATGCACATCGTCGATCGGGATGCGACCCTACCGCCTGCGCTGTCTGTCCAACGGTAGGGTCGGTTCCCAAACGACCGCCGATAACGGTGATCGGCACGGTGACGCATGGACCCTGATCGAAGGGTGATTCCTCCGATCACAGGTCATGCCCCAATGACGCGATCACTACCGCGGCGGGGCGCTCCTTCGCATCCTGCGAACGCGCCACTCGTGCATCCATGCACCGCGTCGATCGGGATGCGACCCTACCGAGGGACGCCCATTCCGTCTCCGGTTGACCTACGACATATCGCATTGTCTTCCGGCACTCACGGCGGTGTTCCTCCGATACGCACGAACGCGGGGGAAAGCGAGCCTATGAGTATGTCCAGTCCCCGACTTCTCATTGGCCGCCGCTCCTTGCAGGGCGCGTGCTACATGCTCACCACCACCGTCGCAGACCGCCAACGCGTCTTCATCGATGACGCCAGGGTCGAGTGCGCGGTAGAGGCGTTTCGTTGTTCAGACAGGGAGCATCGCTCGCGAACACTCGCGTGGGTAGTCATGCCCGACCACGTGCACTGGTTGATGCAGCTGCAGAACGGCAACATCAGCCGCTGCATGGCAGCGTTCAAATCCCGGTCCGCTCGTGCGCTGAATCTGCATCGAGCGTCGCAGGGAGCGCTTTGGCAGCGTGGTTTCTACGACCACTGCATCCGCTCGGACGAGTCGCTACTCAAACAGGCCAACTACCTCATCGAGAACCCGGTTCGTGCGGGGCTCACCACCAAGGTGGGCGAGTATCCGTACTGCTGGACGCGCTGGCCTGCAGAGGCCGATGAATCTGCCGACGTCTCTCCACCCGACCAACGCAGTGACGTGGAATGACCACCAACAAAAACGGCGCCCCTAAGGGCGCCGCTCTCTTTCAACCTTGACGATGTAAAAGGCTTACTTCGCCGCAGGCTTGGGCGTTGCCGTATCGACCTTGCCCTTCATCATCTCGTCGCGGGCCGCCTTGAACGGGTTGCCCTCGTACCAGTTCGGCCACCTGCCGCCGATTGCGATCTCACGACCGACGCCGTGCAGCAGCTCCAGGTCTTCCACGGTACCGTCCAGCTTCCAGGTGCTGGCGTCATACTCGTCCTTCGGGCCGTGGTAACGGTCGCGGCCGTAAGCTTCAGCCACCTTGCGGCCGGCTTCCACGCCGCCGTCCAGCAGGTCTTCGCCGCCGTCGGCGTACAGTGCCGGCACGCCGGCCTTGGCGAAGTTGAAGTGGTCCGAACGGAAGTAGAAGCCACTCTGCACCGAAGTCTCGCCGTGCAGGGTGCGACCCTTCTCCGCGGCCAGCGGCTTGAGGATGTCCTCCAGCTGCGAGCTGCCGAAACCGGTCACGGTCAGGTCCTTGGCCCGGCCGGCCACCGACATCGCGTCGATGTTGATCACGCCGGCAATCTTGTCCAGCGGGAAGGTCGGATGGTTCACGTAGTACTTCGAACCCAGCAGGCCCGATTCTTCCAGCGTCACCGCCAGGAACACCACCGAACGCTCCGGCGCCGGCTGCTCGTGGGCCATGGCGTCGGCAATCTCCAGGATGCCGGCCACGCCGGTGGCGTTGTCGATGGCACCGTTGTAGATGTTGTCGCCCTGCTCGCCCTCATGCTTGCCCAGGTGGTCCCAGTGCGCCATGTACACGACGGCTTCGTCGGCATGCTTGGTACCCGGCAGCACGCCGACCACGTTGCGCGACTTCTTCTCTGCGATGGTGCTCTTCAGGTCGAGCGACAGCTTGGCCTTCAGCGGCACCGGCTTGAACCCGCGCTTGTTGGCGTCCTTGTAGGCCTGGTCCAGGTCCAGCCCGGCGTCGGCGAACAGCTGGCGTGCCGTGTCGGCGCTCAGCCAGCCCTGTGCGGGCAGGCGCGGCTCCGGATCGTCCTTGGCCGGCAGGTCGTACTGCGGGCCCGCCCAGGAGTTCTTCACCACGTCCCAGCCGTACGACGCACCGGCGGTGTCGTGCACGATCAGCGCGGCGGCCGCGCCCTTGCGTGCGGCTTCCTCGAACTTGTAGGTCCAGCGCCCGTAATAGGTCATGCGCTTGCCGTCGAACAGCTTGTCGTCGTTGGCATGGAAGCCCGGGTCGTTGACGAACATCACGACCGTCTTGCCCTTCCAGTCCTGGCCGGCGTAGTCGTTCCACTTCTGCTCCGGCGCATCCACGCCGTAGCCGACGAACACCAGCTCGCTGCCGTCGATCTTCACTTCCTGCTGGCCGCTGCGGGTGCCGATCACCATGTCGGTGCCAAACTTCAGGTCGCGCTGCTTGCCGGCCTGGTCCAGCTTCAGCACGGTGCTTTCATCAGCGGTGGTTTCGGTCATCGCCACCTCCTGGAACCAGCTGTCGCCGTTGCCCGGCTGCAGTCCGATGCGCTGCATCTGGTCGCGGATGTAGTTCACCGTGCGCTCTTCGCCGGTGCTGCCCGGGGCGCGGCCTTCGAACTCGTCGGACGACAGGGTCTTGACCAGCTCGCCGAAATCGCCGGCGTTGATCTCGGCGGAGAATGCGTGGCCGGCAGCGGCCGGCGCAGTGTCGGCCGCCGGCGCGGAAGCCGGGGCCGTGGTCTCGCCCTTGCACGCGGTCAGCGCGGCGGTGGCGGCCAGGCACAACAGAAGTTTGCGGGACATCATCGATTCCTGGTGACAAAGGGCCGGTGCACGGGCACCGGGTGAAAGCGTATCAATTGGCGGGCGCGGTGTCGGTGTCGAACGGCACGGGCTCGGCGCCATGCACGGGGCCGATCGACGCGGTACGGTGCACATACAGCACGACCTCACGCTCGAAGTTCAGCTCACCGGCCACCGACGCCTTCGGCCCGATGATGATTCGCGGCTTGCGCGGTGCGCTCAGCGAAATGCCAAAACTTGGCTTTTCCACATGGATGCCACCGCCGACCTGCGAGCCGACGCCGACGGTAATGTCACCGTTGACCGTCTTGATGCTGTTGCTGAGCCGCGTCTCGACCAGCCCGATGCCGCCGTTGACGGTTTCCACGCCACCGTCGATCTGGCTGCCGCGGTCGACGAAGATGCTGCCATTGACGGTCTCGATGTTGCCTTTGGCCATGACCCGCGAGCCCAGCTTGATCGCGCCGTTGACCGTGGACACGCTGCCGGTGCTGGCGCCTTCCTCGACCTTGATGCCGCCATTGACGGTCTGGATGCTGCGCGTAGTGGCGCCGCTGCTCACCGTGATGCCGCCGTTGACCGTTTCAAGATCGCCATAGGCCTGGCCGGCCTCGGCCGTAATGTGGCCGTTGACCTTGCTGATGTCATCCACCGCCCATGCCGACCCGCAGGACAGGGTCATGGCCAACAGCAGTGGGAGCGAGAGATGTTTCATGGGTGCGTCGTCCGGTATGCGGCTGGCAGGCCGCGTGCAGGAATGTCACCATGCAGCGCTGCGATCCGCATCTGCCTGAAGTCACTGGAAAGCCCTTGCGCCACAACGTCTTTTCCTCACGCCGGCATAACAATCCGTCCACCGGGCAGGGCCGTGGCCCGCTGTGGAGGCTGGCGCTGTCGGTGGCGCTGGTGCTGGCGACCCTCGGCGCAGGACCCGTGGCGGCGCAGAACCCGAAGGAAACCGAACGCAAGCTTCAGAAGCTGCGTACCGAACTGAAAGGCGTGGCGCAGGAACGCAAGACCCTCGAAGGCCAGCGCGGCCAGGCTTCGCGCCAGCTGCGCGAAGCCGACGAAAAGGTCGCGCGCACCAGCCGCGTGCTGGCCGAGACCGAAACCGCGCTGCAGCGAGAAAGCCGCGCCCTGCAGGAACTGCAGCAGCGCCGCAGCGAACTGCAGGCCGGCCTGCAGGCGCAGCGCCAGGAGCTGGCCTCGCTGCTGCGCGCCGCGTACCGGATCGGAAACAACGCCCCGTTGAAGCTGCTGCTCTCGCAGGACAAGGTGGCCGACGCCAACCGCACCCTGGCCTACCACCGCTACCTGCAGCGCGAACGCGCGCGTCGGATCGGCGCGCTCACCACCGACCTGACCGAACTGGAAACGGTGGAAGCGCAGATCGTGGAGCGGCAGCAGGCATTGGAAGGCACCCGCAAGCAGCAGAAGCAACAGGCCGCTACCCTGGCCGACGACCGCAAGACCCGCGCGGCCACCGTGGCCAGCCTGGACGAGCGCTTCAAGGACCGCAGCGAGCGCGAGAAGGCCCTCGGCCAGGATGCCAAGGCGCTGGAAACGCTGCTGGCCAACCTGCGCGCGGCCGCCGCCCGCGCCGAGGCCGAACGCAAAGCCGCCGCACGCCGCGCTGCCGCCGAAAAGGCCGCGGCCGAAAAGGCCGAACGCGCTGCCGCTGCCAGCGGCACGCGTCCGCCGCCGCGCCCGGGCAAGACCCCTCCGGCGGTGGCGTCCGCACCCGCGCCCAAGGTCGGTGGCCTGGGCTGGCCGCTGTCGGGCAACCTGCTCGCCCGTTACGGTGGCAAGTTGCCGGACGGGCGGACCAGCAGCGGCGTGCTGATCGGCGCTGCGGCCGGCAGCACGGTGACCGCGGTGGCCGATGGCACCGTGGTGTTCTCCGACTGGATGACCGGCTACGGCATGATCCTGATCGTGGATCATGGCAATGGCTACATGAGCCTGTACGCGCACAACGACACCCTCCTGCGCGATGCCGGCGGCACGGTGAAGAAGGGCGACCCGGTGGCCAAGGTGGGGAACTCGGGCGGGCAGGGGGTTACTGCGTTGTACTTTGAACTGCGTCGTAATGGGCAGCCGGTGGATCCGTCTTCCTGGTTGCAGCGGCGGTAGGTGTGCGCCCAGCCACGCAGGGCGTGGCTCTACCGGCGGGGCGAGCGGCGCCGTCCTGGGCCGTTGTTCAACGGGAATTTACCGTGCGTTCGCGCATAATCGGGCGTGCCTTCCCCCCGCTTACCCTGGAGTGCTTCATGCGCGTAGCCCGTTCCGCCACCCTGCTGCTGGCCCTGGTGCCGGCGCTGTCATGGGCGCAGCAGACCGCCCAGGTTCCGGAACGTGGCGGCGATGCCGCCTCCACTGAAGAAGCCGTCACCTCGCGGGTACCGCTGGAAGAGATCCGCCGCTATGTGGCCGTCTACAACGCCGTGCGCGCGGCCTATGTCGATCCGGTGGAAGACAAGAAGCTGATGCAGTCGGCCATCCGTGGCCTGCTGCTGGACCTGGACCCGCACAGCACCTACTTCGACAAGGAAGATGCCGAAGCCTTCGACGAACAGGCCGAAGGCGCCTACGAAGGCATCGGCGTGGAGCTGCAGCAGCAGCCGGACAACAGCAGCCTGAAGGTGATCTCGCCGATCGACGACACCCCGGCGGCCAAGGCCGGCATTTTGGCCGGCGATCTCATCATCGCCATCGACGGCAAGCCGATCAGCGCCATCGAAGCCACCGAGCCGCTGCGCGGCAAGGCCGGCAGCAAGGTGGTGCTGACCATCGTGCGCGAGGGCAAGCCCAAGCCGTTCGATGTGCCGATCACCCGCGAAACCATCCGCGTCACCAGCGTGCGCAGCCGCATGCTGGAGCCGGGCTATGGCTACATCCGCCTGAGCACCTTCCAGGCCGACACCGGTGCCGACTTCCAGAAGCATGTCGCCCAGCTGCAGCAGCAGGCCGGTGGCCAGCTCAAGGGGTTGGTGCTGGACCTGCGCAGCAACCCGGGTGGCCTGTTGACCGCTGCGGTGCAGGTGGCCGACGACCTGCTCGACAAGGGCAACATCGTCAGCACCCGCGGCCGCATCTCGATCAGCGACGCACGCTTCGACGCTACGCCGGGCGACCTCTTGAAGGGCGCACCGGTGGTGGTACTGACCGACGCCGGTTCGGCCAGCGCCTCGGAAGTACTGGCCGGCGCGCTGCGCGACAACGGCCGTGCCCGCGTGGTCGGCAGCCGCACCTTCGGCAAGGGCTCGGTGCAGACCGTGCTGCCGCTGGACAATGGCGACTCGGTCAAGCTCACCACCGCGCGTTACTACACGCCGAGTGGCAAATCGATCCAGGCAACCGGCATCGTGCCCGACGTGGTGCTGCTGCCGGAGAAGAAGGACGGCGACGACGAGCTGCCGGCCAGCCTGTCCGACTACAGCGAAGCCACCCTGCCTGGGCATCTGCGCGGCGACGACGAAGGCGGCGAAGGCTACCAGGCCGGCGACGTGCTGCCGGGCGACGGGCCGATCAACGACGCCCTGGCCGAACTCAAGCAGCCGGGTTCGGTGGTGGCGAAGCAGAAGGCCGAAGCGGCGAAGAAGCCGGCCGCAAAGCCAGTAGCGCCGGCCGTTGGCCGGCCCACGCAGACGCCAGCACCGAAAGGGGACACCGGAACCGACGCCAACCCCGCGCCCAAACCCGAATCGAAACCCGAACCGAAACCCGAACCGACCCCTTAAAACCCGTGCCGCTTGCGCAGCCGCCGGGCGATGGCGGCGCGCACGTACACCCCGTAGGCCAGGCCGAACACGAAGCCGGCGATGTGCGCCCACCAGGCGACCATGCCGAAGCTTGGGCCGATGTAGGCGAACACCACCTGCAGCCCGGCCCACACCCCGATCAACAGGTAGGCCGGGGCGCGCACGAATTCCAGGAACAGGCCCAGCGGGATCACCACGCCCAGCCGGGCGCCGGGGAACAGCGCCAGGTAGGCGCCGATCAGCGCCGACACCGCGCCGCTGGCGCCGATGATGATCTGGTCGGGGCTGCCCATCGTGTAGATTGCGGTGAGGTTGGAGATCGCACCGCCCACCAGGAACAGCAGGATCAGCCGCCACGGCCCCAGCACCCGCTCGGCGGGCAGGCCGAAGATCAGCAGGAACACCAGGTTGCCCAGCAGGTGCGACCAGTCCGCGTGCAGGAACAGCGCGGTGAACAGCCGCAGCACGCTGCCGTCCTCGAACGTCGCCCACCAGTCCAGCGGCCGGGTCAGCCCGGTGGACAGCGCACCCCAGTCCAGCCACAGGCTGCGGCGGGCGTCGCCCGGCCGCGAGATCGACCACAGGAACGCCGCCCACAGCGCCGCGAACAGCAGGGGCGTGGCCCAGCGGACGGCAGACTTCTTGCGGGCGGGCAGGGAGACGAACATCGGTGCGCTAGCCTAGCGCGCCAGGGCGCCGGAAAGGGGTAAATGGCGGGTTCAGCCTGAATAGCCAGAACCGCCACCAACGTTATTGTTTCATTAACCGGTCTGGGTATACTCGCATACGGCGTCGTATGTCGGGAGGGGAATCCGGCGCGTTGTTCCAAGCCTTTCGGGGCGGGGAACGGCGCAGGCGCGCGTAGCCAAAACCACACGCAATTCCGGAGAGAACACACGATGCATACCGCTTCCACCCTCGCCCGCGTCACCGCCCTGGCTGTCGGCATCGCCGGCGTGCTGGCCGTTGGCCACGTCAACGCCGCCGCCTTCCAGCTGAAGGAAAACAGCGCCAAGGGCCTCGGCCGCGCCTTCGCCGGTTCGGGCAGCGCCCAGGGCGACGCCTCGATCATCGCGGTCAACCCGGCCGGCATGCGCCAGCTGGAAGGCACCATGGTCCAGGGCGACCTGAGCGCCATCAGCTTCAAGGCCGAATACGAAGGCACCGGCCGCAAGCCGACCGGCCAGCCGCAGACCGGCGGTGACGGCGGCGACGCCGGCATGATTGCCCCGGTTCCGGCCGCTTACTTCCACATGCCGATCGGCGAAAAGGCCCACTTCGGTGTCTCGCTGGCCGCTCCGTTCGGCTTCAAGACCGACTACGACAACGGCTGGGTGGGTCGCTACAGCGGCTTGAAGACCGACCTGAAGGCGATCGACCTGGGCTTCGCTGCCTCGTACGACGTCAACCCGTACGTGTCCTTCGGCGCGTCGGTGTTCGTTGAGCACCTGACCATCGAACTGAGCAACAACATCGACTTCGGCACCGCGCTGGCCCAGTCCCGCGTGCCGGGCTTCGCCCCGGGCAGCGCCGATGGCAAGCTGACCGTCGAAGGCGACAACAACGCCGTGGGTTGGACCGTCGGCGGCCTCTTCAGCCCTGATGAGAACACCCACATCGGCATCAGCTACCGTTCCAAGGTCGAGCACAAGATCACCGGCGGCGACGCCACCTTCGACGTGCCGGCCAACGCGGCTGCCGTGCTGGCCGTGGCCCAGCCGGGTCGCTTCGTGAGCACCTCGGGCAAGGCCACCCTGACCCTGCCGGCGTCGGCCACCCTGAGCGTCACCCACAACATCAACGATCGCTGGACCGTGATGGGCGACGTGACCCGTACCGCCTGGTCGACCGCCTTCGACGCGGTCACCATCGACTACGCGTCGGCGCAGCCGGACTCGGTGCTGGAATTCGGCTACCGCGACACCACCTTCGTCTCGCTGGGTACCGACTACAAGCTGAGCGACACCATCACCCTGCGTGGCGGCGTGGCCAACGACCAGACCCCGACCACCGACGCGCACCGCGACGTCCGCGTGCCGGACACCAGCCGCATCTGGCTGTCGGTCGGCATGGGTTGGACCCCGTCGGCGAACACCGAATACAACTTCGGTTACACCCACCTGCTGACCAACGATCCGAACCTGATCGTGCCGGGCACCACCAACAACCAGGGCAACTCGCTCAACGGCAAGTACAAGGTCCGTGGCGACGTGCTGGCTGCTTCGTTCCAGTACAAGTTCTGATTCACGGCGTTCGCGCCGCGTAGTACCAGAAGGCCCCGCGCAAGCGGGGCCTTCTGCGTTTCAGCACTGCGGTGAGCGGCCCGCCGCGTACAACAGGCCCTGGCGCAGGTGCGCCAGGAAATCGCGGTTGCGGTACACCGCCGTGTCGTGGCCCAGGCCGGTGTACCAGCTGCGCCCGCCGTCGAAGGCGTGGCACCAGGCAATGGGGTGGTCGGTGCCCATCGTGCCGCCGCTGTAGCGCTTCTCGTCCACGGTGGCGGTCACCTGAACCGTACCGCGTGGATTGCTGCGGAAGTTGTACAGCTCGTCGCGCACCGGCCAGGCATTCCCCCGTGGCGTGCCCTCGCGTTCGGGCTGCACCGGGCTGAACTGCAGCCCCTCGGGGTGGTTCTTGAAATACGCGCCCACCAGCTGGCCGTACCACGGCCAGTCGTATTCGGTGTCGGCGGCCGAATGCACACCCATGAAACCACCGCCGGCGCGTATGAAACTCTCCATGGCCTGCTGCTGCGTGGCGTCGAGCACGTCGCCGGTGGTGTTGGCGAACACCACCACCCGGTAGCGGGCCAGGTTGGCGTCGTTGAAGTCGGCGGGGTTTTCGCTCTGGTCCACCGCCATGCGCTCACGGCCGGCCAGCAGACGCAGCGTGCTAACTGCCGTGGGGATGGAATCGTGGCGGAACTTCGCGGTGTGGGTGAACACCAGCACGCGGTCTTCCTGCGCCGTGACAGGTCCGGCAATGGTGGACAACGACAGGACCAGCAACAGGGGCAGGGTCAATGAGCGCATGGGCCGATCATGACACAACACGCCATGCCCACAAAAAACCCCGCTTTCGCGGGGTTTTTCGTTACCAGAATCGCCGTAGAGCGGGGCTCTGCCCCGCTGCTCGAATCAATCGCCGAGGGTCAACAACGACGCGTTACCACCGGCCGCCGTGGTGTTCACCGTGACGGTCTTTTCCGTAGCAAAACGCAGCAGGTAGTGCGGACCACCCGCCTTCGGACCCGTACCCGACAGACCCTGGCCGCCGAACGGCTGCACGCCCACCACCGCACCGATCTGGTTGCGGTTGACGTACACATTGCCCACGTTGATGCGCGAGGAAATGCGGTCCACCGTCTCGTCGATGCGCGAATGCACGCCGAGGGTGAGGCCATAACCGGTGGCGTTGATCTGGTCGATCACCGCATCCAGCTGGTCGCCCTTCCAGCGGATCACGTGCAGCACCGGCCCGAAGATTTCCTTGTGCAGCTGGTCCAGGTTCTTCAGTTCGTACGCACGCGGCGCGAAGAAGGTACCGTGCGCGGCCGCTTCGCTGAGCTCGGCGGCGGCGATCAGGCGCGCTTCCTTCTCCATGCGCAGCGCATGTTCGCGCAGGATCTGCAGCGCGTCGGCATCGATCACAGGACCGACGTCGGTGGACAGCAGGCCCGGGTCGCCGACCTTCAGTTCGGCCATCGCACCGGCCAGCATGGTCATCACCTTGTCGGCGATGTCGTCCTGCACGAACAGCACGCGTGCGGCCGAGCAGCGCTGGCCGGCCGAGGTGAAGGCCGAACCGATCGCGTCCTTGACCAGCTGTTCCGGCAGCGCCGAAGAGTCGGCGATGAAGGCGTTCTGGCCGCCGGTTTCGGCAATCAGCACCCCAATGGCGGCGTCGCGCGCGGCCATAGCACGGTTGATCGCACGCGCGGTGTCGGTCGAGCCGGTGAAGGCCACGCCGGCCACGCGCGGGTCGGCGGTAAGCGCGGCACCGACGGTGGCGCCGTCGCCCGGCAGGAACTGCACCACGCCTTCGGGTACGCCGGCGTCGAGCAGCAGCTTCACTGCGTAGTAGCCGATCAGGTTGGTCTGTTCGGCCGGCTTGGCGATCACGCTGTTGCCGGCGGCCAGCGCAGCGGCCACCTGGCCCAGGAAGATTGCCAGCGGGAAGTTCCACGGGCTGATGCAGACGAACACGCCACGGCCGTGCAGCTGCAGCTCGTTGGACTCACCGGTTGGGCTCGGCAGCTTCTCGGCATGGCCGAACTGCTCGCGTGCCTGCTTGGCGTAGTAGCGCAGGAAGTCGACCGCTTCGCGCACTTCGGCGATGCCGTCCGGCAGGCTCTTGCCGGCTTCCTTCACGCACAGCGCCATGAACTCCGGCATGCGCGCTTCCAGCTGATCGGCGGCGTGCTCCAGGATCGCGGCGCGGCTGGCGGCCGGGGTGCGGTTCCACTGCGGCTGTGCCGCCACGGCATTGGCCAGCGCCTTTTCGACGGTGGCGCTGTCGGCCGGCTGCCACTGGCCCACCACCTGGCGGTTGTCGGCCGGGTTGATCACGTTGAGCAGCGCGCCGGTGGGCTGTGCGCCCGGCACCAGCGGGGCGGCCTGCCACGGCTTCACGGCCGCGTTGAGCTGCTCGGCCAGGGCGCGCAGATCGTTGTCGTTGGCAAGGTTGATGCCCATGGAGTTCTTCCTGTCGTGGTTCTGGCTGCGCAGCAGGTCAACCGGCAGCGGGATCTTGGGGTGCGGAATCGAGTCGAACGAGGCAACGGCCTCGACCGGGTCGCGGATCAGGTCGTCGATGGCCACGTCTTCGTCGGTGATGCGGTTGACGAAGCTGGAGTTGGCACCGTTTTCGAGCAGGCGGCGCACCAGGTACGGCAGCAGGTCTTCATGCGAGCCCACCGGCGCGTACACGCGGCACGGCACGTTGAGGCGGTTGGCCGGCACCACTTCGGCATACAGGTCATCGCCCATGCCGTGCAGCTTCTGGTGCTCGTACTGGCCGCCCTTGGCGATCGCCTTCACCGCCGCGATGGTGTGCGCGTTGTGGGTGGCGAACATCGGGTAGATCGCGTCGGCATGGGTGAACAGACGCTTGGCGCAGGCCAGGTAGGACACGTCGGTGTTCTGCTTGCGGGTGAACACCGGGTAGGCCGGCAGGCCGTCGATCTGCGCGCGCTTGATCTCCGCGTCCCAGTACGCGCCCTTGACCAGGCGCACCTGCAGGCGGCGGCCGATGCGCCGGGCCAGGTCG
Source organism: Stenotrophomonas aracearum (assembly GCF_031834615.1). Taxonomy (NCBI): domain Bacteria; kingdom Pseudomonadati; phylum Pseudomonadota; class Gammaproteobacteria; order Lysobacterales; family Lysobacteraceae; genus Stenotrophomonas; species Stenotrophomonas aracearum. The sequence continues at coordinate 460,226 of NZ_CP115543.1, forward strand.
GCCAGGTAATCGATCGTGTACGGGGTGCGCTTCTGGTACGCCTGCACCACCACGCCGAAGCCTTCCCAACCGGCCAGCGACGCGTCGCTCACCACCGCTTCGATGATGTCCAGCGACAGTTCCAGGCGGTCGGTTTCTTCGGCGTCGACCGTGCAGCCAATGCCATACGATTTGGCCAGCTGCGCCAGTTCGAGCACGCCCGGCACCAGGTCGGCCATCACGCGCGCACGCTTGGCGTGCTCGTAGCGCGGGTACAGCGCCGACAGCTTGATCGAGATGCCCGGGGCGGAATTGACGTCGCCGTCCGGACGGCCGCCACGGGCCTTGTGGTCGCCACCGATGGAGTGGATCGCGCGGCGGTAGTCTTCCAGGTAACGCTTGGCGTCCTTCATGGTCAGCGCGCCTTCGCCGAGCATGTCGAACGAGTAGCGGTAGCTGGCGTTGTCGCCCTTGTGCGAGCGCGACAGCGCTTCGTCGATGGTGCGACCCATGACGAACTGGTGGCCCATGATCTTCATCGCCTGGCGCACGGCCAGGCGGATCACCGGCTCACCCACGCGGCCCATCAGGCGCGCGAACGCGCCCGGCACGTCGGCGCGGGTGGAGTCGTTGATCTGCACGATGTGGCCGGTGAGCATCAGGCCCCAGGTGGAGGCGTTGACCAGCACCGAGTCGCTGCCGCCCAGGTGCTTCTTCCAGTCCGCTTCGCCGAGCTTGTCGCGGATCAGCTTGTCGGCGGTGTCCTGGTCGGGAATACGCAGCAGGGCTTCGGCCACGCACATCAGCAGCACGCCTTCCTCGCTGCCCAGGTCGTACTGGCGCATGAAGGCTTCGATCGCGCCCTGGTCCTTGGCCCGCACGCGCACGCGCGCGACCAGGTCGGCGGCAGTGGCCTGCACGGCAGCCTGTTCGTCGGCCGGCAGGCGCGCCTGCGCCAGCAGCTCGCGCACGTGGCTGGCCTCGTCCTTCATCCAGGCATCGGTGATCGCCTGGCGGAACGCGTTGGGAACGGCCGGCAGCTCGGGCGACAGCAGCGGCGGGCGGGAGGCGCCGGACGAAGCCGGGGCAGGGGGAAGCGCGGAAGATGCGGTCATGCCGGTTGGCTCGTGGAGAACTTGACCATTTTAATCGTTTTTTTGCCCTGGCAAGCAATTCGGGGTGCGCCGTCGATCCGCCGCATAGCCTTTCATACAGGGGGATTCGGCGGGTCCCATGGGAGTGTCGAAAAGTGTGCCATTTTCGTCAAATCGGCTGCCGATGCTTATGCTGTATTGCACCATCTCTGAAATTGTGAATGGACCCTTGCGGCTCGCGCGACAGCAGGGCTACCATCGGGACGTTCAGCGTACAGCTGGCAGTCGCACTGCGTGCTCACCCCCTCGGGTGCGTCTGCGACCGAAAAGTAGGCTTGCTCGTGGCCAGCGATGGCTGCAACCGACGACGCTAAGGGTCTAGGCAATGAAGCAACGCAGAAAGTGGGGCACGCAGTTCGGAAAGGCAGTGGGGTGTGGGGCAGCGCTGATGGCGCCGGCACTGGCGTGGGCCCAATCGGCCGACCCCAAGCCGTGGCAGCTCAACATGGGCAAGGGGGTCACCCAGAGCTCGCGGTTGGCCTGGGAATCCAACATGTTCTCGCTGTGGGTGTGTACGGTCATCGGCGTGCTGGTGTTCGGCGCGATGTTCTATGCCATCTTCAAGTTCCGCAAATCCAAGGGTGCGGTCGCCGCCACCTTCAGCCACAACACCAAGGCCGAGGTGATCTGGACCGTCATCCCGGTGATCATCCTGGTGGTGATGGCCTGGCCGGCCACCGCCAACCTGATCAAGTTCTACGACACCCGCGACGCCGAAATGACCGTGAAGGTCACCGGCTACCAGTGGATGTGGAAGTACGAGTACCTGGGCGAAGAGGTCACCTTCACCAGCCGCCTGGACCGCGAGTCGGACCGGGTGCGGCAGAGCGGCAAGGTGCCCGACCGTGAGAGCCACCCGCATTACCTGCTCGACGTGGACAACCGCCTGGTGCTGCCGGTCGACACCAAGGTGCGCTTCGTCATCACCTCCGACGACGTGATCCACGCCTGGTGGGTGCCCGCGCTGGGCTGGAAGCAGGACGCCATTCCCGGCTTCATCAACGAGGCCTGGACCAACATCGAGCAGGTCGGCGTGTACCGCGGCCAGTGCGCCGAGTTGTGCGGCAAGGACCATGGCTTCATGCCGATCGTGGTCGAGGCGGTCTCGAAGGACGACTTCCAGAAGTGGCTGGCCGCAAAGCGTCCGAAGGCGGCAGATCCCGCCCCGGCGCCCGCCGCGCCGGAAGCCACTCCGGAAGCGACCCCGGGTGAAACACCGGAAGCACCGGCAGCGCCGGCCGCGGCACCGGCCGCGGCGCCGGAAAACGCCTGACATCATCGAACCGCGCGCGCCGCACGGCGCGCACGGCTACCAGCGGAACCAATGAGGTGTAGTTGCGATGGCGCATACCGCAGTTGATCACGACGGGCATCACGGACATCAGCAGTCGTTCTTCGAACGTTGGTTCTTCTCGACCAACCACAAGGACATCGGCACGCTGTACCTGCTCTTCAGCTTCCTCATGTTCATCATCGGCGCGGCGATGAGCGTGATCATCCGCGCCGAGCTGATGCAGCCCGGCCTGCAGTTCGTGAAGCCGGAAACCTTCAACCAGCTCACCACCGTGCATGCACTGGTGATGATCTTCGGTGGCGTCATGCCGGCCTTCGTCGGCCTGGCCAACTGGATGATTCCGCTGCAGGTCGGCGCGCCGGACATGGCGCTGCCGCGCATGAACAACTGGTCGTTCTGGCTGCTGCCGGTGGCGTTCAGCCTGCTGCTGCTCACCTTCCTGCTGCCCGGTGGCGCACCGGCCGGTGGCTGGACCCTGTACCCGCCGCTGTCGCTGCAGGGCGGCTACAACGTGGCCTTTACCGTGTTCGCCATCCACGTGGCCGGCATCAGCTCGATCATGGGCGCGATCAACATCATCGCCACCGTGCTCAACATGCGCGCGCCCGGCATCGACCTGCTGAAGATGCCGATCTTCTGCTGGTCCTGGCTGATCACCGCGTTCCTGCTGATCGCGGTGATGCCGGTGCTGGCCGGTGCGGTGACCATGCTGCTCACCGACAAGTTCTTCGGCACCAGCTTCTTCAATGCCGCCGGCGGTGGCGACCCGGTGATGTTCCAGCACATCTTCTGGTTCTTCGGCCACCCGGAGGTGTACATCATGATCCTGCCGGCGTTCGGCGTGGTCAGCGAAATCATCCCCACCTTCAGCCGCAAGCCGCTGTTCGGTTACCAGGCCATGGTCTACGCTATCGCCGCGATCGCGTTCCTGTCGTTCATCGTCTGGGCCCACCACATGTTCACCGTGGGCATGCCGCTGGGCGGCGAAATCTACTTCATGTTCGCCACCATGCTGATCTCCATCCCGACCGGGGTGAAGGTGTTCAACTGGGTGAGCACCATGTGGCGCGGCTCGCTCACCTTCGAAGCACCGATGCTGTGGGCGGTGGCCTTCGTCATCCTGTTCACCATCGGCGGGTTCTCGGGACTGATGCTGGCCATCGTGGTGGCCGACTTCCAGTACCACGACACCTACTTCGTGGTGGCGCACTTCCATTACGTGCTGGTCACCGGTGCGGTATTCGCGCTGATCGGCGCGGTGTACTACTGGTGGCCGAAGTGGACCGGGCGCATGTACAGCGAATTCTGGGCCAAGGTCCACTTCTGGTGGTCCATCCTCTTCGTGAACCTGCTGTTCTTCCCGCAGCACTTCCTCGGCCTGGCCGGCATGCCGCGCCGTATTCCCGATTACAGCGTGGCGTTCGCCGACTGGAACCTGATCAGCTCGATCGGTGCGTTCGGCATGTTCGTCACCCCATTCATGATGGCCGCCATCCTGATCGCCTCGCTGCGCAATGGTGAGAAGGCCGCCGACCGCTCCTGGGAAGGCGCGCGCGGGCTGGAGTGGACCATTCCTTCACCGGCACCGGCGCATACCTTCACCGTGCCGCCGGTCATCCGTCCGGGCGATCTGGCCCACGACGACATCACTCACTGAGGTGCGCCATGCATGATGCGCAACAACAGGATCTGGCCGTTCGCCGCCAACGTGCGCGGCGCACCGCGCTGTGGGTGGGCGCGGTGGCCATCGCGGTCTATGTCGGCTTCATCCTGACCGGGGTGCTCGGCCGATGAACGACCCGCGCCCCGCCACGCCCGCGCCGAGCGCCGGGCTGCCGCGCCTGATCGGGGTGGCGGTGGCGGTGTTCGTGCTGACCTTCTCGCTGGTGCCGCTGTACCGCATCGCCTGCGAGAAGGTGTTCGGCGTGCGCCTGGAACGCGGGCCCGGCGCGCAGGCGGCGGGCGGTCCGGCGGCGGCAAAACGCACCGTGCGGGTGGAGTTCGACGGCGGGGTCAATTCGAAGCTGCCGTGGGCGTTCCATCCCGAGCAGCTGAGCATGGACGTGGTGCCGGGTGAGCTCAACGAAGCGCTGTACTACGCCCGCAACGACAGCGACCACGCGCTGGTTGGCAGCGCGGTGCCGTCGGTGGCCCCGGCCAAGGCCTCGGGCTACTTCAGCAAGACCGAATGCTTCTGCTTCACCGCGCAGACCCTGGTGGCCGGCGAGAAACGCGACATGCCGGTGCGTTTCATCGTCGACCCGGACCTGCCGGCCAACATCAAGACCATCACCCTGTCGTACACGTTCTACAAGAACGACGCGCTGTCGTCGCAGCTGGCCACGGCGACCCCGCCGGCCACCGCGCGCTCGGCACCCTGATACGTACCCGGATACCGCATATGGCCGCCCAGCACAGTCCCGACGCCAACGTGTACTTCGTCCCCACGCACAGCAAGTGGCCCTTCATCGGTTCCATCGCGATGATGGTGACCATGGTGGGCGTGGCCAGCTGGCTCAATGACGCCGGCTGGGGCAAGTGGACCTTCTACGCCGGCATCGCGATGCTGGTGCTGACCCTGTTCTGGTGGTTCAGCGATGTGGTGCGCGAATCGCAGGCTGGGCATTACAACCGCCAGGTCGACGGCTCGTTCCGGATGGGCATGGTGTGGTTCATCTTCTCCGAAGTGATGTTCTTCGGTGCCTTCTTTGGCGCGCTGTTCTACACCCGCAACCTGGGCCTGGCGTGGCTGGGCGGCGAGGGCGACGGGGTGATGACCAACGAACTGCTCTGGGACGGCTATTCGGCGGCCTGGCCGACCAACGGGCCGGGCGCCATCGGCGGCCACTTCCAGACCATTCCGGCCTGGGGCCTGCCGCTGATCAACACGCTGATCCTGCTGACCTCCGGCGTCACCCTGACCATCGCCCACCATGCTTTGAAGGCAGGTCATCGCCGCCAGCTGCTGGTGTGGCTGGGCATCACCGTGCTGCTCGGCGCGTTCTTCCTCACCCTGCAGGCCGAGGAATACATCCACGCCTACAAGGAACTGAACCTCACGCTGGGTTCGGGCATCTACGGGTCCACCTTCTTCATGCTCACCGGCTTCCACGGCGCGCACGTGCTGCTGGGCACCATCATGCTGATCGTGATGTGGCTGCGCGCGGCCAAGGGCCATTTCACTCGCGACAACCACTTCGGCTTCGAAGCGGCGGCGTGGTACTGGCACTTCGTCGACGTGGTGTGGCTGATGCTGTTCCTGTTCGTCTACGTGCTGTAGCGCCGGGGCTCAACCACCGATGCCGTGGGGTTTGATCCAGCCGGTGTAGATGCCGATCGCCACCAGCGCAATCAGCGCCACCGACACCGCGATGCGCCGGGTGAGCGCATTGACGGTGCGCTTGGTCTGGCCGCGGTCGACCAGCAGGTAGTACAGACCGGCGCCCAGATTCCAGACGATGACGATCAGAAACGCGATTACCAGCAGGGTCTTCAACGAATCATTCATGCGCGGCTCAAGGGCAGGGCGGGTACGCCTATCTGACCGCGTTTCGACGGCGTTGTCATGATGCGCAAGCACACGCGCCTGATCGGCTGGGTGGCCGCCGTGCTGGTCATCGTCGGTTTCTCCCAGCTGGGCATGTGGCAGCTGCACCGCATGCATGAAAAGCAGGCCCTGTTGGACCAGCAGGTGCCAGCCCGCGCGCAGACCCTGGGCCTGGCCGATGCGCAGGCCGCGCCGCCGCAGCTACGCTGGGTCGAAGACCACGGCCGTTTCCTGCCGGGCACCGTGCTGCTGGACAACCAGACCCGCGGCGGACGCGCCGGCATCAAGCTCTACCAGCCGTTCCGCAGCGACAGCGGCGCCGTGGTGCTCGTCGACCTGGGGTGGCTGCCGATGCCGCCTGATCGCCAGCTGCCGACCGTGGTGCCGCGCGAAGGCGAGGCTCATGTGGCCGGGCTGCTCGCTCCGCCGCCGGCCACCGGGTTGGCGCTGGGCCCGGCGCTGGTCCCGGCCTCGCAGCCCGCCGTGTGGCTGGCCAACCGCATGCCGCCTGCGGACGTGGCTGCCGCGTTGGGCCTGCCGCCCGCCAGCCTGCGCAGCGCGGTGCTGCGCCTGGACCCTGCACTCCCCGGCGGTTACGCCCGCGACCTCGAACTGCTGCCCAACACCCTGCCGCCCAGCCGCCACCTCGGCTACGCCGTGCAGTGGTTCGGCCTGGCCCTGACCGTGCTGGTCGTCGCGTTGGTGCTCGAATGGCGAAGCCGCCGCCGCACACCCTCCGCTTACATGAGAAAATCCCGCCCATGAATGCCATCACCCCGGAACAGCTCAAGGCCCGCAACCGTGGTCGCTGGACCCTGGTCGCGCTGTTCGGCCTGTTCTTCGGCGCGATGGCGCTGGCCGGCGTGCTGCGCTTCTCCGGCTGGCAGCCGGCCGACCACCGCAATACCGGCCAGATGCTGCAACCGCCGGTGGACGCGCGCGCGCTGCCGCTTACCCTCGCCAATGGCGAACCCTACCCGTGGAACCCCGACGCGCACGTGTGGCGCATCCTGGTTGCGCCCGCACCGGGCTGTGCAGCCGAGTGCGTCACTTTGTCGCAGGGATTGGGCAAGGTGTGGCAGCTGTTCGGCCATAGGGCGGATAATGTCGAGATCCTGTGGCTGGGTACGCCGCCGGCCGAGGTCCAGGGCCTGCCCGCCCTGCGCGTGCTGGCGCCCCAGCCGACCCTGCGTGCCGCCTTGCCCGCCGTGGATGACGCCGCCGGCACCCCTGTGTATGTGATCGACCCGAACGGGTTCGTGATCATGCGGTACGCGCCGGGATTCGAACTGGCCGGTCTGCGCAAGGACCTGGCCACGCTGTTGAAACTGAAGTGAGTTCCGTTTGATGAACCCCACCGCGCGCCCGGCGCTGCATCGCAATTTCCACCGTCTGGCGTGGTTCGCCCTGATCATGACGGCGAGCACGATCATGTTCGGTTCGTTCGTGCGCCTGTCCGATGCCGGCCTGAGCTGCCCGGACTGGCCGACCTGCTATGGCCGCGTGACCTGGCCGCAGCATGCGGCGGAAGTGATCCGCCACGAAGCGGCCAAGATCCGCCCCCTGGAAACCCACAAGGCCTGGCGCGAGCAGGTGCACCGCTTCCTGGCCGGCGCGCTGGGTATCGAGATCCTCACCCTGGCGCTGCTGGCGGTACGCCGGCGCAGCTGGGGCACCACGGCGGTGGTCACTGCGTGCGTGCTGGTGGCCACCGGCATACCCCTGTACATGATGGGCTGGCACGTCTCGGCCAGCGTGCTGGCGCTCACCGGTGAGGCGATCCTGCTGATCGCTGCGCTGCGCTGGAACAACATCGACCTGGCCCGCGCGGCGTTGCTGACCCTCGCGGTGGTGATCTTCCAGGCGTTGCTGGGCATGTGGACGGTCACCCTGCTGCTCAAGCCGATCGTGGTGATGGGCCACCTGCTGGGTGGCATGCTGATGTTCGGGCTGCTGGTATGGATGGCGTGGCGTGCCACGCACATGCCGATCAACCTGGTCGAGGCGCCGAAGCTGAAATGGCTGCTGCGCGCCGGCGTGGCCGTGCTGGTCCTGCAGATCGCGCTCGGCGGCTGGGTCAGCGCCAACTACGCGGCCCTGGCCTGTGGCGGTGGCAGCGCCACGCTCGACAACTTCCCGCGCTGCGTGAGCCAGTGGTGGCCGCCCCACGACTTCAAGGAAGGCTTCACCCTGTGGCGTGGCATCGGCGTGGACTACGAAGGGGGCGTGCTGGATGGCGCCTCGCGTATCGCGATCCAGATGGCGCACCGCATGTTCGCGGTCGTGGTCGCGGTTTACCTGCTGTGGCTGGCCGTGCGCCTGTATCGCCTGCCGAGCATGCGCGGCTGGGCCACCGCGCTGGGCCTGCTGGTGGTGTTGCAGATCACCTTGGGCATCCTCAACGTCAAGCTGGCCGTGCCGCTGGAAGTGGCCGTCGCCCACAGCGGCGGCGCCGTGGCGCTGCTGTTCGTGCTGGTCACGCTGCTCGCGCGCCTGCGTGCGCCGGCCGATGTGGACGATGAAGATGACGTTTCTGGAGCGACGCCGTGAGCGTGCGGCAGTACTGGGACCTGACCAAACCCAAGGTGGTGGCACTGATCGTGTTCACCGCATTGGTGGGCATGTTCCTCGCCATTCCTACCCTGCCTACCGCCGAGCAGGCGGTTCGCGGTGCGCTGGGCTTCCTCGGCATCTGGCTGGCGGCCTCGGCGGCAGCGGCGATCAACCAGCTGCTGGACGCACAGATCGACGCACAGATGGCGCGTACCTCGTGGCGGCCGCTGGTGGTGGGCAAGGTCAAGCCGTGGCAGGTGCTGGTGTTCGCCGGCGCACTGATCGTGCTGTCGATGACCATCCTGGTGCTGTGGGTCAACGTCATCACCGCCGTGCTGACCTTTGCCTCGCTGATCGGCTATGCCGTGATCTACACCGTATACCTCAAGCGCGCGACCTCGCAGAACATCGTGATCGGCGGCCTCGCCGGTGCCACGCCGCCGCTGCTCGGCTGGGCGGCCATCACTGGCATGCAGGGCCCGATGGACTGGGCCTACGCCTCGCTGCTGGTGCTGATCATCTTCATCTGGACCCCGCCGCATTTCTGGGCACTGGCGATCTTCCGCCGCGAGGATTACGCCAAGGCCAAGATTCCGATGCTGCCGGTGACCCACGGCGTGGCGTACACCCGCAAGTCGATCATGGCGTACTCCATCGCGCTGGCCATCGTCAGCATCCTGCCTGCCGTGGTGGGCATGAGCGGCCTGTTCTACCTGGGCGGTGCGGTCGTGTTGAACACCGTATTCGTCTGGTACGCCTGGCGCATGCTCAATCCGCCGGATGAGCTGTTCTCGATGAAGATGTTCGGCTACTCCATCGTCTACCTGATGGCGCTGTTCGCGTTCCTGATGGTGGACCACTGGATGCTGCCGTTCCTGTGATCGCCATCGCACGCGCCCGGACTTGAATCCGGCCATCGCGCCGCCATTGCTTTCATGACCCCGACAGGACGCGACGGCATGAAGCGATGGCTCTGGATGGCTGCGATGGTGGCTTTGATGATGTACGGCACCGCCTTTGCCGCGCCCGCAACGGGCGTGGACGACACCGCCACACAGATCATGACGCTGGCGGGCGATCACCGCCTGGTGGTGCTGGGCGAGTACCACGGCACCGCCGAAACGCCGCTGTTGGTGGCCGACCTGATGGAGCGCTACAGCCGCGACAACGCGCCGGTACGGCTGGGGTTGGAGCTGCCGATGAGCGAGAACGCCGCCTTGGCGCGCTACCTTCGCTCGAACGGCGATGCAGATGCGCGGGAAGCACTGCGCACCCAGCCGTTCTGGCGGGTGAAGGACGACCAGCACGACGGACGCCGAAGCCGCGACATGCTCGCGCTGATCGAAGCCCTGCGCGCGCTGCGGGCGCAGGGGCGCGATGTCGGTGTGGCCGGCTACGACATTGAAATAAGCGCATACGACAGCGACGTGGATCGCGACGCTGCGATGGCCACGCACCTGCGGCAGCAGTTCAATGCACTTCCGACAGGAACGCGCATGCTGGTGCTCACCGGCAACGTGCACGCCATGCGCCACCCCTTTGCAGATGCACCGCCGGAAATGAAGCACCGCACGATGGCTTCGTACCTGTTGGACCTTCCGCTGTACAGCGTGCGCGTGGAGGCGCTGCGTGGCCAGTCTTGGGGCTGCTTGAAGCCATGTCGCGCAATCACGCTACCCGAGAGGCCGGCGCGTGATCCGGTCGCCGAAACCGACGCGGATCGCTCCTACGACGTGTGGGTGTATCTGCCGGAGTTGAGCGTGGGTACGTTGACTGACCCGTAACGCTGAAGAAATCCTGGCTGTTCGGTGAATTGGTGGGGTCGCTTCCCAAACGACGCTGTGCATGGATGCACGAGTGGCGCGTTCGCAGGATGCGAAGGAGCGCCCCGCACGTAAAAAGGATCGGCGCGACGAAGGCATGTTGTTTACCGAGGCAACGTCGGACTGTCCGTCAGACAATGCCGCACCAGTGTGTCGTCATCCACGCATCTGCCTCAAATCATGAGGTGTGTCCCAACTCCTCACGCGCCCGTCAGCCTATACAGCTAGTTCGAGCCGCTGACGCGCGTTCCACATGAGGAAAAACACATGCATCCATCCACGAAGCTCGGACTCTGTCTGGTCGCCATGAGTGTGATCGCAGGCGCGAATGGCTGTTCAGAACAGCCCGATCCAGTGCCCGTCGACGCAGTAGGCCAGTGGCTGAATGACCGCGCGATGCGTGCGGCCGAAAAGGACCAGGCGTCGGGCGCGAACCAAGATCTCCCAGAAGGTGTGTACCGCTTGATCCCCGTGGCAGAACTGGACGCCACAGAGCCCGTCAAACAGCATTTCCGGGAGAAGATTGAACGAAGTCGTTCGGGCGTGATGAAGGTGCCGACAGGCGCGATTCCATCCGAGCAACAACTTGTGATTGCACTGCCCAAGACAAAGCGATCAGAAACGACCCTGCGGGAAAGGCTACCCAATCCTCCAAGCAATCTGCAGGGAACGGCACTGACCACTGCAGCGTTGATCGGAATGGAGCCCACCGGCGCGCTGCACGGCCTCAGATCCTCCGGACTCTCCCGCTTCTATCGTTTGAAAGACATCGGCATCGTAGAGTTCAACGAACACAATTTCCGGGTGCCCGGCGGGGTGATTGAAGCCTTCGTTGAGGCGCAGAACACCTTGATCAACGGAGTACCCGGCAAGATCGAAATGACGGTCGACGATCAAGGCCGTGGCTGCGTATCACTGACGTGGGCCGGCAAAGACAAGGTGTACTCATTGACCGCTACAGGCGACGACAACGTGGAGCGCAAAGCCGAGGCGTTGAGAGCGATCGCTGAGTCGGTGGTCGATTGATCCTGGCCAGACAACCATGCCTTCCGCTACGTGGAAGGCATCCCGGGATCACGCGCAAATCGCTGCGCAATCACCGCGCACACAATCAGCTGGATCTGGTGGTAAATCATGATCGGCAGCACGATGGCGCCCAGGCTGCCGCCGGCGAACAACACCTTTGCCATTGGTACGCCGGTGGCCAGGCTCTTCTTGGAGCCGCAGAAGAGGATGGTGATACGGTCTTCGCGGTTGAAGCCCAGGCGCCTGGACAGGAAGGCGATGATCGGCATCGCAATGCCCAGCAGCACCGCGGCCACCACGGCCACGGTCAACAGCGACAACACAGGCGTCTTGCTCCACAGCCCTTCGTTCACTGCTTCACCGAATGCCGAATACACCACCAGCAGGATCGTGCCCTGGTCGGTGTAGCGCAGCAGGGCGCGTTGACGCTCCACCCAGCGCGCAATCCACGGGCGCAGCAGGTGGCCGGCCACGAACGGCACCAGCAGCTGCAGCATGATGCTCAGGATCGCCTGGCCAGGGTTGTGCATGCCGCCCTGGGCGCCGGCCAGTACGGTCAGCAACAGGGGCGTCAGGAACACGCCAAGGATGCTGGACAGCGATGCACTCACCACTGCGGCAGGCACGTTGCCGCGCGCAAGCGAGGTGAACGCGATGGACGACTGTACGGTGGACGGCAGCGCGCATAGGAACAGGACGCCGATGTACAGCTCGGGGGTGAGCAGCCAGCCATCCAGCGGTTTGAATGCCAGCCCCAGCAGCGGGAACAGGGCGAAGGTGCAGGCCAGGATGGTCAGGTGCAAACGCCAGTGCAGCAGGCCGCCGACGATCGATTCGCGCGGCAGACGCGCGCCGTGCAGGAAGAACAGGGCGGCGATGGCGACGTCGGTAACGTCGTCCAGCACCATCGCGGCGGGGCCATGCATCGGCAGGAAGGACGCCAGCAGCACAGTGCCGAGCAGCGCGAGGGTGAAGTTGTCCGGTCGCAGGCGCGACCACCAGCGGGTCATGGTGGGCAGGCTCCTGTAGAGCTGGGGGAAACGGGGTGATGCGCGCGGGAACTCAACGCGCGGCGTCCTGCTCTAGCAGGGCGCGGGTCTGTGTCTCGAGCGAGGTCATGCCGGCGCTGCGGCCGAACTGCAGCGCGTCTTCGGTGGAAGCACCCTGTTGGTGCTTGAGCAGCGCCAGCAACGCGCCGACTCGGTTGCCGGACGCGCAGTGCAGGAGAACCGGGCCGTTGGACTGGGTCAGTGCCGCCTGCAGGGCCTGTGCGTTTGCGGCGGTGAGGCCGGCGGCGCCCGCGACCGGGATGCGCACGTAGTTCAGGCCGAGGTCTGCTGCGGTAGTGGCTTCATCGAAGCCGCGATCTTCATCGGGTTGGCGCAGGTCGATGACGGTGGCGATGCCTGCGGAGGCGGCCTGCTGCACCTGTGCTGCGGACGGTTGGCCGCCGGTGTAGAGGCCTTCGTCCGGTTGGTGGAAGGCATTGGGGAAGGCGGTCGCCGGTAGCTCGGGCCGTGCGGGCAGCGGGGCAGAGCCCCGCTCCACGGCGGGGGCGGGTGACACCATGCTCATCGCAAGGATCAACAGGAAAGCCGGGCGCTCCAACCATCGCATCACGTCACTCTCCTGTCGGTCCAATCAGCGCAACGCTGCGCGGGCCTTCAACAGCTCGCGCAGCTCGTACTTGTCAGTATCGTCGAGACCCTGCTGCCGCTGCTTTGCCTGAAGCTCCTCAAGACGTTGCAGCAACAGCTGTTTCTCCAGCTGTGCCACCGCATCGTGCAGCTCCTGGTTCCACATCGCCTCGTCACCGGGCAACGTCTGCGCGGCCAGCTTGTGCAGGGCGTCCTGCTCCTCGCGGCCTTCGAAATGCTCCAGCAATGCGCCGGTACTGATATCCGGGCGCTGCTCCACCAGGGTGAGCAGCTCGATCAGCAGTTCCACGCCCGGCAGGCGCAGCCCGCTGAAATGGTGGCCTTCCAGCGTCATCGCCAATGACGGCTGCTGCAGCAGGATCGCGATCGCTGCGCGCACCAGGCTGCGGCGCTGGGTCGGTGCCACCGCGCGCGGTGGTGGACGCGAAACCGGTGCGGCGGTGGCTGTGCCACCCAACCCGGTCAGCGTCGACAGCTGCTGCTTCATCAGGTCGCCGAACGCACCGTCGGGAATCTGCGCCAGCATCGGCCGCGCGCGCTCGGCCAGCCGTGCCTTGCCGTCCAGCGTGGCCATGTTGACCTCGCGGGTGAGCTCGTCGAAGAAGAACTGCGACAGCGGCGTCGCTTGCTTCAACCGCTCGTCGAAGCCTTCCTTGCCTTCCTTGCGCACGATGGTGTCGGGGTCTTCGCCATCGGGCAGGAACAGGAAGAACGCCTGGCGCCCGTCCTTCATGCGCGGCAGCACCGACTCCAGCGCACGCCAACCGGCGCGGCGGCCGGCGGCGTCGCCGTCGAAACAGAAGAACACGTCCGGCGCGTTGCGGAACAGCAGCTCGGCGTGCTCGGGCGTGGTCGCCGTGCCCAGCGTCGCCACCGCCTGGGTGACCCCGAACTGGAACAGCGAGACCACGTCCATATAGCCTTCCACCACCACCAGCCGCTCGATCTTCTGGTTGGCCTGGCGCACCTGCCACAGGCCGTACAGCTCGCGGCCCTTGTGGAACAGCGCGGTTTCCGGCGAATTGAGGTACTTCGGGCCGTCGTCCTTTTCCATGACCCGGCCGCCGTAGGCGATCACGCGTCCGCGCCGGTCGAAGATCGGGAACATCACCCGGTCGCGGAACTTGTCGTAGACATGGCCGCGGTCGTTCTTGGAAAACAGGCCGGCGCGGTCGAGCAGCTTCATGCGCCGCTCGTCCTTGCCCAGCGCATCCTTCAGCGCGCTGTAGCCATCGGGCGCATAGCCGATCGCAAACCGCGTGCGGTTTTCCTCGTCCACGCCGCGCTGGTCCAGGTAGGCGCGCGCCTTGTCGCTGCCCTCCAGCGACTTCTGGAAGAAGCGCGTGGCCGCATCCAGCGCCGCGTACAGGTCGCGGCTGTCGTCCTGCTGCTGGGCGGTGCGCTGCTGCGTCTCGCGCGGCACTTCCATGCCCACGCGCTTGGCCAGCTCATCGACCGCGTCGAGGAACTCCAGGCGGTCGTAGTTCATCAGGAAGCTGATCGCCGTCCCGTGCGCGCCACAACCGAAGCAGTGATAGAACTGCTTGGTCGGGGATACCGTGAACGACGCCGAGCGTTCGTCATGGAACGGGCAGCGCGCCGAGTACTCCTTGCCCTGGCGCTTCAACGGCACGCGGCTGCCCACCACTTCGACAATGTCGGAGCGGGCCAGCAGGTCGTCGATGAATGCGTCGGGGATACGGGCCATGGGCAGCAGGCTGGGGGCGCGACCGGCAACGGCCAAGCGCGGTAGCGGGGGACCCCGCTAGTCTACTAGCTGGCGCTGGTTCCGCCCGGTTTCGGGGGCTCGATGCCGGCTTCGGCCAGGTGGAAGCGCGCCCGCAGGCGTTCATCGATCACCGCCGTCATCAGCGCACCGACGAAGAACACCACCGTGGCGTAGTAGATCCACACCAGCGAGATCACCAGTGCGCCCATCGAGCCGTAGGCGCTGCCCGGTGCCACGGTGGCGATATACAGCCCGATCGCATAGCGCCCCAGCGCGAACAGCGCCGAGGTGATGGCCCCGCCAATGAACGCCTGGCGCCAGGCCACGCGGCGGTCGGGCAGGTAGTGGTACAGGAACGCGAAGCCCACCGTGTACAGCACCAGGCTGGTCAGGTAGCCCACCGCCGGCAGCACCGAGGGCAGCTGCGCGAAGGCCACCTGCAGCATGGTGGTGGCGGTCATCGACAGGATCAGCAGGAAGCCCAGCGCCAGCACCACGCCGAAGGAAAACACGCGCTTGCGCAGCCACGCCACGATCCCGTCGAGCCGCTCGCCACTGGTATTGAAGATCAGGTTGAGCGCGTTCTGCAGCTGGGCGAAGACGGCGGTGGCGCCGATGAACAGCAGCAGGGTGCTCCACATCCCGGCCAGTGAGCCCATCGACGGCTGGTTGTCGGCGTTCTTGAGCACGGTGTCGGCCACGGTGGCTGCGCTGCTGCCGGCCACATCGTTGATCTGGCCGATCAGTGCCTGCTGCGCGGGCGGGTACAACGAAGCGGTCAGCCACAGCAGCAGCACCAGCAGCGGTGCCATCGAGAGCAGGGCGTAGAAGGAGACCGATGCGGCCTGGGTCAGTACGTCGATATCGACGAAGCGTTTGCCCACCGCCACCGGGAAACTGCGTTCAAGCCGGTCCACGTACTTGCGCAGGCGGGGCGGAACATGGGTGTGGTCGTGCGCGGGTTCGGGCGCAGGGGAGGGCGGCAGCGAAGACATGCCTGATTTCTAGCAGGCCCGGTTCGAAGACCGGGTGAAACGCGCGCCTGCCGGGCAGGACACGACCGTCGGTCGTGTCCCCGCATGCTCAGCCGGCGAAGTGCTTCTTGACCAGCTGCGACACCAGGCCCATGTCGGCCTTGCCGGCCAGCTTCGGCTTCAGCGCGCCCATCAGCTTGCCCATGTCGGCCGGGCCGCTGGCGCCGGTTTCGGCCACCGCTTCCTGGATGGCGGCCTGGATCTCGGCTTCGCCCATCTTGGCCGGCAGGTAGGTGTCGATCACCGCCAGTTCGTCGCGCTCGATCTGCGCCAGGTCATCGCGGTTGGCCGCGTCGTACTGGGTGATCGAGTCCTTGCGCTGCTTGACCATCTTGTCCAGCACGGCGATCACGGCGGCGTCGTCCAGGGTGACGCGCTCGTCCACTTCACGACGCTGGATTTCGGCGTTGATCAGGCGGATCACGGCCAGCTTGTGCTTCTCGCCCGCCTTCATGGCGGCCTTCATGTCGTCGGTGAGCTGCTGTTTCATGCTCATGGAACACCTCGTTCGGTGGAAGTATGGAAACGCAAAAAGCCGGTAACGCTTGCGCGTTCCGGCTTCGGCTCCGCCGCGACAGGACCCGCCTGCCGCATCGAAGTGCGTCCGATCAGTACAGGCGCTGACGCTTGGTGACGTCGCGCGACGAGCGGCGCAGCTGACGCTTCACAGCAGCAGCAGCCTTACGCTTGCGCTCCTGGGTCGGCTTTTCGTAGAACTCGCGCTTGCGGGTTTCGGCCAGCACGCCGGCCTTTTCGCAGGTGCGCTTGAAGCGACGGAGCGCAAACTCGAAGGGCTCGTTCTCGCGGACTTTAACGCTGGGCATGGAATCTCCGGGACACAGTAGAACCGGGTCACGCCCGGTGAGAGCCGCACATTATAGCGGCGAGAAAAGAACTTGCAACCCACCCCGGCAAACTTCCTGGCCTTGGGTAGTGAAGGGCGCGCTGGCGGTACGTCTGCCAAGGCCTCAAGAGGTCCATAATAGCAGGCATGCGAGTCCTTGGTATCGAATCTTCCTGCGATGAGACCGGCGTGGCGGTGTACGACACCTCCCTGGCCGGCCCGGACGCCCTGCGCGCCCATGCCGTCTACAGCCAGATCGCCCTGCACGCCGAATACGGCGGGGTGGTGCCTGAACTGGCCAGCCGCGACCACGTGCGCAAACTGCTGCCGCTGATCCGCCAGACCCTGGCCGAGGCTGGGCTGGGCGTGGGCGACATCGACGGGGTGGCCTACACGGCTGGCCCCGGGCTGGTTGGCGCGCTGCTGGTGGGGGCGGGCGTGGCCCGCTCGCTGGCCTGGGCGCTGGAGGTGCCGGCGGTGGGTGTCCACCATATGGAAGGCCACCTGCTGGCCCCGCTGATGGAAGATCACCCGCCGCAGGCGCCGTTCGTGGCCCTGCTGGTCTCCGGCGGGCATACCCAGCTGGTGGCAGTGGACCGCATCGGCCAGTACCGCCTGCTGGGCGAGACCCTGGACGATGCGGCGGGCGAGGCCTTCGACAAGACCGCCAAGCTGATGGGCCTGCCGTACCCCGGTGGCCCGCAGCTGGCGGCGCTGGCTGAACGCGGCACGCCGGGCCGGTTCAAGTTCACCCGCCCGATGACCGACCGGCCCGGCCTGGATTTCAGCTTCTCCGGCCTGAAGACCCAGGTCCTGCTGGCCTGGCGCGACAGCGACCAGAGCGAGCAGACCCGCGCCGATATCGCGCGCGGCTTTGAAGACGCCGTGGTTGAGACCCTGGCGATCAAGTGCGATCGCGCGCTGGACGCGGCCGGCACCGACGTGATCGTGGTGGCCGGCGGCGTGGGCGCCAACAAGCGCCTACGCGCCAAGCTGCAGCAGATGGCCGAACGACGCGGCGGACGTGCGTGCTTCCCGCGCCCCTCACTGTGCACCGACAACGGCGCCATGATCGCCTTCGCCGGCGCGCTGCGCCTGGAAGCCGGCCAGCACAACCCGCCGCAGGTGCAGGTCACCCCGCGCTGGGACATGGCGACGTTGCCGGCGGTGTAGGGAGCCCGGGGCGTCGCCTGAGCACTTCCGATACGGTTTCGTGGTTGCGCATCCATTGACCTACGTGAGGGCATCTCAGGCCGACGACTCGCGCAATCGTCATGAGGTCTTCGTCCAGGTCCCGTCCAAAGATAGGCTCGTGGTGCGCGATTCGGTTGCGCAACTGGCGCACCCGCTCCAGATCAGTGAAGGCACGAGCCCGAGTTCGATGCGCGGGATCCGGCGAGCCAGGCAGCACGGTTCGCATGGTCTTTGCCCAGAGTGACTGATCGAATCTCTGGGTGAACATCTGTTGCCAGAACGCGAATCGCAATCCTGCGACAACTGAAGCCGTGGATGAGCATCCACTGGCGGCACGCCGCAGCTCATCCCGCGCGTTGAAGCCCCCGGTGCTGCTTGGCAGGCTTAATCGAAAGCTCTCCTGCCAAGGCCACGATGGCCCGTGTCTGAGGGAAAGGGCTTCTGCTACGGCGTTGCGGGTGATGATCTCGCAGGTATGCAGCGGAAGCATGAAAGCGCCACTGACCTGCATGTTCCATTGATAGAGTTCAAAAGGGTGGATGCGGCATGGTGCAAGCGAGGCCGCAGCTTCATAGGTCTGCATGCGTGAGGCCGAGAAAGATCGATGAATCTGTTCCAGGTTGCGCATCCCGCGCTCCGATGTGTCTACATCGATGGATCCTGCTCAGATGGCGACCCAAGCCCCATCGGAAAAGTCAGCGCTCGCTCGTCGGAGTCGCCCGTGACGGGCAACTCTGCGAGTGTCGTCGCAAAAATGAGATCGACAGGTTGACCTGATGCTCGCCCCGCGACTACGGTAGTCCCGTGTGCCGCCGGGATCAGTTCATGGGGAGACCCATTTCCCCCGGGGACGTTGGCAGTAAGCAAAGGGCCCCGCGCGGGGCCCTTTGTCTTTTCCAGCCCATTGAACCGCCGGTTCGAGGCACGTTCGGGCCCACCCCGTTACCATGGACGCCATCTTTCACGTGGCACTCCTATGGACAAGGTATTCATTGAAGGGCTCGAAATCGACGCCCTGATCGGGATCTACGACTGGGAACGGCGGATCCGCCAGACCCTGCGTTTCGACCTGGAAATGGGCTTCGACAACCGCAAACCGGCGGCCAGCGACGACATCGCTGACACCCTGAACTACAAGGCGGTGAGCAAGCGGATCGAGCAGTTCGTGCGCGAGTCCGATTTCGGCCTGGTCGAAACCCTGGCCGAGCGCATCGCTGAGATCGTGCTGCGCGAGTTCAACGTGCAGTGGCTGCGCCTGAAGCTGAGCAAGCCCGGCGCGGTGCGCGGGGCCAAGGCGGTGGGCGTGATCATCGAACGAACCGCGGATTCATGATGCAGGAAGCTGTGATTGCCACTACGCAGTGGCTGGAAGGGGTGCAGAAGACCCTTGAACCGTACCCCTGGGCATACACCACCCTCGTGCTGTGCGCGTTGGCGCTGGCCGCCTGGCTGGCCAATTTCGTCACCAAGCGGATCCTGCTGCGCGGCCTGCGCCGCCTGCTGCGGCGCCTGCCCGGCCATGGCGCCGGCCACGAAGGCGGCAGCAATCTGCGGGTGATCTCGCGGTTGTCGAACCTGGTGCCCAGCATGGTCATCGCCGCCGGCATCCGCATCGTGCCCGACCTGCCACCGCAGCTGGTGCAGTTCGTGATCGGCGCTTGCCAGGCCTGGGCGATCCTGACCGTGGCGCTGGCGATTTCGCACGCGCTGGATGCGGCCAACGAACTCTACGAACGCCGCCCGGACGCCCGCAGCAAGCCGATCAAGGGCTACCTGCAGGTGGTGAAGATCGTGGTCTTCGTCATCGCCGGGCTGTCCATCGTCGCCACCCTGCTGGGCGTGAAGCTCGGCCCGCTGGTGACCGGCCTGGGCGCTGCCACCGCCGTGTTCATGCTGATCTTCCAGGACACCATCCTGTCGCTGGTGGCCAGCGTGCAGATCAGTGGCGACGGCCGCGTGCGGCTGGGCGACTGGATCGAAATGCCCAGCCAGAACGCCGACGGCGACGTGATCGACATCGCCCTGCACACCATCACCGTGCAGAACTTCGACAAGACCATCACCACCATTCCGACCAAGAAGCTGGTCACCGAGTCGTTCAAGAACTGGCGCGGCATGCAGGAAGCGGGCGGGCGCCGGATCAAGCGCGCGCTGTACCTGGACCAGCACAGCGTGGGTTTCCTGGACGCGCAGGCGCTGCAGCGCCTGGAGCAGTTCGCGGTGCTGGGCGACTACCTGCGTGAAAAGCAGGCGGAGCTGTCGGAATGGAACACCGGGCTGGAAGCCAAGGGCGTTAACGCAGTCAACGCGCGCCGGGTGACCAACCTGGGCACCTTCCGCGCGTACGTGGAACGCTACCTGCGCCAGCATCCGGGCATCCATACGGACATGACACTGCTGGTACGGCAGCTGCAGCCCACCACCGAAGGCCTGCCGCTGGAGCTGTACTGCTTCACCCGCACCACGGCCTGGGCCGGCTATGAAGGCATCCAGTCGGATGTGTTCGATCACCTGCTGGCGATCCTGCCGGCGTTCGGGCTGCGCGTGTTCCAGGCCTCCAGCGATGCGATGCTGATGGCCGCGCAGCAGCATCGGGTGGCGGCAGAGTAAGCTCCTGAGCCCGGCGCGCCGCCCTGGCTGCGCCGGATTTCCCTCCGGGGATGCAAAATGAACGTCAAAATCCTCCACAACGGGCTCGGGGACGCTAGAATCCCGGCCTTGTAAACGTTTTCATAAGGACTGCCGGTGGCCTCCGATCGCATCGAAACCCTCATTGCCCAGATGACCGTCGAAGAAAAGGTCGGCCAGCTGGGCGTGTTCGCGGACATGGTTCGGCCGTTCGCGCCGGACGTGAACCCGGAAGCCAACGTCAGCAACGCCGACCAGGTGCTGCAGCAGGTGCGCGAAGGCAAGGTGGGCTCGCTGTTCAACGGCGTGGGCGTGGAAGCCGGCCGCCGCATCCAGCAGGTGGCGCTGGAAGAAAGCCGTCTCGGCATTCCGGTGATCCTCGCCGCCGACGTCATCCACGGCATGCGCACCGTGTTCCCGATCCCGCTCGGTGAAGCGGCCAGCTTCGAACCCGACCTGGCCGAGCGCACCGCGCGCGCCACCGCCGTGGAAGCCACCGCAGGTGGCCTGCACTGGACCTACGCGCCGGCCGTGGACATCGCCCGCGACCAGCGCTGGGGGCGTGGCGCGGAAGGTGCAGGCGAAGACGTGGTACTGGGCTGTGCGTTCGCCGCTGCCCGCGTGCGCGGCTTCCAGGGCCCGGACCTGCGCGCGGCCGACGCGCTGCTGGCCACGCCCAAGCATTTCGCCGCCTATGGCGCGGTGATGGCCGGCATGGAATACAACATGGTGGACATCTCGCCGCAGACCCTGCGCGACGTGCACCTGCCGCCGTTCAAGGCCGCCTTCGAAGCCGGCGCCATCACCGTGATGTCCTCGTTCAACGACATCAACGGCGTGCCGGCCAGCGCCAACGCCGAACTGCTCACCGACATCCTGCGCGGTGAGTGGCAGTTCCCGGGCGTGGTGATTTCCGATTACACCGCCGACATGGAACTGGTGGCGCACGGCTACGCCGCCGACGACCGCGACGCCACCGCCAAGGCGTTCACCGCCGGCCTGGACCTGAGCATGCAGAGCGGCTTCTACGCCGTGCACCTGCCGGAGCTGATCGAAAGCGGCGACGTGCCGATGGCCACGCTGGACGAGTCGGTGCGCCGCATCCTCAACCTGAAGGAAGCGATCGGCCTGTTCGACGACCCCTACCGTTCGCTGGACCTCGAGCGCGAAGCGGACACCTCCTACCTCGCCGCACACGACGAACTCTCGCGCGACGCCGCGCGCCGTTCGATCGTGCTGCTGAAGAACGAAGGCAACGTGCTGCCGCTGCGCAAGGAAGGCCAGAAGATCGCGCTGATCGGTCCGTTCGTGCAGGACCGCGAGAACATCGAAGGCTGCTGGACGCTGTTCGGCGACAAGTCGCGCTACGTGACCCTGGAAGCCGGCGTGCGCGCGGCGATCGGCGATGAGAGCCTGCTGGAGATCGTGCCCGGCTGCGAACTGGAAGCGGCGCTGCAGGATGGCATCGAGCAGGCCGTGGCTGCCGCGCTGCGCGCCGACGTGGTGGTGCTGGCGCTGGGCGAGCCGCAGCGGTACAGCGGTGAAGCGCAGTCGCGCGTTGAAATCACCCTGCCGGCGGCGCAGCAGGCGCTGGCCGAAGCGGTGGCGATGACCGGCAAGCCGCTGGTGGTGCTGCTGCGCAATGGTCGCGCGCTGGCGCTGCAGGGCGCGGTGCGCAACGCGCAGGCCGTCGCTGTCACCTGGTACCTGGGCACCCAGACCGGCCCGGCCGTGGCCGACGTGCTGTTCGGCGACTACAACCCGTCCGGCCGACTGCCGGTGAGCTTCCCGCAGGTGTCGGGCCAGCAGCCGTTCTTCTACAACCACCCGCGTACCGGCCGCCCGGAGCTGCCGACCATGTCGGAGTTCAAGGCGCGCTGGCGCGAGATTCCGAACGCGCCGCTGTATCCGTTCGGCCATGGCCTGGGCTACACCACCTTCAGCTACGGCGTGCCGCAGCTGGGCAACGCCAAGCTCGGTTGGGACGGTACGCTGGAGATCACCACCACCCTGACCAACACCGGTGCGGTGGCGGGCGAGGAAGTAGTGCAGCTGTACATCCATGACCGCGTCGCCAGCCGCGTGCGTCCGGTGCGTGAGCTGAAGGACTTCCGCAAGGTGGCGCTGCAGCCGGGTGAAAGCACCGAAGTGCGCTTCACCCTGGACCGCCACGCGCTGGGCTTCACCGGCCGCGACGGCGTGTTCCGCGCCGAACCGGGCCAGTTCGACCTGTGGGTGTGTGCCTCGTCGGCAGCTGGCGAACCGGTGGTGTTCGAACTGCTGGCGAAATAAGGTAGCGCCGGGCTCTGCCCGGCCGCCATCCTGGCATCGCGCGCAGACCGTCATCACCCAACCACGCCGCCCCGGCTACCCTGCGCGTTCGCACTTCATGGAGCCGCGCATGCGCCTGATCCAGATCCTGCTTCCCACGATGCTGCTGGCTGCCTGCAGCCAGCCGGCCCCGCCGGCAGACGAAACCGCCGCGCCGTCGACCTCGCCGCCGGCCACCGCGCCTGCTGCTGCAGAAGACGCACCGCAGGCAGGTCTCTCGCCGGATGCGGTGGAGCCCAGCACCGCGCCAACGCCAGATGCAGCCCCTCCGGTTCCGGGCACCGATTCCGCCGCCACGCCTGCAGACGCCGCACCGGCCGAAGGCGGCGCACGCGAGCGCATCAACAGCCTGCTTGGCGATGCCGAGAAATACGAAAGCGTGTTCAACGACCTGCAGCGCGGTGTTGCCGCCGGTGACCGCGCCACCGTGGCCGGGCTGATGCGTTATCCAGTGCGGGTCAGCATCGCAGGCAAGAGCCAGAAAGTGGCAGATGCCGCAGCCTTCCAGCGCGACTACGACAAGATCGTGACCCCGTCGCTGGCCAAGCTGATCGGCGAGCAGAAGTTCGACCAGCTGTTCGTCAACTGGCAGGGCGTGATGCTCGGCCAGGGCGAGGTGTGGATCAATGGCGTGTGCCCGGACAACGATTGCAAAAACGCCGACGTGAAGGTCAACAACATCGGCGAGTGATGCGTCGTAGAGCCGGGCTCTGCCCGGCTCTACCGTTCCATCAACCCTTCGGGGTCAGCTTCAGCAGTTTCGCGTTGCTGCCATCTTCCAGCAGCCAGATCGCGCCATCCGGACCCTGTTCCACTTCGCGGATGCGTTCGCCCATCTTGAAGCGCTCCGCTTCGCGCGCGTTGTCGCCGTCGAACGCCACGCGCACCAGCGAGGTCGACGACAGGCCGCCGATGAAACCGCTGCCGGTCCATTGCGGGAAGAGCTTGCCGCTGTAGATGATGAAACCGGCCGGGGAAATCACCGGGGTCCAGGTCACCTTCGGTGCGGCGAATTCCGGGCGGGTGTCGTGGTCGGGAATGTCGCGGCCATCGTAGTGGTTGCCGTTGGATACGATCGGGTAGCCGTAGTTGGCGCCGCGCGTGATCAGGTTCAACTCGTCGCCGCCGGCCGGGCCCATCTCATGCACCCACAGCTTGCCGCGCGCGTCGAACGCGATGCCCAGCGCGTTGCGGTGCCCCAGCGACCACACCTGCGCGGCCACGCCGCCCTTGGAGGCGAACGGGTTGTCAGCCGGCACGCTGCCGTCGTCGTTGAGGCGGATGATCTTGCCCAGGTTGCCGCTCATGTCCTGCGCCGGGTCGAACTTCTGCCGCTCGCTGGAGGTGATCCACAGCTTGCCGTCCGGACCAAAGGCGAGGCGGTGGCCGTAGTGGCCCTTGCCTTCGACCTTCGGGGTCTGGCGCCAGATCACCTTCAGGTCTTCCAGCGTGCCGCTGCCATCGGCGGCCAGTACCAGCTTGCCGCGTGCCACGGCCGCGCCGCGGGTGTCGTTCTCGCCCTCTTCGGCGTAGCTGATATAGATCAGATGGTTGCTGGCGTAGTTCGGGTGCGGCAGAACGTCACCGAAACCGCCCTGGCCGCCGTAAGCGACCTTCGGCACGCCGGTGATATCGGCGCTCTTCTTCGTCTGCACGTTGAAGTGCTTGAGCTTGCCTTCCTTTTCAGTCACCAGCAGGCTGCCATCGGGCAGGAAGCTCATCGCCCACGGCTGGTCGAACCGGGCCACTTCGGTCGCGGTGAACGGCCACTGGGCCTTGTCCAGCTGCGGCGCGGCGGCGGCGCCCGCCTTGTCGGCAGCAACGCAGGCGGTGGTGAACAGGGCGGGGGTGACGGCAAGGGCAACGCTGAGCAGCAGACGACGGGTCATGGGAAATCTCCGGATGGGGACGCGAATGGCCAACCGGTGTTGTACACCATGCACATCAACGGGGCGTGGACCAGAGGTCATGAAGAAAACCCGCAGCCTTGCGGCTACGGGTTCCAAGGTATCGCGGGTGTGCGCAGTCAGGTACCGCGCGGCACGCCCTTGTCGAGGTGCGCCTGGTGCAGGGACGTGGACTCGTCCCAGCCGCGGCGGACCGCGTTGCGCGCCTGCGCCCAGGTCAGCTTGCTGGTGGCCTGTTCACGCGCCCAGCGCGATTCCAGTTCGGCTTCCACCTGCTCGTAGGCTTCGATGACTTCATCGGCTCGGGTGCGGGTATGGCGCGAGCTGTAGCCCAGGTAGTAGGCCGGCTCGTAGTCTTCAAAGCGCTGGTCGCTGTCGTAGTACGGCTCGGCGCTGAAGCGTTCACGCCAGTAATCGGATACGGCTTCGCGCGGCACGCCATCTTCCGGCACCCGGCCGGGAATCTGGTAATCAGGGCTCATGTCTGGCTCCGGTGGGGTGAGGCTGTACCGTAGCCAGAAGGCGGTTAACGCGGTGGGCGCGTGGGGTGAATGGTGGGTCAAGGGCAGCGCGCCGCCGGGGCGTGACGCGGACACGCATGGCGTGTCTCTACGCGGACCACGCGTGTCCCACGGGACAATGACCGCGTAGCGACACGCCATGCGTGTCCCACGCGGTGCCACCGAAGCCAATCACCCCACGTTCTTGCGCGGCAACAGGTAAATCACCCCACCCACCGCAAACGCGATCAACGCCGCCGCGATGTTCTGCCAGCTTGCACTGGCGAACAGCGCCAGGCACAGCACCAGCGCCAGGATCGGAATCAACGGGCCACCGGGGAGCTTCAACGCACCGGGACGATCACGGAACCGACGCGCCAGCACGATCACCGCCGCCGCCGTGCCGATGTAGGCGAACAACCGCGTGGTCATCGACAACAGCGCCAGCTGCACGAACGAACCCGACAACGCCAGCACCAGCGCGATCAACCCCTGGGTGATGATCGCCGCGGCCGGCGTGCGGAAGCGCGGGTGCACCTGCGCCAGCAGCTTCGGTCCATAGCCATCACGGGCCAGTGCGAACAGGAAGCGCGGGCCCATCATCATCGTGTTGCTGTTGGTGCCCAGGATCGAGATCGTCGCGCCCACGGTCAGGATCAGCGCCAGCGCCTCACCGCCGAACCCTGCCGCCGCATCCGCCAGCGGCGTGGCCGAATCGGCCAGGCCCGGCAGCGTCCCCTGCGCGATGAACTGCACCGCGCCATAGATCACCGTCACCGTGATGATCATCGTGATCAGCGCGAACGGAATGTCCCGGCGCGGGTTGCGGTACTCGCCGGCCGCCGCCGGAATGTTCTCGAACCCGGCATACGCATACAGCAACAACAGTGCCGCCTCCCCCATGCGTTGCAGGTCATGCGGGTCCGGGCGGGTGCCCGAGAACGCCAGGTCCGTATCCACATAGAACGCGCCGATCGCCACGAACAGCAGCAGCGGCAGCATCTTGCCGATCACCAGCACGATCCCGGTGCGTGCGGCCGAGCGCACCCCGGCGACGTTCACGGCGGTCAGGAAGCCCAGCGACGCCACGATGATCAGCACCCGGCCCAGGTCGTGCCCGGCCCACGGCCAGAACCGCGCCACGGCGTCGGCCAGTGCATTGCTCAGCGCCGCCGCCGAGCTGATCCGGGTCAGCCAGATCATCCAGCCGATCTCGAACCCGGCAAAGCGTCCGAACGCTTCGCGCGCATACAGGTAGCTGCCACCGGGCTCGTCGAAGTAGCTGGCGGCCTGCGCGTAGCACAGCACCAGCAGCGCCACCACGATGCCCGCCGCCACCACGCCCCATAGGCTGAACGGCCCCAGCAGGAGCACCGTAGCCGCCGGCAGCAGGTAGATGCCACTGCCGATCACATCGTTGATCGACAGCCCCACGATCTGCCAGCGGCTGACCGCGCGCTCCAGTTGCGGTTCGGGCGTGGCGCTCATTCAGCGGCCCCGGCCAGCGGCGGCAGCTGCCAGTCGTGCTGCACGCGCTGGTACTGCGCGCGCGGCAGCAGCACCAACACCGGCTTCTGCGCCCGGTCCAGCCACTTCAGCAGCGCGGCCATGTGCTCGGGCTGCATCGCGGTGCAACCGGCAGTCGCCTCGCCCGGCGTGCGCCACAGGTGCGCGAAGATGCAGCTGCCCCGGCGCGGTTCCGCGCCCGGGTTGTGCTCGATCACGAAGCCCTGGCGGTACCGCACGTCACCCTTGTTGTGCAGGTCCAGCCGCATCGGCTCGGTGGAACCCTCCACCGCCTCGGCGCCGACCACCTCGGCGTCCACGATGCGGTTGTAGTACTTCGAATCCGGCACGTCCATGCAGTAGCTGCTGTCCAGCATCGGCTGGTAGGGCAGGGACGTGGTGGCCTTGTCGGCATAGCCGAACGCAGTGCCGATGCTGAAGATGCCGGCCGGGCTGCGCCCATCGCCTTCCTGCTTGACCGGTTCGCCCGGCTGCTGCGGTCCGTCGCCGTTCGCGGCCGGCACCAGGCCCACGCCCCAGGCGCTGCCGCTGCGGCCCACCGACACCGCGAACGCTTCGCCCTCCGCCTTCCAACCCGTGGCCGTGCGCGAGTACGCCTGCAACCGGCCCTGGGTGGCATCCCAGCCCTCGGTGGTAACCACGATCATCTGCCGGTGGTCCTGCAGCGGGGCCACCGCCGGGGTCAGCGCGGCAACGGGCAGGGCGCTGGCAACCAGCACCACGGCAACAGCGGAACGCAGCAACGACAGCATCGGGCAGACTCCGGCAATCAGGTATCGATCAGGTGTTCGATCCGTTCCAGGTTCACCCCGAGCTGGCGGTGGCGGTCCGGGTTGGCGTGGCAGAGCAGCACGAACACGAAGTCCAGCAGCGACTGCAGGGCAGAACGGTACAACAGTTGCGCCACGTGCGGCGCCGGGTCGTGCGCGCACACCACCAGCGCGCCGTCGGCGTGCGCGCGCAGCGGGTTGGCGCTGTGCCGGGTGATCGACACCACCTTGCCGCCCATGTCCTGGAATTGGCGCGAGAGCTGGAACAGCTGCGGCAGCTTGCCGAACTCGGAAAACACCAGCAGCACATCGCCCGGGCGCGCGGCCGACAGGTTGGCCATCATCAGGATCGGGTCGGCGTGGTGCACGGTGAGCATGCCCAGCAGCGAAAGCCGCATGGCGAATTCGCGCGCATACAGCCCATCGTCGCCCAGCCCGTACACGAACAGCTTGGGCGCGTCGTCGATCAGCCGCACGATCGCTTCCACGTCCGCCTGCGGGTTGGCCAGCCGGGTTTCCTCGTCGGCCGCCGTGCGGCTCAGGCGCAGGCGTTCGGCCAGCTGGTCGTAATCGTTGGCCGGGCCGGCGGTTGGCGGACTGCTACCACCCTCATTGCCGGCACGGGCGACCGCCTCGCCGATGGAATACTTCAGGTCCGGATAGCCCTTGAAGCCCAGCTTTTGGCTGAACTTGACCACGCTGGACTGGCTGATCCCCAACGCGCTGGCCAGCTGCTGCGAAGAGTAGTCGCGCAGCAGGTGGGCGTTGTCGAGGATGAAGTCGGCAATGCGGCGTTCGATCGCCGACATGTGGTCACGCTCGGAGCGGATTTTCACCAGGGGCGGCATGCGCTCTTCACCATGTGGGGGGCTTCAACATCTCCAATCCTCGCACTTCGGTGATGCCCAATCCCGGCGCATCGCTGATGGTGATCTCGGACTCGTTGAAATGTACCCCGCCTGTGACCGGATTGAACTGCCCCAATGATGGCCCGTCCAGGTCCACCTTGGTGATGACCTCGCTCTTGGCCACGGCCAGGTGCACCGCCGCAGCCACGCTGATGCTGGACTCGATCATGCAGCCGATCATGCACGGCACCCCGTAGATGGCGGCGATGTCGGCAATCCGGATCGCGTTGGAGAGCCCACCGGTCTTCATCAGCTTGATGTTGATGATGTCCGCCGCGCGCTGCTGGATCAGGTCGAACACCTGGCCCGGGTTGAACACGCTCTCATCGGCCATCACCGGTGTATTGACCCGGTCGGTCACGTACTTCAGCCCGCTGATGTCGGCCGCCTTCACGGGCTGTTCCAGCAGTTCCAGCACCACCCCGGCGTCTTCCAGGGTGCGCATGGCGTGCACCGCCTGCTTGGCGGTCCAGCCCTGGTTGGCGTCCAGGCGAAGCAGCGCCCGGCCCTGCACCGCCGCGTGGATCGCCTTGACCCGCTCGATGTCCAGCCCGATGTCCTTGCCGACCTTGATCTTCAGCGACTCGAAGCCGCGGTCGATGGCCGACAGCGAATCGGCCACCATCTTGTCGATGTAGTCCACGCTGATGGTGATGTCGGTGGTGATCACCGGATCGCCACCACCCAGCATCTGGTACAGCGGTGCGCGGTGCAGCTGCGCCCACAGGTCGTACACCGCGATTTCCACCGCCGCCTTGGCGCTGGTGTTGCGCTCCATCGACGACTGGATCAGCGCGCAGATGCGGTTGAGGTTGGCCACCTCCTGGCCGATCAGGCGCGGCTTGATGAAGCGGTCGATGGCTTCGACGATTGAGCCGTGGGTATCGCCGGTGATCACTGCCGTGGCCGGTGCTTCACCGTAGCCGGTGTGGCCGCTGTCGGTGCGGACCAGCACCACCACGTCTTCCACCGTGTCCACGGTGCGCAATGCGGTCTTGAACGGGGTCTTCAGCGGCACGCGCAGCATGCCAAGTTCAATGTCGGTGATTTTCATCAAGGAGTCTGGGGCCGGATGCGCTGGATGTTGGTGATGCGGTCGATGTAACTGACGGTGTCGCTGGCCATCATCGGCTGCAGCGGGGTCACCGATACCCCATTGAGATGCGCCTGCACGCGCGTGCCGCCCGGTCCGAACCAGCTGCCGCCGGAGGTGTCGTGGATCATCCACGTCTGCCCGTCCAGCTGGCCGATGGTGACCATCACGTGGCCCGGGATGTAGACCAGGTCGCCCACCTGCAGCTGCTGCACGGCGGCGTTGCGCTTGGCTTTGTCGTCCGTCGCGGTGAAGGCGATGCGGTCCAGCGCCGGGCTCACCGCCTGCGCGCTGGTGTTGCGCGGCATCAGCACGCCGAAGCTGCGGTAGATCTCCGAAACGAAGCCGCTGCAGTCGCGGGTGTCGTAGGAATGGCCCCAGCCGTAGCGCTCGCCCAGGAACTTGAAGGCCTGGGTAAGCAGGTTGCGCGGGGTCAGCGGCAGGTAGTCGGCGGCGGTGTCCTGCGAGCGCGGCAGCAGCGCCGGCACCAGTGCCAGCGAGCCGTCGGTATTGCGCACCGGCAACTGCACCACGTGCGCGGCATGCGCCTGCTGGCCGTTCACGGTCTGCGCCTGGGGCCAGTCGGCCAACACCGGCAGCCGCACGCCCATGTCCAGCTGCAACCGCGACACGCGCGGTTCTTCCGGGGTGAAGGCGGTGAACGCGGTCGCGCCGGTCACCACCCGATACGGGCCCTTCTGGCCGTAGCCGAGCACCGTCGCGGCATCGCCGATTCCCACGAAGCGCTTTTCGATCCAGGCGGAATAGCGCTCGCTGGTGATGAACAGCCACTTCCCGTCGGCGCTCTCATGCAGCACCGCCACCGCGTCGCCCGGGAACAGCGCGGACTCCTGGAAGCGGTCGATATCGGTATCGCCCTGCGAGGTGAACACCCGCAGCGCGGTCGGGAACGCGCGCAGGTCGGCGCGGTGGGTGACCAGTCCGTACTGCAGCGGGCGTGCGGCGGGAATCGCATCCAGTGCCAGGTTGGCCTCGATGCTGGCGCGTGCCGTTGCGGCAATCGGCTGGCTGTCCACTCCAAACAGTGCCTTTTCCGGCCAGCGCGAAAGCTTCTGGATGTCGGCCAGCACCTGCGAACGAGGCAGCGACGCCGGCAGCGCCCGCAGGTCGTGAATGGAGTCGTCTTCGGCCCGCATGCGCGCGTTCTGCGCGTCAATGCCGGCCCGGTCCAGGATCACCCGGTCCGCGTCGGGCAGCCGCGCCGCCCAGAACGCCGGGTCCAGGTAGGCCTCGCGCAGCCCGACCACGCCGCCGAAACCACTGGGGGTCGCAACCGGGGCCTCGGCCCAGGCGGCAGTGCCGGGCAGGGCCAGCATCGCTGCCAGCACTACGCGCGCCGGCCACGCAAGCCGCGCAGGGCGGCGGGGGGGAGCCTGGATCATGGAGCGGTCATCCTCCTCGGAATCGTCAGGAATATTTATTCCTTTTTTCAGCGAAAGCAAGAATAAATTATTGACCCCCTGTCAGGCCCGTGTTACACAGCGATTACCACCCGCACGTTGGGAAGTGTCGCTGTGGATCTGCCCGTTAGCAAACCGCGTTCTGCCTCGACCTTCGCCCGTCGCGCCGCCACGGCGTGCCTGCTGCTGGGCCTGGCGTCGTTGCAGGCGCCGGTGCTGGCCCAGGACGCGCTGATCGCGCAGATCGACCAAGGCCAGTTCGCTGCGGCGGAAGCCACCATCACCGAACGGCTGGCAGACCCTGCGCTCAGCGCCGAACAGCGCGACGCCTATGCCTTCCAACGCGAACGCATGCGCCGCATGCGACTGGACTTCAGCCTGGACGAAGCGCAGGCGAAGACGCAGCTGCGCAAGCAGATTCCCGACCTGCGCGACGACGAATTCGCGCGCTGGGACGCGGCCGGCCTGATCGAACACCTCGACATCGATGGCCAGCGCCGTTATTTCAAGCGCGCGCCGTCCAATCTGTTCCGGGTCAGCGCTGAAGCACGTGCACGGCGCGCACCGAATGTGCCGCTGCCCACCGAGGGCCCTTACGAAAGCCTCGCCCCGCATCACCATGAAGTAATTGCTGCTGCAGACGCCAGCGGCGCCACCAGCCTGGTGCCGCGCCGGGTCGAGGTCAGCCAGTCGATCACGGTCAAGCCCGATGCCGTGCCCGCCGGCGAACTGCTGCAGGCGTGGATTCCGTACCCGCGCGCCATCGCCGGCCAGCAGGAAGACATCACCTGGATCGCCCCGCAGCAGGGCGCGGTGATCGCCCCGGAATCGGCCCAGCAGCGCACCGTGCACCTCCAGCAGAAGGCGGTGGCCGGAAAGCCGACCCGCTTCGAGATCCGTTACGCGGTCACCGTGTACGCGCGCCACATCGACATCGACCCGGCCAAGGTCATCGCCACGCCGAACGATCCGGCACTGCAGCCCTACCTGGCCGAGCAGCCGCCGCACGTGGTGTTCACCCCGGCCCTGCGCGCGTTCTCGCAGCGCGTGGTGGGCACTGAAACGAACCCGTACGCCATCGCGCAGAAGCTGTTCGACGCCGTCGACCAGATCCCTTGGGCCGGCGCGCGCGAGTATTCCACCATTTCCAACATCAGCGACTACGCCCTGCACGCCGGCCATGCCGACTGCGGCCAGCAGACCCTGTTGCTGATCGCCCTGCTGCGCCTGAACGGCATTCCGGCGCGCTGGCAGTCGGGGATGGTCTATTCCGACGACGCGGTGGGCTACAACAACCTGCATGACTGGGGTGCGCTGTACCTGGCCCCGTACGGCTGGGTGCCGATGGACGTCACCACCGGCCGCCTGCAGAGCAATGAGCCCGCCCTGCGCGACTTCTACTTCGGTGGACTCGACGCCTACCGCATCGCCTTCAACGACGATTTCCAGCAACCGTTCCAACCGGCCAAACGGCATCCGCGCTCGGACACCGTCGACTCGCAACGCGGCGAAGTCGAATGGGCCGGCGGCAACCTGTACTTCGATCAATGGAACTACGACTTCCAGTCGCACGTCGTGCCGGCGAAGTCCACGCACTAATCAGCACCATCACCATTTCACCCTTGAAGGAGAGAGCAGGGAATGAAAGCGAACGGTTTGAAGCGGGCGGCGCTGTGCGTCGCGTTGGGAGCGTGTCTGGGCAGCCTCGTGCCCACCGTGGCATTCGCGCAGGCGGTCAGCGGTGCCGTGGCCGGTCGTGCCAGCGCCGGCGACCAGATCACCGTGGTCAGCACCAGTACCGGGCAGACCCGCACGGTCACCGCCAGCGCCGACGGCACCTATCGCCTCGGCCAGCTGCCGGTGGGCAACTACCAGCTGCAGCTCAGCCGCGACGGCCAGAACCTCGGTGACCCGGTCGCCGTGAGCGTGGCCATCGGCGGCACCACCACGGTCAACCTCGGCAGTGGCGGCGGCGTAGTCAACCTGGACGCACTGCAGGTGGTCGGTACGCGCGTGGTCAACCGGGTGGACGTGTCCACCACCGAGACCTCATTCAACGTCAACCGCCAGGAGCTGGAACGCCTGCCGGTGGCGCAGGACCTGTCCGCGGTGGCGCTGCTCGCCCCCGGCGTGGTCGGCGGCAACTCCACCTTCGGTGGCCTGTCGTTCGCCGGTTCCTCGGTGGCCGAGAACGCAGTGTTCATCAACGGTCTCAACGTCACCGACATGTACACCCGGCGCGGCTTCTCCAGCGCACCGTTCGCGTTCTTCAACGAGTTCCAGGTCAAGACCGGCGGCTACTCGGTGGAGTTCGGCCGTTCCACCGGCGGCGTGATCAACGCCGTGACCCGCTCGGGCAGCAACGAGCTCAAGGGTGGCATCGAAATCACCGCCGAACCGAGCGCATGGCGCTCCAGCGGGCGCGACCACTTCCACCGCGACGGCACCCCGCATTCCTACGCCAGCCGCGACGACAGCTCCTTCTTCAAGACCAACGTGTGGGGCTCCGGCGCGCTCGTGCAGGACCGCCTGTTCCTGTTCGCGATGTATGAAGATCGCAACGACAGCGGCCACAACACCTCCAACGACGCCCTGACCTGGTTCAAGAACGAGGCCGACAACGGCTTCTGGGGCGCCAAGCTCGACTGGAACATCACCGACAACCACAGCATCTCGCTGCTGGGCTTCTCCGACGAAGGCGACGTCACCAACGGCTCCTACAACTACGACTGGGACGCGAACGAGATCGGCCAGTGGGGCGGCGATTCGGTCACCGAGACCGGCGGCCGCAACTACTCGGCCACCTATACCGGCCACTTCGGTGAAACCTTCACCGCGCGTGCCATGGTCGGCCAGAACAACCAGCGTGCCTTCACCAGCTCCTCGCTCGACGAAGCCTGCAGCCCGGTGTTCACCGACGCCAGCTACGCCTCGCGCCTGTACAAGCTCAACGGCCTGCGCCCGGGTTGCCACCCGACCGGCGCCGCCGTGGCCGAGCGCGACGACACCCGCGACGTGGCCCGCCTGGACTTCGAATGGCAGCTCGGCCGCCACCTGCTGCGCTTCGGCGTGGACCGCGAGCTGATGACCACCGAGCAGTCCACCCGCTACCCGGGTCCGACCCAGCTCAGCTACACCGCCTACGTCGCCCGCCCGGGCGATGAAGTGTGGGACGGCGCCAACGCATTCGTACCGCCGGGCGTCACCGAGATGCTGCGCGGCCGCAACCGCGTGTCCGGCGGCACCTTCGAAACCGAAGCCAACGCGTTCTACCTCGAAGACATCTGGAACATCACCCCCAACCTCATGCTCAACCTGGGCGTACGCTGGGACCGCTTCGAGAACCGCACCGCCGACGGCGACGCCTTCATCAAGATGGACGACCTCATCGCGCCGCGCGTGGGCTTCTCCTGGGACGTGAAGGGTGACGCCACCACCAAGCTGTTCGGTAACGCCGGCCGCTATTACCTGCCGGTCACCAACAACATCAACGTCAACTTCGCCGGCGGCCTCACCGACGAGTACTCCTACTTCGTCCTCGACGGTTGGCAGCAGCAGGCCAACCCGGTCACCGGCGCGCCGTACGCGGCGCCGATCATCGGCCAGCAGATCGGCCCGGTCGACACCCGCATGAACACCGGTGCGGCCGACCTGCGCCAGAGCGTGGATCGCGACCTCAAGGCGGTCTACCAGGACGAGTACATCCTCGGCTTCCAGAGCATGATCAACCAGGCCTGGTCGTGGGGCGTCAACGCCACCTACCGCACCATGGACCGCGCGCTGGACGACATGCGCCTGAACTACACCCCGTGCGGCCCGACCGGCACCACCCTGTGGCCGATCGCCAACCCGGGTGAGAACCTGACCATCTGGGGCGACTCCAGCATCGGCTGTGCCACCGAAGGCTGGATCACCATCGACACCGCCAACAGCGGCTACCGCAAGGGCGGCAGCGGCGAAGTGGTCGGCTATTCCAAGCCCAAGCGCACCTACAAGGCGCTGGAATTCCAGATCGACCGTGGCTGGGACGAGAAGTGGCTGTTCAACGCCTCCTACCTGTGGTCGCGCAGCGACGGCAACTTCGAAGGACCGGTCAACTCCGATACCGGCTATGGCGACACCGGCATGGTCCAGCACTGGGACCACCCGTCCAACAACGAACGCTATGGCGTGCTGTTCAATGACTTCCGCCACCAGTTCAAGTTCCGCGCGGCCTATGCGCTGAATGAAATGTGGTCGTTCGGCTCCACCCTGCAGGTGATCTCCGGCGGCCCGGTCACCGCCTTCGGCGTGATGTGGCCCGGCGACACCGTGGCCGGCGGCAGCACCTCCAACGAAAGCGGCGGCGGTGGCACCGGCTGGCTGTGCGTGGCCAACTGTTCCGGCTCGTACGACCAGCGCCAGTTCGAATACACCCCGCGCGGGGCGTACGGTCGCCTTCCATGGACTTGGACCATGGGCGCCAACGTCACCTGGCGCCTGCCGGTGGAGGGCATCGACCTGAGCGTGCGGCTCTCGGTGTTCAACCTGTTCAACAACCAGACCGTCATCAACGTCCACCAGCGCTACGAAGCCCAGCCGGGCCAGTACCGCGAGAACACCTTCAACACCGGGACCCGCTGGCAGGCCCCGCGCTACACCCAGCTGATGGCGACCTGGAGCTTCTGATCGCCGCAGTACCGCCGGGCCGCAGGACACGCTGCGGCCCGGCATCTTCTCCGTTCTGGAATCACCGGACATGCCCGCGCTCCGCCCCCTGCTGCTGACCGTTGCACTGGCCGCGTCACTGCCCGCAGCGGCGGCCGAATCGCCTGCGTTTGCGCCCATGCTAGACAGCACCGTCGAGCAGTACCGCCTGCCTGGCATCGCCATGGCCGTGGTGGAGAACGGCGAGGTCGTGTTCAGCGGCACGCGCGGCAAACGCGGCGAAGCCATCACCCCCGACACGCATTTCAGGATCGCATCCAACAGCAAGTCCATGACCGCCGCCGTACTCGCACGGCTGGTCGACCGTGGCCGGCTGGCCTGGGACGACCCGGTCATCCAGCACCTGCCGCAGTTCCGCATGTTCGACCCGTGGGTCACCGAACACATGCAGGTGCGCGACCTGCTCATCCACAACAGCGGCCTGGGCCTGGGCGCAGGCGACCTGATGCTGTGGCCCGCGCCCAACCAGTACACCCGCGCCGACATCATCGCCGGGCTGGCCCACCTCAAGCCGGTCACCAGCTTCCGCAGCGGCTACGCCTACGACAACCTGATGTACGTGGTGGCCGGCGAAGTGGCCGCCGCGGCCGGAGGCAAGCCGATCGACCAGCTGCTGCACGACGAAGTGTTCGCACCGCTGGGCATGGCCGGATGCCAGGCGCCCGCCGAGCTCACTTCGCTGGCCGCAGGCGGCATCCGCTGCAGCCTGCGCGACATGACCCGCTGGATGCAGGTGCTGTTGGATCCCACGCTGGTGCCCGGCTGGCTCAGCGACACCCAGCGCCGCGCGCTGTGGACCGCGCACATGCCGATGCCGCTGGGCGAACGCCAGCGTGCCTGGGACAACGCGCACTTCTCCGCCTATGGCTACGGCTGGCGTTTGTCGGACCTGGATGGGCAGTGGAAGGTCGCGCATACCGGCACGCTGTCGGGCAGCTATTCCTCGCTGGCGTTGTTGCCGGACAGGAAGGTAGGCGTGGTGATCCTGATCGACGGCGAAGGCGAGGACGCGCGCACCGTGCTGATGCAGGCGGCGCTGAAGCAGTACACCGCCCCGGAGCAGAAGCAGACGGTGGCCGCGTATGCCGCGCAGTTGAAGGCCGAGCAGGCCAACCGCCGCAACGCAGGCCATGTACGCCCAAACACGGATGGGCGTTCCCCGGTAGAGCCACGCCCTGCGTGGCTGCGCGGTGCCACCGGCCTCTACCGCGACCCCTGGCTCGGCCAGGCCCGCCTCTGCCCTGAAAGCGACCGCCTCCGCTTCACCGTCGACAAATCGCCCACCCTGCGCGGCACCGTCATGCAGCTCGACACCCGCTGGCTGGTGCAGTGGGATACCCTCGGGGCGGACGCCGAACCCTGGCTGCAGGTTACGCCGGGCACCCCGCCCGCGCTCACCCTGCGCGCGATCGATCCGGACATCGACTTCAGCTATGACTTCCAGGACCTGCATTTCACCCGCATCGGCGACTGCCCTTAGCCTTCTGCTGGCGCTCGCAACCCCGTTGGCGCACGCCCAACCGGTCACCATCGCCCTGGTACGCACCACCGACCAGGCCGGCCTGGTCGACATCCGCACCCTCGCGCCGGACATCCAGCTCGACATGCGCTACGCCACGGCCAACAACTTCACTGGCCGCCCGGTTCCCGGCTACGACGCACCGAATTGCTACCTGCTGCGCCCGGCCGCCGCCGCGCTGGCCAAGGTGGAAGCCGACCTGCGCGAACGCGGCTACGGCCTGCAGCTGTTCGACTGCTACCGCCCCGCGCAGTCGGTGCGCGCCTTCGTCGACTGGGCCAACGACCCGCTGGAGCAGTCGCGCAAGGCCACCCAGTACCCCAGCCTGGAAAAGCCCGCGCTGCTGGGCGAGTACATCGCCGAAACCTCCGGCCACAGCCGCGGCGCCACCGTCGACCTGGGCCTGCTCGACTGCCGCCGCGACCCCTGCACGCCGGTCGACATGGGCACCGACTTCGACTTCTTCGGCCCGCGTGCGCATACCGACGCGCCCGACGTCACCCCCGCCCAGCACCAGAACCGGCACACGCTGCTGCAGGCCATGCAACGCCGGGGCTTCGCCAACTACCCACAGGAGTGGTGGCACTTCACGCTCAGCCCGGAGCCGGC
The DNA here is from genome assembly GCF_031834615.1 of Stenotrophomonas aracearum. Lineage (NCBI taxonomy): Bacteria > Pseudomonadati > Pseudomonadota > Gammaproteobacteria > Lysobacterales > Lysobacteraceae > Stenotrophomonas > Stenotrophomonas aracearum. The sequence continues at coordinate 497,981 of NZ_CP115543.1, forward strand.
CCCCGGTACCGCCTACGACGTGCCGGTGCGCTGAGCCGCGCCGCTACAATGCGCGCTCACCGAACCTGTGGACCACGATGAACCTGCCGCTGCACTTTGGATTGCTGGGCACGCTGGAAGCCGGCCTGATCTCCCTGCTGGTCGGCCTGCTGGTGTACGCGCTGTGGCACCGGGTGTGCCGCTGGGCCGGCTGGAGCATGGGCTACGCCATTGGCTGGTCCTGCGTCATGGCCGTGGTGATCTCGGCCGGCATCGACGCATGGAAGCTGTTCTACATGGGCATCGTGCGGCTGGAGTCGCCGTTCTTCGCGCGCATGTACCTCGCCACCATCCATGACCCCAACGAATTGGGCTCCCGCGTGGTGATCGAAGTGGCCGGTGCACTCTTCGGTGTTGCATTGGGCTGGCTTTTGTTCAGTTCGCGCTCAGGCGAAAAAAACGCCAGCGAAAGCTGAGTTTTCGTTCGTATCCGGTTAAATCCGGCGCGATTGAATGGGCGTCTTACCAATCGCTCACCTGTGCATAACCACCCGGGTAACCGAGCACTGCGCGCATGTGGTTAAGACCGCGTGCGCACGCCGATTCGGGCGCAAGATCGATTCACAAACGGGCTGGCAGTGTGGGGCCGTGCGGAAACAACAGCCGCGCAACATCCCTCAAGGAGACCACCCAGATGACTATTCGCAACCGCAAGCCCCTGATCGCCCTGATGATCGCCGCAGGCAGTGTGCTGGCCATTCCGGCGATGGCCCAGACCGCCCAGCAGAGTGCAGCGCAGGCCCAGACCCAGGCCGCGCAGGCCCAGCAGTCGGCGGCCCAGGCGAGCGACGCGGCTGACGCGGCAACCGGCGCGGCCGCCCAGGCCTCGCAGGCCAGTGGCGGTGGTGGCCAGACGTGGGCCAGTGTCGACACCGACGGTGACGGTGCCATCAGCAAGACCGAGGCCCAGGTGAACGCCGGCCTTGCCCAGGTGTTCGACCAGGCCGACACCAACAAGGACGGCAAGCTTACGCCGGACGAGTACAAGGCCTACGTGGCCGCCCAGCAGGGTGCCGCCGGCGGTGGCAACGCCGCCCCGGGCCGCTGATCAAGAGGATCCACGCGCAACTGGCCTGAAACCGCCGGACAACGGTGGATGGCCCCGGAAGGGCGGCTTCGGCCGCCCTTCCTTCTGCCCGCTTGGTATCCTTGGCCGATGATGACCTCCATGCCCACGCCCAACGGCGCCATCGGTCTGGTCGGTTTTGACGGTGACGACACGCTGTGGAAGAGCGAGGACTATTACCGCAAGGCCGAGCAGGATTATCTCGACATCCTGTCGCGCTACATCGACGTGCACGACACCGCCACCGCGCGCCACCTGCTGGAAGTGCAGCAGCGCAACCTCGGCGTGTTCGGCTACGGCGTCAAGGGCATGACCCTGTCGATGCTGGAAGCGGCCATCGAGATCACCGAAAAGAACATTGCCGCACGCGACCTGCAGCTGATCCTGGACATCGGCCATGACACCCTGCGCCACCCGGTCGAACTGATCGACGGCGTGCGCGAGTCGGTGGCCGAAATCGCGCGCGACTACCCGGTGGTGCTGATCACCAAGGGCGACCTGTTCCACCAGGAAGCCAAGATCAAGGTTGCCAACCTGCGCGACCTGTTCCCGCGCATCGAGATCGTGTCCGAGAAGGACCCGGAAACGTATGCCCGCGTGCTGGAAGAATTCGACCTGCCGATGGAGCGCTTCGTCATGGTCGGCAACTCGCTGCGGTCGGACATCGAGCCGGTGGTCACCCTTGGCGGCTGGGGCATCCATACCCCGTATGCCGTGACCTGGGCGCATGAAACCCAGCATGGCGTGGCCGACGACGAGCCGCGCATGGTCGAAGCGCCCACCGCATTCGACTGGCCGCAGGCCCTGCGCGCCATCGAAGCCAAGGCCGCCGGCGGCTGAGCCGGTGAAGCGCCTGCGCCCGCTGCTGGTTGCACTGCTGCTGTGGCTGCCGTTGCTGGCCGCCGCGCAGCAGAGCGCAGACGAATCCGCCGCGTATCGCGTCGACACGGGCGATACGTGGGTGGACACCCAGCTGCAGGACATCAACTACTACGCCGAGCGCTACCCGGAGAGTTTCCTCGACGAGGTCGCGCGTTACGGCGGCATATCGCGTGACTACATCGCCGCGTTGTTCTACACCCACAACTGGCAGGCCGGCGACATCTACTTCGCCTGCTTCTGGGCCAAGGCCATCGAGCATTCCTGCCGCGACAGCGTAAAGGCCTGGTCGCGCGCCGTACCGGAAGAGGGCGAGCCCAAGCGCTGGGCCGACGTCGTCGCCAGCCTGCCCACGAAGCCCACCAACCAGCACTGGCGCACCCTGCGCCACGCCATCGTCGCCAGCCACGACCACTGGGATCGCCCGGTCACCCTGGACGCCACCCTGAAAAGCCAGCTCGGCGACCGCGCCCAGCGCGATCGTGCCGCAGCAAACGCCGAGGTCAAGCGCGCCCGGTAACGGCGCAATGCTGCTCTGCACCTCGCCGCCCACCCCGGCCGTGCGCGACAATGCCGGATTGCTGTTCCCCCGTGATCCGTTGCCGAGTACGTAATGAGCGCCGACCGTTTCGTTTCACCCGACGATATCCGCAGCCTGTTCGCCCAGGCCATGTCCACCATGTACCGCACCGAAGTGCCGCTGTACGGCACCCTGGTCGACCTGGTGGCCGAGATCAACGACGCCGTCCTGACCGACAACCCGGCGCTGGCCGAGCAGCTCGAACGCAATGACGAACGCGCCCGTCTGGCGCAGGAACGCCACGGCGCCATCCGCGTCGGCACGGCCGAAGAACTCGCCACCCTGGGCCGCCTGTTCGCGGTGATGGGCATGTACCCGATCGGCTACTACGACCTTTCCGTCGCCGGCGTGCCCGTGCATTCCACTGCATTCCGCCCGCGCACCGCCTCGGCGCTGGCGGCCAATCCGTTCCGTGTGTTCACCTCGTTGCTGCGCCTGGAACTGATCGAAGACACCGCCCTGCGCGAAGAGTCCGCGCGCATCCTCGCGCGCCGCCGCATCTTCACCGACGAAGCCCTGGCCCTGATCGACCAGGCCGAACGCGAAGGCGGCCTGGACCAGAACGACGCCCGCCGCTTCGTGCTCGCCGCGCTGGAAACCTTCCGCTGGCACAGCGACGCCACCGTCTCGCTGCCCACCTACCAGGCGCTGAGCAACGCGCACCGGCTGGTGGCCGACGTGGTCAGCTTCCGTGGCCCGCACATCAACCACCTCACCCCGCGCACGCTGGACATCGACGCCGCCCAGGCCGGCATGCTCGCGCGCGGCATCGACGCCAAGGCCGTGGTCGAAGGCCCGCCGCCGCGCCGCTGCCCGATCCTGCTGCGCCAGACCAGTTTCAAGGCGCTCGAAGAAACCGTGAACTTCCCGGACGGCGAGGGTGGTGACGCCGGCACCCATACCGCGCGCTTCGGCGAGATCGAACAGCGCGGCCTTGCCCTCACCCCCAAGGGCCGCGCGCTGTACGACCAGTTGCTGGCGCAGGCGCGCGACGCCGGTGGCGCTGGCAGTACCGGGCAGGATTACTCCACCCGGCTGGCCGCAGCATTTACTGGCTTCCCGGACGACCACGACACCCTGCGCCGCGAGGGACTGGGCTACTACCGCTACGCGCTCACCGAAGCTGGCCGCAACGACCGTGCCGCGGTGGCCGACCTGCCGGCCGAAGCGCTGGTCAGCGCCGGCCTGGCCAGCGCCGATCCGATCGTCTATGAGGATTTCCTGCCGGTCAGTGCCGCAGGCATTTTCCAGTCGAACCTGGGCGGCGAAGAGCAACGCGCCTATGCCGCGCATTCCAACCGCGATGCATTCGAGAAAGCACTGGGGATGCAGGTGGAAGACGAGTTCGCCATCTACGAACGCCTGCAGCAGGAATCGCTGGACAGCCTGCGCGTCGGTTGATCGATCGCGAGGAACAAAAAAAACGCCGGGAATTCCCGGCGTTTTTCGTTGCATCACATCACACCTTCATCGTGCCGGTATCCAGCCACCGCTGGTGCCAGGACAACGCTTCCGGCAACAGGTGCGGGGTGTGCTTGCCGTAACTATCGCGGCTCGCCCGCTCGAAATAATCGTTCAACTGGTCGCGGAACTCCGGGTGCGCGCAGTTGTCGATCACCACCCGCGCGCGCTTGCGCGGCGTCAACCCGCGCAGATCCGCCAACCCCTGTTCGGTCACGATCACCGACACATCGTGTTCGGTGTGGTCCACATGGCTCACCATCGGCACGATCGCCGAAATGGTGCCGTTCTTCGCCGTTGAAGGGCTCAGGAATGCGGACAGGAACCCATTGCGCGCGAAATCACCCGAACCGCCAATGCCGTTCATGATCCGCGTGCCCATCACGTGGGTGGAATTGACGTTGCCGTACAGATCCACCTCGATCATCCCGTTCATGCCGATGCAGCCCAGGCGGCGCACCAGCTCCGGATGGTTCGAGATCTCCTGCGTGCGCATGATGATGCGCTCGCGGTAGAAGTCGATGTTCTCCTTGAACGTCTCATTGGCCTGCGGGCTCAGCGCGAACCCGGTGCACGAGGCATAGCTCAGCACCCCGTCGCGCAGCAGGTCCAGCATGCCGTCCTGGATCACCTCGGTGAACGCGCTCAGGTCGCGGAACCCGCTCTTGCCCAGCCCAGCCAGCACCGCGTTAGGAATATTGCCCACGCCGCTCTGCAGCGGCAGCAGGTTGGCCGGCAGGCGGCCGCGCGCCACTTCGTGTTTCAGGAAGTCGATCAGGTGCGCGGCAATCTGCTCGCTGGTGGTATCGATCGGGCTGAACGGGCTGTTGCGGTCCGGCCCGTTGGTGCGCACCACCGCCACGATCTTGTCCGGATCGCAGCGCAGCGAGGTCTCGCCGATGCGGTCGTTGCCGTGCACCAGCGGAATCGGCTTGCGGTGCGGCGGCAGTGCGGTGCCGTAGTAAATGTCGTGCATGCCGTCCACGCCGGCCGGCTGCCAGTCATTGACCTCGACGATCACTTTCTTGGCCAGGTCCAGCCAGGTCTTGTTGTTGCCTACCGACGTGGAAGGCACCAGCGAACCGTCTTCACGGATCGCCGAAACCTCGATCACCGCCGTATCGATCTCGCCATAGAACCCGAACCACACATGCTGGGCCACGTGGCTGAGGTGGATGTCGATGTAATCGAGCAGGCCGGCATTGATGCGGTTGCGCGCATCCGGGTCGCTCTGGAACGGCATGCGCATCGCGATGCCATCGGCCTTGGCCAGCGCACCGTCCAGTTCCGGCGCGGTGGACGCGCCGGTCATCAGGCTGATCTGGAAGGGCAGGTTGTCGGCGTGGAACGCCTCGATGCGCTGCGCCAGCGCCACCGGCACCGCCTTGGGGTAGCCCGAGCCGGTGAAACCGCTCATGGCCACCGTTTCGCCGGGCTGGATCAGCGCGGCGGCGGCTTCGGCAGATACGACGCGATCGCGCAGACGCGCGTTGGCAATGCGATCAACGGACATGACGACCAGGTATTTCGTGGGGGAGTTCATTATCCGCCATCGCATCGGCCTCCCGGCTGCGACCAAGGTGGAATGGTGTTCCCGGGTTATGTGAGGTGCTATTCAGGTAAATGGGGGCTTCTGTACCCATGAGTATTGTTTTGCAGTGCAGCGTGCAAGTTATTCGCGGAGCCTAGAAGATCGCCCTGCATCCCGACGTGGGGGAGGGAGCAGAGCCCGCTGACAGTTCGCTGTTAGCGGGCTTTTTATTGCCTGAGATTTGGGGATGGCGCCCGGGGCCGGCACCGCGGGGACACGCATGGCGTGTCACTACGCGGCCGCCGGGTATCCCGGATCGCCGCAACGCGTAGCGACACGCCATGCGTGTCCCACGGAACGGGTCACCGTCCGACACGTCCACGGCCCCATGCATAATCCCTGCATGCCGATCCCCGCCGATGCCGTCCCCGCCGCCCTCGTCCCCCTGGTCGACCGCGCGCTCGCCCGCCTTGCGCTCAGCCTGAACGACTCAGGTTCCTGGCCGCCACCGGAACCCGTGCTGGCCCAGCTCCGGCTGCTGGCCATCACCAGCGACTTCGCCATCGACACCCTGTGCCGGCAACCGGCACTTCTGTCGCATCTGACCCAAAACGACTGCCCGCCGCTGCCGCTCCCGGAACTGGATCCCCAGCAACCCGCTGACTGGCCGGTGCGCCTGCGCCGTTACCGCACCGCCTGCTCAACGCGCCTGATCTGGCGCGACCTGGCCGGCTTGGACGACGTCCCCGCCACCTTGGCCGGCGCCACCCGCCTGGCCGAGGAATGCCTCGCTCTGGCCCTGGCCGCGCTCGAGCAGGAATTCGCCACCCGCCATGGCGTGGTCCGCGCCGCCGACGGCAGCGCCCAGCAGCTGGTGGTGTTCGGCCTCGGCAAGCTCGGCGGGGGCGAACTCAACTTCAGCTCCGACGTCGACCTGGTCTACGCCTACCCCCAAGGCGGCGAATCCGACGGCCCGCGCCCGCTCGCCGCCGAGGAATACTTCGCCCGCCTCGGCCAGCGCCTGGCCCGCCTGCTCGACGAAACCACCGTGGACGGCTTCAGCCACCGCGTCGACCTGCGCCTGCGCCCGTTCGGCAGCGCCGGCCGCGTTGCGCTCTCGTTCGCCGGCATGGACCAGTACTTCCAGCGCGAAGGCCGCGACTGGGAACGCTACGCGTGGCTCAAGGCGCGCGCCGTGGCCGGCGACATCGCCGCCGGCGAAGCCTGGCTGCAGACCCTGCGCCCGTTCGTGTACCGCCGCTACCTCGACTTCACCGCACTCGACGGCCTGCGCGAAATGAAAGCGGCCATCACCGCCGAAGTCTCGCGCCGCGACATGTTCGACGACATCAAGCGCGGCCCCGGCGGCATCCGCGAAATCGAATTCCTTTCCCAGGCCCTGCAGCTCATCCGCGGCGGCCGCGAAGCCAGCCTGCGCGAGCGCCGCCTGCTGCACGCATTGCCCGCACTGGTGGCCTGCGGCCAGATGGCCCCGCAGGACGGCGAGGATCTGTTGCACGCCTACGGCTTCCTGCGCCGGCTGGAAAACCGCCTGCAGATGCTGCGCGATGCCCAGACCCACGCGCTGCCCACCGACCCCACCGACCGCCTGCGCATCGCCTGTGGCCTCGGCTACGCCGACTGGGACGCATTGGTCGCTGCGCTCGACGTACAGCGCGACCGCGTCAGCACCGAGTTCGGCGCACTGCTCGCCCCGCGCGCCGGCCAGGCCGCGCCGGACGCACTGGCCAACTACTGGCGCGGCCTGCCCGACGGCGGCAGCGCCGAGGTGCTCGCCGAAGCCGGCTTTCACGACCCCGCCGGCGCCGACCAGTCCCTGCGCGACTTCGCCCAGTCGCTCGGCGTGAAGTCGCTCTCCGACGGCGCCCGCGCGCGGCTGGACCGCGTGCTGCCCGCGCTGCTGCACGCCGCCACCCGCTCCCCGCAGCCCGACGCCGCGCTCAAGCGCGTACTCGGCCTGCTGCAAGCAGTCCTGCGCCGCACCAGTTACCTCGCCCTGCTCGACGAACAGCCCAGCGCGCTGGCCCGGCTGGTCGACGTGCTCGCCCGCAGCGCGCTGCTGGCCGAGCGCATCGCCGCCTACCCGCTGCTGCTGGACGAACTGCTCGACGTCCGCGTCTCCGGCCCGATGCCCGACGCCGAGACCATGCAGGCCGAGTGCGATGCCGCGCTGGCGGTGGACGATCCCGAAGCTGCCCTGCGCATCCTCAACGAAACTCGCCTCGCACTCAGCTTCCGCATGGCTTTGGCCGCGCTGGACGGCCGCCAGCGCGCCGTGGACAGCACCCGCGAACTGGCCCAGCTTGCGCAGGGGGTGGTGGTCACCGCATTGGCCATGGCCGACGCTGACATGCGCCGCGCGCATGGCGAAGTACCGGGCGGGCGGTTCGCCATCATCGGCTACGGCAGTTTGGGTGGTCTCGAACTGGGCTTTGGTTCCGACCTCGACCTCGTGTTCCTGCACGACCACCCGGCCGACCAGGACAGCAGCAACGGCGCGCGCCCGCTCGACCCCGGTCGCTGGTACGCGCGGCTGGCGCAGAAGGTGATGGCACTGCTCGGCGCCGTCACCGCTGCCGGTCGCCTGTACGACATCGACGTGCGTCTGCGCCCGGACGGCGGCAAGGGCTCGCTGGTGTCTTCGCTGGCCAGCTACACCGAATACCAGCGCGAGCGCGCCTGGACCTGGGAACATCAGGCACTGGTACGCGCACGCGGCATCGCCGGCGACGCCAGCCTGCTCAGCGACTTCGAACAGATCCGCGCCACCACGTTGGCGCGTCCGCGCGAGCGCGACGTGCTGTACGCAGACGTGGTGAAGATGCGCGGCCGCATGCGCACCGAACTGGACCGCAGCGACGCCGCGCGCTGGGACCTGAAGCAGGGCGCAGGCGGCATTGTCGATCTTGAATTCCTGCTGCAGACCGGCGTGCTCGACAGCGCCGGCAGCAACCCGCAGGTGCTGGAACCGCGCGACACGCCCAGCCTGATCGACGCGCTGGCAGCGATAGCCTGGTTGCCCGGCGGCACAAGCGAGGCCTTGCATGAAGCGCATGCCGCGCTGCTGGATGTAGGTTTGGCCTGCACGCTGGATCGAAGGCCGAGGTTGGCGGTCCCCACGCCGGCGTTGGAAGAAGCGCAGCGGGTGATTACAGCCGCGTGCGAAGCAGCGGAATTGCCGTTCGGACCAGCACCGGCGCAATGACGCGCCGGTGTATGCACGGGATGGCACCGACGCAATGACATGCCGACGCATGCATTGGGCGGAACCGATGCAATGACATGCCGACGCACGCATTGGTAGGGTCGGTTCCCAAACGACCGCCGATAACGGTGCCGGGTTCTGTAACGCATGAACCCAGAATCGGAACCGCGCCTCTGTTCGCAGGTCATGCCTTCCCGAACGTGGACAACGTCCGTGCGGTCGACTGGGGTGCGACCCTACCGATAATTTCCGGAATTCCAGATTTTCCGGGTGCCCAGAACCGGCGAATCGGCCATGGGCGATTCCGTCACGCCACCCGCGGCGCCATCTTCCACAACAACGCGCGGAACGGCGCCAGCAGGAACACGCCGATCGCCAGCTTCACCGCCAGATCGCCCGCGGCCCAACTCACCCACGGCAGACTGGACCCGGCAAACGCGATGCTCCAGAAAATGGTCGTATCCAACGTCGCACTACACGTCGTCGCCACCATCGGCGCCCGCCACCAATGCCCACGGCGCAGCCGGTCGAACACGGTGATATCCAGCAGCTGCGCGGCAATGAACGCCAGGCACGACGCCACCGCAATGCGCGGCGTGGCGATCCAGAAACTCAGCACCACCGCCAGCGCAAACCCCGCCCACGCCACCCGCCGCGCCGCAGCCGGCCCAAACCGGCGGTTGATCAGGTTGCTCACCAGGAACGCCACCGGGTAGCTGAAGGCGCCCCAGGTCAGCCAGTCGTTGATCGGGTACTGCACCAGCACGTTCGACCCCAGCACCACCGCGCCCATGGCCAGCACCGCCAGCAGCAGCGAGCGGGCGGTCAACGGGGCGAACACGATTGCAGGGCGCGCGGTCATGGCGAACCAGTGGGGTAGACAGGGAAGCGGCGGATTATCCCGGCTCGGGGCGGCCGCAGCCACCCCGCAGCCGTTCAGTCACCAGCGTTCACTCAGGTTGCTCGCCGCCGCATCGGTGGTCGGCATGAACGCCAGCGCCGCGCCCTTGGCGTCGGCCACCATCCAGCCGGAGCCGGTCTCGGTGGGCGTGAAAGCCAGCACGTCGCCCTGTTTCACCGCTGGCGCGGCCGTGTCCGCAGGCGCCGGCCACTGCACCACGGCCAGGTCATTGGGGGCCTCCGGGTTCTGCAGCGAGACCTTGCAGCCGCCGTCGGGCTGCTGTTCCACCTTCTCCACCGTCAGCGGCGGCAGTGGCCCGGCCTTGGTGCCCGCCTTGCCGCCGCCTTCGTGCTTGCCCTTGTTGCGCCGCTCGGAGCCCTTGGCCGAGCCCTCGAAGCCGGCCACCGTCAGCCAGATCGGCGCGGTGATCACCGCCACGCTCAGCACCGAGCCCACCATGCCGTAGCTCACCGATTGCTCGGTGGAGTCCTGCGCGGCCACCGGCGAACTGGCCATGACCATCGTCAACGCCGCTGCCAGGATCGAAAAACGCTTCATGCCAACTCCTTCTGGATAGGCAGCACCGGCGCTGTGCCGGTGCCGCGAAAAGTCACTGCGGCTTAGGTGCCGACATCCCTGCCACCGGCACATGCGCCACGCTCAGTTCCTGCGCCAGCACCTTACGCTTCTGCAGGAAGTCGAACACCGATTCCACCGTCACTACCGAATAATTCCCGGAAATCCGCTCACTTGCGGGATGGTCGGTGGTGGCGGCATTGGCCGCAAAGAAGCGCGCACCCAGCCGCTTGCCCACGCCGATGTGCAGCGAGCTCGGTTCGTACATCTGTTCCTTCAACCACGTCTGCACCTGCGCACGGCGCACCAGCAGCGTGCCGTCGCGCGACTGCGCAATCGCAGCAGCCAGCACCTCCAGCACCCACTGGTTGGAGTTCTGGTACTCGTCGCTGAACGGGTAGGCCACCACGCTGTAGCGCGGCTCGTGCAGCGCCTTGGCCTGGATGCCCGGCGCAGTGAGCATGGTCTTCAACGCCGCGCGCACTGCAGGCGTGGGCACGCCCACACGCAGGTCGGTATGCGACCCGGTTTCGCCGATGAAGTTGCTCAACCCTTCGCGGAACAGCGTGGACTGTGGCGACTTGCAGTGGTTGAGCAGGTGCACCGTGCGCCAGCTGCCATCGTCTTCGCGCACCGCGAAGGCCAGGTGGCTGTGGCGCAGGCCGTACTTGCTGAGGTCCTGCCCGCCGCGCGCGAGGATCACCACGTCTACGTCGTCGAGCGCTTCCAGCGCCTCATCGGCGCGAAGCGCGACGTCGAACATGGCCGCCAGGGAGGCCGGGGTAGGGTGGCGCTCCACGCATTCGTGTTGGGACTGGGCGTGGGCGGCGGGGGCGGCCAGCAACAACGCGGTGAACAGCAGCGCGGCGGACAGGCGGGGTGAAGCGGGGCGGGGCACATCCATGCGTGGGGTTCTCCTGCGGCGCGTGCCGCTGACGCATCATAGCTTCGTCTGGCATTTTGCCGACCAGCGGTCGGCACTACCGGTGTGGTCCGATCGACCGGATGTTTGCAGGGCCCGCCGTTATCGGCTCAGCTCGCGCGCGCAGGCATCACTCACGGGTGCGGGCTCGTTCTCCGGCGGCCAGTGTTCCTTCTTCTGCTGGTCCGTACGCGGCGGCTGGTTGCGGTATGCGGTCAGCTCCTTGTGGCAGCTCCACGACACCGCGTCCTGCCCGGTCGGCATGCTCGAGCATCCAGCCAAGACCACGGCCATCAAGATCAACACAGCACTACGCATACGCACGCTCCTTCCCTGGTGAGCCCCGAACATAACGGCAACCCACCACCGAAGGTACCCAATCCACGCGCGCCGTTAAGCCGGGATACCCAATGCCGCCTTCACCTGCGCCGCCACCCGCGTGGTCTCACGCAGCGGTTCAATCGCCCCGGGCGTAGCCCAATCCAACCACCGCGACTGCAACCGCCCGCGCGCATGCAGCGCCTGCTGGAACGTCACCATCCGCCCCTGCGCTTGCTTTTCCAGCGCCACCGCCACCGGCAACCGCGTGCCGCAGGCTTCAGACAGCAGGTTCACCGAATCCGGCGACACCACCACCCGGTCCGCCCAGCCCAGCAGCCCCGCGTACGGGTTCACCCCGTCGCCGCCGTCGCCCCAGATCACTCCGGGCACATCGGCGAACGCACTGCGCAGCGCCCCCACCAACGCCGGCGGCGTACGCCGCGAGGTAGTCGCCAGCAAACTGCCACCTTCCGCACGCAACTGCGCAGCCACCTGCTGGAACACCTTCACCATGTCCGGCTCATGCCACGGCGCATGCGGGGTCGGCCCACCCACCAGCAACGCCGTACGCGGCCCCTGCAGCTCGCCGAAGCTGGCGAACGCCGCACGCCCCAGCGAAAGCCAGTCGTCATCCACCGGGTTAAGACTGCCCAGCAGGGTCAGCACGTTGCTGCCGCGCAGGCGGTCGTGTTCGGGCACCACCAACAGGTCCCAATGGCGCGTGCCCAGGCGCGGGTCCAGGATCTGCACCACCTTGCTGCCCCGCCGGCGCAGTTCGCGCAGCGCTCCGGCCGCCTGCCGGCCACAGCCCACCGCCAGCTCCGGCGGTTGCGCAGCCAATGTTGCAAATGCCTCGCCATAGCCACCGGCCATCCCCGGCAACCAGCGCGGCGCCACCCATTTCCACGGCGCGCGCGGCTCCAGCACCAGCGGCCGGTGGGCCCCCAGCTTCAGTGCCGTGGCCAGCGCCACCGCCTGCCGCACATTGCCGGCACGGCCGTCAGTGATCGTCCAGGGCGGACTCCATCGTTTCACGTGTGGCATTAATTCGTTTCAGCCAAGCTGGGTGTTGCAACAGTCGCGACACTCTACACTGCCAGCCTTCGCCGACCGCGCAGCGCTCTGCAAAAGGTAGCGCACGGCCAGCGGGATTCCTTCTTCATCCGTGTTTCCGGAGGCTTCATGTCCAACGTGCTCAACGATGCTGCGCTCGACCAGTTGTTCCGTACCGCCCGTACCCAGAATGCCTTCCTCGACAAGCCGGTTGAAGACAGCCAGCTCAAGGCCCTGTACGAACTGGTGAAGTGGGGCCCCACGGCCGCCAACTCGAGCCCGGCGCGTTTCGTGTTCGTGAAGTCGGCCGAAGCCAAGGCCAAGCTGGCCCCGGCGCTGTCCGAAGGCAACCATGACAAGACCCTGGCCGCCCCGGTCACCGTCATCATCGGTTTCGACGAAGACTTCCACGAAAAGCTGCCGTACCTGTTCCCGCACACCGACGCCAAGGCCTGGTTCGAAGGCCCGCGTGAAGGCCGTCGCGAGTCCGCGTTCCGCAATGGCAGCCTGCAGGGCGCCTACCTGATCCTGGCCGCCCGCGCGCTGGGCCTGGACGCCGGCCCGATGAGCGGCTTCGACCCGGCCAAGGTGGACGAGGCCTTCTTCAAGGGCACCACCATCAAGTCGAATTTCCTGGTCAATCTGGGTTACGGTGATTCTTCGGGCCTGTTCCCGCGGCTGCCTCGCCTGGCCTTCGACGAAGCTGCCCGCATCGAATAAGCGTTTCCGCCGGACTGGCCCGTCCGTGCGGACGGGCTGTTGCATCACTTTTCCTTTTCCCTACGAATGCGAGAGAGATCTGCCATGACCGTTACCCGCAAACTGCTCCTGCTCCTGCCGCTGGCCCTGACCCTGGCCATCGCCGCCTGCTCCAAGCCGGCTGAAGAAACCGCTGCCCCCGCTGCGGACGCCACCCCGGCTGCTGCCGCCACCGCACCGGCCGACGCCGCTGCCGCCCCGGCCGCCGCCCCGGCTGCCGAAGCCATCCAGATCGCCTCGGGCACCTACAAGCTCGACCCGAGCCACACCGACGTGCTGGCCCAGTGGAGCCACTTCGGCTTCTCGCACCCGACCGCGCACTTCGGCAACGTTGAAGGCACCCTGGTGTACGACTCGGCCGACGTGACCAAGAGCACCCTGGAAGTGAAGCTGCCGCTGAGCGGCCTGAACAGCTTCACCGCCAAGTTCGACGAACACCTGCGCAGCGCCGACTTCTTCGACGCCGCCAAGTTCCCGGCTGCCACCTTCAAGAGCACCAAGGTTGAAGCCGCCGGCACCAACAAGCTGACCGTCACCGGCGACCTGACCATCAAGGACATCACCAAGCCGGTGACCCTGGATGTGACCGTCAACGCCGGCGGCGAGCACCCGATGGCCAAGGTTCCGGCCGCTGGTTTCGACGCCACCACCACCCTCAAGCGCAGCGATTTCGGCGTCGGCGCGTACGCCCCGAACGTCAGCGACGAAGTGAACATCCGCATCACCACCGAAGCCACCGGCGAAAAGCCGGCCGCGTAATTGGTTTGATGTGAAACGCAAAAATCCCGCCGAAAGGCGGGATTTTTGTTTGGATCATGCGGTGCGGATCAAACCGCCGCGATCTTCGCCAACCACCCACTCGCGAAATCCGTCGGCAACCGGCGCGCCGGTGCCACCAACGCGCTCTCACGCAGGAACGTGTGCGTGGCCTGGGTGAAATTCTGCCGCGCAATCAACGCCGCCTGCTTCACCGTCGCCTGCTGCTTGCGCAGCTGCACGATCTGCAGGCTCGGCTTACCCGGCAGCGCGTACTTCTGGTACCGGCGCAGCTCGTCGGCCACCAGGGTGATATCCGCATTGGCCTGCACCAGCGCCAGCTGCGCCTTGGCCAGCGGCAACACCGCCTCGCGCATCGGCGCCGTCGCCTGCGGGGCGGCGGTGGCCAGGGTGGCGTCCAGCGCGGGATCGGCGCGCTCCAGGCGCGCGATCAGGTCGGCCAGGGCCGGGAGAGAGGCAGGTTGCATCGTAGGGAAGTCGGGGAAAAGCGGGATTGTCGCACGGCCCCGACCTCAATCCCCCTCATGCTCCGGATGCGCCTTCCAATACCCCTTGGAGCGGATCCAATCCTTCGGCACCGCCAGGTGCCCCTCGATGTACTTGCGCATCATCCGCGCCCGGCGCGACTCGGTGGCGATCCAATAGAACGTGTCGCCCTCCGGCTCCTCGAAATCGGTCAACACATCCTCCAGCAGCGTGCTGGTAGCCGCATCGAACCCGTTCCGCTCCAGCCAGGACACCGAAATCCGCCCGTCCACCGGCAGCTCCTGCCGATCCTCCGCCTCCGGAATCTCGATATACACCTCCGCCCGCGCCTGCTCCGGCAGCGTCTCCAGCCAGCGGCCAATCGCCGGCAGCGCCGTCTCATCCCCAAACAGCACGTAGGTGTCGAAATCATCGGCGGTGATATGCGAGCCACGCGGCCCACCCACCGCAATCGCATCGCCCGGCTGCGCATTGGCCGCCCAGCGCGAGGCCACGCCATCACCGTGCATCACGAAGTCGATCGCCAGCTCGTTGCTTTCCAGGTCCCACCAGCGCGGCGTGTAGTCGCGGGCGGGCGAGGGCACCTGGCCCTCCGGGTAGCGCGGGCCTTCCGGGGTCATCGTCGGCACCACGAACTGGCCTTCCGCGTTCGGGAAGAACAGCTTCACGTGGTCATCGGGCGAGGGCGAATCGAAGCCCTCCAGCGCCTCGCCACCGATCACCACCCGGCACATGCACGGGCTGATCTCCTCGGTGCGCAGCACCTGCAGCGGGCGGAACTTCACGGTGTGGCGCACCAACTTGCTTTCATGCAGAGCCATGGGGGAATACCTGTTTTAAAGCCGCCGCAGCGGCGTAGGGGGGAAGACCTGGCTGGCAAACGCGGGCGGGGTCGAAGTAGGGGTCAACGGCCCTGCGCGCGGATCCGCGCAGCGGCCTCACTCAATGCCTGGGCCACAACAGCGGCGTTGTCGTCCTGCCACCGCGCGTGGTGCACGCCCAGCGCCTGTTTCAGCTCGCGCATCGCATCGCGCACCACCGGCGGCAGATTCGCCTTGGCGATCGCGCGCGCGCTGTGCCGCACCCGGTGCAGCGCCGCCTCCACCTCCTCACGCTGCGCCGCCAGCTCGGCCTGGCCCAGCGCAGTGAGCTGGTAGCGCTTGCGCCCGGCCTCCTCCAGCACGCTCACCCAGCCGGCCGCCTCGAACTGCGCCAGCACCGGGTAGATCGACCCCGCGCTGGGCGTATACACCTGCACGAACATCTCGCTGATGCCCTTGATCAGCTCATAGCCATGGCGCGGCTGCGCCGCCAGCAGCGAAAGCACCAGCAGGCGCAGGTCGCCGCGGCTGAGCGGGCGGGAGGTGGCAGGGCGCGAAGCAGTCATTTCGATATATCGAATCAAGTGCGCTAACGATATATCGAAAAGACCCGCCCCGCAAACGGCCCCCATCACCGTGACGCTCCATCCCCCACATGGAACGCTCCACGCCTTCCTGTCCCATCTGTCCCACGCAACACCCGCCGTTCCGCCCTCAAAACCCCATGAAACCCCGCGTCCCGCTGTCGCACCTTGTCCCGAAGACACAACGCCAGCACCTCCATACGCACCCGTAGCGAAGTAAGCAAACCCATTGGTGCGCTACACTTTGCGGCTAGAAATCTAAAACAGTCGCGCGCGTGCGTGCGGTAATGGGAGCGCTAATGAACTGGTTGAACGAGGTGCTGAACAACGACCCGAATCCTGTGGAAACCCAGGAATGGATCGAGTCGCTGAAGGCCGTTATTGATGTCGAGGGCCCTGAGCGCGCGCATCAGCTGTTGGAAGGCATGGTGGAACTGACCCGTCGTTCGGGTGCTTACCTGCCGTTCTCTCCCACCACCGAGTACGTGAACACCATCGCGCCGACCCTGGAGGCCAAGAGCCCGGGCAACGCCGAACTGGAATGGCGCATTCGTTCCATCATCCGCTGGAACGCCATGGCCACCGTGGTGCGCGCCAACCGCAAGCCGGGCGACCTGGGCGGCCACATCGCCAGCTTCGCCTCGGGCGCCACCCTGTACGACGTGGGCTTCAACCACTTCTGGCGCGCCCCCAGCGACAACCACCCCGGCGACCTGCTCTTCATCCAGGGCCACAGCGCCCCGGGCATCTATGCGCGTTCCTTCCTGGAAGGCCGCATCGACGAGCAGCAGCTGGACAAGTTCCGCATGGAAGTCGACGGCGGTGGCCTTTCCAGCTACCCGCACCCGTGGCTGATGCCGGACTACTGGCAGACCCCCACCGTCTCCATGGGCCTGGGCCCGCTCGCCGCCATCTACCAGGCGCAGTTCCTGCGTTACCTGGAAAACCGTGGCCTGATCGAGAAGTCCGACCGCAAGGTGTGGTGCTTCATCGGCGACGGCGAGTCCGACGAGCCGGAAACCCTCGGCGCCATCGCGCTGGCCGGCCGTGAAGGCCTGGACAACCTGATCTTCGTGGTGAACTGCAACCTGCAGCGCCTGGACGGTCCGGTGCGCGGCAACGGCAAGATCATCCAGGAACTGGAAGGCGTGTTCCGTGGCGGCGGCTGGAATGTCATCAAGCTGCTGTGGGGCGGTTACTGGGATGCCCTGCTGGCCAAGGACACCAACGGTGTGCTGCGCAAGCTGATGATGGAAACCGTCGACGGCGAATACCAGAACTGCAAGGCCTTCGGCGGCGCGTACACGCGCGAGCATTTCTTCGGCAAGTACCCGGAAACCGCCGCCATGGTGGCCGGTCTTTCCGACGACGACATCTGGCGCCTCAACCGTGGCGGCCACGACCCGCACAAGGTGTATGCCGCCTACCACGAAGCCGTGAACACCAAGGGCATGCCCACCGTGATCCTGGCCAAGACGGTCAAGGGCTACGGCATGGGCAGCGCCGGTGAAGCGCTCAACCCGACCCACCAGACCAAGAAGCTGGACGACGAAGCGGTGCGCCACTTCCGCGACCGCTTCAACATTCCGGTGACCGACGAGCAGCTCAAGGACGGCCAGGTGCCGTTCTACCACCCGGGCCCGGACTCGCCGGAAGTGAAGTACCTGCAGGAGCGTCGCGCCGCACTGGGCGGCTACCTGCCGCAGCGCCGCCGCAAGGCCACCAAGAGCTTCAACGCACCGAAGCTGGAAGCCTACGAGCGGCTGCTCAAGAGCAGCGGCGAGCGCAGCTACTCCACCACCATGGCCTTCGTGCAGAGCCTGAACATCACCCTGCGCGACAAGGAACTGGGCCCGCACATCGTGCCGATCGTGGCCGACGAAGCCCGTACCTTCGGCATGGAAGGCCTGTTCCGCCAGATCGGCATCTACGCGCCGTTCGGCCAGAAGTACAAGCCGGTCGACGCCGACCAGCTCATGTTCTACCGCGAAGACCAGAGCGGCCAGGTGCTGCAGCAGGGCATCAGCGAGCCGGGCGCCATCAGCTCCTGGATGGCTGCCGGTACCAGCTACTCGGTCTCCAACGTGCCGATGCTGCCGTTCTACATCTACTACAGCATGTTCGGCTTCCAGCGCGTGGGCGACATTGCCTGGCAGGCCGCCGACATGCGTACCCGCGGCTTCCTGCTCGGCGGCACCGCCGGCCGCACCACGCTGAACGGTGAAGGCCTGCAGCACGAAGATGGCCACAGCCATCTGGCTGCCGGTGGTATTCCGAACGTGCGCAGCTACGACCCGACCTTCGGTTTCGAAGTCACGGTGATCATGCAGCACGGCACCAAGGCCATGATGGAAGACCAGATTGATGAGTACTACTACATCACTCTGATGAACGAAAATTACACCCACCCGGAAATGCCGGAAGGCGCGGCCGAAGGCATCATCAAGGGCATGTACCTGCTCACCGATGCCGGCAAGCCGAAGAAGGGCGAGCTGCGCGTGCAGCTGATGGGTTCGGGCACCATCCTGCGCGAAGCCATTGAAGCGGCCGCGCTGCTGGAGAAGGACTTCGGCGTTACCGCCGACATCTGGAGCTGCCCGAGCTACAACGAACTGCGCCGCGATGGTTTCGACGCCGAACGTTGGAACCGCCTGCACCCGGAAGACACCCAGCGCAAGGCGTACGTGACCGAGCTGCTGGAAGACCGCCAGGGCCCGGTGATTGCCGCCACCGACTACGTGCGTGCGTATGCGGACCAGATCCGCGCGTTCGTGCCGGCTACGTTCACCGTGCTGGGTACCGATGGCTTCGGTCGTTCGGACACCCGTGCGAACCTGCGTCGCTTCTTCGAGGTCGACCGGTACTACATCGCGCATGCTGCGATTGCGGCGCTGGCGAAGGACGGGAAGATGACCGGTAAGGATGTCGCCCGGGCTATCAAGCAGTACAAGATTGATCCTGAGAAGGCTAATCCTGTCGGGGTTTGAAAGAGGAGTTGTAAAGTAAATAGAGGGGCGGCGTAAGCCGCCCCTTTCCTTAACGAGGGGGGGGACATGGACGTAATCGCAACTAGCTTCGGTCGGCTACAGCAATTCAACTGGCGACCTCAAGATTCGCTCACTGTGGTGGCTGGGGAAAACGGTAGTGGGAAAAGTCAGCTGCTGCGAAGTGTTGCACTTGACGGTCTTAACCATGGAAGCAGGGTGGTTGCTCTAGCTTGCTCGGTTCACGACAAGTTCGTCGGGCTTAAGATGGGGTCGTCTCACTATGCGCCCAACCGACGGGGGTCCAAGCCTGAGGCTGTTCTCAAAAACGCGATCATAGAAATTCAAAGTCGTGACGAACTTCAGCTCCGCACCTTGTCCCGTCTGCTTGAATACTGCAATTTCGACCCTGTCATAGGCGTGCGTGTAAGGTTCGATAGAGATAGGCTGTACGAGTCAGATGTCAGTACTCTCATTTCCCAAGAGCTGTCAGACTGGCGTAAGCGAGAGGACGCTCGGTCGCTCATTCACTTGCTCAGGGCGGGAGACTTCGGCGAAACGCAATGGGTGAATTTCGCAGGCAGCCATTACGAGTTCTCAGCTGAGCGTTCACTGATCAATATAGTGGCGATGGAGCGTCTTCTTGTTAAGGTGGGACTTATAGAGAGCATTTCCATCTCTCTCAGAAAGTCAGGCCGTGAGATACCTCTCCAGCAAGCTAGCTCGGGCGAACTGTCGCTGATCGCGTCCTTACTCTTCATCTCATCAAAAGTTAATGGCGCTGATCTGCTGCTAATCGACGAGCCAGAAAACAGCCTGCATCCCAGGTGGCAGCGAGACTACATTGATCTGATCGCTGCGGCAATTGGCTACTCAGACATCAGGGTGGTTATAGCAACTCATTCACCAATACTGGTTCTCTCCACCCTAAATACGACGATGTCGAAGAGAGTATTGGTTCTCTCGGATACATTCGAGGAGCGAGTTGAGCTGGAAATGTCCAGCCTCGAGGAAGTCCTGGCGGAGGTTTTCCACTCGTACACGCCGAGAAATACGTATCTGAGTTCAACTCTTGTCGAACTGATGGACAAATTTGAGGCTGGTCGAATTTCCAAGGCCGATGTGGCGAGTAAGCTTCAGGCAATTGATAAGTCTGGCGTAGACGATCGACAGAGGGATGCGCTTAATACTGTTTGGCAGGTTGTTCAGCGGAACGGGGGCAGATTGTGAGGTGTTATGAGCTGAACTTCACTTCGTTAGAGCTCCAACTGATTGATTCCGCCTGGGCCAATGGTGTTCTTGATTGGAGCTCTGCTGATCTACTTCCGGTGCGATCAAAAATTAGGCGGCTGCATCGTGCCATTCAGAACGACAGGTGCTGTTACTGTAGAAAGTGGTTCGCGGAGGATCACGCGCTTGCGGTCGATATCGAGCATATCCTTCCGAAGGCGAGATATAGGTCTCGTGCAATTATGCCAGTTAATTTAAGCGTGGCGTGCAAGAGATGCAACATGCTAATTAAGAGGGACAAGGTTGATTTTGTTATCGGATCGCTGGCTTTTGATTCTGATGACGATGTTGCGGACTCGTCCAGGTACACGATCATTCATCCAAATGTCGACTTGTACAGCCAGCATATTGCGGTCACTTTGGTCCTATTGGACGACAATACATTTGCGAGGTATACAATATTAAGAGAGTCGGCGAAGGGCGCGGCCACCGTTGACTTCTTCGAGCTCAGAACCTTGGAGAGGGATACCCTTAGCGAAATTCAAGGGCTCGCGAGTTCGAGTAGCGATGAAAGGGCAATCAGCATAAGGAAGATGCTCGGGGTCGCCTAGATCTAAGTTGTGGTGCCCTCGTGGACTAGAGCTAGTCAAAATTCATGCCGAGAGGTCGTCCATTTACCAGGGCAGTCTGAGTTCGAGTCGCACTCTGTTGTCCAAAAAGCGACCACTGGAGTGTGGAGAGGCAGCATCTCTTGAAGTACCAAGCAAGGCATGTAAGTCTCGCCCAAAGTCCAACAGTACCGAGAGGAATCCCGGTGAAGGATTACTAGAGCTTCCGCGCATATCATTAAGCTATACCCGACTTGGACGACTTTTCGCTACATTCGGAATGCGGGCGCCGATTCCTAAGCGTTTGCTAAACAGTAGTGCCGACGCCCCGGCTAGGTTTGAGTTGTACGCATGAGCTGAGATCTGAATTGAAGGAGTAATTATTCTTGGTTGACTGCTGCCCCTGATCATAGGGATCGTTCAAGTAGGCGCGTGGAAACTTGTGCCCTTACTCCCTCGTTCAAGATGCTAGAAGGCTTGTGTCAAGTAGAGCGCGTTCTTCTGCACTTAGCAGGTTGTTCGGCAAAACATACTTCGAGTCAGGGAGAGACAAGATGGCTAGCATTCAACTGAGCTTGCGGCTTTGTAAGTCTGGGGTGTCGCTGAAGACGGTGGTCGATTCATTCGACGACATGAAGCCATACAAGGCGGATCGCGGCTTTGTCCTGATTTCCCAGAAGAAGGAGGGTGTTCCAGATTGGCTATCGGTGTTGAGGAGCGAAAGCCTCTCGAAAATCCCTGATCTGCATACAATGAGCTGTGGCGCCGCGTACGTAATGGAAGTTCAGTACAAGGCCAAAAAGTACGTTGTTGCGTACACGTTTGGTACTGCGCACCATCGGCTTGAAGATGACCTGTTTGAGCCCCGATTCGGGCTCCGCGTCGCTCTTAACCTCATCGAGAGTAACAAGCTGCGAAACATGGATGTGGCAAGCCTTGATGCATCTACTTTGAAGACAAGAATGCAGGCTAGTCGCTCGACATCCGTGAATGACTTCGGCCTCGATGTGAACCAGGATCTCTTAACCCTCCTCTCTGGTGCATCAAGCGACGCATCTTTTGCACGTGCCGTTACTGGCCGCGATGCTATCTCAATGCGTGCAATGCCCTCTGCGGGATTCTTCAAGGATAAGGCGATTCAGGCAATTGAGATCTATAAGAAGCGCACGTACAAGAGCAAGTATCCCTGGGTTGATTACATTGACCCAGTCAAGGACTCCGTCGTTCTGGCCGCGCTTGAACGAGATCTGTTTGATGAGTTGGTGCAGATTGCGTCTGGTCATCCGACAGATGCTAGCCTCTCAACACCGGACATATCGGACCCACTCGTGGCAGAGGCGGTCACATATGCGGGCGCTGGAATGAGGCCGGGAAAGAAGAAGGTCTTCGATGAGATCGACATATATGACTATGTCTCGGAGATTAAAGCATCCTTGCTAGGCGGGAGGCTGGCAATGGATGAAATGCGTGCTAGTCATAGGATAGTCATGGAAGATCAGGCAACTGGCATTCCTCGCAGCGAGAGGGTTTTCAGGTCGATCAACTTCGAGGTTTCACGCGCTGGGCTGAGATACGTCCTGTTTGGGGGTTCTTGGTACCAGGTTGATGCAAAGCACGCGAAGTCTGTGGAGGATGAATTCAATTCATTTCTCATTCCGAAGGCGATCTTCAAGCCGACCACAGCAAGGAATGAGCGGCAGTACATTGAAGAACTTAACTCGCGCTCGGATCTTCTCAACATGGATCAGACGAAGATTGATCCAGCGGGTACAACACAGGCAAATATTGAGCCCTGTGACTTCTTGTCGACGAAGAAGCATTTGATTCATCTTAAGGACGCCGCCGCATCCAGTTCAATGAGCCACCTCTGGAGCCAAGGTCAGGTGTCTTGCACGTTGATGATGACAGACGGCATATTTCGGGAGAAGTTCATCAAAGAGGCAAAGAAGAGAGAGACAAAGTACAAAAAGAAAGGATTCTCGGAACTTCTTCCATCAAAGTCTGCTGCGCCTGATCCATCAAAATTCACCGTGGTGTTTGGTGTAATGCGGGCGAGGAACAGGAAGAATGGTCAACTTGACGTTCCGTTCTTCAGTAAGGTAGCCATGCGGCCATCGCTAACAGCGATTCGCCTGATGAGCTATAAGGTCTTCGTCGAAATAATTGAGAAGGTCTAGAAACGTAAGGGCGAGGGAGTGCTGCATCGTAAATTTCCAAGTCCGATAAAGTATCGATTCTTAGCGTTCGATACAGTGGGGCAGGCTCAATTACCACTCTTGATCGTACCCCATGCACGAGTCCCCGCTGACATGTTGAGTCAGCATTGGGGGCTCGAAGCGGAAGCTTTTGAGTCGCCCTGTCGCGGGCGGGGCGACTCGAAGTACGTGGGGGCGAGGCGCGTTGCTGCATGCCCACCGAACTGTCGATCACGCGGTTACCGAGAAACCGCCATTGCCAGTTGTCTTGGGTCACCGCCTGCTTGCTTTGACTTCTTAGCCCCACTCTTTCTATCTCGTTGTCCAATGGGACTGGCGATGCCCCAAAGCTTCGCCGCCTGAGCCAGGCTCAGCCTAAGTAGTGCGGCATCGCCAAGCTTAACTCTCTTCGACGGACGCTTTACTTCGATCCCAATCGCTTCTTTGACCTGCTTCGCCACAGCGCGCGCGAGCGGTGGTGGTACCGAATTTCCAATTTGGCGGGCGCCATGCCACTTGGTTTCATTGAACCGGAACCAATCTGGGAAGCCATGCAGGCGCGCCATCTCTCGGACGGTTACGCACCTGTCCCACTTGTAGTGGATGGGGCGAGGGCTAGTGAAGGCCCCTCTGGCCGAATCAGTGCCTGCTCTCAGCGTATTGCTCACGCCCTTAGGCGGCAGCTTCAGGAAGCGCGAGATGGGCTCAACGTCGCCTGGAGTCGTTTCAGCGAAACGTCCACGAGAAATGTCGCTGTGGTTGGACCGCATGCTGGAAGTCATCAGCAAGGGATCCCATTCGCGCTTGTAGCCGAAGGCCCAGCCGTCGGCCGTCTCGCACCGCATCAACTCGGCATACGCACTAGCCTTGCCGAACTTTTTCACCCGGACCTCGTCGATCACGTTCAGGTCTGAGAAGCGCTCAGCATCGGGCAAATCGTCCAGGGCATCCTTGCAAGTCGGTCCGTACGGAAGCGTTGCATCCTTGGAGCCGGGCTTGGCAGTAAGGGGGGCGGGATACTTCGGCACGGTTAGGCCGCGCTTGGCGCCCATCAGGAACAAGCGCTGGCGGTCCTGGGGTACGCCATAAGAATAGGCGTTCAGCACCTTCCAGTCCTTGACGACGTCATAACCCGCCGCCTCGAACTCTTCAATAAGCTCTTCCAAGAACTTGCGATGCTTGCCGAGCGTCAACCCCTTAACGTTCTCGAAGACAAAGTAGCTTGCGTCGAGCTCACGAACAATGCGCACGAAATCCTTAACCAGGGAATTACGCGGATCGTCGATGGCACGCTGCCCCATCAGGGAGAAGCCCTGGCAGGGAGCGCCACCGAACACGACGTCGATCTTGCTAGAGCCCACTCCGGCAGCCTCACGAATCTGGTCGCCGCTCAAGTCGGTGACAGAGCGGGGGATCACCGCACAGTTCGGGAAGTTGAAGGCGTGCACGGCTGCGTGGACAGGGTCAATCTCCACGGCGGCCACGACGTCGAAGCCTGCTTGCTCGAACCCGAGGCTAAGGCCGCCTGCGCCGGCGAAGAGGTCGATTCCGATGGGTCTGGTCATGGCTGCAATTATAGATGGGACTAGGCTGTATGTCGATCGGAAAAGGGGGCGGACCTGGGTCGGAAAGCCCCTGTTCCGGGGCGCCTATCCTGAAGGCAGTCAGTCTCAGGCGCTGAGAACCGGAGCTCTGGTATGGACCGACTGACCCCCGAGCGCCGCAGTTGGCTGATGGCACAGGTGCGGTCAGCCAACACCAAGCCGGAGGTTGCGGTGCGGTCCCTGCTCCACAGGCTGGGCTACCGATTTCGGCTGCATCGTCGCGACTTGCCTGGCACTCCGGACATCGTGCTGCCGGGGCGGAGGACGGTTATCTTTGTCCATGGCTGCTTTTGGCACGGTCACAGCTGCAAGCGGGAGAAGATGCCCAAATCGCGGTTGGACTACTGGGGACCTAAGATAGAGGCCAATCGACAGAGAGACCGTCGGAAGTGCAAGGCGCTGAGGGATCTCGGCTGGCACGTGACCGAAGTGTGGGAGTGTGAGCTAAAGTACCCCGCACGGCTGGCGCGGAAGCTGGTGAGATCGCTCTCTGGTCGAGCTACGTCGCCTTAGAACTGCTGGTGCAATTGAGTGTAAAGGACGCCTAGATGGGAAAGCCCGAGAAGGAAGCGAAGCTGAACCGGTACTCCGAGATCGTTGGAGAGGTCTTTCGGAAGAACTATAAGCCGGGTGCGACATCTGTGCCGTTCGAGCGAGAGCAGTTCCTCGAGGCCGCTGTTGAGCGCGGGGTTGCTTTGCCGAAGAACCTCGGGGATGCCATCTATTCTTTCAAGTATCGCTCTAGCCTGCCGGCATCCATCCAGGCCACCGCTCCCGAGGGTTTGGAGTGGGGCATCTACGGTGCTGGCCGCGCGAAGTACGAGTTCCGGCTGGAGCGGCCGCTCGAGATCGTGCCGCGCCTAAATCAACTTGTCGTAAAGATCCCCGACGCTACCCCGGAGATCATCCAGGCCCATGCGCTAGGCGACGAGCAGGCCCTGCTGGCCAAGGTTCGCTACAACCGCCTGGTCGACATTTTCTTAGGCATTACCGCGTCATCGCTGCAGAACCATTTGCGAACGACCGTGAAAGGCATTGGGCAGATCGAGATCGATGAGCTGTACGTGGGCTTAGATCGACACGGTTGCCAGTACGTTGTCCCCGTCCAGGCCAAGGGTGGAAAGGACAAGCATGGTCGTCAGCAGACTGAGCAGGACATCGCGTGCTGTCGCGAGAAGTTCCCAGGATTGGTGTGCCGGCCGGTGTCCGCGCAGTTCATCAATCCGAACAAGATCGCTATGTTCGAACTTGCGCTGCAAGATGACGAAATCAGGGTGGTGTCCGAGGAACACTACGAATTGGTGACCTCGGCCAGCATCACGCCCAGCGACCTGGCCATCTACGCGGGCCGGGGTCGGGTGTAGCCATCCGGGGAAGTCTCTCTGCCGGCCCGAGTCTTTGGTGGCAGCAGATCGCTAAGAGCTGCCGAATCGGTTCACTCTATGCCAGTCAAGGTACGTTGGGTGGGGTCTGTCGCTGATCTTCTCAGGCACAGTCATCACCTCGCGGAGGGGCAGTGCCGCAAGGGCGTCGTGGTGCTTCGCAGAGCGAAGAACTCTGTAGTCGTCGCCAATCGAAATCAGGCCTCGATCAAATAGCCAGTGAACCGTCGCGGTCATGGCGATGCCATTGCGGACGCTGTCCGGTCCGTTCTCCTCAACGGGCAAGATGTGCGCCCCCTGGACCTCCGGACGACCCTTTTTATCCAAGAATCGGAGCCCGGTGATGGCGCAAGTATTCGCGTACACGATTCTGACGTGCCTGCGAAACGCCACGTCTCGAATCTTTCGCGTGAGCGTCGTCGTGGCCGTTGGCCGCTCGGTGAGGGGTGGGGCCGGGGGCAAAGGATCGAAGCCTTCCTCGTAAGCCTCGACACGGGCTTCCTCTATTGAGGGGCCGAGGCCAGCGGTGATGATTGCTGAAAACTCCTCGTCCGGGATTAGGCGCACGGATCGACCGAACGCGCCCCTGTTGGTTGAGCCATCATCCTTCTGTAGAAGACTTTCCCAGTAGCGTCCGTTGACCTTGAATGGCACCTTCTCGTCGAACGCCACGTATCCGGCAAGGTCGGCGAAATGGTGATCGGCGCGGTTGGGGTCCGGCCGAACCCTGACTATTCGAGCAGTCGCGAAATAGGACTGGGATCCGGAACGATCAAGGCCGGTACTTCTTCGCGGTTCGTAGAACACCACAAGGTCCCCTTTAGCCTCCATCACTTGTCTGAGATAGGTATTCGGGAAGTGATACCAGTGTTCTTTTAAGTCTTCGTAGGCGGAGTTTTCCGCAGCTGTAAGGACGGCCTTGGTCATGGCACTCTCCATGTGATAGGTCTAGCCTATCAGGCCGAATGCGACAAGTTAAGTGCGGCGCCAGCAGCCCTAGATCGATTCTTCTAGTACTCCGCAGACGGCACGTAGTGACTCAGATGTCACGGCCGGCCGGGCCGTTAGATGTCTGCTAGCTCCAGAACGTGTCCACTCGGCACAAGTCGATGTCCCGGCCGTAAGCCAGTGCAGCTTCCTTCGGCGGAAGATCTGCATACCAGCCAAGTTCTCCTTCATCCATGCCGGCCTCTTTATGGTTGATGGCAAAAAAGACAAGCATCGCTGCATCGAAGTCGCGCAGCCAATCACTATCGATACGTTCCAACTGCTTCTTTCCGTCAAAGGGGGCGCAGATTACGTGCACTCCATCCCATAACCTGCGACCACATAGAGCCGCTTGCGACAACGGTAGGCAACGCCTACCGATTCGCCGAAATCAACAGAAACAAACGAATGTTCCTTCCTTGGCGAGTGGTGCATGGTCGTCACCGGAGCGTAGAAACTCTTCTGGCTAGACTATGTTGGACGTCCCTGTGTCGGGAGGGTGGCTAATACAACACCTCCTGAGGAAATACGCCCGCCGCATCTAGCCAGACGGTTTCTAACCTCCCGACTCCCTCTCCATCCCGGCGAGGGCGATCCTTACTGGAGGTCCAACATGTACACCCACTGGGACGACACGCCGTACGACGAACTCCCTTCCCAACCCACCCCCAAGCGCCCCGCAAGCGCTGCCGGCGCAGCTTCAACACCCACACCACCCCCAGACTTCGCAGAAGACGCCAAGATCCCCTTCATGAAGCTCCAGGGCCGCTGGCTTCGCCAGATGGGCTTCAACGTGGGTTCCAAGCTCCAGATCGACGCAGCAGAAGGTGTCATCACCATCTCCATCATCGGCCGCCCCATCCTGCCTTACCCCGGCGTGCCCAGGAGCCTGCAGCGCCAGATCCACCACGCGGTCGTTGAGGCCGACACGCGCCAGCCGATTCTCAGCGGAGATCCGCGATGAAAAAGCGCGTGGTGATGAAGGTGAAGGTGGCTGACAGCCTGCGCCACCACTTCCAGGCGGCGGCGTGGCGAACCAACCAGACGCCTTCGTACCTGCTGCGGAAGATGATGATGGGCTACGTGTGGCTGGCGAACGAACCGAAGTCCATCGACCTCACCGTGGTGAGCAACTCGTACAAGTATGCGGAGGGCATGGATGCGCCTGACGAGCAGCCGTAGGTTGCAAAGGGCCGGGGTGGTGTCCCCGGCCCTTGTCGTTCAGGCCTCGGTCTTGGGCGCCAGGCTCACCGACCACTGGCCACTTTCTTCCTCATGCGGGGTGAGCAGGTCGTAGGTCTTCACCATGCTCAGCAGCCCGGAATGGCCGTAGACGGTGGGGCTGAAGGCCGGGTCGGCACGCTTGAGGTACTGGCCCAGTGCGTTCAGGGTGACCCTGCCGTCCGGGGTGGACGAGGCCAGCAGCGCAACGGCCTCCACCAGGAACCGAGGGCGGCGCTTGGGTAGCGGGCCGTTGGCGGCGGGCTTGGCTTCCGGCTTCGGAGTGGCGGCCGCCGGCTTGGCTTCCGGGGTGTCCACGTCCTTGGTCTTGGCGTCGTTGTCTACCTCGGGCACCCATTCGAAGAACCGGTCGCAGGCGTTGCGCAGGGCGTCCGGGGTTTTGGCTTCGCCCACGATGTAGACGTTGGCGCCGCGCTCGCGCAGCTTGCGGCAGAGGTAGGCGAAGTCGCTGTCGCTGGTTACCAGGCAGAAGGTGTCGGCACGCTTGTCGAACAGCGTTTCCAGGGCGTCCAGTGCCAGGGCGATGTCGGAGGTGTTCTTCTTGGAGGCGTACTGGAACTGCAGGCAGGGGGTGAAGGCCTGGCGGACCAGTGCCTGTTCCCAGCTCTTGCCCAGCGTGTTGGTGTTGCCGTAGCCCCTGCGCACGGTGACCCGGCCGGCCTGTGCGGCCATGCGCAGCGCGAAGTCCACGATGTCCGGCGGCACGTTGTCGCAGTCGATCAGGATGGCAACAGCGGTTTCCTGGGAGGGGTGTGCCATTGCGGTTCCTTGTCTTGGCGGGGGCGGGTGGGGCGGTTGGGGGAACTATAGGCAATCTGGATCCGGTCTGTTGGGCGTGGGGTCGCATGCCCCTCTATTGCCAGCCCGATACCGCTCACGCATGCTGCGGAACTCAAAGGGAGCTTGAGTCATGGCGAAAGGAAGGGCCGTTCTGATAGGGGTGACGGCGGTCGCTGCGATCGCAGGGTTCGTCGCCTGGAAGTACTCGCCTGCTCCGCTGCCGGATGTCGCGGGTGAGGCCGCCTACGACTACCCGGCACCGTCCCCGCCTGCTGGGCCGCGCATGGTGCTCCCAGTTGTTGCATTGGAACCCTCTGCCTTGGAAAAGAAGGCGGTGGCCTTCCAGGACCTGAAGTCTCGCGCCGAACGTGGCGAGCGCGCTGCCCAGCGG
This sequence comes from Stenotrophomonas aracearum, assembly GCF_031834615.1. Lineage (NCBI taxonomy): Bacteria > Pseudomonadati > Pseudomonadota > Gammaproteobacteria > Lysobacterales > Lysobacteraceae > Stenotrophomonas > Stenotrophomonas aracearum. The sequence goes on from NZ_CP115543.1 coordinate 527,366, forward strand.
GAGCTGGCCGATACCTACGCAACCTGCTTCAGTGCCAGGCGCACGGCAGATGAGGTGGCGCAGGGCGATGTGCCCGTGCTGTTGTCCATTTCCCCGCCGGACGCGGTCGCGGTAGCGCTGCAGATCGTGGCGAGGCGTGTCGCAGAGTGCCAGGCCGTCGACGGTGGCAATGTATTCCCGTTGATCGACAAGTGGTACGGGGAGGCCGCCCGGCAAGGAGACCTGTTGGCGCAGATGGCGCTCATCGGCAGAGGCGAGCCCATCCCAGATCCGGCTGCCGCCACCCGACTTGTCCAGCGGGTCATTGCCTCGAACGATCCGGAGGCTGCGTTCAACATGGGGCAGCTCATCCTGCGCGGGCATCCACGTACCGAGACGTTGAAGTACGACAAGTACCTGGAGGGTCCCATCTCATCGGTTGCATGGGAGATCACCGCCTGCCGGATGAGGCTCGACTGCGGTCCTGGAAGCACCGTGATGGAGGACGCGTGCCTGTTCTCCGGCAGATGCGCTGACCATACGTACGAAGAGCTCGCACGCTCCTCCTATGTGCCGCCAGCGGAGTCTGAGTCACTGGATCAACAGATCGAAGCGATCACGCGCCTGTTCAAGGAGCAGTGCATCCCGCCGCAGACCGAGCGCGATGGCGTCTGTTCGTTGCGGGTAGAGTGACTGGGTCAAAAAGGGACGTGCATCGTGGCGATGAGAGCAGGGGTGTGGCTGGGGGCGGGCGTATTGGCTGTGCTGGTGGCCCTGGTGCTGTGGCGTCACGTGCCTGCGGCGCAGAGTGGGGTGCTTGGAACGGACGATGCGCGTGCGCAGGCCTCGCGTGCCGAGGCGTTGCCCAGTGCTGCATCCGGCGCCCGGCGACCTCAAGCGTCGCTTGCACAGGAACACCGGGTGCAGGAGTTCCAGGCCCTGAAGCAGCGCGCAGAAGCGGGTGACCGGGTGGCCCAGCGATTGCTGGCCGAGATCTATTCCGACTGTTTGGTCGTCAACCAGCGTCGCGACGCGTTCATCAGCATTCTGGACGCGAGGAAGCGCCGGCTCAGTGATAAGAGCTACATACGCTTTCTGGAGCAGGCAACGCGCGAACGCATTGCAACGTGCGACGCGGCGGATGGCGGCGGCCAGTGGGATATGGGCCCATACAACCACTGGTACACCGAAGCCGCCAAGCGTGGCGACCTGGCAGCCCGCGCATTGATGCGCCCGCAGGAGCTGACGCGTTATGACCCTGCTGAGACTGTGCGGCTTCTGGAAGAGGTGCTTGCCTCTGGTGATCCTGCGGCCGTCTTCTACTTTGGAATCACGCTTCTGAGGGATGACGCCGTGACCCCCGGCGATCCTACCGAAGCGCTAACGTCCGGAGCCCTTGCCAGCTGGTCATGGATGGTGGCGGCTTGCCGCATGGGTTACGACTGCGGGCCAACCAGCAGGGTGATGGTGAATTTTTGCCTTGATATGGATGGTTGTACTGGCGAGGACATGGAAACCCATGTTCGGAGGCGGCAGCCTACCGATGCCGAGCGGGGGGAGCTGGAACGCAGGGTGGGGGAGATTCTGGGGCTGATCAAGGGCCAGTGAGTTCGCGCTTCTGGCGGTTACACTCGCGTTGAGCACAGGGGGAGTGGCTGTATGACAAAGGGACTTGATGCCAGGAGCAGGGGGGCTTGGGTCTGGCTTGGAGTAGGGGTGGTTGCCGTCCTGGTGGGTTTTGTCTTGTGGCCGAACGTTCCGGGGGCGCCCGTAGAGTCGCCAAGTGTGGCCGTCAAGGCAGCGCAGCAATCAGCCAGCTCCGACGCCCGGGCCGACGGAGCTCTTAGCCACACCACCAAAGTTAGTTCCGCAGAATCAGCAAGAGTGAAGGGCTTCGAGGACCTCAAGCGACGCGCGAAGGCCGGCGATGCCGTGGCCCAGCGTCTGCTGGCAGATACCTATGACGCCTGCTTCTTCGTCAACCTCGACCGGGAAGCCTTCATCAAAGGCCTCGACTTCAATAGAACGACGATGAGAGACCCGACGCACCTGCCGTTCCTCGAGCAGATGGCAACCGAACGTCTCGCAAAATGCGGTGCGGTGGAGGGTGGCGCCATCGTGCCGATGCAGATCATTCGGGGTTGGTACGCCCAGGCCGCCGAGAACGGGGACCTGGCGGCGCGGCTGACGGACAACGCGCTCAGTCAGAGGAAGGTGGATGCGGCTGAAGCTGCCCAACTCCTTGAAGATGTGCTGGACTCCAATGATCCTGCTGCAGTGTTCGCGATGGGCAGCACGCTGGTAAACAACTACACGTTGACCCCTGGTGACCCGGCTGAGGGATTGATGACCGGGGAGCTCGCCAGTACAGCGTGGCAGGTGGCGGCCTGCCGCATGGGCTACGAGTGCGAGCCAACGGGCGTAATCATGGGAAACCTGTGCCTTCTGCAGAATGCTTGTGCGGGCGAAGACTACGAGGCGTACTTGATGCGGGAGTTGCGGAGCGATGCTCAGCGAGAACTACTGCAGCGCAGGGTTGCGGAGATTCTGCGGCTGGTGGAAGGACAATGACGAGGCGAGTGATCAAGATCATGAATAAGGAAATTTCGAGCAAGGCGGAAGGCACCAGGTACTACACGTTCCGGATCAAGAAGCGCGACGTACATGGTCTCGCACTGGTGCTGTCCTTTTGGTTCCTTTGGAGCGAAGGCGCAGAGATCGCCAAGTTGTTCGGCACCCTCTTCGAAGCGATCAAGTAGGCAGGTGCGACAGCCTTTCTTGAGCCTGCTACAAGCAGCGCGTAGAGTGCGATCAACACACCCGCGAAGCCTATGTCGCGCTCGACACGCTCAAATTTGCGGGTTTTTTGCTACATGGCATCCGGAAGCACTTCAAGCGTAGTGCCCCTTTCCGCATCGGAACCGTAGCTCTCAGTTATGGTTGCACCGTCGCCCGAGTGAGCGAAATCACTAAGAAATGCTGGATTGAACGCATAGGCAGTATCGCCGTCGTCGCCGTACAGGGTGAAGTGGCGGCCGCCGGTCATTGCCAGAAAGGATGTCTTAACCCGGAACCTGAAACGAACTTGCGTTGCTGAGCGCTTGGCGACGTCAGCGCCGGAACGGGAGGAGAGAGTCTGCGTCACGCGAACGAGCTTTCCTTCGAGCGAAGCAAGAAACTCCCCCAGTGCAATTTCCTGTCTCAGTCGACTCGCTGGATCGGTCATGGTGTCTTCTGGTCCTTGATCTAAGCCCAGTATTGAAACGTGAGCACGCCGTTCTGCGCTCTGTCCCTGATTCATCTCGATATTAGAGTGGCCTGGAAGGGCCAACAAGTCAGCAACTGGCTGGGCATCGCATCTCCGCTTGTGCGTCGCCGAACTGAATTAACTGTTCCACACCAACCCAGCCGGCGGCCAGATCGCCTCGCTGCGATCCAGATCGTAGTCATTCCCGATCGCCACCGCCGCCTCCCGGGGCTCCAGGTCGTAGTAGCTGATCAACAGCCGCTGATCCAGTTCCGGGTCGTGCGCCTTGATGGCAAACAGGCTGCGCATGGCGTCGTTGAGTTCTTCCAGCCAGTCGGCGTCGATCTTGTTCATGGTGTTCCTCCGAAGCGGGCTGCAGGATGGCGCAGGGCCGTCTCATAGGGTGGGACGGGGCCGCGCCTGTTAAGATGTCCGGGCCAGCCAGCCTTCCCACGTGTTTCGACCGTGCGGTTGGCCGCTCCTCCCAGCGGCCACGCGAGCCAGGATCCTTCCTCTGCCTCTCACAAGGACGCTCGCATGCACCCTCGTTCCCTGTTCCGTTCGGCCGCCCTGGCGCTGGCCGTCAGCCTGACCCTTGGCGCCCCGTCTGCCTTTGCCGCCGAAAAGGCCGGCACCACCGCCGCCGCTTCGTCCGTCCAGCGCACCGCCGTTGCGCAGGGCCTGTACGAGCTGGCCTTCAGCCCGACCCAGAATGCGCTGTTCGTGGCCTCCTCGGGCGGCTTCGGCGATGCCGCCGGCCCTTCCCAGGTGCTGCGCCTGAATCCGGATTCGCTGGCCGTTGAAGCCAACATCCCGCTGGAGCGCAAGGCGTTCGGCGTGGTGCTGGACGACGCCCACAACCGCCTGTACGTGGGCAATACCGTGGACACCTCGGTGACCGTGGTGGATACCGCCACCAACAAGTCCGTCGGCATCGTGCAGCTGATGGAAAAGAAGGTGGGCAAGGACGGCAAGGCCGGCTACACCCACGACCTGCGCGAGCTGGTGGTGGATTCCCCGAACAACCGCCTGTACGTCACCGGCCACTCCGGCGAGGGCAGCGTGCTGTTCGTGGTGGATACGAAGACGCTGAAGCTCATCAACACCATTCCGGGCCTGGGCAACGCCAAGGCGCCGGGGCTGACCTTGGACGCGGCCAACAAGCGCGTGCTCACCTCCAACCTGCTGGGTGAAGTGGTCACCGTGGGCACCGAGAGCGGCAAGGTGGAGCAGCGCTTCAACATCAGCGCCGAGCAGCCGATGAACCTGGCCCTGGACCCGAGCGGCAAGCGCCTGTTCGTGACCGACCAGGGCCTGGAGATGATCCGCAAGTACCAGGGCAGCAGCATCCCGGGCTTCGCCTCCAAGCACCCGGGCCAGCGCGTGCTGGTACTGGACCCGACCACGGGCAAGGAACTGGCCAGCATCGCCACCGACGCCGGCCCGCTGGGGCTGCTGCTGGACGCGCCGCGCAAGCGCCTGTATGTGACCAACCGGGAAGCCGGTACGGTTACGGCGTATGACAGTGAGAGCTACAAGCAGGTGGGGGCGTATGACGTGCCGACCCACCCGAACAGCCTGGCGCTGGATGCGAAGAAGAACGTCCTGTATGTGACCATCAAGAATGGGGACAAGGACGAGAAGGGGAGTGAGGAGTCTGTGGCGCGGATTGCGCTTTAAGAGTCAAGTGAGCCAGATGCCCGGTACCGTTGCCGGTATCCGGGCATCGCCGGACAGGACACGCACGCCATACGCGTAGCAACACGCCATGCGTGTCCTCGCGAACCAAACCACACTCATAACATCAAATTCGACCGTAACATTCGAAGTGTTACGGGAAAATCTGATGTTATGGCTAGGTGGCCCGGAGGGCCTTACAGCTCGGCTGCTCCATCAACCACCTACGCGCAGCGATCGAGGCATCCTCTGTGTCGCTGACGTTGACATCCGGCTTGAGCTTTCCGCCGTCTCCCCTCAAGTTCCGATCAACCGCAACCGAGCCAGTGAGCAGCAGCATGCCGCCGTCCGGCAAGCGCGTTGGCATGTTGGCCGTGGAATAGCCGGCGGTCATCTGCCCGAAGCTTCGGCTGCCCGGTCGACCCCTGAAGGCCAAAGCAAGCATTTCCCCGGAGCTTCCTGTGTTGGGGCCGAAAAGTACTGCCACAGGTGGTGCGGGATGTCTGAGCACATAGGCTTTGGAGTCCAACTCCACTGGCGCGCGGTCCTCTAGAAGAACTCGGCCGGACTGAATGCTCCAGATCTGGTGCGTTGCGCCGATGTTGAACGCGCCGATGACCTCTCTCCTCTTTGCGTCCGTCGACAGCAGCGGTGCGACGCCCACCAGCATGGGCCACATGTTGCCGCCTCGGTTCGCACGAAGGTCTATGATCCAGCCGCAACGGTTGATCGCATCCTCAGCCTTGAGTTGCGATTGCAACAGGCGTGCGAAGGTTACCGTCTGCTGATTCCGCACGGAACTGGGTGCCGTTGAGTCTTCTTTGAAGTATGGGACGGATATCCAGCCGATAGGGTCTGCTTGGCCAGATTGACCTCGCTGCGGACCGGACGCGGTTGCTGCGACACTGGGACGCCGTAGCTGCTCGGGTCGTGCAAGGCGCTGCATGCGGCCAGATGGGGTGGACATCGCGGATGCGCGGATCCAGAGGCCGTGACCGGCTGTGCTGCGGGCAATGAGCTGGTCGACCAGTTTGTCGGCTTCGGCGGAATCTTTGGTTTGTTGGAGCTGTTTGCGGGCTGCGGGCCAGTCGACCTGGTCGCGATGGAGAGCGCCCCGTTCAAGCAGCTGCAGGATCTCCTTGCGAACGTCTGGGAGTTGGTCCGCCGGCTGGGATGGAGCAGCCATGGACGGGAATGCGAGGGCTGCTGCCAGGGCTGCGGTGGTTCCAAGTACTGCTAGTCCTTTAGCGGGTGTCACCTGTTGTGCTCCTTGGTTGCCTGGGTTGCTGTGCCTTCGTTTTGGGTTCATGCCCTACCGGGTGTTGCGGTGATACCTGCAGTCGACTGGGGTGCGACCCTACCAGTGGCTGGTCTCGCGTATCGAATGACGTCGGGCGCCTGGTGTGGGCGCCCGACGAAAGCATGCTCAGTGCTCATCGCACCGATCTTACGGCCAAAATGCTCAGGCGTTCACATCCACCACCAGCCGGCCACGCACCTTGCCTTCAAGGAAGTCCGGGAATACTTCCAGCACCTTCTCCAGCCCAATCACTTCCACGGTGCTGGCCAGCTTCCCAAGATCCAGGTCGGTAGCAAGACGCTTCCACGCCTCCGCACGGACTTCATGCGGCGCCTGCACTGAATCAATGCCGGCGAGGGTCACGTTGCGCAGGATGAAGGGGAGTACGGAAGTGGTGAGGTCAACGCCCTGCGCCAACCCGGCTGCGGCCACCACTCCACGGTACTTGGTCTGCGCCAGCGCATTGGCCAAGGTGTGGCTGCCGGCCACGTCCACCACGCCGGCCCAGCGCTCGGCATCCAGTCCACGCGTGCGCGGTTCGGCAAGGGTGGCGCGGTCGATGAGTTCGTCGGCGCCCAGGTCTTTGAGGTACTGCGCATGCTCGGGGCGGCCGGTGGACGCCACGGTGCGGTAGCCGAGCTTTGAGAGGATCGCCAGCGCGATGGAGCCCACGCCGCCGTTGGCGCCGGTCACCAGGATGTCGCCGTGTTCCGGCTTCACGCCGCCGTGTTCCAGGGCCAGCACGCAAAGCATGGCGGTGTAGCCGGCGGTGCCGATGGCCATGGCGTCCTTGCTGCTGATGCTGTCGGGCAGCTTCACCAGCCACTCGCCCGGTACGCGCGCGCGCTGGGCCAGGCCGCCGTGGTGGGTCTGGCTCAGGCCGTAGCCGTTGAGCACCACGCGGTCGCCCTTGTGGAAGCCGGCGTTGGTGGTCTCGAGCACGGTGCCAGCCAGGTCGATGCCGGGAATGAGAGGGAAGTTGCGGATCACCGGCGAGCGGTTGGTCATCGCCAGCGAGTCTTTGTAGTTCAGGGTGGAGTACTCCACCTGCACCAGCACGTCGCCTTCGTGGAGGTCAGCTTCGTCGAAGCTCACCAGCCGGGTGGAAACCTGGTCGCCGTCTTTGCTGGCCAGCAGTGCGTTGAATGTCATGGGCGTGCCTCACCTGTGGGGTATGACCTGCATGCTATGGTCGTGCCGTGGTTGCCACAAGAACTACGCATTTTCATAGCTACTACGGTTTTCAGGAGTATCCAGCAATGGCGCGGCGCGTGTATGGCAAGACCGGTTGCAGCGTGGAGGCCACGCTCTCGGTGATGGGCGGCACGTGGAAGCCGGTGATCCTGTTCTATCTGGTGCCCGGCACCAAGCGGTTCATGGAGCTGACCCGGCTGATTCCCAACGCAACGCAGTCGATGCTGACCAGCCAGCTGCGTGAGCTGGAGGCCGACGGGGTGGTGGTGCGGCATGTGTATCCAGAGGTGCCGCCGAAGGTGGAGTATCGGCTTTCGGAGCTGGGGCAGACGCTGGTGCCGGTGCTGCTGGCGATGCGGGATTGGGGGACTGCGTATAAGAAGATGAATCGGGAGAGGGCGGCGGAGGGGGAGCCGGAAGTGTGACCGGACGCAAGGCCTGAGGTAGGGGTTTCCCTATTTTCCAAGCTTTGCGCGTCTTCCAGACCCTCCCACAGATACGATCAGCCCTATCAGCTAGAGACGTGATCAATGATGCCAAAGGCACGTACTTTCATCCTGTTTAGCGCCCTCACGCTCTTCACCGCAGCGAGCCTCGCAGGTTGCGGGCGGACGGAGCAGCCTGTGCAGACCGAACCGCAGGCCTCCAAGGAGAATGCAGCGATGCGCAGCGAAGCTCCGCTCATCCGACCTGTGGTCCTGGACAAGGCTGGCGAGGTGGTGAACCTGGAGTTTGAGCTTCCTCCGCCAATCGAAAATGCCTCCTCCACGCTGTTGCTGGGGTTGCGCGTAGTGGCGCCTGATGCGGAGACCGGAATCAGACGATCAAGTGAGATCATTCGCTCCCAGCTTCCAGCGCGGGCTCGCCTGTTGCGCATTGAGGAAGGTTCCATCACCCAGGTGCCGCTGTTCCGGAACACGCCAGACTTGAAGGATCGCGTAGCCGTCGGTGTGGATGGCCTGATACCGGGTGTGACGTCATCGGACGTCGAACGTACCCAGCTCATTGCAACGGGGCTGACCAATGAAGCCTTGTTCTACGACGTGATGTTGCTGGCCGGCGTGCAGGATGCCCAGCCAGGACATTATCGACTGACGGTGGAGTTGCAGGGGGACCATCCCCAGCTGGGTCCGGAGCCCGTCGAACTGCTGATCGCGTACATGGGTAAGGGGAAGTAGGTCATGGCCAAGGAAGCGCCTTATACGGTAACCGTGTACGTGGCAGCGCCGGGCACTCCGCTCAAGAACGGGGGGACATCCGCTGCAGGGCACATGTATCTGTCGGTGTCTCACGAAGGTGACACGCGGAGCTTCGGTTTTGCCCCAGCAGTGCATGGTGCACGCAGTGGGCCAGGTGCGGTAACCGGCGGAGATGTAAACAACTACAGCAATCCGTTTTATGCGCGGACGATGGAGATCTCCCGGGAGCAGTACGACAAGATCATTGCCTATGGATCCGAATCGCAAAAGCACGGGTTCAATCAGGAGTACAACGGGCTTTCCAACAGCTGCATCGACTTCACCTGGGGTGCGCTCAATCACGCTGGAATTCACCGCCAGACCCGATCGCAGCAGGACACCACGTTCGAAGGTGCGCTCAAGCCGCTGGACAACAAGCGCGAAATCAAAAGCATCCAGGCACCGTTTCCGGACAGCACGCTGAACACCGAGAAAGACCATCCCATGCCGAAGCGCACGTTCCAGCAGTGGCTGATCTCCGAGAACGAGCCGATGCTTGAGCAGATTCAGGGGAAGGTTGCCGAGCTGGACGCCGCCAACGGCCGGTCGTTCGACCCGACCAGTGAGCGCATCAGTGCCAGCCTGCTGGTACTCGCCAAGGAGAACGGGCTGTCTCGTGTGGACCACGTGGTGCTGAGTGAGCGCACAGCCAACGCAGCAGCTGCCGAAAACATCTTCGTGGTGCAGGGTGAGCGCGGCGATCCTGCCCATCTGCGAGCGGCAATGCCCACCGCAGTTGCTGCACAAACCCCCGTGGAGGCTTCACTGGAGCGCAGCGAGCAGTTGGCCAATGCCCAGCAGCTTTCGCAACAGCAACTGATGGCGCAGAACGAACAGAGCCAGGCGCAGGAGCGTGAGGCGGTTGTCCTGCGGATGGGTTGAGGCGCTCCGAGTAGAGTGAGGTAGGCCATGACCGGGCCGTGCAGGGTGTGCACACTGCGTCAGCGCGGCCGCTGAAATGTTCACGGCTTTCGTCTGTTCCGGTCCTTAGCATCGGCTCTTCCATACAAGAAGATCCGGAGCTACCCATGACTGCATCACGCGTTCGCCTGCACGTTGAAGACACCGGCGGTACCGGTCGCCCTGTGGTTCTGATCCATGGCTGGCCGCTGTCGGCCGAGTCCTGGAAGGCGCAGGTGCCGGTGCTGAAGGCGGCGGGTTACCGGGTGGTGGCGTATGACCGTCGCGGATTCGGGCGTTCGGACAAGCCGGCCGATGGCTACGAGTACGACACGCTGGCCGACGATCTTGCCGGGGTGCTGAATGACCTGGACCTGCGCGATGCCACGCTTGTGGGGTTCTAGATGGGCGGCGGCGAGGTGGCGCGCTACATCGCGCGGCATGGCGAGGAGCGGCTGCGTAGCGTGGTGTTTGCCGCTGCGGTGCCGCCGTACATGCTGAAGACTGCTGACAACCCCGAAGGGCCGCTTACCGAGGAGAAGGCCGAGCAGATGCGGTTGGGGCTCGAGAACCATCGGGATGAGTTCTTTGACGGGTTCACCACCGACTTCTTCAGCGCCAACGGTGAGTTGAAGGTCACCGAGAAACAGCGGCAGGAGGCGATCGCGCTGTGCAAGCAGTCGGACCAGACGGCTGCGCTGGGGTGCATGAAGGCGTTTGGCACCACGGATTTCCGCGAGGATCTGAAGAAGGTGAAGGTGCCTACACTGGTGCTGCATGGTGACAGCGATGGTACGGTGCCGTTTGAAGGGTCCGGGGCGCGTACACGTGCGGCGATTGCGCATAGTGAGCTCTCGTTGATTGAGGATGCGCCGCATGGGTGTAATGCGAGTCATCCGGAGCAGTTCAATGCGGCGTTGGTTGCTTTCCTGGCGCGGTGATCTTCGGCTGCGGTTGGGGCTGCTTGGGACACGCGTGGCGTGTCGCTACGCGGGTTTGCCGTGCACAGTAGAGAGTCTGGTATGCGTAAGACTGCCAAGCCGCCTTGGGAGAAGCCCAATCCCAAGGGGAAGAAGGGACAGCCGCTTTCTGCTTCGCAGAAGGAGGCGGCCAAGCAGCGTGCTGATGAGAATGGGCGCACTTATCCGAACCTGGTCGACAACATGTGGGCGAAGAAGTTGCCGCGCGAGGATTGATCAACCGGTTGGCACATATGACAACGGCGCGGTGAGTGTTCTCCGCGCCGTTGTTGTAACCGCGTTGCGGTGGGATCAGCGCAAGGCGTCTTTGGCAGCACTCAGGGCCTGGTCGGCACGGAGGAACACGGCGGTGGTGGATTCACCGGTGCTGGTGGACGCCGCGCCCAGTAGCAGGGTAGCCCCTGCATTCTGGTTGGCTTCGCGGGCGACCTGTTTGAACCGGGTGAGGGTCTCTTCGACATCGCTGCTGCCGAGCACCGCGATGAATTCGCCACTGCCACTGACGCGGTTGATGCTGTCGCCCCGCTGCGGCTGCAGGCACTGTTCCAGCGATTGGTCGAGGTGCTGCAGCTGGCGTTCCAGCGTGCGTTCGCCCAGGCGCTGGGTCAGCTCGGTGAGATCCTGCACTTCCAGGATGACGACGCTGTAGGCGCCGGCGGCGTCGGGCGCGGCGGCGGCTTCTTCGGCCACGCCCTTGTCGAGAATCTCCGCTACCTGCTGCTCGCGTTCGCGGCCGCGACCCTCCATCAGGGTCATGGTCAGGCGCGCCAGGGCCTGCAGGGCTTCGCGCTGGGTGGGGTTGAGCTCACGGGGATTCATGTCCAGCACGCAGACCGCGCCGACCGCAGCACCTTCGTCGGTCACCAACGGCATGCCGGCGTAGAAGCGCGCCCCGAGGTCCTGCAGAAGTGGGTTGTGGGCGAAGCGTGCATCACTGGAAAGGTCGCCGACTTCCAACAGCTCATTCGGCTGGCGGATGGCATGGTCGCACACGGCCAGGTTGCGTTCGGTCTGCAGGCCTTCCACACCCGTGCGGGCCTTGAACCACTGGCGGTCACGATCGATCAGCGTAACCAGTGCCATGGGTGTGCCACACACGGCGGCGGCCACTTTCACGATGTCGTCGTAGGCCGGTTCGGGCAGGCTGCCCACGATATGCAGCGCGTCGAGGGCGCGCTGGCGCTCGGATTCGTCAAGGGTGGCAGTGGCGCTCAGGCTCATGCAGGTACCTGTAAGACATGGGACGTTGCCCTAGCCTAGGTCAGGTCCTTCCGGTTCAGGTTAAGCCCGGGTGGAGGTCGGAATGCCGGTTCACCTGCGCGTGCGGTTGCTGCCTCAACGCTTGACCGCGAGCACCCCGTCCAGCGCCAGCTCGGCCTTGAAGCCGGCCTTCTCCAGCCGCTTGGCCACTTCACGCGGCACGTCGCGGCCGCTGGTGAGTTTGTTGGGCGCGCCGGTGTAATGGAACATGCGCCCGCCCTTGCGGATCACGCGCGCCAGCTGGTCGTAGAACACCTGCGAGTACAGTTCGCCGGCAATGCCGAAGCGCGGCGGGTCGTGCAGGATCGCGTCCACCGAACTGCTCTCCAGGCCTTCGATGGCCTGCGACACGTCGCCGTGGGTCAACGACAAACGGCCGCCACTGCTGGCCGCGTCCGGGTCGGGCGACCATGGGTTGAGGGTGCGCAGCCACAGCACGTCCGGGTTCTTTTCGAACGACTGGATGCGGGTGACCCCGGCTTCCAGGCAGCAGGCGGCGAAGTAGCCAAGCCCGCCGCAGGTGTCCAGCACGGTCTTGCCGGCCGGGGCGACCAGCGCCACCTTGCGGCGTGCGTCCTCGTAGGGGGAGACCTGCGCGCTGGGCAGCATCTTGATGCCGTCGATCTCGAAGGTCGGTGCGTCCCATTCGGTGGGCACCAGCTTGATCAGCGCCGAGCCGAACCGCGACACCGCCAGGAACTCCTCGCCGTCCCAGTAGTACAGCGTGCGGTCCTTGGTCTTGCCGGGGTAGGCGTAGGTTTCGCCCTTCCACTGCCAGCTGTCCGGGCCCAGCAGTGCGGTACTGGTGGAGCGCGCCAGGTCCAGCGAACCGGTCCATTCGCTGGCACCGGCGTCGCGCGCGCGGACCAGGGCTTCGGCAAGGGGGCGGGTAAGCAGGGGACCGGTGTAATGGGGCACGGGATCAGAGTGGGGCGGGGCGGCAAGGGTGGGCATCGTAACCGAGATGGGCGGAAGGCTGGGTCAGGTGGGGGGTTCGGTGAGGTGCTCCAGCGCCGTTGAGGGACGCGTTGCGGTCTCCCGACTGCAGTGCCATCCGCCGTAGGTGCCGGGGCCACTGAACACGGCATCGCCCTCGCCCGGGTACATGTCTTCGTACCCGCAGTAGGTTGCGTGGTACATGCGGGTCAGCCGCGACTGACGCTCGTACTGATAGGTGAACGAGCCGTCTTCGTTGGGAATCAACACCTGCTCCACGGCGGCCTTGCCGCCTTGGAAGTCGTCCCACAGGCCGGTCCGGATCACTACAGCGGTGCCGTCCTCGGCGACGCCAGGGCGGTCGTGGAAGCCGGGCGGGAACGGCTCGGTGGTGGCAGTGAGCAGCCACAGCAGCAGGGTGTACATCGCAGGTCGCCCTTAAGGTTTCGGGCGGCCAGTCTGGTCGTGCCGGTCCGGCTGCTGGTGTGCGCTGCGTCGCAGCTGCGAATGCACGGAGAACGAGAATTTCGCAACTGTGAGGTGCGTCTTGCGGAAGTGGGCTGAATGCGCAATTTGCGGGAGTGCTGGTCTTATCGGGTGGCAGAGATATCGCTGGACACGCGTGGCGTGTCGCTACGCGGTCTGATGCAGCTGTTGGAACCTACGGTGGTGTGAGGGGCTTGCCGACGCGCCGGTGCGTTCTGGCCTGATCGTTCGGGTGCGTGCAGGTTTGCACACTGCGGGCATGGGCATTCCACTCGACAGTTGGCACCCCGGCGCCGCGTACTACTTCAGTGCGCACCTGCGTGATCGGCGCAGCGACCTGCTGGTGGAGCATGCGCAGGCGCTCGGACTGGCGTTCCGGGTGGCGCAGCAGGCGCGACCGTTCCGGATCAATGCGATCGTGGTGCTGCCCAATCACCTGCACGGGGTGTGGACGCTACCGGCGGGTGACGAGGAGGGCCACCGGCGGTGGCTGCAGATCCAGGCTGTGTTCGATCGTCAGCTGCCCGGCCAGCCGGCGCGCGCGGTGGTTCACCGTGATCGCAGCGTGCGGCCCCTGTGGCACGACGACTTCCACGAACATCGGTTGGTGGATGCCGAGGATGTGCAGCGGCACATTGCCTACGTGCATGACAACCCGGTCCGGCATGGGCTGGTGCGCGATGCCTGCGAGTGGCCGTACAGCTCGATTCACCGCAGGCGGGCTGGGGAGGAGGAACAATGCTGACGCTTGGTTGGAGCTTGGTTCTCAGTGCGCGGCTGATGGAACACGGCCATGCGGGGGCATGGCCTGTGGCGCCTTTGGAGGTGGGGAGCATTGCCTGCAGGGCGCGTTACAGGGGACGGGGAATACGGCGAACGCTTCGACACTGCATGCATGGGTCACGCCGGGGTTGGGCGCGGAGGGGAACCGCGCCGACGAGGCAACGCCGGCGGCAGTTGCATATTCGTGGATCGCCTTACGGGTGCGCCAGCGATGCGGCGCTTAGGGGCAGTTGACCTGGAACACCGGGCCGGCACCAATGAGGACCAGCGCCATGTAGTCGCTGTCCTTGTCCTTGCCCTTCAGTGTGGCGCCGGGGTTGAAGTGGAAAATGCCGAAGCCGCCCGTGGGGCGCACCAGCGCCTTGTCGATCTGGTCGGCATCGTCCTTGAAGAAGTGCGCGATGTCGGCGCGCGAAGAGACCTGCAATGGGGTGCTGTCGCGCTGCCATTGCTCGTCACGGTTGAAAGAGACGAAATACTGGCCGGCCTCCTGTTCGATGCGGAATTCGGCCGGTTTGCGTGGATGGGTGGAGAAGCAGCCCAGCATGGGGTCGGACGAGAACGTGCCGGGGCTGGTGTCGCGGTTGCCGCAGGCGGTTAGTAGCAGGGCGCCGGGCAGCAGGAGTAGCAACGGTAGTTTGCGCATTTCGGATCCCCCCTTGGGACAGGTATGGGGTCATGGTGCACCTGTTCCCGGTGAGGGGATGTGCACGGGCGCTGATGGTGTACGGTTGAGCCATCACACGGAGCACGTCCCATGTCAGAGCACGGCGCAACGCCGCTATCGAATTCCGCCGCCCGACAACCCACCGTTGTCCACCGGCGCTGGCCGCTGCTGGGGGCGCTCAGTTGGCTGGTGGCGCCAGTTCTGTTGTTGGCCGCTTATGCGGCCGCGCAGGCTTCCCCGGAGGTGGCGCGGTTCCTGGTCGGGAGTGCCGGGGTTGCCGTGGGGGTGCTGGCGTCGTCGGTGCTGGGGTTGCTCTGCACCATTGGGTCGCGGGTTCGTGGGGAGCGCTGGCCGTGGGTGGGTATCGTCGGCGCGGTTATCAGCGCGCTGCCGTTGCTGTTGTTCCTGGCGGGGATGTTGTTCCGGTTCTGAGGCGCACGACCGGGCAAAGCTCGGCGCAACCTTGGGGTTCGCTGGCGCTGCTCAGCCAGGCAGGGCCTGGCTCTACCGCGGGGGGGTGTGGCGCTGCTCAGCCGGGCAGAGCCCGGCTCTACGCCGTAGCGCCGGGCTCTGGCCGGCTGCTCTTGGCGCGATGCATCATTTCGCGTCAGGCGATAAGCGGGCGGTGCAGCTCGACCGTTATGTGAACCAGCTCTTCGTGCACGGACAGGGCTTCGCGCAGCTGATCGGGCGTGACGTCTGAGTCGGTCACCACGCTCGCTACTACTGCGTACTTGCCGCGCCCTACCTGCCACACGTGCAGGTCTGCGAGGTGCGCGGCCCACGGGCCTTCTTCGATCACTTCGCGTACTTCCTCCACTACCGGAGCGTCCATCTCGGCGTCGAGCAGGATGCGGCCGGTGTCGCGCAGCAGGCCGATCGCCCACACGGTGACCAGTACGGCACCTACCAGACCCATCAGCGGGTCCAGCCATGCGGCGCCCCAGAGTTTGCCGCCGATCAGCGCGACGATGGCGAGGACGGAGGTGGCGGCGTCGGCGATGACGTGCAGGTAGGCCGAGCGCAGGTTGAGGTCTGTGGCGTGGGCGTGGCCGGTTTGGGACGCGTGATCGTGATCGTGTGCGCCGTGATCTGCGTGGTCATGAGCGTGCCCGTGCCCGTGACCGTGACCGTGACTGTGCCCGTGACTGTGTCCATGACCATGACCATGACCATGACCATGACCGTGGCCATGCCCATGCCCCTCACTGTCATGCAGCCACCACGCGCAGATCAGGTTCACCACCAGGCCGACGACAGCAATGGCGATGGCCTGGTTGTAATGGATGCTGCTGGGCGAGAACAGGCGTTCGATGGATTGCACGGCCATCAGGAGCGCCACGCCGAGCAGGGCGATGGCGCTGGTGTAGCCGCCGAGGATTTCGATCTTCCAGGTGCCGAAGGCGAAGCGGCCGTCGTGCGCGTAGCGGCGTGCGCAGGCGTAGGCGAATGCGGCCATGCCCAGGGCAAGGGCGTGCGAGCTCATGTGCCAGCCGTCGGCGAGCACGGCCATGGAGTTGAACCACCAGCCGCCGACGATCTCGACCACCATCATCACGGTGGTGAGGTACAGGGCCTGGCGGGTGCGGCGTTCGGCCAGCGGGTTGCCGTCGTCGAAACGGTGGCTGTGGCGGCGGGCGTCTGCGGTTGCGGCGAGGGACATGGGGGAACTGAGCCTTGGAAGATACCCCCATAGGGTATATGCTTTGACCCCATGGCGCATGTTCAATCACAACGTAAGGCTCTGCTGGCACGCGTGCGGCGGATGGCGGGGCAGGTGTCTGCCCTTGAGACGTCGTTGCAGTCAGAGGAGGCCGATTGCACGGACGTGCTGATGCAGGCTTCGGCGGTGCGCGGTGCAGCGCACGCGCTGCTGATGGCGCTGCTGGATGACCACCTGCAGGCGCACGTGGTGTCGCCGGAGGACCCGGAAGAGCGGGCGGCGGAAGCGCAGGTATTGGTGAAGTTGTTGCGGGCCTACGGGCGGTGACACAAGGCCGGGGGTAGAGCCGGGCCTTGCCCGGCTGGGCCTCAGCCATTAGATCCCGATGGCACGAGGGCTGCGGCGCAGCAAGGCGCGCCGCTCAATGCCGGTGGCGGCGCCAGGCATTCCAGATGTGGGTGCTGGCGAGCAGCAGACTGCCGGCCACGGTCATGGGGGTTTCGGCCTCGTGGCTGGGCCATCCGGCAGCGCCGGCCAGGAGCAACAGCAGACCCAAGGCCGCACTGACGAGCGCCAAGCCCGGCAACGGATGCTGGACGTGCGCACGCCACAGCGCGAAACCGGTGGTCGGCGCGGCGATGGCGACGAACACGATGTGCACCCATTCGGCTTCGGCCCACACACCCATCAGTGGCAAGGCGGCTGCCAGCAAGGGCAGGGCCAGGCAATGCAGCAGGCACAGGCTCGAAAGGGCAATGGCGCCTGCGTCGAGCAGCGCGGAACTTGGCTTCATGGGCGTGGGGGCCTGGAGCAGATGGTGTTATACAGTAACATTTAATGCCGGCTGATGCACGGCCGGCCACGGCTGATTTGAAGCCTGGGGTGGAACGCTGCGGGTCATGTGCGACCCGCAGGTGCAACCTGCAACACGCCTGCGGTCTGTATCCCTCACCATCGACCATCGACCATCGACCATCGACTTGGCCTATAGAAGCTTCAGCTCCCACCCCTCGTCCGTCGCGTCCAGCTGGTGGGTCAGCTGCACCGCATCCAGCAGCGCCTGGTCGTGCGACACGATCACCACGCTGCCCCGGTACTGGCTGAGCATGTGCTCCAGCGCGGCAAGCGATGCCAGGTCCAGGTGGTTGCCGGGTTCGTCCAGCAGCAGCAACTGCGGTGGTACTTCGGCATGCAGCACCGCGCCGAGTGCGGCCTTCATGCGTTCACCTCCGCTAAGCGTGGCCAGCGGGCGCAGGCTGCGTTCGGCGTCCAGCCCGAGCAGGGCCAGCTGGGTGCGCAGGGTGGCGTCGCTGGCCTGCGGGTTCGCGCGCTGGAGCAGTTGCAGCGCCGAGTCCTGCGCGGGCAGCGCTGACAGGGTCTGGTCGAGCAGGGCGGTTCCCGCTGCGCGCTTCACCTCGCCTGCCAGTGGTTCCAGCTCACCCGCCAACACGCGCAACAACGTGGATTTGCCGCTGCCGTTGCGACCGCGCACGCCGATGCGGTTTCCGCGCTGCAGGTACAGGTCGATGTGCTGCCAGCGTGGTTCCACCCACGGCAGGATCACGCCAGAGAGCGACGCCACCTGCTGTGGGCCCGGAGTGGCGAGCGATGGGCCGAGCATGGCGACCTGCGTGGCCACGTCCACCTCCGCAGCGGCTTCGCGCACGCGGCTGTCGGCAGCGGCGCGTCGTTCGGCGTGCTGCGCCTGCAGGCGGCCCGCACTGTTCTCGGCGCGGTTCTTCATGCCGCCCAGCAGGATCGGTGCCTGGTTGGCGGTGCGTGCGTCGCGCTGCGCGCGCGATTGGCGGTGCTCCTGGCGCTCGCGCTGTTCGCGCAATGCGTTCTGCTCCTGCCGCCGCTCGCGCTTGCGCAGCGCCAGCTGCGCTTCGGCAGTGGCCAGTTCGTCCTGGCGCTGCGCGGCGTAATGGTCGTAGTTGCCACCGTAGCTGCGCAGCCCGCTGGGGCTGAGTTCGACAACGCGCTGCATCTGCCGCAGCAGGGCGCGGTCGTGGCTGATCACGATCAGGCCGCCACGCCACTGCGCCAGGGCGTCGATCAGGCGCGTACGGTGCGCGCTGTCGAGGTGGTTGCTGGGTTCGTCCAGCACCAGTGCGTCAGCGTCAGACAACAGGGCGCCCGCCAGTGCCACTTGCATGGCCTGGCCACCGCTGAGCCGGGATGCCGGCGCGGCCGGGTCCAGCGTAGGCAATCCAAGCCGCTGCCATTGCGCCTGCAACTGTTCGCGAAGGGTCCAGCGCTCACCGACCACGGCGAAATCATCCGGGTCCACGCTACCGGCTTCAATGCGGTCCAGTGCGTCCAGCACCGGCGCAACACCTGCGAGGTCGGCGATGCGGCCGGGTTGCACGCCACTGTGCTGTGCAAGCAGGTGCACGTTGCCGAGGCGCTGGATGTGCCCGCTGCTGGGCGAAAGCTCGCCGGCCAGCAGCCTCCCGAGCACGCTCTTGCCCACGCCATTGCGACCGACCAGACCGGTCGGGGTGGTGTCGAACGAAGCGGAAAGTTCGGAGAAGAGCACCCGGCCGTCGGGCAGGGTGAGTGTCACGCGGTCGAGCGTGAGGGCGAATGCGGTCATGCGACCTCCAGGAATGCCAAGGACTCCCCCTGCGGACAGGGCGGGAAGGAGACTGGCCGTCAGACGACGGCGGCATTACTGGCGCATGCAGGCACACCTCATTACAGGGACGGCTGGCTACCGCGTGGCCATTATAGGCACCCGCCGACGGGGGCCGATGAATGCCGGCACAGCGCTACTCGCGAAGGGTGTTGGGGTTCTGCATGTCTTCGGGCGCCTCACCGTACTGGCTCCGGCGGTGCTCGTGGTAGGCGATGAACTCCGCCGCCGGCAGGGGGCGCGAGAACAGCCAGCCCTGGCCGAATTCAACCTGGCGCGATTGCAGGTAGGCCAGCTGCGCGGAGGTTTCGATGCCCTCGGCCACGGTGAACAGCCCCAGCGTGCGGGCCATGTCGATGATGTGCGAGGTGACCGGGCTGGTGGCGCTGTGGGTGCCGATCGAGTCGATGAACGACTTGTCGATCTTCAGCGCATCCAGCGGCAGCTGCTGCAGGTACTGCAGGCTGGAATAGCCGACCCCGAAGTCGTCGATGGCCACGCAGTGCCCGGCCCGGCGCGCGGCGGCCAGCGAGGTGCGTGCCGCCTGGATGTCGAGGATGCCGCGCTCGGTGGCTTCCAGCCAGATCTGCTGCGGGTGGATGCCGGTGCCGATCAGTTTGCCGGTAAGTACCTTCAACGCACGCCCGCTGCTGACATCGCCGGCAGAGAGATTGATGGCGATGTGTGCGCTGCGGTCATGGATGAGCAGCTCGCGCATGTCGCCGAGCACCAGGTCCATGACGTGGTCGGTGAGCGGTTCGATCAGGCCGGTTTCTTCGGCCACCGGAATGAACAGGTCTGGCCGTACCTGGGTGCCGTCGGCGCGCGTCCAGCGCACCAATGCTTCGGCGCCGACGCAGATGCCGGTGTCCAGTTCGATGATGGGCTGGTAGTGCATGCGGAACTCGCGGCGGCGCACGGCAGTGGCCAGTTCGCTGCGCAGCGACAGGCGCCGGCGCGAGAGCCAGATGCCGCCGGCGACGGCAAGCAACGCACCCACCGCGCCCAGCGGCAGCAGCTGCCAGAACTGCTGCTGGAGGGCGGCGAGCAGGCCGGTGCGGGGGGCGATGGCGATTGCCAGCCATTCCTGGTCCTGCGCGGTGGCATGCAGGGTGCGTGGGGTGTGGCCGCTGTGCGGCTCGCGCAGCAGGCGCTGCAGCAGCTCCGGGTCGCCGATGGGCTGCTGCGCGATCAGGCGGCCGTCGGGGGTGGCTACGGCCAGGCGGACGTTGGGCTCGGCGATGACATCGATGAACCGCTCCGGGTCCATCAGGATGTCGTGGCCGCCCAGCTGCACCGACAGCAGGGTGCCGGCCCCGTCGCCGGCCGCCGGACGCACGCCGAGGGTGATGGCGGCGCCGTCGGCGGTGATGTGGTCGGGGGTGGGCTCGGGCACCAGTTCGTCGGCCGCTCCCCAGGAGGTGCAGCGCAGGCGGCCTTCGGAGAAGTAGCCCACCTGCTCGGCCGAGGTGGTGGCCAGTGCCAGGCTGCGCATCAGCCGGATGTGTTCGGGCGAGCAGGCCGGCAGGGCCGACTGGTTGAGCTTGCGCAGGGCCAGCAGGCCGCCTTCATAGGCGCGGTGCGCGCGCTGCAGGGTGCGCTCGGCGGTGCGCTCCAGGCGGTCGGCTTCGGCCACCTGGGCACGGCTCCAGCTCACGTAGAGCAGCGCGGCCATCGGCAGGATGGCCCCGAGCACGGCGGCTAGCGCAATGGCGGCGATGGTGCTGACGCGCTTCAAGCGGACCTCTCTGCCGGTTCGGGCGTGGGAATGAGCGCTATATGACCACCTGGCCCCGTGGTTTGAAACAGGGCTTTCCGCACAATCCTGTCGGGTTTTCCCCAGTGTCGATATCAGTCCGCCGAGGCCGGGTGAAGCCGACACGCCCTGGCGGGTTCACCTGCGGTTCGCGCCCCCGGCAGGATGATCGCGCCACCATGAAGCCCCTCCTGCCCGTCGCGTTGGCCCTGATGCCGCTGCTGATGCCCGGTACGGCGGCGGCGCGCACAGTCTATCGCTGCGTGCAGAACAACACTGTGAGCCTGGCCACGGCGCCCGAGCCGGGCTCGAAGTGCAAGGCACAGCAGGTGGATGACAACGCGGTGCAGGCCCCCAACCTGTGGGGCAACATGGGGGTGTTCAGCGGCACCCTGTACGAGCGGGAGCAGGACGGGCAGCTGGTGTATTCCACCCGCAACCTGCCCGGTTCGCGGGTATTCCTGAAGTTCACCGTGGCTACGCCGCCCGGCGAACCGGCGCACGAAGGCATGGGCAAAATCGGCAAACCGCAGCTCAACCGCCACGCCAAGCAGTTCAAGGCGGCGGCGCGTGCGACCGGCGTGGACGACGCCTGGCTGCGTGCGATCGCGCATGCGGAAAGCAACTTCGATGCCGGCGCGGTGTCGCCGAAGGGCGCACAGGGCGTGATGCAGCTGATGCCCGACACCGCCACCGAACTGGGCGTTTCAGACCCGCTGTCGGCCGAGCAGTCGATCAACGGCGGCGCGCGTTACCTGAAGGCACTGCTGGCGCGCTACAAGGGCGACCGTACGCTGGCGGCGGCGGCTTACAACGCCGGCATCGGTGCGGTGACGCGCTACAAGGGCGTACCACCGTACGCCGAAACGATGGCGTACGTGGAGAAGGTAAGCACGTTGTACGCACGCTATCGCGAAGCAATGGGCTTCAAGCCGGAGACCCCGGCGCGCTGAGTCGCGCCGGCCGGATCAGTAAGAGAACAGCGGATAGGTGGCGATGCGCCCGACCTTGGCTACCGCGGCCTGCACGTCGGCACGCTTCTCCATCTGCTCCCAACGCTCGTGATAATCGCGTTCGCCTTCCAGCACCGGGCCTTCGCGCATGTCCTGCAGTTCAAGCAGGATCTGGCCGCGCTCCAGCGGGTCGGCCAGCTGCGCGATCACGACCTGCGCCGCTTCGTCCATGCGGTTGTCGGTAAGCAGGGCGTCGCGGTACTGGCCGGGCGCTTCGGTGCGGTTGGCCTCCAGCACGGTCCACGCGCGCTGCGCAGCGGTGTCGTCCTTCAACTGCCGCGCGGTCATCAGCGAGACCAGCGCGTGGCTGCTGACGCCGTACGCACTCAGGTTGGCGTCGTCCGTCTCGCGCAGCACCTCACGCGCCATCATCGGCCGATGCAGCGACATGTACAGCGCGGCCAGGTTGAGCTTCTGGCTGACCGTGTCGCTGCCTTCCGCCATGCGCACCGCGATCAGCTGGTTGGCCACGGCGCGGTCGTTCTGGCCCAGCCGCCGAAGCGCACGGCTGCGGGTGTCCAGCATCCAGCCGATGGCGAAGGCCTGCTCCTGCGGCGCCTGGGTGGCCGCGTTGGCAGCGGCGGCGATCTGGTCGGTCATGCCGACCACGTCGCCCAGGTCGCCGGCAATCATCAAGGCGGTGGCGAGTTCCACGGCGGTTTCGTTGAGGCCGGGCCGCAGCATGGTCTCCACGCGCAGCCGGTCGATCTGCCGGCGCGCGGCGGCCACCGGCTCATAGCGGGTATCGTCGGGTTGCAGGTACGGGTCGAAGCGCTTGTCGCTGCGCAGCCGCACCAGCGCGATGGGGGCGTCGATGCGCTCCAGCGTGGCCGGCACTTTGTCGCCGTGGCCGGCCTCGACCTGCAGCGTGGCGAGGATGACCCACAGTTCCACCGGCTCGACGCCGTCGTTCTTCCAGTGGCTGTCGAACAGGGCCTGCAGCAGCGCCAGGCGCTTTTCGGGCAGGTCCTTCAGCCCGGTGTCCAGCTGCCAGACCATCTCGGTGGTGATGTCCGGTGAGTCCTCGCTGTCGGCCGCACCGAGGATGACGCTGTCGGCGGCGGCAACGGTCTG
The DNA here is from genome assembly GCF_031834615.1 of Stenotrophomonas aracearum. Lineage (NCBI taxonomy): Bacteria > Pseudomonadati > Pseudomonadota > Gammaproteobacteria > Lysobacterales > Lysobacteraceae > Stenotrophomonas > Stenotrophomonas aracearum. The sequence continues at coordinate 550,154 of NZ_CP115543.1, forward strand.
CTGGGCATGCAGCTGGAACCACGCCAGGCGCAGGCGCGCGTACGCGTTGTGCGGATTGATCGCCAGTGCCTGCTGCAGGCGCTGGGTGGCCAGGGCGAAATCCTTCTGCTCGGCCGCCACCATCGCCGCCGAGGCCCACACATGGCTGCGGCCGTCCACCGCCAGCGAGGCCAGGCGCGGGTCGGCGAGCAGGCGCTCGAACACGATGGACGCGCCCAGGGTGTCGCCGCGCTCGGCCTGCTGGATGGCTTCGCCGACCTCCATGTAGAAGGCGCGGTCGCCTTCGGGTACCGGGGCGGTGGCATCCACGCTCGCTGCAGCGGTGGCCGCCAGCGGGGCAGCACACAGCGACAGCATCAGGGCGAGGGCAATGCCGGTGCGGCAGGTCATGCGGAGCGTCCTTCCTTGGCGTGGCCCTTGATTGAAACCGGAACGCGGGTTCCAGACAAGTCGCGGCACGTACACGCGGGGTTTGCACGCGCGCCTGCACCGGCTAAGGTCATGGCCCGAACGGCAGCAGGCAAGGATCGCGATGACGCGTGCACGATGGACGATGGCGGTGCTGGTCGCCGTAATGGTGGCGGCTGCGCTGGCCTGGACCTTCCTGCGCACGCCGGCCGAACCGACGCCTCCGCCCGGCCCGGCGGCGACCGTACTGGGCTGGACGCCTGACATCGCGCTGCTGGCCGGTGACGGTGTCGGCGGCATGCGCGACGGCGCAGGCGCGCAGGCGCGTTTCGCCGATCCCTATGGCCTGGCGCTCGACGCGCAGGGCGTGCTGTACGTGGCCGACGGCGGCGACAACAACCGCATCCGCCGCGTGTATCCGGATGGTAGGGTGGACACGCTGGCCGGGCAGGGCGAGGGTTGGCGCGACGGTCCGGCGCAGCAGGCCCAGTTCAATACGCCATCGTCGATCGCGCTGGATGTAGCCGGCAACGTGTTCGTGGCCGACACCGGCAACCACGTGATCCGCCGGATCGACATCGATGGCAACGTCACTACGATTGCGGGCGATGGCACGGCGGGATACCTGGACGGCCCGGCCGCGCAGGCGCGCTTCGATGGCCCGATGGGCGTGGCGGTGGACGCTGTGGGCCGCGTGTATGTGGCCGATACCTGGAATGACCGGATCCGCGTGATCGAGCCCGATGGCCAGGTGCGCACGCTGGCCGGCGGTGACGCGCCGGGCAACGTGGACGGCGCCGGCGTCGGCGCACGCCTGGACACCCCGGTGGCGCTGGCGCTGGATGGCCACGGCAACCTGCTGGTCGCCGACATGCTCAACAACGCCGTACGCCGGCTGGCGCCGGACGGCACGGTGGACACGCTGCTGGCCGACGGCAGCCTGCTCAACGGACCGATGGCGCTGGCGGTCACCCATGACAACGTGGTGTACATCAGCGACTTCGACGGCAAAGTGGTGCAGCTCACGGCACAGGGCCACGTGTTGGCGCTGGGCGGGATGGCACCGCAGCCGCGCTTCTCGCGGCCGGCCGGGCTGGCGCTGGATGCAGACGGTGGGCTGTACCTGTCCGACGCGGCGTCGTACCGCGTGCACCGGGTGCGCGCGCTGGCCGCCGGGGCGACCCCGGCACCGTCGCTGATCGGGCCGGCCGCCGATGCGCCACTGCCCGACACGGGCGGACGCTGGCCGCTCGCACCGCAACTGGGCTGGCATGAAGTAGTAGGCACGCTGGGCGAGGTGCGCGGCAACTTCAGCGGCGAAAGCCGGCACCACCTGCACGATGGTTTCGATATCCGCGGTGACGTGGGCCAGACCGTGCTGGCGATTGCCGATGGCAAGGTCAGCAGCCCGTTTTCGAGCTGGTCGGTCGGCGGCCAAGGCGAGGGGTTCTCGTTGGACCGGCTGCGCTACATCCACATGAAGGTGGGCCGCGATGCGCGCGACCGTCCGCTCGATGCGCGCTGGCCGCAGCTGCGCGACCTGGATGGCAAGCTGGAGCGGGTACGGGTGCGGCGGGGGACGCGGTTCCAGGCGGGCGAGCCGCTGGGCAGCATCAACCGCATGGCGCACGTGCACTTGAGCGTGGGCGCCAGTGGCTTCCAGCGCAATGCAGTGGCGCTGGGCTTCGTGGACTACGCCGACAGTTTTGCACCGCGCATCACCGAGGTGGCGTTGCTGGACGATAGGGAGCAGCCGATCAAGACAGGTCCGAATGGCCGCGTGGAGGTGCCGCGCCAGGGCCCGGGCGTGCAGATCGTGGTGGAGGCGTGGGACCAGGTGGACAACAACCTGCCGCGTCGGCGGTTGGGGGCGTACCAGGTGGGGTATCAGATCCTGGATGCGGTTGGCACGCCGCTGGCGGGCTACGAGCAGCCGCGTTTCAACATCGTGTTCAACCGCATGCCGCGCGAGAACAGCGCCACGGTGGTGGCGTATGCGCCGGACAGCGGGATCACGGTGCATGGCAGCGCGGTGACGCGCTTCCGGTACCTGGTGACCAACATCGTGCGCGATGGGTTGGTGGAAACCGGGCGGTGGCAGCCGGATGCGTTGCCGGCGGGCGATTACATCATTCGTGCGAGTGCGCGCGATTACAGCGGGAATGAAGCCGTGGGCGTGCGCGAGTTGAAGGTCACATTGTTGCCGTGACCGGCAACGTCACGCGCCTACTCGCTCGCGCTCAACATTCATGTCCTCCACCGGGCGTACTTCGATGCTGCCGTAGCGCGACCACGGGAACTGCTGGGCGATGCGCATGGCGTCTTCGTGGTTCGGCGCGTTGATCAGGTTGAAGCCGGCCAGCAGTTCGCGGGTTTCGGCGAAGGGACCGTCGGTGATGCGTGCCTGCGCATCGCGCGTACGCAGTGTGCGTGCCTGGTTGACCGGCTCGAGCCGCTGCGACAGCACCAGCGTGCCTTCGGCCTCGAGCTTGTCGGCGTGCTGGATGCAGCCGCGCATCACCCGGTCGTACTCGTCGGCCGGCAGGTCCTGGATCAGGGTCGGGTCGATATAGATCAGCAGCAGGTATTGCATGGCGGCGACCTCGGTGCGGGGGAGCGGCCATGATGCCCCAGCCGGCGCGACAGTCCTGTTGCAGTGCAGCGCCCACGGCCTGTTCAGGGGCTGTATCCGACACGGCGTGGCGGCCTTGGAATATTTGTTTGGCGACCGTGTCGATTTCCGGTCCACTGGGGCGTCGTAACCAGTGAAGGGCCCGCCAACCGGGCCGGCATCGAGGACAGACCAATGAAAGTCATGGTGATCGTGAAGGCAACCGAGGCCACCGAGGCCGGGCAGCTGCCGACCGAAGCGCAGTTCAAGGCGATGGGCGACTTCAACGAGGAGCTCATCAACGCCGGCATCATGCTGGCCGGCGACGGCCTGCGCCCCAGCTCGCATGGCCGCCGGGTGGCCTACACCGGTGCCGCCCCGCAGGTCATCGACGGCCCGTTCGCCGAAACCCGCGAGCTGGTGGCCGGGTTCTGGCTGTGGCAGGTGCGTTCGGTGGACGAAGCCACCGAGTGGCTCAAGCGCGCCCCGTTCCTGCCCGGCGACGTGGTCGAGATCCGTCCGTTCTACACCGAGGAAGATTTCGGTGAAGCCTTCACCCCGGAATTACGTGCACAGGAACAGCGTTTGCGCGAGCAGATCGGCCAGGCCGACTGACCCACCCCCGACCCTTTGGAGAGTCTCATGAAACTGATTCCGTTCCTCGGCTTCAACGGCAAGACCCACGAAGCGATGGCGTTCTACGCCCAGGCCCTGGGTGGCAAGGTCACCTCGGAAATGAAGTACAGCGACATGCCGCCCAGCGACAACATGGAAGGCTGCGGCGACAACCCGGGTCCGAGCGATCCGAACCTGATCGCGCACAGCCAGCTGGAGGTGGGCGACGCGATCCTGATGGCCGCGGATGGCCCGGGCTCCGGCGACAACGGCAGCACCACCATCAACGTGGATGTGGAAACCGAAGCGGAAGCCGAGCGCGTGTTCAAGGCGCTGGCTGAAGGCGGCAAGATCACCTTCCCGATCGGCGAAACCTTCTGGGCCAAGCGCTGGGGCATGCTGGAAGACAAGTACGGCAAGCCGTGGATGGTCAACTGCATGAAAGCCCCCTGATCGCAAGGAGCACACGATGAGCGATGCACCGCAGATGATCTTCGTCAATCTCCCGGTCAAGGACCTGGAGAGGAGCAAGACCTTTTTCGCCGCACTGGGCTTCACCCCCAACCTGACCTACACCGATGACAAGGCGGCGTCCTTCAACATCAGCGACACCATCATGCTGATGCTGCTGAAGGAGGACTTCTTCGCCACCTTCATCAACCGGCCGATCGGTGATGCGCACAAACAGGCGCAGGTGATCCTGGCGCTGTCCTCGCCCAGCCGCGCCGCCGTGGACGCCACCGTGGAGAAGGCCAAGGCCGCGGGCGGCACCGAGCCGACCGAGGCGCGCGACTACGGTTTCATGTACCAGCGCAGCTTCGCCGATCCGGACGGCCACCTCTGGGAAGTGGCGCACATGGACGGTGAACCCGGCTGATGCCCGCTGCCGCGCCGCACCTTGTGCGGCGCGGTGGGCGATGCTCTCATTCGCCGCATGGATGCAGCCCTCGCGCAACGACTGGATACCCTCTGGCGGATGGAGTCGCCGGCCCTGATCGCACGCCTGGCGCGGATGCTGGGGGGCGACATCGGGCGTGCCGAAGAACTGGCCCAGGACACCTGGCTGGCCGCGCTGGAGCGTTGGCCCACGCAGGGCGTTCCGGACAATCCGGGAGCGTGGTTGATGACCACCGCACGCAATCGCGCCATCGACGTGCTGCGCCAGCACCAGCGCGTGGCCGGCCAGCATGCGCAGTGGGGAACGGAACTGGAGCCGCAACCGCTGCCGTTGCCCGACGACAGCGACGCACTGCAGGACGACATCGGCGATGACCTGCTGCGGCTGATGTTCGTGGCCTGCCACCCGGTGCTGTCGGCCGATGCACGGGTGGCACTCACCCTGCGCCTGCTCGGTGGACTGACCACCGACGAGATCGCGCGCGCGTTCCTGCAGCCCGAACCGACCATCGCCCAGCGCATCGTGCGCGCCAAGCGCACGCTGGCAGCCAAGCAGGTGCCGTTCGAAGTGCCGCGCCAGGCCGCGTTGCCGGAACGGCTGGGCTCGGTGCTGGCGGTGGTGTACCTGATCTTCAACGAAGGCTATGCGGCCAGCAGTGGCGATGACTGGATGCGGCCGGCGCTGTGCGAGGAGGCGCTGCGGCTGGGCCGCGTGCTGCAGCAGCGCCTGCCAACATGGCCGCAGGTGCATGGGCTGCTGGCGCTGATGGAGCTGCAGGCCTCGCGCGCGGCGGCGCGGGTGGACGCGCACGGCAACCCGATCCTGCTGCCCGAGCAGGACCGCACCCGCTGGGACCACCTGCAGGTGGCGCGCGGCCAGGCCGCGTTACGCCAAGCGCTTGCGCTGGGTGGGGCGGATGACGGCTATGTGCTGCAGGCCGCGATTGCCGACTGCCATGCACGCGCACGTCGCGCGGAGCAGACCGACTGGGCACGCATGGCCGCGTTGTATGCGCGGCTGGCGCAGGTGCAGCCGTCGCCGGTGGTCGAACTCAACCGCGCGGTGGCGGTGTCGCGCGCGGAAGGCGCCGCCGCGGCATGGCCGCTGGTGGAAGCGCTGGCCGAGGACCCGCGGTTGCAGGAGTACGCGCCGCTGGCGGCGGTACAGGGTGACCTTTTGTCGCAGATGGGCCGGAATGAGGAAGCTGCGGAAGCCTTTGCGCGCGCGGCGCGGCTTACGCCCAATGCCCGGGAACGGGCGCTTCTGCAGGCACGAGCGGGTTCCCACTGATCCGCTTGACTTGATTGCGTCGCATTCATCTTCTATCGTGTCGCACTTCACAAAAGTGACCGGGCACCTGCCCAGGTCCAGCCGATAAGGACGCAGGACGATGTTTTCAGGGAAGAAGCGCACGCGCGCGCATGGCGCGTGGCTGCTGGTGTGCGGGCTGCTGCTGGTGGGCACCGCCGTAGCCAACAGCGCACAAGCTGCCGACAAGGCGCAGCAGGCCTACTGGGCCGGATTTGCCTACACCGCCGAACAGAGCGCCGTAGAGGCCAGCACCCCGCGTGCGGCAGAGGTACTGGAAGCGCGCGGCCTGGCCCCGCTCAACCAAACGCTGTGGGCGCGCCTGAAGGCGCAGCCGCCAGCCACGCTGGAACTGATCGACCAGCCGCTGGCGATGCTCGACGGCACCACCAGCGCCACGGTGCTGGCCACCGCGCTGGACCGCGAACTGGTCTCGATTGAACCGATTGGCGGCCAGTACAAGGTGCTGGTGGAAGTGGCGCTGCAGGCGCTGTTCTTCGACTTCCGCGAGCGTCAGGTAGTGGCGTCCTACCCGATCACGCTGCAGCGGATCGACGTGATGGAATACCTGCCCGACGACGAAGAGATCGATGCCATCGTCGCCGACCTGCTGTACGGCAACGCCGCGACCGGCCTGCCGCAGGTGCTGGCCGACACGCTGGCCAAGGCGAAACTGCCGGCCGCGTCCACGCGCCGCCTGCAGGTGGGTGAAGTGACCCTGTCTGACGCGGTGCGCGCCAAGCTGCCCGACGCAGTGAACGAACAGGTGCTGCGCGCCACGCTCGCGCACGAACTGTCCAAGACGCTGTCGTCCAACACCGGCATCGGCCTGCTGCCGCCGGCCAGTGGCCAGGCCATCGGCGGGGCGATGGCCGCGCGCTTTGCCGACGGCAAGGTCTACCAGCTGAAGATTCCCGAGCCGGACTACGTGGTGAAGCTGCGCCTGGACGCGCTGAAGAACGGCGTGATCAACGAGACCCCGGCGATGAAGACGATGCTGTTCGGCGCGTTCTTCCAGGCCACGGTGGTGGAGCCGTTCTCGGGCAAGGTGTTCTTCGACCAGCCGCTTCGCAAGGGTGCCACCAAGGTGGTGCCGGCCACGCAGTGGCACGTGGACCAGTGGTCGGCCAGCTACGAAACCGTGCTCGCCGGACTGGACGCCTTCGCCGGTGCCGCCGCCAAGCGTGCCGACGCGCGCGCCTGGCTGGACGAACAGAAGCCAGGCGGCAAGCCGCTGCAGCAACAGACCCAAGCCCTCCAGGAGTTGATCACCTCATGCCGTTGATTCGTGCCGTACTGCTGACTCTCATTGCCCTGATGGTTGCCGCGCCGGTGTCGGCGCAGACCGCCAGTTCCCGGGGTACCGGTTCGGCCAGCTATGGCCTGCGCCTGAGTGCCGACACCCGTGCCGAAGCGTTGAAGAAAGCCAAGGTCAACGCGCTGGAGGCGTACATCGCCGAGTCCGGTGCGGCCAAGCTGCGCTTGTTCGAAGACCGCCGCGCCGAGTTCATCGGCGAGATCGACCGCTACGTGCTGTCGGCGGTGCCGCTCTCGGACACCGAAGACAAGAAGGCCAAGACCTACACGGTCAGCGTGCGTGCCGAGATCAACGCCACCCTGCTGCAGACCAAGCTGGACGCCGGTTCGGCCACCGCCGGCGCACGCGGTAATGAGCGTTCGCTGCTGACCTTCCTGTTCATGGCGCGCTCGCAGGACACAGTGCAGTCGTTCCAGGACAAGGAATACCGCCGCGTCGACGCCAGCCAGAGCTATGACGAAAAGACCCGCGAAGGCGACAGCTTCCGTGGCAACTCGGTGAGCACCAACGGCAGCATCAACCAGAACGCGTCGGTGTCGATCACCTCCGGTGGCAGCACCACCGCGCGCAGCGACAACGTCAGCTGGAAGGTGGCCAACGCCAACGAGATCAACACCGCGATGACCGGTGCGTTCAGCGCCGCCGGCTACGAAGTGGTGGAAGCCGAGTACGTGGAAGGCGAAAGCCGTGGCCTGCTCAGCATCGAGCGCATCCGCAAGGACTTCAGCACCGGCAACGATCTCTCGCCGGCCACCCTGCGCGATACCGCCAACGGCATCAAGGCCGCCAACATTCCGTACCTGGCCGTGGGCACGCTGGACGTGGGCATGCGTGATCGTGACCCGGTCAGCGGCAACACCCGCGTGTTCGTGACCGTCACCGGCAAGGTGCTGGACGTGAGCGGCCGTTTCCCGAAGACCGTGTCGTCGGTGGGTCCGGTGCAGTTCTCCGGTACCGGTCCGAACGAAACCGTGGCCCGCACCAACGCACTGCAGATCGCGTCTGAGAAGGGCGCGCAGCAGATGATCAACGAATTGAACGTCAAGGCCGTGCGCTGATCGCACGCCGACACCGCAACCCGCATTTCATCAAGGACTACACCATGATCCGCAAGACCCTCATCGTACTGGCCCTGGCCACCGCCTTCGCCGCCCCGGCGCACGCGCAGTTCGGCAAGCTGAAGGAACTGGCCGGCGGCGGTTCGTCGTCGTCGTCGTCCTCGGCCGCCCCGAGCGAAGCCGACCAGGAAGCGCTGGTGCGTCGTTTCGCCGCGTCGCAGTCGCACTCGCTGGAAGCGCAGACCGCGTTCGCCAAGGCCTTCGGCTTGGCCGAGCAGGTGCAGCTGCTGGAAGCCGAGCGCCAGGCGCTGTCGTCCGGTTCGGTCAACGTTGACAAGATTAAAAAGTCGGTCTCGGTCAGCGACGCGGCGCAGGCGGCGATCGACGAGCGTGTGGCGGCCAAGCCGGAGCTGAGCGCGGAGTCCAAGCAGCATTACACCGATGGCCTGATTGCGCTGGCCGCCTCGGCCGTGGAAGGCCAGAAGCTGAGCGGTGAAGCCAGCAACTTCGCCAACGGCATGAAGAACCTGGGCGCGACCCAGCTGGCCACCGTGGGCCGCAAGCTGGCCGCCGGTGCCTGGGTGGCCAAGGAATCGCCGGGCTACCTGAAGGGTCTGTACAGCTCGTCCAAGGCGGCGCTGACCTTCGCCCGCGCCAGCAAGATCAAGGTGCCGGGCAACGCCGAGTCGCTGCTCGACACCCTGTAAGCCAACGGAGCGCCACGCATGCAGACCTCAACCCGACTGTTCGGCCTGGCCCTCACCGTGACCCTGCTTGCCGCCTGCGGCAAGCAGGAGGCACCGGTGGAGGCGGCGGCACCCAAGCAGGACTCGAAGCTGGAAGCCCCGGCTGAGAAGCCCTTGCGTGGCTCGCCGGATTTCGGCGGCACCACCAAGGTGGCGCGCGAAGCCGACGGTGTCGGCAGCACGCCGGAGCTGGCGGTGCTGGCGGCGTTGCAGTCGGCGGTGGCACAGGTCAATGGCGTGCGCGTGGCCAGCCAGATGCAGAGCCTGCGTGCGGGCCTGCATGTGGACGTGGACGGGGAACACGTCGGCGATATCCGCGCCGACGCGTTCGCCCAGCAGATGATCGCCGCCTCGCAGGGGGCGGTGCTGGGCTATGAGATCCTCTCGCAGGAAGAAGTCACCCAGCTGGATGAAGAAGTGATTGCCCGCGTGCGCGCCAGCGACGCCGGCTACAAGTATTCGGCGTCTGCCTCGGCCAGTGGCTCGGCGCAGGCACAGGCCGAAGCGGCCGACGGTTCCGCGTCGGCCTCGGCCAGCATCAAGGAAAGCTACAAGGAACAGGCCAGTGTAAAGGCCGAGCGCGGCGCGCAGTCGTTCGAGTCGGACGTCAGCCGTCGTACGATGCGCAGTTACTGGAAGGTGCGCGTGCGCGCCGACATCGCCCAGTACCGTGCACCGGATGAGCAGGGCCGGCCGAAGATCGTGGTGGCGCAGCCGCACGTGCGCAGCGGCAGCTATGCCGTGGGCGACGGCCGCGTGGCCAGCGAAGACGTGGCTGCGGCGATCCGCGCGCGCCTGAACGACACGCTGACCCAGACCAAGCGCTTCATCGTGCTCGACCGCGAGTTCGGCGAGGAGATGCAGGCCGAAATCGACCACATCAACAGCGGCAACGTGCGCCTGCAGGACACCGCGCGGCTGGGCCAGCAGCTGGCCACCGACCTGATCCTGATTCCGACCATCGAACGTTTCGAGTACCCGCGCAGCGTGCGCAACCTGCGCATGTCCGACCGCCAGGTGAGCTCGTACTCCGGCGGCGGGCGGATCACGCTGCGGTTGATCAATGCCACCACCGGTGAGGTGGTGATGTCCGACAGCTTCGACCACCAGCTGGCCTCGACCGGCCCGAGCACCCTGCCGCGCGTGGTGGATGGCAAGGGCATGGCGGCGGCGATGATGGAGTCGCTGTCCGGCCAGATCGGCACCGCGATCATCACCGAGATCTTCCCGGTCTCGGTGGTGGCGATGACCGGCGACCAGGTGGTGCTGAGCCAGGGCGGCGACACGCTGAAAGTGGGCCAGCGCTGGCAGGCGGTGATGCTGGGCGAGGAGCTGAAGGACCCGCAGACCGGCCGTTCGCTGGGCCGCAATGAAACCCCGTGCTGCACGATCCGGGTGGACCGGGTGGCGTCGCAGACGTCCTACGGCACCATTGAAGGTGGCGCGGACGTGGGCGGCAGCGCGTTCAAGCCGGGTTCGATCGAGCTGCGCCAGCAGGCGGGGGCGGTGAAGGAAGTGGCAGAGAAGGCCGCCGCATCCGGCACCGCCAAGCCCAAGGCGGCCCGCGCGGCCGCGCCGAAGGCAGCGGCGCCGGCGGAAGATCCGAACTGGTGAGGGATCGCGTGGAGCCCGCCAGCGGCGGGCACTACGCATGACGGGGTGACCCGGTTACAACGTGGATCCGGCCAGCGACCGGCAACGCGCCCGTTGACGTAGTGCCGGCCGCTGGCCGGCTCCCCGTACCCTTCGGCACGGCGACGCGGGTACTATCCGTTGATGATGGGGAATTCCCCTGCAGCGGAGAGAGCAATGAAGCGAGTGGTATTGAGCGTGCTGGCACTGTCGGTGTCCAGCGCCCTGATGGCGGCGACGCCGAAATTCGACGGCGCGCGGATCTCCGCCGACGTGAAGGAACTGGCGTCCGACGCCTATGAAGGCCGCTCCCCGGCCACCGCCGGCGAAGAGAAAACCATCGCCTTCCTCAGCAAGCAGTTCGCGGCCGCCGGCCTGCAGCCGGGCGGCGACCTGAAAGACGGCAAGCGCCTGTGGACCCAGGCCGTGCCGCTGCGCAAGGGCGACATCGTCGGTGCCCCGAGCCTGGCGCTGACCAGCCAGGGCAAGCCGCAGACCCTCACCCAAGGCAAGGAAATCGCGGTGCGCGCGGCCATGAACGGCGCCAGCGAAGTGGACATCCAGAACGCCCCGCTGGTGTTCCTGGGCTATGGCGTGAACGCGCCGGAGCGCAACTGGAACGACTTCAAGGACGTCGACCTGAAGGGCAAGATCGCCGTCGTGCTGATCAACGACCCCGATTTTGAAACCGGCGAAGGCAGCTTCGACGGCAAGGGCATGACCTACTACGGTCGCTGGACGTACAAGTACGAAGAGGGCGCCCGCCAGGGTGCGCTGGGCGTGCTGATCGTGCACGAAACCGCGCCGGCCTCCTACGGCTGGGCCACGGTGGCGGGCTCCAACACCAACACCATGTTCGACGTGGTCCGCGACAACCCGGCCGAGGCGCACCCGCTGCTGGAAGGCTGGATCCAGCGCGACCTGGCGGTGGACCTGTTCAAGCGCGCCGGGCAGGACTTCGAGGCCCTCAAGAAGAAGGCACAGCGCCCGGACTTCACGCCGGTGGAGCTGAAGGGCGAAACGCTGTCGGCCAAGTACGCGGTGAAGACCGAGGTGATCACCTCGCACAACGTGGCCGCGCGCCTGGAAGGCAGCAAGCACCCGGATGAAACCGTGGTGTACAGCGCGCACTGGGACCACATCGGCGTGGGCAAGCCGGACGCGAACGGCGACACCATCTTCAACGGCGCGTTGGACAATGCCAGCGGCACCGCCTCGCTGGTGGAACTGGCCCGTGGTTTCGCCAAGGGCCCGCGCCCGGAGCGTTCGGTGCTGTTCCTGGCAGTGACCGCTGAAGAAAAGGGCCTGCTGGGTTCGGAGTACTACGCGACCCATCCGCTGTACCCGTTGGCCAAGACCGTGGCGGTGATCAACATGGACGGCATGGCGCCGTTCGGCCCGTCGCGCGACTTCGGCATTTATGGTTCGGCCAAACTGGAACTGCTGGACCAGCTCAAGGACGTGGCGAAGGGCTGGGACATCCGCTACACCCCGGACCCGAAGCCGGAAGCCGGCCTGTTCTTCCGCTCCGACCATTTCCCGTTCGCCAAGCGTGGCGTGCCGGCGGTGTCGTACTCGGCGGGCCAGGATTGGGTGGACGGTGGGATTGAGGCCGGCAAGAAGGCCTCGGACGACTACACCGCCAAGCGCTACCACCAGCAGGGCGACGAATGGCAGCCGGACTGGAAGTTCGCAGGCGCCGCCCGCGACCTGGAAGTGCTGTACACGCTGGGCAACCAGCTGGCCAACAGCCGCGCCTGGCCGAACTGGAGCGACGATTCCCAGTTCCGTGCCACCCGGGACGCCTCGGCGACCGACCGGAAATGATGTACGGCCCCGCCGGTAACCGCCGGCGGGGCGTTTCATCCCACGATTCCCTGCCTCCATCGCATGCCGCTTGTTCCCGCCGGCGGCGCGGCTATCCTCACACCATCCCATCGTGAAGACGCCGCCGTGTTTGCCAGCCTATCCCTGATTCTTCGCATCCTGCTGGCCTGGGCCGCCGCACTGGTCGTGGCCGGCTTCGTCTGGAGCGGCTTCTTCCACGGCATGGACGAGGGCCCGGGCTGGGTGTTCGGCCTGCTGGCCCTGTTCCTGATGGTCACTGCCCTGGGCAGCTGCATCACCCACCTGCGCCGGGTCTCGACCCTGGCCGGCCGCCTGGATTCGGCCACCCTCTCCAGCCGCCAGCGCCGCCAGATCGAGCTGCCGATGGACGCCGGCGCCGCCTTCAGCCTGGTCGAACAGGCGATCAAGGAGCTGCCGCGCGTGGAAGACATCGAAAGCGCGGCCGGCAGCCTGCAGGTGCGCGCCTGCGTGCGCCGCGTGGACCCCTACAACGGCCGCCCGCCCTCGCGCTGGAACCTGCCGGCGCGCTGGGCGATCAAGCGCAACACGGTGCTGGCCACGGTCACCCCGGGGGAGGGCACCAGCAGCGTGACCCTGGTCTTCGAACCCGATGCTGGCGTCTGGGCCGACCTGCTCGCGGTGGACGAAGGCAGCAACTACGAGAACGCCGAAGCGGTCGGCCGCGCCATCACCCGCCACGTGGCCGAACAACGCCGCGACGAACAGGCCGCGGCCGAGCAGACCGCCACCGAGAAGGAATTGTCGGTGGCACGCCTGAACCTGCTGCACGCCCAGGTGGAACCGCACTTCCTGTACAACACGCTGGCCAACGCGCAGGTGCTGACCCGCACCGACCCGCCGCGTGCCGACCAGATGCTGGGGCACCTCATTCAGTACCTGCGCAGTTCGCTGCCGAGCGTGGACGAGTCGATGTCCACCCTGGGCGTGGAGCTGGAGCGTACCCAGGCTTATCTGGAAATCCTCAAGATCCGCATGGGCGCGCGGCTGGCGCTGCACGTGGATGTTCCGCCCGCGCTCAACAGCCTGCCGCTGCCGTCGATGGCGCTGCAGACCTTGGTTGAAAATGCGATCAAGCACGGGCTGGAACCCAAGCCCGGTGGCGGCACGGTGTGGATCATCGCGCGCGCCTTCGACGACCATGTCACCCTCACCGTGGCCGACGACGGACTGGGCTTCGGCCAGGGCGGCAGCAGCGGTACCGGGATCGGGCTCAAGAACCTGCGCGAGCGGCTGCGCCTGACCTGCGGCGAACGCGCCGGCGTAGCCATCGTGTCCAATTTCCCCAGCGGCGTGGCGGCAACGATCACCCTGCCGCGCGACGCACGCGAGGCGATCCATGCAGCTTGATGCCCTCATTGCCGAAGACGAAGACCTGCTGCGCCAGTCGCTGGTGGCCCAGCTGCAGCGCTTGTGGCCGGAACTGCGGCTGGTGGCCGAGTGCGAAGACGGGGCCAGCGCGCTGGAACGCCTGGCCGAGCTGAAGCCGGACCTGGCCCTGCTCGACATCCGCATGCCCGGCATCAGCGGCATCGACGTGGCGCGCGCGCTGCCCGAGCTCAGCCCGCGCACCCAAGTGGTGTTCGTGACCGCCTATGACCAGTACGCGATCGATGCATTCGAGCAGGGCGCCATCGACTACCTGCTCAAGCCTGTCAGCGACGAACGCCTGCTGGCCACGCGCGAGCGCATCCTGGCGCGCATGCAGATGGGGCGCCCGGACAATGCAGTGCTGGAGCAGCTGCTGCAGCGGCTGGGACAGCAGCCGGCCGCGCACTCGACTGCGCCGCCGCTGGCGTGGATCACCGCGAGCAACGGCCGCGACACGCAGCTGATCATGCTGGAAGACGTGGTCTACTTCCGTGCCGACAGCAAGTACACCACGGTGGTGACCGAAGCCGGCGAAAGCCTGCTGCGCACGCCGCTGCGCGAGCTGCTGGAAGTGCTGGATCCGCAGCGCTTCCGCCAGGTGCACCGTTCCACCATCGTCAACATGAAAGCGGTCGCGGCAGTGACGCGCGATGACACCGGACGCGGGCAGCTGCGGTTGAAGCAGCGCCCGGAGCTGCTCAATGTCAGCCAGCCGTTCATGAGCCTGTTCCGGGGGATGTAACGAAAAACGCCGGGCGGTGCCCGGCGTTTTTTCCATGCATGAAATTCAGAACGCCGGCTGCAGGTGCATGTTGTGCTGCGGGTCCGGCTCACCCACATGGTTCAGCTGCCCCACCAGTTCCGAATGCTGCTTCATGCGGCCGATCTCGCGCATGATGCGGATGTCTTCGTGGCGCAGCTCGCGCCGGGCGGTGACCGCCTGCTTGTAGTCGAGCACTTCCGGGTAGTGCTGGGCCATGTCCAGCGCTTCAGCCACGCATTCCACGGTGTCGGCGTCGGAGGTGATCCGCGCGCGGCTGTTGAACGCCTTCATCCAGCGCTCGAAACCGGCAGTGTGGTCGAACATGTTGGCCATGAACCAGATCACGAACAGGATCGAGACCCACGAACCGAACACGATCACCACGCGGGTGAAGGTGATATGGAAGTCGTCCTTCCACAGGTAGTTGGCGATCAGGCCGAGGATGAGCAGCGAGGCCGCCTGCCAGCCGACGATGGACGCCATGAGCCACTGGCCCTTGGCCTTGGCCAGGGTGGCCACTTCCTCGCGGATCTGTTGCTCACTCTTGTTGCGCCAATGCGCGACCTGCTTCTCGAACGGGCTGCTGTACAGCTCGTTGTCCTGGAGCAGTAAACCCAAACCTTTGAACAAAGCGATCATCACGGGCTCCTTCGGGAACGTGCAGCAGCGCATTGGACTTACGGTGAGGCGGGTTCAGTTCTAAGCAGGTTCTCGGCGCTTGGCAATGGGCAGTGCGACAAAACGCCGCAGGGGGTCTGGCTGAATGGGCGGGGCATGCGAAATCTTGCGCGGTGCATCATGAAGAACCAACGCTGAAACCAGAAAAACCCCCTCGATTTCTGTTGCGGGCGCACAAATTTGAACCATGGCGCCAACGGGACGTGGCCGGGGTGTCATACATCACGCAGAATTGACGCAACCGCGCAGGACGGCGGTGTCCCGAACCCCCAGGAACCCGCGATGTCGTCACTGCTGCACCGCCTTGCCCGCCCCGCCACGCAGCCCATTCGGCGCTGGGTGCTGGAGGCGTTTCCGCGCGACCAGAGCGGCATCGACTACGACCATCCGCTGGGCGATCCGGGCTGGTTCGGGCCGGACAGCGCCACCTGGCGGGTCAACGCCGAGCTGCCCGGCATGCTGGCCGGTGGGTTGTGCGCGCTGATGCTGCAGACCCTGCACCCGCTCGCGCTGGCCGGGGTGTATGACCACTCCAATTTCCGCGAGGACCTGGTCGGGCGCCTGCGCCGGACCACCTCGTTCGTGGCCTGCACCAGTTATGCCGCTTCGGGGGAAGTGGAAGCGCTGGTCGCCAAGGTGAAGCACATCCACGCGCAGGTGCGCGGGACCACGGCGGACGGGCAGGCGTATTCGGCAGATGATCCGGACCTGCTGACCTGGGTGCACGTGACCGAGGCCTATGGCTTCCTGCAGGGCTGCCGACGCTACTGCCGCGATGTGCCTGAAGCGATCGCGGACCGTTACTACAACGAGTACCGCCGCGTGGCCGAAGCATTGGGGGCGACCGACGTGCCGGCGACCGAGGCGGCGGTGACCGCGTACTTCGAGCGGCAGCTGCCGGTGCTGCGTTTTGATGCGCGGTCGCGCGAAGTGCTGGCGGTGTTGTCCGGCATCCGCCTGCCGGTGCCGATGCCCGGGGTGTCGCGCGACCTGTTCCTCAGCGCCGGCGCGGCGATGCTGCCGGAGTGGGCCAACACGATGCTGGAACGCACGCCGTTGCAGCGCGCCCAGGCGCGTGCCTCGGCGAGGGTGTTGCAGGGGATTTCACCGCTGTTCCGGCGCGCATTGCATGACGGCACCGCCACCCGGGCCTGCAAGCGCGTGGGCGTGCCGGTGAGTTCGTTGGCGCATTGGTAAAAAAACGGACGCCGAGGCGTCCGTTTTTCATTCAACCATTGCTGCCGATCACCACACCTTGACCCGCTTCTCCGGGGCCAGGTACAGCTTCTGGCCTTCCTTCACTTCGAACGCCGGGTACCACGCGTCCAGGTTGCGCACGGTGAGCGCGCGGAACTGGCCCGGCGCGTGCACGTTGGTCAGCAGCGAGTTGCGCAGTGCCTGCTCGCGCGCCTTGCTGCGCCACGCCTGGGCAAAGCCCAGGAAGAAGCGCTGGTCGGGGGTGAAGCCTTCCAGGGTCTGGCCCGGCTTGCCCTGCAGCGACAGCTGGTAGGCGTCGTACGCGGTGGCCAGGCCGGCCACGTCGGCAATGTTCTCGCCCAGGGTCAGGCGACCATTGACCGACACGCCCGGGAACGGCTGGTAGCTGCTGAACTGCGCCGCCAGCGCGTCGCCGGCGGCGTTGAACTTCTTCAGGTCCTCAGCCGTCCACCAGTTGTTCAACTTGCCGGTCTGGTCGAACAGCGCGCCGGCATTGTCAAAGCCATGGCTGATCTCATGGCCGATCACCGCACCGATGGCGCCGTAGTTCACTGCGTCGTCGGCCGCGCCGTCGAAGAACGGCGGCTGCAGGATCGCGGCCGGGAACACCAGGCGGTTTTCCAGCGGCACGTTCATCGCGTTGATGGTCTGCGGCAGCATCGCCCATTCGCTGTGGTCCACCGGCTGGCCCAGCTTGGCCAGGTTGCGGCGGTACTCGAACAGGCTGGCGCGCTCGGCATTGCCCAGCGCGTCGTCGCGCTTCACTTCCAGGCCGCTGTAGTCGCGCCACTTGTCCGGGTAGCCCATGCCCACGGTCAGCCCTTCCACCTTGGCCTTGGCATGCGCCTTGGTTTCCGGCGACATCCATTCCAGCGCGTCGATGCGCTTGGCGAAGGCGGCGATGATGTTCTTGGCCATTTCATCGGCACGGGCCTTGGTGGCCGGGTCGAAATGCTTCTCGACGTAAATCTTGCCGATCGCTTCGCCCACCGCGTTGTTGCTCTCATCCACCGCACGCTTCCAGCGCTCGCTCTGCTGCGGGGTGCCGTTGAGGGTGGTGCCGTGGAAGGCGAAACGCGCGTCGGCCATCGCCTTGGGCAGGTACGGTGCGGCGCGGTCCAGCGCGTGGAAGGTCAGGTAGTCCTTCCACACGTCCAGCGGCTCGGTGGCGACCAGGCGCGAAATGCCGGCCACGGCCTTGGGCTGCCACACGATGAAGTCGTCCTGCTTGTCCAGGCCGGCGGCGGCCAGGAACGCGGCCCAGTCCATGCCCGGTGCCTTGGCGCTCAGGTCGGCCTGCTTCCAGGCGTTGGCGCCCTTGGCCACGTCGTTGGTTTCTTCCTGGGTGGCGTGCGCCTGGGCGATGCGGGTTTCCAGCGCGACGATGCGCTGCGCCTTGGCCGCCGGGTCGGCTACGCCGGCCAGCTGCAGCACCTGGGCGATATAGGCCTGGTACTGCTTGCGGATCTCGGCCATGCGGCCGCCCTGCAGGTAGAAGTCGCGGTCCGGCAGGCCCAGGCCGCCCTGCACCAGGTACGGCGCGTTGCGGTCCGGCTGCAGCAGGTCCACCGATACCCAGGTGCCGAACAGGCGGTCGGTGTAGAAGTTGGTGGCGTTGAGCAGGTCCACGTCGGCGCGCAGGGTGCCGCCCAGCGCGGTGGCCAGCGCGGACTTGTCGGCGATGCCGCCGATGGCGTCCAGTTCCGGCTTCACCACGCCCATGCCGCGCGATTCGATCCCGGCTTCGTCCATGAACGCGGCGTAGTAGTCGCCGATCAGCTTGGTTTCACCCTCGGCCTTGGTATCGGCGGCGGCGCCTTCGAGGATGGCGCGGGTATCGGCCAGGGTTTTCTCGGAAATGACATTGAAGCTGCCGAAACTGGAACGGTCGGCCGGGATCTCGGTGTTCTTCACCCAGTTGCCGTTGGCGAAGCCGAAGAAGTCGTCACCGGCGGCGACGCTGCGGTCCATGCCGGTGGCGTCGAAGCCGAAGCTGCCCAGCTGCGGCTTGGGCGCGACGGGCGGGGTGGCGGCGGTATCGGCGGCAGGGGTGGTGGTCGGCGCGGCCGCATCGCGGTCGCAGGCGGCCAGGCCCAGCGACAGGCTGGCGGCAATGGCAAGCATCAGGGTGGGGCGGCGCAGCTTGGACATGGACTTCTCAGGCAACGGGGAAACCGCAAGTCTAATCCGCCCGGGTGTCCCGGTTCTTTGCTGAGTACCGCCGCGGCCGGTGCCGATCATGGAGGGTTCACGGCCCGGCCGGTGGCGATAAACCTGTGACGGCCGTCTCACCCCTTCCCGAGGCGCCCGGGCTGGTGCATGCTGGGGCCAAGGCGCTGGGCCAAGGCCTGGCCCGTGGGGAACGGGTCCGCAGGGCGTCAAGAAATTGCGACGTCGGCCGCTCAGGTTGGGGAAACCAGGAAGCGTTTACATGAAGTCAGGCCGTCACGCTGGTAGAGGTATGCAATGCCCGCACTGAGCCAGCCGATGGCGCGGCCGCTGCGGACGATCGTGTGGATGGGCACCGCCCTGGGCGTGCTGCTGGGCGTGGGCCTGGTGGTGATGCTGGCCAATGACTTCCAGCGCCGGCAGGACGCCGCGCAGCGGCAGAGCTCGGCGCTGGCAACCGGTTCGCAGCGCCTGCTGCGCGTGGAACTGCGCAATCTGGAGCGCGCCATGCGCGGCATCGCCGCCGACGGCGCGCAGCTGTTCGACAGCGTGCCGACGCAGGCGCCGGACCTGCTGGATGAATCCATCGACGGGGTCCTGCAGCGCCACGGCGAACTGGAGAGCATTGTCGTGGTGGACCAGTTCGGGCGCGCGCTGACCAGTGGCGGCGGCGATCTGACCCTTCCACTTTGGATCGTGGAAAACCATCGCGGTGCCGACAGTCAGCTTTACCTGGGTCCGCCGCAGGACCTGGGCATGCGGCGCTGGGTGCTGCCGTTGGCCCTGCGCATGGGTGAAGACCGCTGGCTGCTTGCCCGAATGCATACCAGCGAGCTGCAGTCGATCATCAGCGGGCTGGACATCGGCTACCACGGGGTGATCTCGATCAGCGACGTGGCCGGGCATGTGCTGGCGCGCAGCCCGGACAACGAAGGCCTGACCGGGAAGCAGTTCAAACTGCAGCGGCGCGACCTGATCGGACGCGATGCCGTGCTCGCGTTGGGTATCGAGTACAGCCCGATCGACAAGGTGGAGCGCATTTCCACCCTGACCACGCTGGCCGAGTACCCGCTGGCGGTGTACGCGGGGCTGGGCCGGCAGGACGTGCTGGCGCCGTGGTGGCCGTACGTGCAGGCCTCGGTGGGCCTGTTCCTGCTGTACTGGGGCGCGTTCGCGCTGGTCTACACCAGCCTGCGCCGCGCCACCCGCCGCCAGGACGCGATGAGCGCCGAGCTGCGCACCGGCCATGCCGAACTGCGCATGGCCCACCAGGTCGGCAAGATCTGCACCTGGACCGTGGACGAAGACGCCGCCGTGCTGCGCTGGTCGCCGCTGGCCCGCGAGATCTTCGGTATTCCGATCGATTCGCTGTCGGTGTCGGATTTTTTCCAGCGCGTGCACCACGAAGACGCGCCGCGCCTGCAGGACGCCTTCCACCATGCGTTCGCCGGCAATGGCGTGCTGGATGAGATGTTCCGCATCGTGCTGCCGGGTGGCACCACGCACTGGGTCTCCGCGCGCGGCCAGCAGGTGGGCGGCAGCGACCACGAACGGCGCATGATCGGCGCGCTTACCGACGTGAGCGAGCGGGTCCAGGCGCTGGCGCGCGCGCAGCAGGCCGAGCGCCAGTTCCGTCTCCTGTTCGACCGCAACCCGGCGCCGTTCTGGGTGTTCGACCCGGACACCCTGCGCTTCCTGGAAGTGAACGAAGCGGCGGTGCGCCAGTACGGCTACAGCCGCGACGAGTTCCTGGCCATGAGCATCCTGGACATCCGCCCGCGCGAAGGCTGGGAAGAGATCCGCGGCGCCATCGCCAGTGCCGCCAACGGCGACCTGCAGGACGCCAAGGTGCGCCTGCACCGGCGCAAGGACGGCACCGTGTTCGAAGTGCGCGCGCACCTGGCGCGGCTGGATTTCGACGGGCGCGAGGCGTGCCTGGTGCTGGCCGAGGACATCAGCGACCGCATGGCCTACGAACGCGACCTGGCCTACCACGCCACCCACAACCCGGCCACCGGCCTGCTCAACACGCGCGCGCTTGCCGCGCAGCTGGACGAAGAGGGCGGCAGCTACACCATTGCCTACGTGCAGTTCCGTGGCCTGCAGCTGGTCGCCGACACGCTGGGCCGCGAAGTGGGCGACGTGGTCCTGCAGGCCATGGCCAAGCGTTTGGGCGGACTGGGCGTGCGCTATGGCCTGCTGGCATTCCAGCCGGCCGAGGATTTCATCTTCGCCATCCGCGACGACCACGAGCGCCAGACCGCGCTGGATACGCTGGTGCAGACCGTCTCCGAACCGGTGCGTGGGCAGGACTGGCTGCACCAGTTCGAGCCGCGCATTGGCGTGGCGGTGAAGTTCGAAGGCGACGTGGTCAGTGCCGAACAGGTGATCGGCATGGCCGCACAGGCCGCGCATGCCGCACGCGACGAGGGCAGCGTGATTGCCTGGTTCGACAACACGGTGAGTTCGCGGCTGGCCGATCGCCTGCGCCTGGCCGGACGCATCCACAGTGCGATCGATGCCGAATTCGAGCTGTATTTCCAGCCGATCTGCCACGCCAGCGACGGCACCCCGGCGGCGCTGGAAGCGCTGCTGCGCTGGCCGCAACCGGACGGCAGCTTCATTCCGCCGGGCGAGTTCATCCAGCTGTGCGAAGACACCGGGTTGATCCTGGCGCTGGGGCGCTGGGTGATCCGCGAAGCGGCGCGCGCGCAGCGCCAGCTGGTGGACGCCGGCTGGGACCTGCCGATCGCGGTGAACGTGTCGGCGGTGCAGTTCTTCAACAGCGACCTGGTGGCCGAGTTCCAGCGCGCCAGCCAGGAATTCGGGCTGGCACGCGGCGCGCTGCACGTGGAGCTGACCGAGAGCAGCCTGATGCGCAAGCCGGGCCAGGCCAAGCAGACCATGCAGCGCATGCACGAGCAGGGCATCCACATTTCGCTGGACGACTTCGGCACCGGTTACTCCAACATGTCCTACCTGCAGCACCTGCCGCTGGACATCCTGAAGATCGACCGCAGCTTCGTGGCCGATGTGGAAACCAACCCGCGCAACGCGTCCATCTGCCGCGCGCTGTTGTCGCTGGGCCACAGCATGGGCCTGACCGTGATCGCCGAAGGCGTGGAAACCCCGGGCCAGCACGAATGGCTGGCCGCGCACGGCTGCGACCAGGTGCAGGGCTACCTGCTGGGTAGGCCGGCACCGTTGGTGGAGGTGATCGGGCGGTTGGAGCTGGCCGCGGTGTGATGGGCGACCGTTTTGTTCTGAAAATGAAACGAATAGCGGTATCTGGCGGCCTTTAACTACACTCATATTGGGAATAGGCTGGTGTTCTGGATTCCCCGGAGCTCCGCCATGACCCGCCTGCCGTCGCTGTACATCTCCCATGGTTCGCCGATGACCGCCCTGCAGCCGGGGCTGGTGGGCGTGCGCCTGGCCGAGCTGGCCGCGCAGCTGCCGCGCCCGCGCGCGATCGTGATGGCCTCGGCGCACTGGCTGACCCGCCAGCCGGTAGTGGGGGCGCACCCGCAGCCGCCGACCATCCACGACTTTGGCGGCTTCCCGCAGGCGCTGTTCGACATCCAGTACCCGGCGCCGGGCGACCCGGCACTGGCGGATGAGATTGCCGAGCGCCTCGACAAGGCCGGCCTGCCGACGCTGCAGGACCCCACCCGTGGCCTCGACCACGGCGCCTGGGTGCCGCTGCGCCTGCTCTACCCGCAGGCCGACATTCCGGTGGTGCCGCTGGCGCTGCAGCCGCTGCAGGGACCGGCCCACCAGTTCGCGCTGGGCCGCGCGCTGGCGCCGCTGCGCGAGCAGGGCGTGCTGCTGGTCGGTTCGGGCAGCATCACCCACAACCTGCACGACTTTCGCGAATACCAGAGCGGTGGCGAAGCGCCGTATGTGCGGCCTTTCATCGAATGGGTGGAACAGCGCCTGCAGGCCGACGACAGTGCCGCATTGCTCGATTACCGGCGCCAGGCGCCGCATGCCGAGCGCGCGCATCCGACCGACGAGCATTTCCAGCCGTTGCACTTCGCACTCGGCGCGGCCGGCGGCGATACGCTCGGCGCGCAGCGCATCGATGCCGGTATCGACGCCGGCATGCTGGCCATGGACATCTACCGCTTCGACGGCCCCGCGCACTGAGGCGCCAAAGCGCCTTTCGTACGCGGTTACGGATCGGTGTGGTAATTTTTTCCAGGATTCCTGGAAAATGCATGCATACGATTGAAGTCGTCCTGGCGATGCTGGTGGCGGTAGTCGCCAGCGGCTACCTGGTTCGCGTATTGCCGTTGTCGGTGCCGCTGCCACTGGTGCAGATCGGGCTGGGGGCAGTGATTGCGGGGGTGTTCAACCGCGGCCACGCGCTGGAGCCGGACCTGTTCTTCCTGCTGTTCCTGCCGCCGCTGCTGTTCCTGGACGGCTGGAAGATTCCCAAGCAGGGCCTGTTCCGCGACAAGGGCGTGATCCTGGAGCTGGCCTTCGGGCTGGTGGTGTTTACCGTGCTCGGTGCCGGGCTGCTGATCCACTGGCTGATTCCGGTGATGCCGCTGGGCGTGGCGTTCGCGCTGGCTGCGATCATCTCGCCGACCGACCCGGTGGCGGTCAGCTCGATCGCCAAGAGCGCGCCGATCCCCAAGCGGCTGATGCACATCCTGGAAGGCGAGTCGCTGTTGAACGATGCCTCCGGCCTGGTCTGTTTCCGCTTCGCGGTGGCGGCGGTGATGACCGGTGCGTTCTCGCTGGCCGACGCCTCGCTGACCTTCCTGTGGGTGGCGGTGGCCGGGCTGGCGATCGGCGTGGCGGTCACGTTGGGTGTTTCCACGTTCCAGCGCTGGCTGTGGCGGCGCTTCGGCGAAGAGCCCGGCGCGGCGATGCTGGTCAACCTGCTGATCCCGTTCGCGGCGTACCTGCTGGCCGAAGAAGCCAATGCCTCGGGCATCCTGGCGGCGGTGTCGGCGGGCGTCACCATGAGCTACGTGGAGCTCACCGGCCGTGTTTCCGGCAGCATGCGCGTGCAGCGCATGGCGGTGTGGAACATGCTGCAGTTCGCCTTCAACGGCATCATGTTCGTGCTGCTCGGCGAACAGCTGCCCGGCATTGTCGACCGCGCGATGACCACGGTGAGCGAAAGCGGCCACCACAGTGCGTGGTGGCTGCTGGTGTACGTGGTGGTGATCAACCTGGCGCTGGTGCTGTTGCGCCTGGCATGGGTGTACCTGTCGCTGCGCTGGAGCCTGCTGCGTGCGCGGCATCGCGGCGAGGCCAGGCAGGGCACCTCGTGGCGGATCGTGGTGGCCACCTCGCTGGCCGGCGTGCGCGGTGCGATCACGCTGGCCGGTGTGTTGACCCTGCCGCTGTTCTTGCCCGATGGCACGGCGTTCCCGGCGCGTGACCTGGTGATTTTCCTGGCGGCGGCGGTGATCCTGGTCTCGCTGGTCGGTGCCAGCGTGGCATTGCCGCGCTTGTTGAAGGGGCTGGAACTGCCGGCCGATTCGGGTGAGCGCAAGGAAGAAGACCTGGCGCGCAGGCTGGCGTCGAAAGCGGCGTTGGCCGGCGTGGAGCGCATGCGCCAGCAACTGGTGCAGAACCAGACCACCGACAACGTACAGCTGTACAACGACGCGGCCTCACGTGTGAGCCTGTTGTACCAGCGCGTGCTGGAGAAGGATGATGGCCCGGATGCGGACCCGGAAAAGGTGCGGCGGATGGAACAGGGCTACCGGCAGCTGCGCAGCGCGGGGTTGACCGCCGAGCGTGAAGAATTGTTCCGGCTGACCCGGCGCGGCAGGATTTCCGACGAGATCTCGCGGAAGCTGATCCGCAATCTGGACCTGTTGGAGACCCGGCAGCGGGATTGACGACCTTGCCAACGGGGCCTGAGTCCGGGCGATTCATCGGTAGGGTCGGTTCCCGAACGACCGCCGATAACGGTGATCGGCTCTGGGACGCATGACCTCGAACGGAAACTCGCCTTCGTTTTGCGGTCCATGCGTCAACGAACGTCGATCGCGTACGTGCGGTCGTTTGGGAACCGACCCTACCGGCGCCAGGTTGCATCGTGGACGGCCGCGGGGCCGTCCACGCATGCCGTCATGCACGGCCGGTCATTCCGCCGGCTTCTGATCCAGGTAATACGCCACCACCGTCCCCTTGACCTTGATCGTCATCGGGTTGCCACGGCGGTCGCGGGACTTGCCGGCCTGCACGCGGATCCAGCCTTCGCTGACCGAATACTCTTCAACGTTGTCGCGTTCGACATTGTTGAAGCGGATGCCCACGCCGCGCTCCAGCGCTGCGGCATCGTGGAAGGGGCTGGCCGGGTTGATCGCCAGGTGGTCGGGAGGGGTATCGCTCATGGGTATCGGTCGTTGAGGGCCACCACGGCCGTCTTCAGGCGCACAGGATAAACCGAGACGCCGCCCGGGCAGAATTTCGCTTCCTGCCAACGCCCGGCCACGGCAGAATGCCTGCCTGTCTCCAGGAATACCGGTCATGCCCGACAACAGCGATTATTTCGACTTCGAAGAAGACGAGCGCGATTTCGACGAAGACGACTTCGAGGCGCGGATCTGGAACCTGCTGGTGCTGATCAACCCGGGCGACGAAGAGCTGGCCCTGCAGCAGTTCAACCGTTGGCGCGAGGCGCTGCTGGAAAGCGGTGAGGAAGTCGACGAAGAGGCCGAATGGCTGCCGCCGCTGATGACCGCCATCGCCTGGCAGTCGGGCTTCGAGGTGGAGCGCGACGACGCCGATGCGCTGGTGTCGGCGGTAAACGAGCTGTCGGCGCGCTTCAACGTGCAGGTGGACTGGGGCGGCGACCTGGACGACGAGGATTTCGCCGGTGAAGTGGACGCGCCAATGTTGATGGCCACGGCCTACGACCGCCTGCGCGAGCACAATTATTCGCTGTGGAGCGTGGATACGGGCAATGGCGGCCTGGCCGGCTGGATGGCGCTGAACCGAGACGAAGACGCCATGCTGGCGCTGTGTTCGTTGCTGGGCGTGGAAGTGCGACCGGGTTCAGACCCGTTCTAACCGACGCTCGAAATCCGTAGTGCCGGCCGCCGGCCGGCTCTGCACGGTGCCGGCATTGCGAGGAGCCGGCATTGCGAGGAGCCGGCCAGCGGCCGGCACTACGTCGGGTCGGTGTACTGCGATCTTGCGTTGGCGATGACCTCTTTCACCAACTCGCGGTCAGTGTGCCTGGAAATCGCCCTCGCACCCAACGCAATCGCCTTCTCGCGTAACGGCGCTGGCACGTCGTAATGCGCGCCGCTGCGGCGGTTCTGGAAGGCCCGCCGGGGAATCCCGAGCTGCGCCGCCATGGCGTGCAGCTCGGGCAGGGTGTCGGCCATCAGATGCGCCCAGCGCTCGTCGCGCCAGGGGTGTACCGCATCGTCGATATAGACCGTCACCGGGTCGCCGGGGCTCAGGCCTGCGGCTTGTCGTCGCTGGCCGGGGCGGCGTCGGCCTTGTCGTCGGCCGGGGCGTCTTCGGTCGAGGCGTCAGCGGTTTCAGCGTCGTCGCCTTCCTCGCCTTCCGCCTCTTCCACGCCTTCGAACTCGGAGACCAGCTGGGCCAGGTACTCGTCGGCGGTCTTGCCTTCATCGGCGGCCAGGTCGTCGATCAGCTGCTGCAGCTGGGTCGAGTATTCCAGGGTGACCTTGCGGCCTTCCTTTTCCTGCACGTTGGAAAGGTGCTTGAGCATGGCCAGCATCGGCACCGGGTTGTCGGCGTTGCCCATGGTCTGGCCGCCAATGGCCAGCAGCCATTCGGTGCCCTGCAGGCCGATCGCGGCGACGACCTGGCCCTCTTCGTTGGTCAGCACGGCATGGTTCTGCACCGGCTGCTGGGCGTTGAGGCGGTTGATCGGGCGCTTCGGCTGGAGCTTCCTGCGCTTGTCGCGCTTGGCTTTGGACTGCTTGGACATGGGGTTTGTTCTATGTAATGCGGAAAGTCCCCATTGTACGACCCCGCCGCCTCAGGGTGAGGCGGTGGGGGGCGCGGCGGCCGGGGCGGGTGCCGGGGCACCCTGGGGGGCGTGGATATCGGCATCCTGCACGGTGGGCGAGAGCGCCACTTCCTGGCCGGAACCGGCCAGGGCGGCGGCTTCGGCGGCCTTGGTCATCACCACGATGCTGATCCGGCGGTTGATCGGGTTGTCCGGCTGGGTCTTGTCGAACAGCACCGAGGACGACAGCCCGACCACGCGGGTGACCTTCTCGTCGGCCATGCCGCCGTCCAGCAGCGCACGCCGGGCGGCGTTGGCGCGGTCGGCGCTGAGCTCCCAGTTGCTGTAGCCGTGCGCGGCGTTGTACGCGGTGATGTCGGTGTGGCCGGTGATGCTGATCCGGTTCGGCACGTGGTTGATGAACTGCGACAGCTCGCGGAGGATGTCGCGGGTGTAGCCCTTCAGCGCCGCGCTGCCCACGTCGAACATCGGCCGGTTCTGCTTGTCCACGATCTGGATGCGCAGGCCTTCCGGGGTCAAATCCAGCAGCAGCTGGTCCTTGAACGGCTCCAGCGCCTGGCTCTTGCTGATCGCCTCTTCCAGCTCCTGCTTCAGCACTTCCAGCTGCTTCTTCTCACGCTCGCGCTCGTCTTCCTGCGGCACCGGGCGTTCGGCCTGCTGGTTCTGGAACGGGTCGTTGCTGTTGCCGCGCGACACGTCGGTGGCGCCGCCCAGCTTGATCATCGAGGTGCTGGCGCCACCCGGGCCGGCCATGCCCGGGGCGGGCGTGGAGCTCTGCCCGGTGAGCGGGCTGGGATTGCGGAAGTATTCGGAAATGGCGGCGCGCTCGGGCTTCGTGGTGGCCGCCATCAGCCACAGCACCAGGAAGAACGCCATCATCGCGGTCACGAAGTCGGCGTAGGCCACCTTCCAGGCGCCGCCGTGGTGTGCGCCATGCCCGGCCTTCTTGACCTTGCGGACGATGACGGTGGGTTTGTTCTCGGCCATGGCAGTGCCTTACTTGACCGTCTTCAGGTGGGCTTCGAACTCGCTGAAGCCCGGGCGCACGTTCGACGGCAGGGTCTTGCGGGCGAATTCCAGCGCGATCTTCGGGTTGTAGCCGCGCAGGCAGGCCAGCAGGGCGGTCTTCACCGACTCGTAGATGCGGCTGTCCTGTTCGGCGCGCGCTTCCACGGCGGCGGCCAGCGGGCTGACGAAGCCGTACGCCATCAGGATGCCCAGGAAGGTACCCACCAGGGCGCCGGCCACGTGCGCGCCCACTTCCTCGATCGCACCACCGATGGAGCCCATGGTGATCACGATGCCCAGCACCGCGGCGACGATACCGAAGCCGGGCAGGCCGTCGGAGACCTTGTTGAGCGCGGCCGAGGGCTGCATGGCTTCGGCATGGTGCTTTTCCAGCTCCATTTCCAGCAGCGGTTCCAGTTCGTGCGGCTCGATGTTGCTGCCGATCATCAGGCGCAGGCAGTCAGTGATGAAGTCCACCAGGTGGTGGTCGGACTGCACCTTGGGGTAGTTGGCGAAGATGGCGCTGTCGGCCGGGCGCTCGACATGGTCTTCCAGCGCCATGAAGCCCTCGCGGCGGGCCTTGTTGAGCAGTTCGTAGAGCAGGCTGAGGACGTCGATGTAGTCCTGCTGCTTGTAGCGCGGGCCCTTGAACACGCCGATCGAGGCCTGCAGGGTCTGCTTGACCGTCTTGATCGGGGTGCCGACCAGGAACGCGCCCAGCGCCGCGCCGCCGATGATGACCAGCTCATAGGGCTGCCACAGGGCGCCCAGCTTGCCGTGCGCGCCGACGTAGCCGCCGAGCACGCTGATGATGACGATGAGGAAACCGACAATGATGAGCATGGTGCGGACGCGGAGGTGGGGATACCTCGTTGTCGGCACCAGGTGAAGGTTTCTGAAGGGTGGCGTCCGTTCGACGTCACACTTTTGAGATCAGCCGGCCGGTTCCGCCTCGGCCCCGCCGCGCTGCAGGGGATCCGGATACGGCTCGCCATTGGGGGTGAACGACAGCGAGACCGAGTTGAGGCAGTGCCGCTCCAGGCTCGGCAGCGGGCCGTCCGGGAACACATGGCCCAGATGGCTGTCACAGCGCGCACAGACGATCTCGGTACGGACCATGCCATGACTGGTGTCACGGATTTCACGCACGTGGGCCGGGTCGAACGGGGCGAAGAAGCTCGGCCAGCCGGTGCCGGAGTCGAACTTGGTGCTGGAACGGAACAGCGGCAGGCCGCACAGCCGGCAGCAGTAGACGCCGTCCTGCTTGTTGTCCAGGAACACGCCGCAGAACGGACGTTCGGTACCGTGCTGGATCAGCACGGCCCGCTCGTCTGCGCTGAGACCGGCAATCAGCGCCTGGCGCTGGGCATCGCTGGGCGGGGTGAGGTCGAAAGCAGTCATGGGCGGTCCTCGTAGGGGTGACGGCAAGATGGGGGCGGGCGGCGCCCTGGACAAGCGAAGGTGTTCATGGTGCTGACACGCGCGCTGGCGCAGGGTGAATGCCTGTCCCGTCGTGAGCACGTGCCATGAAACATCTTTCCCGCCTGGCCCTGTCCCTGCTGGCGCTGCTGCCGCTGGTCGCAGCAGCGCAGATCGCCGCGCCGCGCAAACCCACCGACACCCGGCCGGTGACCGCTCCCACGCCGACCCAGCCTGCGCGTCCCGCAGATACCCTGTCCGCGCCACCGCAGCCGGTAACAGCGCCGGTACAGGGCATGCAGCCGCCGCGCACGCAGCCGATCCAGAGCCAGGGCCCGGCGCGCGTGGTGCCGCCTGCGCCACCGGCCAGCACCGCACCCGTCAAGGTGTATGACCGCAACGGACGCATCGTGCCGGGCATGCAGCAGGCGGGGCCGAACCGCGTGCTCGATACGCGCACCGGGCGTTACTACGATTCCGTGCCGACCGGTGATGGACAGCGCGTCAAGCCGTGATGCATGAACGCTTTACCAACGCAGGCCCTCAGTCAGCGGTGTCAACGTTTCACCTCACTGATTTTTCGCCTGTGATTAACCGGTTTTGCGGGATTCTGTACATGCGCCGCAACACCGCGCATCCCAACGGTAGAAGGTGTAATTCTTATGGCTAACCAGCAGAACCAGAATCCCGGCAAGTCGCCGCAGGACCAGCAGGGCCAGCAGAACCAGAAACCCGGCCAGCAGAACCAGCAGCAGTGGGATCAGCAGAACCAGAAGGGTGGCAAGCAGCAGGATCAACGCAACCCGGACCAGAAACAGCAGCGTTGATGCGCTGGTAACAGCTCCGAGGGCGGTGCGCATGAGCGCGCCGCCCTTCTGCTGTGCGCCGATCAATCCGGAATGGGCAGGGTCAGCGTTTCCTTGACCTCTTCCATCACGATGTAGCTCTTCGATTCGCGCACGTGCGGCAGCGTCAGCAGGGTGCTGCCGAGAAGCTTGCGGTACGAGGCCATCTCGCTGATGCGCGCCTTCAGCAGGTAATCGAAATCGCCGGAGACGAGATGGCACTCCAGCACGTTGGGCAACTTCAGCGCCGCACGGCGGAACTCCTCGAAGATGTCGCCGGACTTGTAAGCCAGGCTGATCTCCACGAACACCAGCAGGCTGGCCTTGAGGTACTGCGGGTCGAGCCGGGCGTAGTAGCCGGTGATCGCGCCGTCGCGCTCCAGCCGGCGCACCCGCTCGGTACAGGGGGTGGTCGACAGGCCCACCCGCTCACCCAGTTCGGTGAACGAAATGCGCCCTTCCTCCTGCAGGATGCGCAGGATCTTGCGGTCGATCTTGTCCAGCTCGCGGGAACGGGCGGCCATGGCGTCAGCCTCTCGGGGGTGTTGGCGCGACAATACCCTGCCTGAGTCGCCAAAAACAGATAAATTGCATGGTTTGGCCGGAATATACTTCCTCAATTATGGTCCCGGCACGCTCCAGTGCAGGGAATGATCCGGTTGGAGAGGTCTCATGCGCGTTCTAGTCCTTGGCAGTGGGGTAATCGGCACGACCAGTGCCTGGTACCTGCGGCAGGCCGGGTTTGAAGTCACCGTGGTCGACCGGCAGCCCGGTCCGGCCCTGGAAACCAGCTTCGCCAATGCCGGCCAGCTCTCGTTCGGCTACACCTCGCCGTGGGCCGCCCCGGGCGTGCCGCTCAAGGCGGTGAAGTGGCTGTTCTCCGAACACGCGCCGCTGGCGATCCGCCCCGGGCTGGACCTCAACCAGTACCGCTGGCTGGCGCAGATGCTGCGCAACTGCACGCACGAGCGCTACGCGATCAACAAGGCGCGCATGGTGCGCATGTCCGAGTACAGCCGCGACTGCCTCAACGAGCTGCGCACCGAGACCGGCATCGAGTTCGAAGGCCGCGACCTGGGCACCACCCAGCTGTTCCGTACCCAGCAGCAGCTGGACGCCTCCGCGCAGGACATCGAAGTGCTGGCCCAGTACGGCGTGCCGTATGAAGTGCTGGACCGCGCCGGCATCATCGCCCACGAACCGGCATTGGCCAGCGTGGCCGACACGCTGGTTGGCGCGCTGTGGCTGCCGCGCGACCAGACCGGCGACTGCCAGCTGTTCACCCGCCGCCTGGCGCAGATGGCCATGGACGCCGGGGTGGAATTCCGCTTCGACCAGGACATCGCCGGGCTGGTCACCGATGGCGACCGCATCACCGGCGTGCGCATCGACGGCAAGGTGGAAACCGCCGACCGCTACGTGGTCGCGCTGGGCAGCTACTCGCCGTCGCTGGTGGCGCCGCTGGGCATGCACCTGCCGGTGTACCCGCTGAAGGGCTACTCGCTGACCCTGCCGATCACCAATGCGGCGATGGCGCCGACCTCGACCATCCTGGACGAGAGCTACAAGGTGGCGGTGACCCGTTTCGACGACCGCATCCGCGTGGGTGGCATGGCCGAAGTGGGCGGGTTCGACCTGTCGCTGTCGCCGCGCCGCCGCGCCACCCTGGAAAAGGTGGTGCGCGACCTGTACCCGGACGGCGGCGACCTCTCGCGCGCCGAGTTCTGGACCGGCCTGCGCCCGGCCACCCCGGACGGCACGCCGGTGATCGGCGCCACCCCGTACCGCAACCTGTTCCTCAACACCGGCCACGGCACGCTGGGCTGGACCATGGCCTGCGGTTCGGGCCGTTACCTGGCCGACCTGATGAGCGCGCGCCAGCCGCAGATCAGCACCGAAGGCCTGGATATCTTCCGTTATGGCGGCCACCACGCCGCGTCCGTCCAACACAGTGAACCCAAAGCATGCGTCCAGCCCGCGCGTTGATCGACCTGGATGCGTTGCGCTCCAACTTCCGCCTGGCGCGTGAACTGGGCGGCGGTCGCAAGACCCTGGCCGCGGTAAAGGCCGACGCCTATGGCCACGGTGCCGTAGCCTGCGCGCGCGCGCTGGACGGCGAGGCCGACGCGTTCGGCGTGGCCTGCATTGAAGAAGCGCTGGAACTGCGCGCGGCCGGCATCAGCGGCCCGATCCTGCTGCTGGAAGGCTTCTTCGACGCCGACGAGCTGCCACTGATCGTGCAGCACAAGCTGTGGTTCGCGGTGGCCGCGCCGTGGCAGGTGGACGCGGTGGAAGCGTTCCAGACCGACGCCACGCTGCAGATCTGGCTGAAGCTGGACAGCGGCATGCACCGCCTGGGCCTGGCCCCGGCCGAGTTCCGCGCCGCGCATGCGCGGCTGTCGGCCCTGCCGCAGGTGGCGCCGATGGTGCTGATGAGCCACATGGCCCGCGCCGACGAACTGGACAGCCCGCGCACGCGCGAACAGGCCGACCTGTTCGCCGCCACCATTGAAGGTCTGGCCGGCGAAACCAGCCTGTGCAACTCGCCGGCCCTGCTGGGCTGGCCGGACGTGCGCAGCGACTGGGTGCGCCCGGGCCTGATGCTGTACGGGGCCAACCCGCTGGCCGCGCACAATGCCTACACCGAGCGCCTGCGCCCGGTGATGACCATGCAGTCGAAGATCTTCGCCACCCGCGAGATCGCCGCCGGCGAACCGGTCGGCTACGGCGCCCGCTTCGTCGCCGAACGCCCGACCCGGGTCGGCGTGGTGGCGCTGGGCTATGCCGATGGCTACCCGCAGTTCGCCCCGAACGGCACCCCGGTGCAGATCGACGGCCAGCCCGGCCACCTGATCGGCCGGGTCTCGATGGACATGCTCACCGTGGACCTCACCGACCTGCCGCAGGCCGGGGTGGGCAGCACCGTCACCCTGTGGGGCGACGCGCCCCGCCTGGACGTGCTGGCCCCGCTGTGCAAGGTCAGCGCGTACCAGCTGCCGTGCGCGGTCAAGCGCGTGGCGCGGGTCCTCAGCGGCGGCTAGACGGCGAGGGCAGCAGGCGGCGCAGCCAGTCGTCCAGCAGGCGCTTCTCGAAGCGCAGCGGGTCGTTGTTGCTGAGCAGCCCGGTGTTGGTCAGGTAGCCCATGTCGATCAGCTTCTCATCGCCCTGCTGCAGCACCGCGCCCTGCGCATCGCGCAGGGTGAAGGTGAGGCTGATCCGCGGCGGATAGATGTTGCGCATGATCCGGATGTCGTTGCCGCGCGGGCCGTTCTGCGGCTCGAAATCACCGGCCCGCTTGATGTCGGTGATCTTCACGTCCAGGGTCTGGCCCGGCGCCAGGCGCTTGCTGGCGCTGGTCCGGAGGTAGTCCGCCAGCTGGTACACCCAGTTGCCGCTGCGCGCCTCGAACTGGTTGGAGCTGCTGCGGATCTCGGTGAACTGGGCCGGGTCGGTCCACTTCACCTGGACCGGGCTTTCGCCGGTGAGCGCGCGCGGCGCGTCCGGCGCGGTGACCGTGCGGGGCGCGGCCGACGCGCAGCCCACGAGCAGCATCAGACAGCTCAAAGCACCAGCCAGCAAGGGTTTGCGGTTCATGGCACAGCCTCGGTCAGGGTCTTGAAGGAGAGACGCTATGGAGTGTGATCCTGTTCACGCGACGGAACAATTGCCTTCCACAATACGCCACGGTCCGTCTGGGCATGGTTCACTTACGTCAAAACCGGGCCGTTGTTTGACGCGACGAATACGCGCTCTGAACGATGCTGTGTCCCTCCGCGCCATCCGCTACCTCTCTCGACGCCCTTGTCCAGCCTGACCGCCTCGACCTTCACACGTGCGCCGCATGCGGCCCCAGTGCCCGATCCTTCCCTGCACCGCGCGGTGCTGGAGGGGTTGAGTGCGGGCTTCTGCATCATCGAGGTGATGATCGAGAACGGCGTCGGGGTGGATTACCGCTTCCTGGAAGTGAATGACGCCTTCGAGCGCAATACCGGCTTGAGCGAAGCCTCCGGGCGGCTCATGAGCGAGCTGCAGCCCACCCACGAGCCCGAGTGGTACCGGGTGTACGGCCAGATCGCGATGACCGGCCGTTCGCAGCAGTTCGAGCTGGAAGCCCGCGCGCTGGGCCGCTGGTACGCGGTGGAAGCGATGCGGGTGGGCGAGGCGCATGAGCGCCGGGTGGCGGTGCTGTTCTTCGACATCACCAACCGCAAGCAGATCGAAGTGGAGCTGGCCGAAAGCGAGGCGCGCTTCAGCGCGCTGGCCGACGGCCTGCCGATGCCGGTATGGGTGCTGGACGAACTGGGCCATGCGCGCTTCGTCAACAGTGCCTTCAGTGAATTCTTCGGTGGCGACGAACAGCGCGTGCCGGAAGATGTATGGCGCGGGCTGGTGCAGCCCGACGATGTCTCGGTGTTCGATTACGAGCTGCAGGCCGCGCTGCGCGCGCAGCGTTCGATGCAGGTGCTGGTGCGCGGACTGCGTGCCGACGGCGAATGGCGCTGGCTGGAAATGAATGCCAAGCCGCGCTTCTCCCGCGCCGGCCGCTTCATCGGCCTGGCCGGCAGCAGCACCGATGTGACCGAGCGCCGCGAAATCGAAATGGCGCGCGAAGAGCTGCTGCAGTCCGAGCGCGCCGCGCGCAACGCCGCTGAAAGCATGGCGCGCCTGAAGGACGAGTTCCTGGCCACGCTCTCGCACGAGCTGCGCACCCCGCTGACCACCATCCTGGGCTGGAGCGAACTGCTGCTGCAGCGCGTGGACGATACCAGCCCGCTGTACAAGGGCCTGGGCGTGATCGCCAACAGCGCCATGGCGCAGAAGCGGCTGATCTCGGACATGCTGGACCTGAGCAGCATGCTGCTCGGCAAGGTGCAGCTGGAAGTGGAAGTGCTGGACCTGCGCGCGCAGCTCACCGAGGCGCTGCGCGCCCAGGAGCTGGTCGCCGAAGGCAAGGCGCTGGACATGAAGCTGGTGATGCCGGACGAACCGGCGCTGGTGCTGGGAGACGGCACCCGCCTGCAGCAGGTGCTGTGGAACCTGCTCAGC
This sequence comes from Stenotrophomonas aracearum, assembly GCF_031834615.1. Lineage (NCBI taxonomy): Bacteria > Pseudomonadati > Pseudomonadota > Gammaproteobacteria > Lysobacterales > Lysobacteraceae > Stenotrophomonas > Stenotrophomonas aracearum. The sequence goes on from NZ_CP115543.1 coordinate 585,109, forward strand.
AACGCGATCAAGTTCACCCCGGCGGCCGGCTCGGTCACTGTCACCCTGTCCACCGACGGGGCGCACTGGACCGTCAGCGTGGCCGACTCCGGCGATGGCATCGCCCCCGAATTCCTGCGGCATCTGTTCAGCCGCTTCCGCCAGGCCGATGGCACCACCACCCGTCGCCATGGCGGGCTGGGCCTGGGCCTGGCGATCGTGCAGCAGCTGGTGGAACTGCACGGCGGCACGGTGGCGGCCAACAGCGAAGGCCATGGCCTGGGCGCGGAATTCACCGTGCAGCTGCCGCGCTACCAGCCGCAGGCCGACGGCCGACCGCTGCGTGAAGTATTCAGTGGCCCGATCCACGAGCAGCTGATCGAGCCATACCCGTTGAAGGGCCTGCGCCTGCTGGCGGTGGAAGACCAGCCCGAAGTGCTGGAATACCTGCGCCGGCTGCTGGAAGAGCAGGGCGCCCAGGTCACGGCGGTGGCCTCGGCGGCCGAAGCGCTGGCGCTGCTGGACGACGGCGGCCATGAAGACGTGGACGTACTGCTGACCGACATCGGCATGCCCGGCATGGACGGCTATGGGTTGGCCGCGGCGCTGCGCAACGAGTTCGGGCTGGACGCCGCCGCCCTGCCGATCGTGGCAGTCACCGCGCTTGCCCGCGCCGACGACCGCAAGCGTGCGCTCGCCTCGGGTTTCCAGGAGCACGTGGCCAAGCCGTATTCGGTGGCCCAGCTGGTCTCGGCGGTGCGCACGGTGCTGGCAGCCAACCGCGAATCCGCAGCAGCGCGCTGAAAGAGCCCGGTTTCCGACAACCCGGTAGAGCCACGCCCTGCGTGGCTGTGCAACCCAAAGGATCCAGAATGTCCCGCTATGCCCCCACCATCCACACCCACCAGGCCGACATCGCCGCGCTGGAAGCCCTGCTGCCCCAGCTCAAGGGCCAGACCCAGGTGGAAGTGACGCTGAAGGACGGCACCCGCGTGTCCGGCACGGTTGCGGTACAGCCCACCGTGCAGCAGTACCGCGATGCGGATGAAAACGAAGGCACCAACGGCGAACTGCGCCTGGACGACCTGAACGACCCGGCCCAGCAGCATCTGCTGTGGCTGGACCAGATCGCATCGGTCAGCGAGCTGCCGCCGCACCCGTAGCGCCGGGCTGGGCCCGGCGCTACTTCAGTGCTGGAAAACCTCGGGTGTCGCCTCGAACCGGCGCGCGTACGCACGTTCGTCCGCCACGCGCGACACTTCTTCGTCCGCCAGGTCCGGCGCGCCGTACACCGCGTATGCGACCGCGCCGTCGTCCTTCTTGCCCACCTGGTGCAGCCGGTACCGCGCGTGCCCGCCGCCGGTGTCTTCCGGGTAATGAACCGGCGGCTGTGCGCCTTCCAGGTCCATCTCGCTGTTGTCGACCACGCCCCCGACGAACAATGCGCGCATGAGCTACCTCCGTTGCAAGTGAGCCTTCACCCTGACCGACGGCATGTTGCGGTGGCATCAAGACAGCGTTGAATAAACGCAAATCGCGACAGGAACGAGGCGGATCGGGCAAAACGTTAGAATGGCGGTCACTTTTCAAGATCTGCCCCCGCATGGCTGCCCAGCACGACGCTCCCCTGGAAACCCTGTTCCTGCCTTTCGGCGGCGCGCTGACCTGGCCGGCCGGTCCGGTGCTGTTCCTGCGCGCCCGCGACGGTTGGCCGCTGCGTGAACGCGCGCAGCCGGGCCAGCTGGTCTGCGAACAGAGCTTCCGCCCGTTCGCCGACGCGCTGGAAGCCAGTGGCTGGACCGTGCGTGATGAGCAGCAGCTGGGCGAGGACGCGACCCGCTACGCCGTGGTGCTGGTGCTGCCGCCGCGCCAGCGCGAGGAAGCCCGCGCCCTGTTTGCCCGGGCCCTGGCCCTGGCCGCCCCGGGCGGCATCGTGGTGGCCTGCCAGCACAACAACGAAGGCGCGCGCTCTGGCGAAGGCGACCTGCAGCAGCTGGCCGGGCTGGGCGGCAAGATGACCAAGAACCACTGCCGGGTTTACTGGACCGCGCCGCTCAACGGCCAGCACGACGCCGCGCTGGCCCAGCGCTGGGCCGCGCTGGACGCGCCGCGCGCGATCCTGAGCGGGCGCTTCCAGAGCCGCCCCGGCATCTTTGCCTGGGACCGGATCGACCCGGCGTCCGCCCTGCTGGTGGAGCAGCTGCCGGCCGATCTGGCCGGGCGCGGCGCCGACCTCGGCGCGGGTTACGGCTACCTCTCCACCGAGGTGCTGCAGCGCTGCCCGCAGGTGACCGGACTGGACCTGTTCGAGGCCGAAGGCCGCGCGCTGGCGCTTGCCCGGGAGAACCTCGAGAAGCTGGCCTCGCCGGCCAAGCTCGGCTTCCACTGGCATGACGTCACCGCTGGCGTGCAGGGCCAGTACGACTTCATCGTGACCAACCCGCCGTTCCACACCCCATCGCGTGGCGACCGCCCGGACATCGGCCGTCGCTTCATTGCCGTGGCCGCCGAGGCGCTGCGCCCGGGCGGGCGAATGTGGCTGGTGGCCAACCGCCACCTGCCGTACGAGCAGATCCTCAATGAAAGCTTCGGCGACGTGCGCGTCGCCGCCGAGCGCGATGGCTTCAAGCTGATCGAAGCGACCAAGGCCAAGGCGGCTCCGGTCCGCAGCGGGAAGCGCGCATGAAGCTGGTGAAGCTGCTGGCCAACCTCGGCTATGGCAGCCGCAAGCAGGTCCAGCTGATGTTCCGCGAAGGCCTGGTGACCGACGCCGAAGGCGAGGTGCTGTATGCCGACGACCAGGTCGAGCACGCCGCGATCCGCGTTGAAGGCGAGCCGCTGGACCCGCCGGCGGGGCTGACCCTGATGCTGCACAAGCCGCGCGACTACACCTGTTCGACCAAGGACAAGGGCCGGCTGATCTACGACCTGCTGCCGCCGCGTTACCGCGAGCGCTCGCCGCTGCTGTCGTCGGTGGGCCGGCTGGACCGCGACACCAGCGGGCTGCTGCTGATGACCGACGACGGCGCGTTGCTGCACCGGATCGTCTCGCCCAAATCGCGCCTGGACAAGGCCTACCAGGTGACCCTGGCGCAGGACCTGCACGGCGACGAGGCCGCGCGCTTCGCCAGCGGCAGCTTGATGTTGCAATCAGACGACAAGCCGCTGCTGCCGGCCGAGCTGCATGTGCGTTCGCCGCGCGAAGCCGAGCTGGTCCTGCACGAAGGTCGCTACCACCAGGCACGGCGCATGTTCGCCGCGGTGGGCAACCACGTGCAGGCGCTGCACCGCAGCCGCATTGGCGGGCTGTCGCTGGGCGACCTGCCGGAAGGCGAGTGGCGCATCCTCGATGCGGCCGACCTGGAAACGCTGTTCAACGTGCCATGACCCTGATCGCCGCGCTGCCGTTCCTGCCCGAGGCGGTCATCTTCGACATGGATGGCCTGATGATCGACAGCGAGCGGGTGTCCATCGCCTGCTGGTCGCAGGCGGCGCAGGAGCTGCAGCTGCCGTTCGCGGATGACTTCTGGCTGGGGCTGGTCGGGCTGGGCGACCGCGACTGCGAACAGCTGCTGCTGCAGCACATCAGCGCCGACCAGGTGGCCGCGTTGTACGCGCGCTGCCACGACCTGTACGAAGCGCGCACCCAGCAGGGCCTGCCGCTGCGCCCGGGCATCATGGAGCTCCTGCAGCTGCTGCAGGCGCACGGCATTCCGCGCGCGGTGGCCACCTCCACCCGGCAGCCGCGCGCCAACCGCAAGCTGGCTGCGGCCGGCCTGCTGCCGTACTTCGACCACGTGGTCACCAGCGATCAGGTCGCCCACCCCAAGCCGGCGCCGGACATCTACCTGCTGGCCGCGCACAAGCTGGGCAAGGACCCCGCGCGCTGCCTGGCGCTGGAAGACTCCCCGGCCGGTACCCGCGCCGCGCTCGCGGCCGGCATGACCGCGATCCAGGTGCCCGACCTGGTGCACCCCGACGAAGCGCTGCGTGCCCTCGGCCACCGCATCGTCGATTCCCTGCACGACGCCCACGCATTGCTGCTGCCGCTGTTGTCGCGCTGAGTCGCATGCACAGAGATGCACACACAAAAAACCCGGCACATGGCCGGGTTTTCTGTTCACGCGGAACGTCGGCCATTACACCCGGCCAAACACCAGCGCCGCATTGGTGCCGCCAAAGCCGAAGCTGTTGGACATCACCGTGTTCAACTGCACGTCCTGGCTCTCGCGCACGATCGGGAACCCTTCCACCGCCGGGTCCAGCTCACCGATGTTGGCCGAACCGGCCATGAAGCCGTCGCGCATCATCAGCAGGCAGTAGATCGCTTCATGTACGCTTGCCGCGCCCAGCGAGTGGCCTGACAGCGCCTTGGTCGAGGACAGCGGCGGAATCGATTCGCCGAACACTTCGCGCACCGCCTTCAGCTCGGTGACGTCGCCCAGCGGGGTCGAGGTGCCGTGCGTGTTGAGGTAGTCGATCGGACCGCTCACATCCTTCATCGCCATGTGCATGCAGCGCACCGCGCCCTCACCGGACGGGGCGACCATGTCGGCACCGTCGGAGGTCACGCCGTAGCCGATCAGCTCGGCGTAAATGCGCGCGCCACGGGCAACAGCGTGGTCGTAGTCCTCCAGCACCAGCATGCCGCCGCCACCGGCGATGACGAAGCCGTCGCGGTCCTTGTCGTACGGGCGCGAGGCAGTAGCCGGGGTCTCATTGAAGCGGGTCGACAGCGCGCCCATCGCATCGAACATCACGCTCATCGACCAGTGCAGGTCTTCACCGCCACCGGCGAACATCACGTCCTGCGCGCCATGACGGATCAGGTCCGCGGCGGCGCCGATGCAATGTGCCGAGGTCGCGCACGCGGCCGACAGCGAATAGCTCAGGCCCTTGATCTGGAATGCGGTGGCCAGGCAGGCCGACACGGTCGAGCACATCGTACGCGGCACCATGTACGGGCCGACCTTGCGCACGCCACGCGCGCGCAGGATGTCGGCCGACTCCACCTGCCACTGGCTGGAACCGCCGCCGGAACCGGCGATCAGCCCGGTGCGCGGATTCACCACCTGCGACTCGTCCAGGCCGGCGTCGGCGATGGCGTCGCGCATGGCGATGTAGGCGTAGGCCGAGGCATCGCTCATGAAGCGCTTCAGCTTGCGGTCGATCTGCGCGTCCAGGTCCAGCTCGACGTTGCCGCCGACGTGGCTGCGCAGTCCGGCTTCGGCATGGTCGGGCAGGTTGCGGATGCCGGGACGGCCTTCACGCAGTGCGGCGGACACGGTGTCCAGATCGTTGCCCAGGCACGAGGTGATGCCCATTCCGGTAATGACGACACGACGCATCAGAAGTTCTCGGTGGAAGTGAACAGACCTACGCGGAGGTCCTTTGCGGTATAGATTTCGCGGCCATCGACCAGCATGCGCGCATCGGACTGCGCCATGACCAGCTTGCGGTTGATGACGCGGGTGATGTCGATTTCGTAGGTGACGAGCTTGGCGTCCGGCAGCACCTGGCCGGTGAACTTCACTTCACCGCAACCCAGTGCGCGGCCACGGCCAGGTGCGCCCAGCCAGGTGAGGTAGAAGCCGGTGAGCTGCCACATCGCGTCCAGGCCCAGGCAGCCGGGCATCACCGGGTCGCCGATGAAATGGCAGCCGAAGAACCACAGGTCGGGGCGGATATCCAGCTCAGCACGCACGTAGCCCTTGCCGTGTGGACCGCCTTCATCGCGGATGTCGGTGATGCGGTCGAACATCAGCATCGGATCGTTGGGCAGGCGACCGCTGCCCGGCCCGAACAGTTCGCCACGGGCACTGGCCAGCAGCTGTTCGCGCGAGAACGCGTGGAGACGAGTCATGGAAAACGCAATCCTGAGGAAGGTGACATCGGGTTGGCGCCGGCCCGGAGGCGGCTGTTGGTTGCCAATGAAAGTGCCCAAGAGTGCAGCGTATTTTTCATTCAATCAAACGTTTTAACCGTACGCCGGCGTAGTGTTTTCAGCTTGAAAAACGCATGTTGTTGTTATGAAAAGACCATACCCAGGCGTGTGGCTGTAATCTGTTCATATCTTTCTTCCGCCCTGGGCCTTGAGCCACCGCCGTGTCCGCACAACGCAAGATCATCCACGTCGACATGGACGCGTTCTACGCCTCGGTGGAGCAGCGCGACGATCCGTCGCTGCGCGGCAGGCCGGTGGTGGTGGCGTGGAAGGGGGCGCGCTCGGTGGTCTGCGCAGCGTCCTACGAGGCGCGCGTGTTCGGGATCCGCTCGGCGATGCCCGCGCTGCGCGCCGAGCGGCTGTGCCCGGACGCGGTGTTCGTGCCACCCGATTTCGTGCGCTACAAGGCGGTGTCGCGCCAGGTGCGCGAGATCTTCCTGCGCCACACCGACCTGGTGGAGCCGCTGTCGCTGGACGAGGCCTACCTGGACGTGACCGTGCACAAGGGCGGCATGACCGTGGCCACCGAGATCGCCCAGCAGATCCGCGCGCAGATACGTGAAGAGACCCAGCTGACCGCGTCGGCAGGCATCGCGCCGAACAAGTTCCTGGCCAAGATCGCCTCGGATTGGCGCAAGCCGGACGGCCAGTTCGTGGTGCCGCCGCACCGGATCGAGCAGTTCCTCACCCCACTGCCTGTGAAGCGCGTGCCGGGCGTGGGCAAGGTGATGGAGGGCAAGCTGGCCGAGCTTGGCATCGTCACCGTCGGCGACCTGCGCGCGCTGCCGCTGGAGCTGCTGGAAGCGCGCTTCGGCAGCTATGGCGGCAGCCTGTATCGGCGCGCGCGCGGCATCGACGAGCGGCCGGTGGAGCCGGACCAGCAGGTGCAGTCGATTTCCTCTGAAGACACCTTCGCCGAGGATCTGCCGCTGGAGGCGCTGGAACCGGCCATCGTGGAACTGGCGGGCAAGACTTGGCAGGCCACGCGCAAGACCGAGCGGGTGGGGCACACGGTGGTGCTGAAGTTGAAGACCTCGCAGTTCCGCATCATCACCCGCAGCTTCACCCCGGAGTCGCCGCCGGAAACGCTGGAAGAGCTGCGCGACATCGCGCTGGCACTGCGCGCGCGGGTAGACCTGCCGGCGGAGACGCGCTATCGCCTGGTGGGCGTGGGGTTGGGGGGATTCCGCGAACGTGAAGGGGTGACGCAGCTCGGATTGTTCGATCCGCTGAACGGGTGACCGTGGGCGTGCTTGTCGGGTGGGTGCTGCTTCGATCCGGGGTCATGCCTTCGCCGGTGTGATCAGCGTTATCGGCGGTCGATTGGGACGCGACCCTACCGGGGAAATCCCGCTGCGTCCGAACGACCGCGCGCGCTCAGCGCAGGCGAAAAACTGCCGGTAGGGTCGCACCCCAGTCGACCGCCGATGGCAGGGCAACGCGCGGTAGGGCATGACCCCCAATCGAGTCCGCACGTCGCCCCACCGACCTCAATACGCCACGGTCGCCACCTGCTTCACATACTGCGGCGACTCGATCTCGCTGACGAACGCATCGGCGTAGTCCGCGTAACTGATCCGGCTGTGCCCATCGGCGCCGACCAGGAACTGCTTGGCCTGCGTGCGGAACCCACCCTTCTGCGGCCCCGGGCCGATTTCGGCGGCCGGCGAATAGAACGTCCAATCCAGGTCGTCCACCTTCTGCAGCAGGTTGAACGCTTCACGCGCGGCCAGCGCCACCGGCTTGTACGCGTCCGGGAAGCCCTCGGTGTCCACCAGCTGCACGCCGGGGGCGACTTCCAGGGTGCCGGCGCCGCCGACCATCAGGAAGCGCGGCACGCCAGCCTGGCGGGCGGCCTTGACCAGTTCCGCGGTGACCGTGGTGACCGCGGAGGGTTCGTCGCCCGGCCGCGGGCCGAACGCGCTGGCTAGGACGTCATGGCCAGCGATGGCGGCCGCCAGGGCGTCGGTGTCGTCCAGCGCGGCCACGGCCAGCTGCGCGCCGTCCAGTTCGGCAGGGAGGTCCGTCTTACGGCGCACGATGGCGGTGACCTGATGGCCGCGGGCCAGGGCCTGGCGGGTGATTTCACGGCCGATGTTGCCGGTGGCACCAACGAGGGCAATCTTCATGGGGCGACGTCCGTAGCGGGGAGGAAAGCCAGCTTATGCCTCGGCAATCGGGGAAACACCACCGGCAGTGGTCCGATTCGTTGCACGGGTGCGCACTTACAATGGGGATTCCCCACGCAAGGCTCCCCCGTGTCCTATCCCTATCCGCTGGTCATCTTCGACCTCGATGGCACGCTGGTCGACAGCGCCGCCGATATCGCCGAAGCGCTCAACCGCACCCTGGAAGACTGGCAACTGCCGCGCGTGCCCGAAGCCACCGTTCTGACCTGGATCGGCGACGGCGTGCGCCGGCTGGTGGAACAGGCCTTCACCGCTGCCCACAGCGACATCGACCTTGCGAAGGTGATGCCCGGATTCATGCGCCACTACGAGGCCTGCCTGCTGCGCAGCCCGCGCCTGTTCGATGGGGTGGTGCCGGCGCTGCAGGCATTGCAGGCACGCAACGTTCCGCTGGCGATCTGCACCAACAAACCGGTGGCCATGGTCGGCCCGCTGCTCGCGCACCTGGGCGTGCAGGACTATTTCGCGAAGGTGCTCGGCGGCGACTCGCTGCCCGAACGCAAACCCAGTGGCGAACCGCTGCGGCACATCGCGGCCGCGTTCGATGTCGCGCCCGAAGCGGCGCTGATGGTCGGCGACTCGATCACCGATTACCGCGCCGCCGTGGATGCACGCATGCCGGTAGCGCTGGTGCGCTACGGCTATCCGCGCGGCCTGGACCTGGAAAATGTAGAAGCAGTAGCGGTGATGGACAACCTGCAGGAACTGCTGGATCTGTAGTGCCGGCCGCTGGCCGGCAACCCGCAACCTCTGGCCGGCACCTCTCGATGCCGGCCATCCCAAACCGCCTTACTTCGGCTGGTACCGCACGCTCAACCGGTACTCACGCCCCGGCTGGTTGAACCACGCCACGGTCTCGTACTCGCGGTCGAACAGATTGCTCACCCGACCCAGCACCGACCAGTCGCGGCTGATCGCATACTCCAGGCGCAGGTCCACCGTGCCATAGCCCGCCAGCCGCACCGTATTGTCGGCATTGTCATACCGCTTGCCCGAACCGGTCGCGGTGACACCGGCGCGGAAGTCGCCGAAGCGGCGGTCGATATCCAGCCGCGCGGTGTCCTGCGCGCGGCGCGCCAGCCAGTTGTCGAATTGTGCGCTGCCGTCGGTGCGGTTGCGCGGATCGGTATGGCTCAGCTGCGCATTGAAATCGAACCCGGCCACCGTGATGAAGCCGGTCAACTCGGCGCCCCGGATGCGCGCCTTCTCCACCTGCGACATCATGAAGGTGGTGGCGTCATAGGTGATCAGGTCGTCGATGCGGGTTTCATACACATCCAACCCCCAACGCCAGCCGTCGCCCTGCTGCGCAACGCCGAGGTTGGCGCTCTTCGACTTCTCCGGGTCCAGCTCCGGCACACCGCTCCACGGGTCGTACAGGTCGCTGAAGGTCGGCGCCTTGAACGCGGTACCGTAGCTTGCGTTCAAACGGAAGCCGCGCGCCAGGTCCATGCCCCAGCCCAGGCTGCCGGTGGTGTGGTTGCCGAACTGCTCGTTGTCGTCGTTGCGCAGGCTGGCCTGCAGCTGGTGCGCACCGAAACGGCCCTGGTACTGCACGAACACGCCGGTGTTGTCGCGGCTGTCGACCAGATACCCCGCGCTGCTGCCGTCCAGGTTGTCCTGGCTCCAATCCACGCCGGCGCTGAGCAGCTGGCCCTCGGCGAAACCGACATCGGCCTGCACCGACGCACTGTCGCGGTGGGTCTGCGCCGCACCCAGCCAGGTGCTGTCGTTGTAGTTGTCCGACTCGTTGTCGGCGCGGCCGACGTTGGCGGTCAGCGTGAAGCGCTCGCTCGGCGTATAGCGGACCTTGCCGCCGAGCACCTGCTGCAGCGTTTCAGAGTAGTTGTAGTACCCGTCGTAATGGTTCTCGCCTTCGGCGCGCAGCGCGGTGCCTTCCACCTGCAGCGTGTCGGTCAGCGAGTAGCCGCCGCGCAGGCTCATCGACAGGTTGCGGTAGCCGTCGCGGTCGGGCTCGTCGGCACCACAGCCGGCGAAGGTGGCTGCATCGCCACGGCAGGCATTGATGCCGTCGGTGTGCTGGTAGGCGATGTCGGTGCCGAACCAGCCGCGCGCGCCGGTGCCGCCGAAGCCGCCGCTGGCTTCACGCAGGCCGTTGCTGCCACCGCCCAGCTGCAGGTGCGGCGCAAAGTCGCCGGCATTGCGGCGGGTGAAGATCTGGATCACGCCACCGATGGCGTCGGCGCCATACAGGCTGGACTGCGGGCCGCGCACGATCTCCACGCGTTCGATCTGCGCCAGCGGCAGGTCCTGCAGCATGGCCAGGCCAAGGTCGCCGGTGTTGATGCGCACGCCGTCGACCAGCACCAGGGTATGGGCCGAGTTGGTGCCGCGCAGGAACAGCGAGCTCTGCTTGCCCAGCCCACCGCTGTTGTTGAGGTTGATGCCGGCACGGCCGCGCAGCAGGTCCTGCAGCGACGGCGCCTGGCTGCGCTCGATCTCGGCACGGTCGATCACCTGCGCCGGCGAGATGCTGTCGTGCAGGGCGATCGGGGTACGCGTAGCGGTGACCAGGATCGGGTCCAGTACGGCGGCATCGTCCTGGGCGGCCGCCAGCAGCGGCAGCGCCGTCAGTACGGCAAGGGAAAGCGTTTGGATCTGCAGCTTCATCGTTGACTCCATGCACCGCGCACGCCCGCGCGGCAAGATTGGGGGTGGTGGTCAACGGAAGACGCGCGACGGTGGGCAGCGCGCACGGCACTGCTTGCCGCCGCCATGCCCGCCGCATCGCAACCAGTCGTCTTCCAGGCCGGTCTCCGGGCTCGCGGGCCGATGGCGGACCATCGCACCAGGCGCCTTCCCATGCACGAGCACAGTGGCGTATTGCCTGGTGTTCCACGCTTACCGTTGCGGGGGCAGCGCCGGAGTGGCGGCAGGCTGGACCTGTTGCGTCACCGGCTTCCCGTTTCAACCTGCCGGCATGCGCCGCAGGTCACCTGAAAGTGCGCGCAGTGTAGAGCAAACCTTTGCGCCCGGCCCAGTGCAGCGGCGCGACCGGTTAGAATGCGCCTCGCTTTTTGCAGGGGGTGCCGCACCAATGATCCTGGACCTGATCCGGCACGCCGCCACCGGTCGTGACGACCATCTGGACGGACGCACCGATCCTGCGCTGGAAACCGGCAGCACCGACGCGCTGTGCGAGCGCTATGCCGACCTCGCATGGGAGCGGGTGCTGTGCTCGCCGCGTCAGCGCGCCGTGGGCACCGCCGAGGCCCTGGCAGGGCCGCGTGGCCTGGACGTGGAGCCAGACGAGGAATGGGAAGAACTGGATTTCGGCGACTGGGATGGGCAACCGCTCGACGCACTGCCGATGCAGGCGCTGTCGGCCTTCCATCTGGACCCGCATGCCAACCCGCCGCCGCACGGCGAAAGCTGGGGCCATTTCGAGCGCCGCATCGCGCGTGCGCTGCACCGCCTGCTGGACGAACCGGACCCGGTACCAACCGTGGTGGTCAGCCATGGCGGCCCGTTGCGCATGGTGCTCTCGCAGGTCTGCGGCCTGCCGATGGCGATGTGCTGGGGCTTGCGCATCGACCACGGCACCCGCGTGCGGCTGCGCATCGAACGCGACGGCGACGACCTGTGGGGCGAGTTACTCGAGCTGCAACAACCGTAGCGACTCGCCACGCGTGTCCCACGCAACATCAACCCCGTTCGTCGTCCTCTGAAGCAAACGACGCATCATCCCCATCATCATCACTGACCACGGTCCGCTCATACACCGGCCCGGACGCCGGCGGCGCCTTCTTCAGCGGGTTGTCGGCAATGATCGCCTCATACTCCGCCACCAGCGCAGTACGCCGCGCTTCCGGCAACTCCTGCCAATGGCAGTCCTGCAACGCCCCTTCCAGCGAATACAACAGGTTGAGGCTGGGCTTGAACCCCGCGCGACGAACCTTCACGAACGCGCCCACCGCACCGCTGGCGGCCAGGTCCTCGGCCGTGCGCAGACCGACCTGGCGCAGCCAGGCGGCGCTCTTGGGGCCGATGTTGCGCAGCTTCGCGCTCATCCCAGCGCCTCGACGAACACCGCGGCAATCGCTTCCAGCCCTGCCTGGTCGTCCGCGTCGAAGCGCGACAGCACCGGGCTGTCCAGGTCGAACACGCCGACCAGGGTGTCGCCCTTGAACAGCGGCACCACCAGTTCCGAGCGCGAGGCCGAATCGCAGGCGATGTGGCCCGGGAACGCATCCACGTCCTCGATGCGCTGGGTCACCCGCTGCGTCGCCGCCGCCCCGCACACGCCCTTGCTGAGCGGAATGCGCACGCAGGCCGGCAAGCCCTGGAACGGGCCAACCACCAGCTCGGTGCCGTCGTAGAAGTAGAAACCCACCCAGTTCAGCTGCGGCAGGGCGTGGTAGACCAGCGCTGACAGGTTGGCGGCATTGGCGATGCGGTCGCGTTCCCCGTGCACCAGGGCGCGGGCCTGGGCCAGCAGCTGGCCGTACTGTTCCGGCTTGCTGCCGGTGAGCGTGGTGGTATCGAACATGCCCGCAGTCTAGCAAGCGGGGCCCGGGACCGGGCCGCCGGGCGCGGAACGCTGCGGTGCCGGTGATAATGCAGGCCCCTGTTCATCGGCCTGGCCATGTCCCCGTCCGCGCTCCCGCCTGCCTTTTACGTCACCGGCACCGATACCGGCATCGGCAAGACCTTCAGCAGCTGCGCCCTGCTGCACGCCCTGCGCCAGCGCGGGCACCGCGCGGTGGGCATGAAGCCGGTCGCCAGCGGCTGTGAAGACACCGCTGAAGGCCTGCGCAACGAAGACGCCACCGCACTGTTCGCCGCCAGCCTGCCGACCCCGGCCTACGCCGACCTCAATCCCTACGCACTGCCGCTGCCTCTGGCTCCCGAGCTGGCCGCCGCCGCGGCCGGGGTCACCCTGTCGCTGGCGCCGATCGAGGCCGCCTTCGCGCGGCTGCGCGCCCAGGCCGACACGGTGGTGGTGGAAGGCGTGGGCGGCTGGCTGGCGCCGCTCTCTACCACGCTGGACCAGTCGCACCTGGTGCACGCGCTGCAGCTGCCGGTGGTGATGGTGGTGGGCCTGCGCCTGGGCTGCCTGAACCATGCGCGGCTGACCGCGCAGGCCATCGCCGCCAGCGGCGCGACCTGCATCGGCTGGATCGCCAACGAGGTCGACCCGCAGATGGAACGCATCGACGACAACGTAGGCCTGCTGCGCGCGCGCCTGCCGCTGCCGTTCTGGGGCCGCCTGCCGTACGCGCCGGGCGCGGACCCGGCGCAGCTGGCCTGCCACCTGCTGACCAGCTGAGCCGCTTTCAGCGCACCGACAGCGTCGATACCAGGCGCGGCTTCTCGCGGTACAGCTGCGGGTACATGCGCTGCAGCGCCGCCACCTTGGGCTGGTCGTTGATGCGGATGTACAGGGATTCCGGGTGCAGGGTGAGGTAGTTCTGGTGGTAGCCCTCAGCCGCCTGGAACGGCTTGCCGCCATCCACCGTGGTCACCACCGGCGCCGCATACGCGCGTGCCTGCTGCAGCTGCGCGATATACGCCTTGGTGGCATCGCGCTGCGCGGCATCGTCGGCATACACCGCCGAGCGGTACTGGGTGCCACGGTCCGGGCCCTGGCGGTTGAGCTGGGTGGGGTCGTGCACCACCGAGAAGAACACCTGCATCAGTTGGCCATAGCTCACCTGGCTGGGGTCGTAGGTGACCTGCACCGCCTCGGCATGACCGGTACCGCCGCCGCTGACCCGCGCATAGTTGGCGTCGGCGCGACTGCCGCCGATGTAGCCGGAGACCGCGTTGTCCACGCCCTTGATGTGCTGGAAAACGCCCTGCACGCCCCAGAAGCAGCCGCCGGCGAACACTACTTGGGCACGTTTGCCCGGCAGCTTCAGATCGGCCGCGCCGCTCGGCGCCGGCACCGCCACCACCTTTTCGGCGCCCGCGGCATACGCAGGACGATCCAGGCTCAACACGGCGGTGACAGTAAGTGTGGCGATCACGGCGGCGATGCCACCGGCCACCAGTTTGTCTACGGAAAGTCGCATGGGTCTCTCCCGGTTCAACCGAAGGTAAAGGCGTAGGCGTGCACGCCGGGGTCAAGGAACTCGATCTCGAAAGTGCGTTTGCCGACATCGCCGTCCTGGCGGATCAACTGGTACAGGCGGTGTTCCTTCACCACGCCGCCGCCATCGGCATCGACGTCGCCACCGGCGGCCGCCCCCGGCGCCTGGCCATCCACGCGCACCCGGAAGCGCACTGCCTTGCCGTCCTCGCCGGGCGCCAGCACCAGGTGCAGGTCACGCGCGTGGAAGCGGAATGCGATGCGGCCGCCGGCGCGCTGCAGCTGCGCATCCTCGTCGCCCACCGTCCAGTTCCCGGCCAGCGCCCACTGGTTCAGCGCCAGCGACGGCGGCACCACGTAATCAGCGGGCTGGTCGTTGCGCTGCCCACCGGGCGAAGCGAAGTTCTCCGCACGTCCATGGCCCAGGTAGGTCTCCGGCGATTTCAGGTTACGCATGTCGGCCTGCCGCTCCACGCCTTCGCGCGGGGCTGCGGCCGCCATGGCCATGGCCTGCGCCGGTTCGTCGGGCAGGGTGGCGCCGTTCTCGCGCAGCAGCTGGCGGATGATCTGCTCGGACTGTTTGTAGTTGCCTTCGCCGAAATGGTGCGCGCGGATCTGGCCCTTGCCGTCGATGAAGTAGTGCGCCGGCCAGTAGCGGTTGTTGAAACCGCGCCAGATCGCGAAATCGTTGTCGATCGCTACCGGGTAGGTGATCTTCAACTCGTCCACCGCGCCCATCACGTTGCGCAGGTTGCGTTCGAAGGCGAACTCCGGCGCGTGCACGCCGATCACCACCAGGCCCTGGTCGCGGTAGCGCTGCTCCCACTCGCGCACGTAGGGCAGGGCGCGCAGGCAGTTGATGCAGGAATAGGTCCAGAAATCGACCAGCACCACCTTGCCACGCAGACCTTCGGCGCTCAGCGGCGGGCTGTTGAGCCAGCCGGTGGCACCGGCCAGCGAGGGCAGCGTACCTTCCACCGGCAGCGGTGCATTGGCGTCGGCCGCGCGCATCATCATCGCCGGGCCGGCCTGCGGGGTCTGGCCGGGCAGGGTGTCGAGCAGGCCCTGCTCCAGCTTCGCGGTGCTGACCGTGGAAAGACGGGTCAACACGCCGGTATCCCAGCCCATCGCGATGGCCACCACCGCCAGCAATGCGGCCACACCCAGCCCGCGGCGGATCCACTCACCGGCGCCCAGGCGCTGCTTGAGCGCGGTGAACACCCGCCCACCGATCCAGATCGCCAGCGCCAGCGAGGTCGCCGCGCCCAGCGCGTAGGCCAGCAGCAGGCCGCTGGTGCCCACGCTGGCGCCCTGCAGCGCCGCGCCGGTCAGGATCAGGCCGAGGATGGGCCCGGCGCACGGCGCCCACAGCAGCCCGGTGGCCACGCCGATCAGTAGGGAGGTGCCCACCCCGCCACGACCGGCGTCGCTGGCCTTGTCGGCCGAAGCGCTCAGGCGCGCGCCCAGCCGCTGGAACGGGGAGAGCATGCGGTCGGCCAGGGTGGGCCACAGCAGCGCCAGCGCGAACAGCGCCATCACCACCAGCGCGATCCAGCGCCCCACCTGGTTGGCCTGCGCCACCCACTGGCTGCCCACCGCCGCCAGGCTGGCCACCACCGCGAACATCAGCGCCATGCCGACCAGCAGCGGCAACCCGCTGCGCAGGAACGGCCGGTCCGAGCGCGCGAACACGAACGGCAGCACCGGCAGGATGCACGGGCTGAGGATGGTCAATACGCCGCCAAGATAGGCCAGTACAAGCAGGATCATCAGTGAGTCCCTGTAAACGGATGGATCGCGGATTCGTTACGTGCGGTTCGGTATCCGCACGCGTGTCTCGTCGTCAGCGGCGACGAAGTTCATCGCCACGCCGTTCATGCAGTAGCGCAGGCCGGTCGGGCGCGGGCCGTCGTCGAATACATGGCCCAGGTGCCCACCACAGCGCCGGCAGTGCGCCTCCACCCGGACCATGCCCAGCGTGGTGTCGCGGTCCTCGGCCACCGCGTTGTGCAGCGGCGCCCAGAAGCTCGGCCAGCCGGTGCCGCTGTCGAACTTGGTGGAGGAGGAGAACAGCGCCAGCCCGCATCCGGCACAGGCGAACGTACCGCGCCGGTGTTCCTTGTTGAGCGGGCTGCTGAAGGGGCGCTCGGTGCTCTGCCGGCGCAGCACCGAATACTGCGCAGGCGTGAGCTGCTCGCGCCATTGCGCGTCGGTGCGCATCACTTCAAAGCGGCGCGAGGCCACCGGAGCGGCCGGGGCGCTGGCGCTGCAGGCGGTGAGCCCGAACAGCCCGGCGGCGGCGCCCAGGGCGCCCATGCCAAGCACTCTGCGACGGGTGAACTGCATGGCCGATCTCCAGCTCTGGATACGATGGGGCCATGCTGCGCCCCGGCCGATCAACGAATCCTCACGCATGGTTAAATTTTCCGTGACACATTCAGGTCCGGATCCGACCACAATGCGGCTACCTTCCCGCCACTCCCCCGCGTGCCGATGAGCAGTGCAAAACAGGTCCTGATCGTCGAGGACGATGTCCACATCGCCAACCTGCTGCGCATGCACCTGCGCGACGAGGGCTATGAGGTCACCCACGCCGCCACCGGCGACGAGGGCCTGGCCCTGCTCGAAGCGCAGCCGTGGAGCGCGCTGGTGCTGGACCTGATGCTGCCCGGCGTGGACGGGCTGGAGATCTGCCGGCGCGCACGCGGCATGGCCCGCTACACCCCGATCATCATCACCAGCGCCCGCGCCAGCGAAGTGCACCGCATCCTCGGCCTGGAGCTGGGCGCGGACGACTACCTGGCCAAGCCGTTCTCGATGCTGGAACTGGTGGCGCGGGTGAAGGCGCTGCTGCGCCGGGTCGAGGCGATGGCGCAGAACGCGCGCATCGACGCCGGTGAACTGGCGGTGGCCGGGCTGCGCATCGACCCGGTTGCGCGCACCGCGCAGGTCGAAGGCCGCGCGCTGGAGCTGACCCCGCGCGAATTCGACCTGCTGTACTTCTTCGCCCGCCATCCCGGCCAGGTGTTTTCGCGCATGGACCTGCTCAACCAGGTCTGGGGCTACCAGCACGACGGCTACGAGCACACCGTCAACACCCACATCAACCGGCTGCGCAACAAGATCGAACGCGACCCGGCCTCGCCGCAGCGCATCCAGACGGTATGGGGTCGCGGCTACAAGCTGGTCGACGGCAGCGAGGCGGCGTCGGCATGATCCGCCTGAGTCTTTCCCAGCGCCTGTCGGTGGCGTTCTTCGCGCTGCTGCTGGTGTGCTGCGGTGCGCTGATGGCGATCCAGATGCGCAGCACCCGCGTGCATGAGCAGGAAACCGTGCAGCGGCTTTCGCGCGGGCTGGCCGAACACATCGCACGCAGCGGCGAACTGATGGACGGCGGCGGCATGCGCAGCGGCGAAGTGCGCGCGCTGTTCGGCAAGCTGATGGCGGTGAACCCCAGCGTGGAGGTGTACCTGCTGGACGACCAGGGCCGCATCCTCGGCCACGACGCGCCCAGCGGCCACCTCAAGCGCGACCGCGTGGACCTGGCGCCGGTGCAGGCGCTGCTGCGCGACGAGCCGCTCCCCATCCTCGGCGACGACCCACGCAGTGAGACCGGCCGCAAGGTGTTCAACGCCGCACCGCTGTTCGTGCAGGGGCGCCAGGCCGGTTACATCTACGTGGTGCTGGTCGGCGAGCAGCGCGAGGCGCTGGCGGCCAACATCGCGGCCAACGCGAGCCTGCGCACCACGCTGTGGTCGCTGGCGATCGTGGCGGTGATCGGGCTGCTGGCCGGCGCGGTGGCGTTCCGATGGGTGACCCGCCCGCTGCGGCTGCTGACCCGGCGCGTGCAGTCCTTCGACGTGGACGCGGCAGCGCCGGCACAGCCGGTACCGCCCACGCCGCTGCGCGCCGGTGAGCGCGACGAGCTGGCGATCCTGCAGCACAGCTTCGGGCACATGGGCCAGCGGCTCAACGACCAGTGGCAGCAGCTGCGCCAGCAGGACCTGCAGCGGCGCGAGCTGGTCGCCAACATCTCGCACGACCTGCGCACGCCGCTGTCGTCGCTGCACGGTTACCTGGAAACGCTGGCGTTGAAGGACGCCACGCTTAGCGCCGAGGAACGGCAACGGTACCTGGCCATCGCCCTGTCGCAGAGCCACAAGGTCGGCCGCCTGGCGCAGGCGCTGTTCGAGCTGGCGCGGCTGGAGCACGGCGGGGTGGTGCTGGACCGCCAGGCGTTCTCGCTGCCGGATCTGGTCCAGGACGTGTTCCAGAAGTTCGAGCTGGCCGCACAGGCCCGGCGGCAGGCGTTGGTGGCGGAGATCCCACCCGGGCTGCCGGCGGTGGACGCCGACCTGGGCCTGATCGAACGGGTACTCACCAACCTGCTCGACAACGCGATCCGGCATACCCCGGAAGGCGGGCGCATTACGGTCACGCTGCAGGCGGTGCAGGGCGAGGTCCAGGTCAGCGTGGCCGACACCGGCCCGGGCATTCCGGCGGCGCGTCGCGACGACCTGTTCCACACCCCGCCGGCACTGGGCAGTGACCGCCCGGACAGCGGCGGGCTGGGGTTGCTGATCGTGCACCGCATTCTGCAGCTGCACGGCCGCGAGATCCGGTTGATGGAGAGCAGGGAAGGCGCGTTGTTCGTGTTCACGCTGCCTGCTGCCGCCCGTTGATCGATTGACCACGGGATTCCGGCGGGCGCGCTGCGGCCTCTGGTAGTGCCGGCCGCCGGCCGGCTCCTCGTGCTGCCGGATTCATGCAGAGCCGGCCAGCGGCCGGCACTACGTCGCGCGTGGCAAGATGCCCGTACACCCGGAGGCCCTATGCGCTTGCTCATCTGCCTGACCATCGCGTTGTCCATCACCCCATCCGCCTTCGCCCAATCCTGCCCTGACACCGCCGCCCTGGAACCCGCACGCGCGGTGGTGCGCGACCTGCAGCGGATCACCACGCCCAACGGCATCCAGGAGCACTACGCCACCCCGATCGGCGGGCTGCGCCAGTGGCTGACCATCCGCGGCGACGACCGCGCCAACCCGGTGCTGCTGTTCGTGCACGGCGGCCCGGCAAGCCCGTCAACGCCCAGCATGTGGCAGTTCCAGCGGCCGTTGGAGGAGTACTTCACGGTGGTCGACTGGGACCAGCGCGGTGCGGGCAAGACCTATGCCGAAGCGCCGCCGGAGCAGGTCGCACCGACCCTGACCATCGAGCGCTACGTCGACGACGCCATCGAAGTGGCCGAACACCTGCGCGCCCACCTCGGCCAGCGCAAGGTGATCCTGATGGCGCACAGCTGGGGGACCATCGTCGCAATGCAGGCGGCCATGAAGCGGCCGGACCTGTTCCATGCCTACGTGGGCATCGGCCAGATCATCAACCAGGTCGAGAACGAGAAGATCAGCTTCGACTACGGACTGGCACAGGCAAAGGCGCACGGGAACAGCAAGGCAGTGGCCGAGCTGGAAGCCATTGCACCGTACCCGGGCAATACCCCGATCACGCGCGAGCGCATCATCACCGCACGTACCTGGCCGCAGTACTACGGCGGGCTCACCGCGTACCGGGATGATTCGAAGTATTTCTTCGGTGCCGCGAAGCTCTCGCCCGAGTACTCCGACGCCGATCGCTGCAACATCGACAAGGGCAGCGTGCTGTCACTGGGACCGCTGCTGCCGCAGATGCTGAAGGTGGACTTCAACCCGATCACCCGCTTCCCGATCCCGGTAGTGATGTTCATGGGCCGCCACGATTACACCACCCCGTCCGCGCCCACCGACCGCTGGTTGAAGAACGTGCGGGCCCCCTTCAAGCAGGGCGTGTGGTTCGAACATTCGGCGCACATGATGCCGTGGGAAGAGCCGGGCAAAACCTTGATGACATTGGTGCAGGTGGTGCGACCGCTGGCGTTGGACGCATCGCCCCGTTGATGCCAGGCGGGTAGGGTCGGTTCCCAAACGACCGCACGGAACCCTTCCACGTTCGGTAAGGCATGACCCCGGAACAGGGATCGCTTTTCGCGCGGACAAAAAAAAGACCCGACAGAGGGAGGGTTCTGTCGGGTCCTGGATTGCGTGGGGGGAGGGACCCACGCAAATTCTGTTTGATGCAATGCAGCATACGCCGATCTTGGTGCATTGCAACAACTAATTTCTGAACCGGCCGGTGTTCCAACTAATCCGTTCAGGAACAAAGGGTTGGCACTCAGCCGCGGTAGCGGCACCCCGAGGTGCAGGTCTCATGCACGGTCACCTCGCTCAGCGCCGGCAGACTCGGCTTGAGCTCGTTCCAGATCCACCGCGCCAGCACTTCGCTGGTCGGGTTCTCCAGGCCGGGGATGTCGTTGAGGTAGTGGTGGTCCAGGCGGTCGTAGATCGGCTTGAAGGCCGCTTTGACGTCGCCGAAATCCATGATCCAGCCGGTGTGTTCGCCCGGTTCGCCTTCGACCTTCAGTTCCACCCGGAACGAATGGCCGTGCAGGCGCGCGCACTTGTGGCCCGGCGGCACGTTGGGCAGGCGGTGGGCCGCTTCGAGGGTAAAGACTTTGAAGATTTCCATGCCGCCATTGTACGGCCATCCAACAAAAACATATCCATCCGGATGAAGAGATGTTACTTTTCGTTATATCCGCATGAAGCGATGTTATTGGCCCGTTAAGCCCTTGGCATGGACTACTGCGGAACTACTCGCTCACTACCCCCAACGAGTTCATGCCCAAGCACACCCTACTTGTAGCGGCGCTTTCCGCCGCTCTGGCTACGCCTTTGCCTGCAGTTGCCGTAGACGCCACCGCTGACGCCGCCAGCGACAGCAAAACCCTCGCCGCCGTGCGTGTCACCGGCTCCAACATCAAGCGCACCGACACCGAAACGGCCAACCCGGTGCAGGTGATCGGCCGCCAGGAGATCGAAGCCACCGGCAAGGCCACCGTCGCCGACCTGCTGCGCTCGATCAGCGCCAACACCGGCAACGCCGCCAACGAAACCACCAACAACGGCTGGGCCTCCGGCTCGGCCGGCATCGGCCTGCGCGGGCTCTCGCAGAAGAACACCTTGGTGCTGCTCAACGGCCGCCGCCTGGCCAACTACGGGTTCCCGGCCGGCGGCCTGTCCGACACCTTCGTCAACCTCAACGCACTGCCGATGGTCGCGGTGGAGCGCATCGAAGTGCTCAAGGACGGCGCCTCGGCCGTGTATGGCTCCGACGCCGTGGCCGGCGTGGTCAACATCATCACCCGGCAGAATTTCGAAGGCGCCGAGCTCGGCGGCAGCGTCGGCACCGCCGACCAGGGCGGGCTGGACGAACAGAACCTCAAATTCATCGGCGGCATCGGCGACCTTGAAGCGGATGGCTACAACATCCTGGTCAGCCTGGAAGGCTACAACCGCGAACGCCTGGACCAGGACCAGCGCGACCTCACCAAATCCGGCATCTACACCGACAAGCCCGGCGGCCGCTGGAATGGCTGGTCGGCCAAGGGCGCGCGCTTCCTGGTCAACGGCACCTCGGTGCCGATGCTCGACGCCAACGGCCAGTGCCCGGAAAACACCACGCTGGTGCCCAGCGCGCCGATCGACGGCCTGGCGGGCAACACCTGTGGCTACAACCTGGCGCCATACACCACCCTGATTCCCTCGACCAAGCGCTACCAGGCCTACGTCAACGGCACCTTCAAGGTGAACGACAACGTCGAAGCCTTTGGCGAAGTGATCTACAGCGAGATCAAGGGCGTGTCCTGGTTCGGCAGCAGCCCGTTCTTCACCCTGGAAAGCGGCCGCTTCGCGCTCAACGCCGACACCGGGCTGGCCGAGCCGGTCTCGTCCAACCTGCCGGCGAGCAGCCCGTTCAACCCTTATGGGCGCGCCATCCCGATCGAATACACCTTCTTCAACCTCGGCCCCAGCTTCAAGACCAACCGCTCCACCGCCTACCGCGGCGTGGTCGGGCTGCGCGGCAGCCTGCAGGACTGGGACTGGGAAGTGGGCGCGTTCGGCGCGCGCAGCAGCGAGCGCGAAACCGTCTCCGGCGGCTTCGCCAACCGCTGGACCCTGGCCGACGCACTGGCCAGCGGCAGCTACAACCTGCTCAACCCCTCGGCCACGCCGCAGGCGGTGATCGACAGCATCAATCTGAGCACGCTGCGTCCGGCCGAGTCGGTGCTGCAGGGCGTGGACGCCAAGATCTCCGGTGGCCTGGGCAGCACCTGGGCCGGCCCGATCGGGTTTGCCGCCGGCCTGGAATGGCGCCGCGAGAAGCTGGACTCGGAAAACCCCTGGCAGATCGACGCCGGCCTGCAGATCCGCCCGGCCATTGCCGAAGTGCATGGCGAGCGCAAGGTCACCGCCGCGTATGCCGAAGTCAACGTGCCGCTGGCCGAGCGCCTGGAACTGCAGGCCGCCGCGCGCGCCGACCACTACAGTGATTTTGGCGATGCCTTCTCGCCCAAGCTGAGCCTGCGCTGGCAGCCGTGGGACATCCTGCTGGTGCGCGCGGCGGCGTCCAAGGGCTTCCGCGCACCGTCGCTGTCGGAGAACTCCAACAGCACCAGCATCGCCTACGGCAGCGTGATCGACCCGCGCGACCCGGACGTGCCCGGCTCGCGGCAGAACCCGACCTTCTTCACCGTCGGCAACAGCGACCTCAAGCCGGAGCGCACCAAGAGCTACAACCTGGGCGTCGTGCTGTCGCCGTGGAGCAACACCAGCCTGAGCGTGGACTACTACCGCATCGAACTGGAAAACCTGGTTGGCACCAACAACACCCAGACCCTGGTCACCAACGACGTGCCCGGTGCGGTCACCCGCGACGAGCGCGGCAAGCTGCTGGCGGTGTTCAACCGCTACCAGAACCTGAGCGAGCTGAAGACCTCCGGTTTCGACGTGGAACTGCGCCAGCGCTTCCCGACCGAACGTGCCGGCGACTTCACCCTCTCCACCGCGTTCACCCACGTGCGCGACTACCGCCGCCCGACCGTGGTCGGTGGCCCGCTGGTGGACTACGCCGGCAGCAACCTCGGCGCCACGCTGCCCGCCAACAAGGCCACCACCTCGCTGGATTGGAACTACCGCGACTTCCGCACCGCGCTGACCTGGTACTACACCAGCGGCTATGACCAGAAGGCGAGCGCGGCGGCCACCTCGGTGCAGGACCGGGTGGATTCGTACAGCCAGTTCGACCTGTACCTGGCCTACACCGGGCTGGAGAAGCTGACCCTGTACGCGAAGATCCAGAACCTGGCCGACGAGGAACCGCCGTACGACGCCTCGTTCCCGGGCATCCGTGCGCCGTACGACTTCAGCCAGTACGACCTGCGCGGTCGCTACTTCACTGTTGGTTTCGATTACCGCTTCTGATTGGGGGTTGCTGTGTCCTTGTACCGTGGTGTGTCGCGTCCCATCGCCTGGCTGCTGGGTTCGTTGTGGTTGCTGGCGGCGCCGGCGTTCGCGCAAAGCGCCTATTTCTTCCCGAAGGCCGGCGATTTCGATCCGGCCATTCCCACCCCGCAGCAGTTCCTGGGCTATGAGATCGGCAGCCGTTACACGCGGCATGACCAGCTGGTGGCCTACTTCGACGAGCTGGCCAAACACTCGGACAAGATCAAGGTCGAGCGCATCGGCAGCAGCTACGAAGGGCGGCCGCTGCTGATCGCCACGGTGACCTCGGCGCAGAACCAGCAGCAGCTGGAGACCCTGCGCCGCCAGCACGTGACCTTGGCCGACCCGGCGCAGCCGCTGTCGGCGGCGGGCAACAGCCCGGTGGTGGTGTGGCTGGGCTACAGCGTGCACGGCAACGAGACCTCCAGCGGTGAAGCCGCGCTGCTCACCGCCTACTACCTGGTGGCCAGCCGCAGCGCCGAAACCGCGCAGTGGCTGGACCGCGCGGTCGTGCTGTTCGACCCGGCGCAGAACCCGGACGGGCGCGACCGCGCGGCGAGCTGGCACAACGCCTATGCGTCCTCGCCGGCCTCGTCCGATCCGGCCGACAAGGAGCACGTGGAGCCGTTCCCGCAGGGACGCACCAACCACTACTTCACCGACCTCAACCGCGACTGGCTGGCGCTGACCCAGCAGGACACGCGTCCGAAGATCGCGTACTTCCACCAGTGGTACCCCAACGTCCAGATCGACTTCCACGAGATGGGCAAGGACAGCACCTACTACTTCGAACCGTCGCCGGCGAGCATGCACAGCCCGCTGTTGCCGGCCTCGTCGTATGAGTGGAACAAGACCCTGGCGAAGTATCACGCGCAGTCGCTGGATGCCCTGGGTTCGCTGTACTACACCGGGGAAAACTTCGACAACTTCTCGCCGGTGTATGGCTCGACCTATCCGGACTTCCACGGCGCGGTCGGTGTAACCGTGGAACAGGCCAGCTCGCGCGGCCGCGTGCAGGAATCGGTCAACGGCCTGCTGACCTTCCCGTTCACCATACGCAACCAGGTGGCGACCGGGCTGGGCACCGTGCGCGGTGCGGTCACCGAACGCGATGGGCTGCTGAAGCTGCAGAAGGAGTTCTTCCAGTCCGCGTTGAAGCAGGCCAACCAGCAGCCGGTGAAGGCGTTCGTGTTTGGCGATGCCAACGATCCGGGCCTGACCCGGCGCCTGCTCGACCTGCTGCTGCTGCACCGGATCACCGTGCAGGCATTGACCGCATCAGTCACCGTCGATGGCCAGCGCTTCGAACCGGGCAGTGCGTACGTGGTGCCCACCGCGCAGCCGCAGTTCCGCCTCGTCCATTCGATCTTCGCCGAAACCCCGCCGATCAAGGGCGACGTGTTCTACGGCAGCACCTCGTATGCCATTGCACCGGCCTACGGACTGGCGTTCGCCGGCAGCCGCAGCCGCGTGGATGCCGGCGAACGCATCAATGCACTGCCGGCCGAACGCGGTGGCGTAAGCGGTGGCCAGGCGGGCTATGCCTACGTGTTCGATTGGCGCGACTACAACGCCAGCCGCGCGCTGTACGCGCTGCAGGCCAAGGGCGTGGTGACCCGCGCCGCGTTCCAGCCGTTCACCGCCGCCACCGCAGGTGGCGAGCAGGCCTTCGCGCGCGGCAGCGTGGTGATTCCCGTGGCGGGGCAGACGCTGGCCGGTGATGCATTGCTGGCAGTGGTGGACGAAGTGGCGCGCAGCAGCGGCGTACAGGTACACGCGCTGGCCAGCGGGCAAAGCCGCAGCGGCATCGACCTGGGCAGCGACAGCGTCAAGGCGCTGCGCAAGCCGGCGGTGGCGCTGGTGATGGGCGAGGGCGTGAGCGCCACCGAGATCGGCTCGGCCTGGTTCCTGCTCGACCAGCAGGTGCAGTTGCCGGCCAGCAAGCTGGATCCGGCGCAGCTGGGCAAGGTCAACCTGGACCGGTACACCACCATCGTGCTTTCCGGTGGCACCTACGGCGGCGTGGATGCCGCTGCGGTGGCCGCGCTCAAGCGCTGGATCAACGCAGGCGGTTCGCTGGTCACCTATGGCAGCGCGTCCAAGTGGGCCATCGAGCAGAAGCTCAGCGATGAAGTGCTGGGTGCCGAAGAGAAGGAGCCCGACAGCGCCCGCCGTGCGTTCGGCGACCAGCGCGACATCGCCGCGATCGAGCGGGTCAGTGGCAACATCCTCAGTGCCGACGTGGATACCAGCCACCCGGTGGGCTTCGGGTTGCCGCGCAACCAGCTGGCGGTGAACAAGGAAAACGGGATCAGTTTCAAGCCGAGCCGCAATGCCTTTTCAACGGTGGTGCGGATCGATGAGGCACCGCGGGTGAACGGCTATCTCTCGGAGAGCAACCGCACCCGCGTGGCCGGTGCCGCTTGGCTGCTGGTCTCGCCGCAGGGGCAGGGCAACGTGGTGTTGTTCGCCGACGACCCGGCGCACCGCAAGTACTGGCATGGCACCGAGCGTCTGCTGTTGAACGCGGTGTTCTTCGGCAACCTGTTGAACCCGACCAAGCCGCGGGGGTGATGGGGCGACGCCTGGTGTGAGGTTCCGTGGGACACGCGTGGCGTGTCTCTACGCGGGATAGGGTGGTTCAGGGTGCGTAGCGACACGCCATGCGTGTCCCACGGAACCCGTCCGAAACCGGACCAAACCGCCGATCACACCCAATGTGAAAATTCCGTATTGCGAATCATTCGCAATACGCATACGATGTCGCCCGCCGGCCCTCCCGCCGGCGCTGCGAGCATCCGCCATGTCTTTCCGACCTGTTGTCGCCTTCCTGCTGGCTGCGCTGGCGTTGCCCGCCGCCGCCCATACGCCGTACCTGGCCCCGGCCAGCTTCGAGGTCCGCCCGGACAGCGTAGTGACCCTGGACGCTTCGTTCGCCGAAACCTTCTTCGTGCCCGAAGTCGTCTTCGACAACAGCGAGTTCGTGGTCACCCTCCCCGACGGCACCACCCGCGGCCCGGACACCGTGCAGCGCCTGAAAACCCGCGCCGTCATCGAAACCACGCTGCCCGGCCAGACCGGCACCTACCGCTTCAGCACGGGCAACCGCCTCGGCGCGGTGTTCCGCACCTGGGACCTCAACGGCAAGCCCGGCTCCAGCCGCGACCCGGCCGTGCCGCTGCCCGCCGGCGCCACCCTCACCAGCCACTACCAGAGCCTGTCGCGGTCGGAGGTGTACCTCACCGCCGGCGGCCCGACCACCGCTGCGCTCAAGCCGTATGGCACCGGCCTGGAACTGGTACCGGTCACCCATCCGAGCGATCTCTATCGCGGTGAGCACTTCGACTTCATCGTGCAGTACGACGGCAAGCCGCTGCCGAACCAGAAGGT
Organism: Stenotrophomonas aracearum; assembly: GCF_031834615.1. Lineage (NCBI taxonomy): Bacteria > Pseudomonadati > Pseudomonadota > Gammaproteobacteria > Lysobacterales > Lysobacteraceae > Stenotrophomonas > Stenotrophomonas aracearum. The sequence goes on from NZ_CP115543.1 coordinate 612,043, forward strand.
GGAGATCCATCGCGCACTCGGCGACGGCGCACGGCAGCCCGCACCGGAAACGCTGACCACCGACGCCCAGGGCAAGGCGCGTTTCGCGCTGGCCCAGGCCGGCAGCTACCTGACCCTGATCCGCTACCGTGGCCCGGCGCCTGCCGGCGCGGCTGCGCCGATGTACGGCAACAACTACACGCTTTCCTTCCGCGTGCTCGAACCGTAACCACCTACGTTCCAGGGGGACCACCATGAAGACCACCTTGCTCACCGCGGCCCTGCTGGCCGGGGTGTTGGCCTCGGCTGCGCACGCGCAGACCCAGACCACCACCGCGCCCACGCCGACGACCGCCTCGCCGACGGCTGCCGCGTTCCTGGGCCAGTTCGCCACCGAAGGCAGCGACAGCGTCAGCTGGGCGCAGTTCGAAACCTTCCGCAAGGCGCGCTACGCCGCCACCGACAGCAACAGCAACGGCAGCGTGGACGAGCAGGAGTACGTCGACGAGTACCTGCAGCGCTTCGACGTGCGCCTGGCCACCGCGCGCGCCGGCCACCTGAAGCAGACCGACACCCGCTTCAAGGCACTGGACCGCGACAAGGACGGCGCAATCAGCCGCGCCGAGTACGACGCAGCCGGTGAACGCACCTGGGCCGGGTACCAGAAATCGCAGGACGCCACGAGTGAAAGCGCTGCCGCCACCACGCGCGACCCGCTGAAGATGCCCACCTCGCACACCGCCAACGGCATGCTTGAGCTGTACGACGCCAACAAGGACGGCGTGGTCGACCGTGCCGAGTTCGACACGGCGCGCGCGGCCACCTTCACCGCCACCGATGCCGACCGCAACGGGTCGCTGAGCCTGGCCGAATACACCACCGAATTCGAAGGTCGCCTCGACCAGCAGCGCACCCGCGTGCGCGCCGACGCCGAGCGCCAGGCCCGTGTGCGTTTCGCCGCACTGGACACCGACAAGGACGGAAGCATGACCTTCGCCGAGTACCAGGCCTCGGGCAAGCGCATGTTCACCCGTGCCGACAGCAACGGTGACGGCGTGGTGGATGCGCGCGATCCAGAGCCGAAGGCCGGCGCGCATTCCGCCAACGGCAACCGCTGACCGTTGCCGGCGGTGCGCGGAGCCGGCCAGCGGCCGGCACTACATCACATCGCCTGTCGCCACACCGGTAGCGCCGGCCGTTGGCCGGCCCAGGCATTGCTCATCGCAACCGTAGACCCGGTAGTGCCGGCCGCTGGCCGGCTCCACGCACCGCTTGGGCCGGCCAACGGCCGGCGCTACCAGACTCAGCACACGTATCTCCTGCCTCCAAGCCCCGCACGGTTCCGAAACCGCCGCAGCCAGGAACGGCCAACACCGCCTTTCCCTTCTTTCCTGCGGAGTTTTCCCAAATGAAGCTGTCCCTCTCCCTGCTCACGCTGGCGGTAGCCGCGTGCCTGGCCGCCCCTGCCCACGCCGAGGCCCCGGCCGACGCCAGCACCCTCGACACCGTGCGCGTTGAAGCCGAACGCGCCCAGCGTGCCAAGTCCGCCAACCAGAATGTCACCGTCCTCACCGCCGCCGACCTCGACGCCGAGATGGCGAACACCATGGAAGAAGCGATCCGCTACATCCCCGGTGTCAGCATCGTCGACATGGGCCGCTTCGGCGACAACGGCTTCAACATCCGCGGCCTGGAAAGCGACCGCGTCGCCATCACGGTGGACGGCCTGAGCCTGGGCGAGTCGGTGGAAACCGCGCGCTCCTACGAATTCTTCCGCGGCGGCCGCGGCGACGTGGACATCGACACGCTCAAGAGTTTGGCGGTGGTGAAGGGCGCCGACTCGATCAGCGCCGGCAGCGGTGCGCTCGGCGGCGCGGTGGTGTTCACCACCAAGGACCCGGCCGACTATCTCAACCCGGCAGGCAACGACACCCACATCGGCTTCAAGGCGGGCTACTCCGGTGCCAACGACGAAACCATGGGCACGCTGACCTTCGCCAACCGCACCGGCATCGTCGAATCGATGCTGGTCTACACCCGCCGCGAAGGCCATGAGATGGCGTCGTACTACGACACCACCAATGACCGCACCGGCGTTGGCCGCCGCACCCCCGACCCGGTCGACAGCACCCGCGACAACCTGCTCGGCAAGCTCGACCTGCAGTTGAACGAAGCCCATACCCTCGGTTTCATGTACGAACGCGGCCGTGCCACCAACGACGTGGACAACCTCTCGCGCGTGTACGCCCCCGGCTACCTGACCCGCCAGGGCCACGACACCAATGACCGCGACCGGTACGGCGCGCACTACCAGTGGCTGGCCGAAAACGCCGTGTTCGATACCCTCGAAGCGCAGCTGGACCGCCAGGTCACCGAGAGCCGGGGCATCACCACCATCACCGCCGGCAGTGGCTGCCCGGGCGGCGCGATCCCGTGCCTGCGCAGCGAGAACCGCTCCACCGAGCAGACCCTGGACCGCGCCGCATTGGACTTCACCAAGGCCTTCAGCACCGGCGGCGCGCAGCACGACCTGGTGTACGGCATGGCGTGGCAGCAGCGCGACGTGGACTTCACCGCGGTGGACACGCGCTGGAACGCCGCCGGCGATGTTGCCTCGGTGGACGTGGACCCGCGCCAGGTGCCCAAGACCGACGTGGACAACTGGAACGTGTACCTGCGCGACAGCGTGCGCCTGTTCGACGAGCGCCTGACCCTCAGCGCCGGGGCGCGTTACGACCGCTACGACTACTCGCCGCAGGTGGACAGCACCTTCGTCGACCGCACCGGCACCGTGCGCGATGTCTCGTTCGCGTCGCCCAGCTGGCAGGTCGGCGCCGAGTTCCGCTTCCTGCCCGCGCACTCGCTGTGGGCGCAGGTCGGCCGTGGCTTCCGTGCCCCCTCGGTGGCCGACATGTATTCGCCGACCAGCACCACCACCCTGATCAACGCGCAGACCGGCCAGCCGCTGGTGTTCAACGACACCGTGTCCAACCCGGACCTGTCCTCGGAGAAGAGCCTGAACGTCGAGCTTGGCTACCGCTGGAGCACTGACACTGCGCAGTTCGGCCTCTCGGTATTCCGCGACCGCTACGACAACTTCATCGAGTACAGCACGCTCACCCAGCAGATCCCCGGCGGCTTCCGCACCACCGCGCGCGGTCCGATCCTGTACGAGCGCGCCTACACCATGCCGGCCAACGCAGGGCAGGTGACGGTGAAGGGCGTGGAGATGGAAGGGCGCGTGCAGTTCAACGATGCGTGGTCCGCGCGGTTGGCGGCCTCGTACAGCGAAGGCAAAAAGCAGAACGGCGACCCGCTGGAAAGCATCGTGCCGGCCAGCGCGGTGCTGGGCGTGCGCTATGCGCCGTCGGCGGTGTGGAACGTGACCGCGGCTGTGACCCACGCAGCGGCCAAACATGCCGATGATGCCTACAACACCGCCGCCAACGGCACGGTCAGCACCCCGGCGTGGCTGGACAAGGCCGACGGCTACACCGTGCTGGACCTGTTCGGCAGCTGGAACATCAGCGAGCAGTGGAAGATCAGCGCGGGCATCTACAACCTGACCAACCGCGAGTATTACCTGTGGCAGCGCGTGCGCGGCGTGTACCAGGGCAGCAATACCCTGTACGGATACGTCAACGATGAAGGTATCGGGCGTTACAGCGAGCCGGGTCGGAATGCGCGCATCACCGTAGCGTTTAATTGGTAACGCGTAGTGCCGGCCGCCGGCCGGCTCCTCGTACTGCCGGCATCGTGCGGATCCGGCCAGCGGCCGGCACTACGAAAAAGGGCGACGCAATGCGTCGCCCTTTTTTCATGTTCGCTACCGGCAAGGATCAACCAGCGCGATGACCACCACCGCCCGGACCACGCCCGCCGCCGCCACGGCGCTGGCCCGACGGCGCACCGCCACGCGGCGCACCGTTACCGGCGCCACGGCTTGCACCGCGACCGGCACCGTCACGCTGCCCACCGCCGCTCTTCGCGCCGGCATGCGCATGACGCGGCGCTTCACCGTGCGGACGACGCGCGTGCTTGCGCGGCGAACGATCGCCACCCGGCACTTCGGCCTTGCCCGGCGCGCTGTTGCCCCAGCGGATCGGGGTCTGCGGCTCGAAGCCCGGCACGTCGCGGATGTCCATGTCCTTGTCGAGCAGGCGCACGATCTGGCGCAGCAGCTTGGCTTCGTCCTGCGCCACCAGCGAAATCGCCTGGCCGGTCGAACCATTGCGGCCGGTACGGCCGATACGGTGCACGTAGTCTTCCGGCACCATCGGCAGGTCGTAGTTGATGACCTTCGGCAGCTCGTTGATGTCGATACCGCGCGCGGCGATGTCGGTGGCCACCAGCACGGTCACGCGGCCGGCCTTGAAGTCGCCCAGCGCACGCAGGCGCTGGCCCTGGCTCTTGTTGCCGTGGATCGCGGCGGTCTTGATGCCGGCCTTGTCCAGGAACATCGCCAGCTTGTCGCAGCCGTGCTTGGTACGGCCGAACACCAGGGTCTGCTCGCGGCTGTCCTGCGCCAGCAGGTGCAGCAGCAGCTCGCGCTTGCGCGCGCCATCGACCGGGTGCACGCGGTGGGTGATGGTCTCGGCCACGGTGTTCTTCGGAGTCACCTGGATCTGCGCCGGGTCGCGCATGAATTCCAGTGCCAGCTGCTTGATGCTCTCTTCGAAGGTCGCCGAGAACAGCAGGGTCTGGCGGTTCTGGCGCGGCAGCTTGGCCAGGATCTTCTTGATCGACGGCAGGAAGCCCATGTCCAGCATGCGGTCGGCTTCGTCCAGCACCAGGATCTCGATGCCGGAGAGGTCGACGCTGCGACGCTCCAGGTGGTCGATCAGGCGGCCCGGGCAGGCCACCAGCAGGTCCACGCCACGCCGCAGCACGTCGAACTGGTTGCCCATGCCGACGCCGCCGTAGATGCAGGCGCTCGGAATGCGCAGGTACTTGCTGTAGCTGCGCAGGCTGTCATGCACCTGGGTGGCCAGCTCGCGGGTCGGGGCCAGCACCAGCGCACGCGGCTTGCGCGGGCCGTTCACGGCCTGCGGATTGGTGCCCAGGTGCTGCAGCAGCGGCAGGCCGAAGGCAGCGGTCTTGCCGGTACCGGTCTGTGCGCCGGCCAGCAGGTCGCGCCCTTCCAGGGCCAGCGGGATCGCCTGCTCCTGGATCGGGGTCGGGTTTTCATAGCCCTGCTCGGACAACGCGCGCAGCAGGAACGGGGCAAGGCCCAGGTTTTCAAAAGACATCGGGTGGAAGCTCCAAAGACAAAGTAACGCCAGGCCGAATGGCCAAGCGCAAGGCAGATCGAGTTGATCGGCTTACTCGGAGCGTTCCCGTGAACCGCGCTGCGAGAATTGTGTTCAGCCGGCGCGGTGCGCAGACTGGAATGCATGACGAATGGCGTCGGAGTGGGGGCGGGCGAGGGATCAAGGATCCGGATCGCCGGCGATCCCGAAGGGAAACGGACGGCCGCTGCAGACCCACCAATTGTAAAGGAACTGGGACGGCCATACCAAATGCCCCGTTCAGGTTGGGCGACCACGCCCCGCTTCATCCGGATGGTTTATCGTCATTTGACGCAATGCGTCTTGGCACCACCGCGCATTTGGTTACACTCGAAACCTTATTTCTGCGATTCCCGGATACCCACCCATGAAGCTTGGTTCTTTGAAGGAAGGCGGCCGCGACGGCACCCTGATCGTGGTTTCGCGCGACCTGCGCCAGGGCGTGCGCGCCACCGGGATCGCCGCCACCCTGCAGCAGGCGCTGGAAGACTGGAGCCACCTGGCGCCGCGCCTGAACGCCCTGTACGAGTCGCTCAACGACGGCAGTGCCGACGGCGTGTTCGACATCGACCTGCAGGCGCTGGCCGCGCCGCTGCCGCGTTCCTATGAATTCGTCGACGGCAGCGCCTACCTGCCGCACGTGGAGCGCGTCCGCCGCGCCCGTGGCGCCGAGGTCCCGGAGAGCTTCTACACCGACCCGCTGATGTACCAGGCCACCAGCGCCGGCTTCTACGGCCCGCGCGACGCGGTGAAGGTCGTCAGCGAGGAGTACGGCATCGACCTGGAAGCCGAGCTGGTGGTCATCACCGACGACGTGCCGATGGCGGTCACCCCCGAACAGGCGGCCGGGCACATCCAGCTGGTCGGCCTGGTCAATGACGTCTCGCTGCGCAACCTGATCCCGGGCGAACTGGCCAAGGGCTTCGGCTTCCTGCAGTCCAAGCCGCGTTCGGCGCTGTCGCCGGTGTTCGTCACCCCCGACGAACTGGGCGAGGCCTGGCAGGACAGCAAGGTCCACCTGCCGCTGGTGACCCACGTCAACGGCGCCTGGTTCGGCGCGCCGGAAGCCGGCGTGGACATGCAGTTCAACTTCGCCCAGCTGGTCGCGCATGCGGCCAAGACCCGCCCGCTGGGCGCCGGCGCCATCGTCGGCTCGGGCACCATCGCCAACGAAGACACCAGCAAGGGCGCCTCCTGCTTCGCCGAGCAGCGCACCGTGGAAACCCTGCGCGACGGCAAGCCGAGCACCCCCTTCATGTCGTTCGGCGACGTGGTCCGCATCGAGATGTTCGACGCCGCCGGCGAGAGCATCTTCGGTGCCATCGAGCAGCGCATCGAACAGGCGACACGGCCCTGAACATCCCCGCCGACCGCATCGAGCTGTTCAGCTACTGGCGCTCCAGCGCGGCCTACCGCGTGCGCATCGGCCTGAACCTGAAGGGCTTGGCGCACCAGATCACGCCGGTACACCTGGTTCGCGACGGTGGCCAGCAGCACAGCGAGGGCTATGCCGCGCTCAACCCGCAGGAACTGGTGCCGACCCTGGTACATGGCGACTGCGTGGTGCGGCAGTCGATGGCGATCCTGGAGTATCTCGACGAGGTGTTCCCGGACCCGTCACTGCTGCCGGACGACGCACTGGGCCGGGCCCGGGTGCGCGCGCTGGCCCAGCTGGTGGCGTGCGACATCCACCCGCTCAACAACCTGCGGGTGATGCAGTTCTTCAGCGACACCTGGAACGTGCCGCAGCCCGAGCGCGACGACTGGACCAAACACTGGATGCAGGTGGGGTTCGACGCGATGGAGCGCATGCTGGTCGAGTCGGTGGAAACCGGGCGCTTCTGCCACGGCGACACCCCGACCCTGGCCGACTGCTGCCTGGTGCCGCAGCTGTTCAACGCGCGGCGGTTCAACGTGGACCTGACTTCGTATCCGACGCTGGTGCGGATCGAAGAGGCGTGCCTGGCGCTGGAAGCCTTTGACGCCGCGCGGCCTGAAAACCAAGCCGACGCCGCAACATAACGGTTCGCCTGTCCGCGTAGTGCCGGCCGCCGGCCGGCGCCAGGCGGTCCAAACGTGTGCGAGGAGCCGGCCAGCGGCCGGCACTACGCTTGCTGCAACTTAGAACCCGTGCGTGATCGCCGCCGGCGTGGCCGCCGAATAATCCGCGTACGGATCATGCTCCGCGCCGCCTTCGGACAGGCGGAACTTCAACGCCAGGCCATCGCGTGAATCGGCTGCGCGCAGCGCCTCTTCCTGCTCGATGATGCCGTTCTTGGCCATCCGGAACAGGCACTGGTCGAAGCTTTCCATGCCTTCTTCCAGCGAGGCTTCCATCGCCGCCTTGATCTCGTGCACCTGGCCGCGGCGCAGCAGGTCGCGGATCATCGGCGTGTTGATCAACACTTCCGTCGCCGGCAGGCGGCGCCCGTCCTGGCCCTTGACCAGGCGCTGGGAAATCACCGCGCGCAGGTTCAGCGAGAGGTTCATCAGCACGTTGCGGTGCGCGCTCTCGGGGAAGAAGTTGAGGATGCGCTCGATGGTCTGGTCGGCGTTGTTGGAATGCAGCGTGGCCAGGCACAGGTGACCGGTCTCGGCGAACGCAATGGCCGCCTCCATGGTCTCGGCATCCAGGATTTCGCCGATCAGGATCACGTCCGGTGCTTCACGCATCGCGTTCTTCAGCGCGTTGTGGAAGGCGTGCGTGTCCAGCCCCACCTCGCGCTGGTTGACGATCGACATCTTGTGCTTGTGCAGGTACTCGATCGGGTCCTCGATGGTGAGGATGTGCCCGGTCGTGGTGCTGTTGCGGTGGTCGATCATCGACGCCAGCGAGGTCGACTTGCCCGAACCGGTCGAACCCACCACCAGCACCAGCCCGCGCGGGGTCATGATGACGTCCTTCAGGACCTGCGGCAGGTTGAGCTCTTCAATGCTCGGGATCTTGCTGCGGATGGCACGGATCACCATGCCCACCTCACCGCGCTGCTTGAACACGTTGACGCGGAAGCGCCCCGCGTCGGGCAGGGCGATGGCCATGTTGAGCTCCAGGTCGCGCTCGAACTGCGGCACCTGGCCCTCGTCCATCAGCGAATAGGCGATCTTCTTGACCATGCCCGGCGGCAACCCGGTGTTCCCCAGCGGGTACAGCTTGCCTTCGATCTTGATGTACACCGGCGCTCCGGTGGTCAAGAACATGTCCGAAGCGTTCTTTTCGGTCATCAGCTTCAGGAAATAGCCGATATCCATGCGAAATGTTTCCCCAACAATCAGCCGCGTGCCCTTGCAGGCACGCCGCAGGCTTCCGACAATGGCCGCGCACCTACTTCAGGCGAACGGCACCCCCAATGAATCCTAGCTTCGCACAATTACGACGTACTCTGTATGTGATGGCGTGCGCATTCGCGCTCTCTGGTGCCGCCCAGGCGCAGGAAGGCGCCCTGGAACTGATGCAGGCCCGGCAGGCCGTGGACAAGGCCACCCAGGCCGACGCCGACCAGTACGCCCCGGACCTGATCGCCATGGCCCGCCAGGGCCTGGAGCAGGCCCAGGCCGCCGCCAGCGACCGCCGCGAGCGCAAGAACGCCCCGGCCATGGCCGTGCGTGCCACCGCCGACGCCGACCTGGCCCGCGCCCGCAGCGAAGAAGCCACCGCCACCGCCCAGCTGCAGCTGCGCCGCAACGAGGTCACCCAGCTCGAACGCCAGCTCGCCGACGGGGAGGGCCGCCGATGAAGACTGCCCTGCGCCTTTCGCCCCTGCTGCTCGCCGCCGGCCTGGCCCTGTCGCCGCTGGCCTTCGCCGCCGAAGACCCGGCCGTGGCCCAGCTGACCCAGCGCCTGATGGCGATCCAGGCCAACCCGGACACCAACGAGCTGGCCGCCTTCGAGCGCCTGCAGGCCCAGCAGGCCATCGCCACCCTGGCCAATGCCAAGCGCCGTGACCTCGACCAGGCCCGCTACCTGGCCGATCGCCGGGTCGACATCGCCGAAACCAGCGTGCGTGCCGCCCTGGCCAAGCGCGAACTGGCCCAGCTCGAGCGCACCCGCAGCGACCTGCTGATCGAAGCCAGCCGCCGCGACGCCCAGCGCGCCCGCCAGGAAAGCGAACGCCTGCGCGTGCAGGCCCAGATCCAGGCCGAGGAGTCCGAACGCCTGCGCCTGGCCGCCGAATCCGAAGCGCTGGCCCGCCAGGACGCCGAAACCGCGCTGACCAGCGTGGCCGGCAAGCAGACCGCCCGCCTCAGTGCCGCGCAGCAGAACGCCGCCAAGCTGGCCCGCGAGGAAGCCGAGCTGGTCTCGGGCAACAAGCTGCCGGGCTCCAAGTTCGACAGCCGCGGCGAAGTCTTCACCTTCCCGGGCGACGCCTTCGCAAGCGGCAAGGGCGCACTGTCCGGGGGGGCCAAGGGCCAGGCCCAGGCACTGGCCGAGTACCTGAACATCGGCAAGAAGGGCCGGGTCCGGATCGAGGCCTACGACGCTGCCGCCGGGGTAGGGCAGCAGCGCGCCGAAGCCCTGCGCGACGCACTGGTCGGGGCCGGCGTCAGCGCCAGCCGCTTCCAGGTGGCGGGCAAGAAGGCCGCGGCAACCAAGGCCCGCTCGGCCGAGGTCATCATCGCCCCCTGACGGTTTCAACCCGTTGTTTTCGTTACTTTTTCGTTGATCCGCGTGTTCAGCCTGAACCCCGACTGGGCACCGCCAGCGATTTCAAACGAAACCCTTGAACCTGCCCTTGGGCAGGCGTAGGGTCGATTGTCCGGGTGGCCTTCCGCGACCCGGACGATTGGAGGGCCGGGCCGATGTACCGAGGGCACGAACCAGAGCAGTCTGCAGTCCGGAATGGCCGGGCTGGGCGCATGGGTTCGCCTGCGGTCGCGGTTGACGCCGGTGCTCCTCCCGAAGACACGCCCCGTGCCTCACCGGCCGGGGCGTTCTTGTTTGTGCTGTAGACGCGATAGGAGGTTCATCATGTTTGAAGATCAGCCCCAGAGTGAAATCGACGCCCGCCTCAGTGCGGACCCGCAGTTCAAGAAGCTCTACGACCAGCATCGAAAGTTGAACAAGAAGTGTATGGATGCCTCGTTGGGCGTACTTGGGGTCGACGATGTCACCCTGGGACAGATGAAGCGTGAGAAGCTGCTGGCCAAGCAACAACTGCTTCGAATGTACGAGTCTTCCTCCCCTGTGCATTGATGTTTCCCCGCGCCGACCCCGGGTCGGCGCCAGCAGGTGACCGGCCGGCCCACGGCCGGCACCTGACACCCAACCGCCGCGGGCGGTGTCCGTCTCCTCGTCGACGGGCACCGTCCGCGTCGCTCTTTTGGGGGTGAACAAACACGCATGGCGTGTCCTTACCTTCTATCGGATAATCGGAGGTCCGGCCGCCCTGCGGCGCGAATCGATGTGACCCGATGGCAATCCACTCCTCCGTGCTCGAACTCATTGGCAAGACCCCGATCGTCAAGGCCCAGCGCCTGGATACCGGTGTCTGCGAGCTGTACCTGAAGCTCGAAAGCGCCAATCCCGGAGGCTCCATCAAGGACCGCATCGGCCTGTCCATGATCGAGGCCGCTGAAAAGCGCGGCGATCTCAAGCCGGGCGCGACACTGGTGGAAGGCACCGCCGGCAATACCGGCCTCGGCCTGGCCCTGGTCGCCCAGCAGAAGGGCTATAAGCTCATCCTGGTGGTGCCGGACAAGATGAGCCGCGAGAAGATCTTCAACCTCAAGGCGATGGGCGCCGAAGTGCGCCTGACCCGTTCGGACGTGGCCAAGGGCCACCCCGAGTACTACCAGGACATGGCCCAGCGCGTGGCCGAGGAAACCCCCGGCGCGTACTTCATCAACCAGTTCGGCAACCCGGACAACCCGGACGCGCACGAGTTCGGCACCGGCCCGGAGATCCTGGCGCAGATGGACGGCGACCTGGACGCCATCGTGTTCGGCTGCGGCAGCTCCGGCACCATGACCGGCCTCTCCCGCGCCTTCGCCAAGCTCTCGCCGAAGACCGAGCTGGTCCTGGCCGACCCGGTTGGCTCGATCCTGGCCGAGTACATCAACGAGGGCAATCTGAACGACAAGTCGGGCAGCTGGCTCGTCGAAGGCATTGGCGAGGACTTCCTGCCGTCGATTGCCGACTTCACCCGGGTCACCAAGGCCTACGCCATCACCGACGCCGAAAGCTTCCACACCGCGCGCGAGCTGCTGGGCAAGGAAGGCGTGCTCGGCGGTTCCTCCACCGGCACCCTGCTGGCGGCCGCGCTGAAGTACTGCAAAGAGCAGACCACCCCGAAGAAGGTGCTGGTGCTGGTGCCCGACACCGGTAACAAGTACCTGTCCAAGATGTACAACGACTACTGGATGCTGGACAACGGCTTCCTGGAGCGCCCGCAGACCGGCGACCTGCGCGACCTGATCCTGCGCCCGTACGGCCAGCGCGACACCGTGGTGATCGGCCCGAACGACCTGCTGACCACCGCTTACCAGCGCATGAAGCTGTACGACGTCTCGCAGCTGCCGGTAATGGACGGCGACCAGCTGGTCGGCATCGTGGATGAAAGCGACGTCCTGCTGCATGTGTATGGCGACGAATCGCGCTTCCGCGACAAGGTCGCCACCGCCATGGTCAGCAAGCTGGACCGGCTGGACGTGAAGTCGCCGATCGAGGCCCTGCTGCCGGTGTTCGACAGGGGGCAGGTGGCCATCATCATGGATGGCGCCACCTTCCTGGGCCTGATTACCCGGATCGACCTGCTGAATTATCTGCGTCGTCGGGTGCAATAACGGCCTGATAGCCGATTATCCAAGCACAAAGCGCGTTTATCACAGTCAACGATCGATTAAGCTTGCGCTGATAGACTTTCGCTCCTTTTAGTGGAGGCCCCATAGGGGCTTTCAATCCCTGGGAACCACAATGTCCGACCCTGCATCCTCCGGGCACAGCACCCGCTCGCTTGCTCTGGCCACCCTGGCCATCCACGGTGGGCAGTCGCCCGACCCGAGCACCGGCGCGGTGATGCCGCCGATCTACGCGACCTCCACCTACGCCCAGTCCAGCCCGGGCGAACACCAGGGCTTCGAGTACTCGCGTACGCACAACCCCACCCGCTTCGCCTACGAGCGCTGCGTGGCCTCGCTGGAAGGCGGCACCCGCGGTTACGCGTTCGCCTCCGGCATGGCCGCCACCTCCACCGTGATGGAGCTGCTGGACGCCGGCAGCCACGTGGTGGCGATGGACGACATCTATGGCGGCACCTTCCGCCTGTTCGAACGCGTGCGCAAGCGCACCGCCGGCCTGCAGTTCGGCTTCGTCGACCTGACCGACCTGGCGGCGTTCGAAGCGGCGATCACCCCGCAGACGAAGATGGTCTGGATCGAAACCCCGACCAACCCGATGCTGAAGATCGTGGACATCGCCGCGGTCGCTGCCATCGCCAAGCGCCATGGCCTGATCGTGGTGGTGGACAACACCTTCGCTTCGCCGATGCTGCAGCGTCCGCTGGAGCTGGGTGCGGACCTGGTGCTGCACTCGGCCACCAAGTACCTCAATGGCCACTCGGACATGGTCGGTGGCATGGTTGTGGTCGGCGACAACGCCGAGCTGGCCGAGCAGATGGCCTTCCTGCAGAACTCCATTGGTGGCGTGCAGGGCCCGTTCGACAGCTTCCTGGCCCTGCGTGGCCTGAAGACCCTGCCGCTGCGCATGAAGGCCCACTGCGCCAACGCGCTGGCCCTGGCCCAGTGGCTGGAGAAGCATCCGGCGGTTGAGAAGGTGATCTACCCCGGCCTGCCGAGCCACCCGCAGCATGAGCTGGCCACGCGCCAGATGAATGGCTACGGCGGCATCGTCTCAATCGTGCTGAAGGGCGGGTTCGAAGCGGCGAAGCGGTTCTGTGAGAAGACTGAGTTGTTCACCCTGGCTGAGTCGCTGGGCGGGGTGGAGAGCCTGGTGAACCATCCTGCGGTGATGACGCATGCGTCCATTCCGGTGGAACGCCGCGAGCAGCTGGGCATCAGTGATGCGCTGGTGCGGTTGAGCGTGGGGGTGGAGGAGCTGGGGGATCTGCAGGTGGATCTTGAAAAGGCATTGGGGGACTACGCCTGATGAGCACAATTCAAGCCGAATTTGGAAGCTCACCGACAGCGATGGTCCGCAGCCTGTCTGCAAATCGACTTCTTATATGGGAACTTACCAAACGCGAGGTGATCAGCCGTTACCGGGGGTCGGTACTGGGACTGGCGTGGTCCTTCTTCAACCCTCTTTTGATGCTTGCCGTCTACACATTCGTATTCTCGGTGGTGTTCAAGGCTCGATGGGGCCAGGAAACCAGTAGTCATGGCGACTTTGCCGTGATCCTGTTCGTAGGAATCATCGTGCATGGGGTCTTCGCAGAGTGCGTCAACCGAGCGCCGGGGCTGATCCTGAACAATTCAAGCTACGTCAAGCGGGTAATTTTTCCGCTTGAAACACTGCCTTGGGTAGCCATGGGAGCAACCATCTTCCATTCTGCCGTCTCGCTGGTCGTCCTGCTGATCGCACAGTTGCTTCTGCGCGGCTCCATACCTCTGACTGCGTTGTGGTTGCCGGTGGTCATTCTGCCGCTCGTGCTGGGCACCATGGGCGTATCCTGGCTGCTTGCATCGCTGGGCGTCTATCTGCGGGATATCGGTCAGGTCACTGGAATTCTCACGACCGTAATGCTGTTCATGGCCCCCGTGCTTTATCCGGTACAGGCATTGCCCGAATCGTTGCGCTCGTACATCTATCTCAATCCGCTTACCCTCATCATCGAACAGTCGCGAGCCGTACTCCTCTGGGGCGTTCAGCCAAATTTCGTTGACTTGGGTAAGTACTCCATAGGCGCACTTCTTGTGGCGTGGCTTGGCTTTGCTACATTCCAGAAGATGCGTAGGGGCTTTGCCGATGTCCTCTGAAACCTCACGCGATGTAGCTATCCGGGTAACCGGCGTAACCAAGTGCTTCCAGATCTACGAGCAGCCCCACCTGCGATTGAAGCAGGCCGTCATGCCGCGCGTGCTCCGCGCTGCGGGCTTGGAGCCTCGTAACTACTTTCAGGAATTCTGGGCGCTGAAGGGCGTCGACTTCGAAGTCCGTCGTGGCGATACCGTAGGTATTATCGGGCGCAACGGATCTGGAAAATCCACCTTACTTCAAATCATATGCGGGACCCTGCAAGCTACTTCAGGGTCGGTGGAAGTCAACGGCCGTGTAGCCGCACTGCTTGAGCTCGGTGCGGGATTCAATCCGGAGTTCAGCGGGCGCGAGAACGTTTATTTGAGCGCTTCGATTCTTGGCCTGACTCGGGACCAGATTGACGCGCGATTCGATGACATCGTTGCCTTCGCGGATATCGGCGACTTCGTCGAACGGCCGGTAAAGACCTACTCCAGCGGCATGTATGTGCGACTTGCGTTCGCAGTCATCGCGCATGTCGATGCAGATATCCTCATCATCGATGAGGCGCTCGCGGTGGGTGACGCAATATTCGTGCAGAAGTGCATGCGATTTCTTCGCAAGTTCCGTGAGAACGGAACCCTGCTTTTCGTCAGTCACGATACTGGTTCGGTCCTGAACTTTTGCAAGAGTGCCGTGTGGCTGAATCGCGGCGATATGGTCATGCATGCCTCTGCCGAGGATGCCTGCAACGCTTACATTGAATACTGTTCCCAGGAAGTCTACGGCGACGCTGTGAAGCTCAAGTCGCGTCAGGCAGCGCGCGAAGAGGGCGCGGTCATCAAGCCAAAGGCGCGTGTCGAAGCAGATACACGTCTTGAAATGTTTGACAACGTGGCCAACTCGGCGGGCTGGCACTCGGGTAGCGCTGCAATAGATTCCGTCGAGCTCGGCAACCCAGAAGGTGAGGTGCTTACGTCCTTCGCGGGTGGCGAGGAGGTGCTGCTCCGCGTGCGTGCGACAGCTCACGTGGCGCTATCCAGTCCCTTGATTGGTTTCTTCGTCAAGGATCGGCTTGGCCAGTCGCTCTTTGGTGAGCACACCTACACCTATATCCAGCCGCCGATGGAAGTGGAGGCTGGAACCAGGCTGGAGGCCAGCTTCCGATTCACTCTGCCGATGCTTCCCAATGGCGACTATTCCATGACGGTGTCCATCGCTGAAGGTGACCCCTTTGCTAACACTCAGCATGCCTGGTTGCACGACGCAGTGTTGATCAAGGTGGCGTCGCCAAAGCTGCGCTACGGACTGGTGGGAATACCCTTTGAAGAGGTAAGCATGCGTCGGATAGGGGGTGGGGAGTGAACCACGGCTTTATTCCGCCACTGACGAGCGACGATCCCCGGATCAGCATCGGCCGATTCACGTATGGGGGTGCCGGCTTTCGACTGTGGAGTGAAGGCGAGCGCGTCGAAATTGGCGCGTTTTGCTCATTTGCTGAGGACGTGCTGATTTTTGGCGGTGGCGAGCATCGCGTTGATTGGGTTACGACTCATCCATTGCGAATTGCCTTCAATTCGCCTGGTGCAGGTCAGGACGGCCACCCTCACAGCAAAGGCCCTACGCGGATTGGCAATGACGTCTGGATTGGGCATGGGGCAATGGTGTTGTCCGGCGTGACCGTCGGTGATGGGGCGTGCATCGGTGCCGGCGCGGTGGTAAGCAAAGATGTGCCGCCCTATTCGATAGTTGCCGGAAACCCAGCTCGTGTGCTGCGTCTTCGATTCAGCGAGGAACAGATCGCCCGGTTGCTGGATATCGCATGGTGGAACTGGCCGGTAGATAGCATCAGGCAATTTGAATCGTTGCTCTGTGCCAATGATATCGACGCATTCATCATGGCCGCTCAAGCTGGCCCGAACGCTTTTGCGACAATTCCGTAAGGGAGACTTCGATGATCGATTTTTCGTTTTCGCCTGCCATGTTGATGATGCCCCGTAAGCTGCCGCACAGCGCTTGGCTTGGGCATATTCCGTTCGCAAGTTGGCTGCTTGAGGTCCAGCGCCCCGAGCTGATCGTTGAACTCGGAACACATAATGGCGCGTCTTTCCTCGCGCTCTGCCAAGCCGTCGAAGCGCAGCAGCTGAGTGCTCGGGTTTTCGCCATCGACACTTGGGAAGGTGACGAGCATGCCGGGTTCTATGGAAATGAGATCTACGCTGAGCTGCGCGACTACCAGCAACGGCATTACGCAGGCATCTCCGAGATGATGCGAATGCGCTTCGACCAAGCGCTGGAATACTTTGCGGACGGTTCTGTGGACCTGCTCCATGTCGACGGTCTGCATACCTATGAGGCAGTCCGAGAGGACTTCGAGAGCTGGCGCGCCAAGCTCTCGCCACGCGCGGTGGTGATCTTCCACGACAGTTGCGTGCGAGAGCGCGGGTTTGGTGTTTGGCAGTACTGGAGCGAGATATCCAAGCAGTTCCCAT
This sequence comes from Stenotrophomonas aracearum, assembly GCF_031834615.1. Lineage (NCBI taxonomy): Bacteria > Pseudomonadati > Pseudomonadota > Gammaproteobacteria > Lysobacterales > Lysobacteraceae > Stenotrophomonas > Stenotrophomonas aracearum. The sequence continues at coordinate 628,713 of NZ_CP115543.1, forward strand.
CCTTTGAGTTCACGCACACGCATGGGTTGGGAGTGCTGCTCGTAGGCGAACAGCAGCCGGAGAAGCTTCTCCATTTGGCCGGTGCCGCCGCTCGCGGTGAGTTTGCAGCAATCAACCAGCTGTTCGATTCACTCGGCCGCAACATCAAGAATGTCGAGGAGATCGAGCGAGTGAACGGTGGCCTGGTGGCCGCGCACAATGAAATCGGCAGATTGAACCAGGAAGAAGCAAGGCTCCGCGCGGCGCTGGACAAGAATATCGAGGATTCTCACGAGCAGATCGCGCGTCTCAACGCCGAGGAAGCGCAGCTGCGCGCGCTTCTGGACAAGAGTGGCGAGGAAGCGCGTGAACAGATGGCACGTTCGAGCCTGGAAGAAGCCAGGCTCCGCGGGCTCCTGGAGAGGAACGCCGAGGAAACAAATGAACGTTATGCCGCGGTAGAATCACAGCTCCCGGCTCTCGCGCAGGCGTTGTCGCTACTTGAACGTCGCGTGCTTGACGGTTTGGAGGGGTCGCGAGGGCTTCTGAATGAGGCTATGCACACCGAGCGTGAAGCATCGGTTGCAAGCGTTATCGAATCCGTGATTCCACGTCTGGAAGAGCAGGACCGCAAGTTGAACCACCTGATGCGCCCGTGGTGGCGCCGCCTCTCCGGGCGTTGATCAGTAAGGACACAAAGGTAAGAGTATGTTCAACGGCAATAGTGGCCTTAAGCGTGGTCTCAAAAGGGTCGCGGCGAAAGTCCTTTCCATCAACTGGTTCCGTCCTGTTCCCAGCCGGCTGAAGTTGTACCTGGTGCGCCGCGCCGGAGTGTGCGACTGGCACTGGTATGCGCGACACGCCCTGGGTCGGCGCTCTGCTTTCTCGGAAGGCCCTAGCCACTTCATATCCTTTGGTAACGCTGAGGGGCGCTCTCCCAGCCCGCTGTTCGATCCCGCCTGGTACTGTGGTCGATTCGGGCTGCGTGCAAGCCCACTCGATGCACTTACCCAGTATGTCCTCATCGGTGATTGGATCGGCCTCTCCCCAAGTCCTTGGTTCGACACTCGTTATTCGCGAGCGGGCGCCAAGACTGCGACTGGCATGGCAGCCATCCGGCCGCAGCTTGGGCGTTATCTTGCTGACTATCGGGAGACTGCAGGCCCGCATCCTCTGTTTGACCAGGATTGGTATCTGGACGAGTATCCAGATGTGCGCGCGAGCGGTGCCAATCCCCTGGTGCACTTCCTCTACGACGGGCTCTCGGAGGGGCGACTTCCCAATCCATACTTTGAGCCTGAGTGGTACCGCGAGGCGCACCCGGATATTGGTGATGGGAATGCTTTCTCGCACTTTGTGCTGTACGGTGCGGCCGAGGGTCGGAGTCCAGGCCCAGAGTTCAATTCACGCCAGTACCTAGATGCAAATCCGGACGTGGCTGCCACGGGGATGAATGCCCTCGCGCACTACTTGGCGATCGGTCGCCAGGACGGACGGGAGCTCGGCAAGCGTCCGCTCGCTCTGAACGACCTCGTAGCCAAGCGAAACTCAGAAGTGCTGCCGCTTCCGTCTGGAGTGGTTGACATCGTCCTGCCGGTCTATCGGGACTTGATGGTCACCCGCAACTGCGTCGAGTCGGTGTTGCGTTCGAAGAACCGGGTGGCAACCCGTCTCCACATCTATAACGATCGCTCGCCTGAGCCGGAGGTCACTGCATACCTGCGTGAGGTGGCAGAGGCCAATCCATCGGTCCATCTGGTTGAGAACGTAGAGAACCTCGGATTCGTACGTACTGTCAACGCCGGCATGGCGCATGCCATGGAGCATGGTGACAGCTTGGGCGCGCTCTTGCTCAATAGTGACACCATCGTCAGCGCCGACTGGGTTGATCGTATGGTTGCGCATATGAGCCCAACCGTGGGGTCGATCACGGCGCTATCCAATAATGCGACGATCTGCAGCTACCCCAAGCTGGGTGCCAATCCACTGCCTGATGGTGTCAATGCCGGCACCTTGGATGCGTTGGCGCGTGCCACCAACGCAGGCGTATCCGTGGAAATTCCCACTGGTGTCGGTTTCTGCATGCTGATCTCGCGCTCGGCACTTGAAATTGCTGGGCTCTTTGACGCAGAGGCCTTCGGCAAGGGCTATGGTGAAGAGAACGACTTCTGCATGCGCTCTGCAAAACTCGGCTTCCGTCACCGGCTCGCGATGGATGTCTTCGTGGAGCACGTGGGTGAGGTCAGCTTCGCGGACGACAGCAAGCCGGGCAAGGTCATTGCGCAGCGTGTCATAGATGAGCGCTACCCTGACTACGGCGCTCAGGTGGCGCGCTTCTGTTCAATGGATCCCGGCTTCGCTGCTAGGATGAGGTTGACCCTGGCCGTCTGGAAAGAACGGGCCAGACCAACAGTAGTGTTGTTGACCCACTCGTGGGGCGGTGGGACGGAGCGGGCCGTGCAGGCCATGGCGATGTCAATGGGACAGACCCATGAGGTCGTTGTGATCCGGCCTATCGAAGACCTGGGTGGGTCTGGCGAAGTCCGGGTGAGTCGTCTGTCGGAGTTCGACGGCTTCGACTTCCTCTTCCGCTACCACTCACCTGATGAACTTGCATCGTTGCTGCACGTTTTGGGTGCAACCACTTTGCAGATCCACCACTTGGTTGGCTTCGGTGCATCTGTGCGCCGTGCCATTTCGCTATCAAAAATTCCGTTTAGTTTTCATGTGCATGACAACTATGCAATCTGTCCCCAGATCATGCTGACGGACGCGGAAGGCAACTACTGCGGTGAGCCAGATGCGTCGGGTTGCGATGCTTGTATCGCACAGCGCCCGTCCAATGGCGCTTCGGACATCCGTAACTGGCGGGTGCAGCACGAGTGGGCGCTCCTCGGCGCGCAAGAGGTCATTGCGCCCAGCAAGGACGCCGCAGCGCGGATGCAGCGCTACGCAGGCGTGCCGGTGCGTGCCCAGTATCACGAAGAAGACATTGGCAGTAACCCGGTCACGCTTGGCGCCGGTATCAGGCCGTACCGCGTGCTGCTGTTGGGGGTGATGGCAGCGCACAAGGGCTTGAATCAGCTCAAAGCTATCGCCGAGGAATCGCGGAGACTGGGGAATCCGCTGCAGATCCATCTCATTGGATATCCCCAGGCCGACGGCATGAAAGATCTTGGATTCACTTGGAGCGGTGCCTACGAGGAAGATGAGTTGGACGATCTGATTGCCCGCCACAATCCGGATGCCTTCCTGTTCATCTCGCAGGCGCCTGAAACCTATTCGTACACATTGTCCCACGCGTTGCGAACGGGACGACCGATCGCGGCTAACCGGCTAGGTGCCTTCACTGAACGCCTTGTTGGCGTGCCCAATTCGTTGTTGCTCGCCCATGATGCGCCCGCAAGCGAAGTAGTCCGCTCGCTGTTGACCTGGCTCGACGGCGTGTACTCCCGGGAGCTCGTATGAGCCGGTCGGGCCTACTGCGGGAGCCTGGCCAGAGAGCTGGGTACGCGACTCGAGTGGCTGTGATTCCGGAGCGATACGGCTCCGTCATGTCGCCATGCGCGAGCATTCGGCTGCATACGTTTGCCGAGCAATTCCCTGCAGATGTTCGATACTTGATCCCGGAAGAGTTGGAGGCATTCTCGCCGCATGTCGTAATCTGGAACCGCGGCGCCGTGACCGAAGACCAGCACTTCGAGTTGATCGCGGACGCGGGTCAGCGGGGGGCGCGTCTCATCTACGACCTAGACGATAACCTGCTTGCCATGGAAGATCACCCCGAACGTCAGGCATACGCGACGATCATCGCAGCTGTTCGTCGGTCGATCTCACTCGCTGAGGTTACGTGGTGCTCGACGCCGCTGCTAGCATCCGCAATAGAAGCGGAAGGGGGCGTCGTGCAGTGGATGCCTAACGCACTGGATGATGCGCTCTGGAAGGCCGCTGAACCTGTCGCTGCCGAGACGACTCGCGTGGGCCAGCTTCGTCTCCTGTACATGGGGACACGCACACATGACGAGGATTTCCGCCTCTTGGACCAGGCGCTGGAAGTCGCGTGGTCAGAGCGGGAGGGCAAGTTCTCGTTGACCCTGATAGGAGTCAACGCGAACGTGTCCCGGCCCAGGCCTTGGCTCAGCGTCGAGAGTCCCCCGGCTCACGTTGGAGCATCATATCCTGCATTCGTGCACTGGTACTCACGTTTGCGTGGGTTCCATATTGGGATGGCGCCGCTTCTCGACTCTACGTTCAACCGATGCAAGAGCTCGATCAAAGTCCTGGATTACGCACAGCTAGGGCTTGTCACGGTCGCATCGAACGTAGCCGCGTATCGAGACGATGCAATGGAGGACCGTATCCTCGTGGACAACACGCCGCAGGACTGGGCACGTTGCATAGTTCAGCTTGTCGATCAAACTTTGCCGCTGGAGTTGTTGGCCATGAATGCACGTCAGCGGGTGAGCGCCGCGGCTTTCGAAGCCGCCGTCGCACGTCGTTGGTCAAGCTGCATGGAGCGGACGGCGGAGTAATGTCGTAACTGCTTTCCAAGCGAGGAAGGAGCCGGCATTGGCCGGCTCCGATTCCATGCTGTATCTATAGTATTCCAGCAGCGGCGCCTCAATCCTCAATCTTTACGCTGAACTGGAGGTTGCAAGCCTTGTCTGCCTCATCGATGCCTGTCGCGAGCCAGAGTACGTAGTCACCTGCGGCGACCTTGGAGATGTCCACCACGGTGGTAAACCCCGCGTTGGCCTGCTCTGGTCCGAATGCACTCGCAACGTCCGGCCGCGCTGCGCCACCATTCACCTTCGCGAGATAAGACCCGCCGGTGCCCTGGAGCACGAGCTGGGTGCCGGCCAGAGTAGCTTTGCCCGGTTCGAACGCCCATCCTTCAAACGAGGCACCTTCACCGCGGCGGATAACCACGTTTTCAGTCGCTGGTAAACCTGAGGCAAGGTCAAGGCGGCACTTGAGGGCATCACGATTGGCTGCCTTGAAGTCTCCATCCAGCTTTTGGGCGAAGTTGTCGGAACTCGCCGGCATCGGTGCAACGGATTGCGTTGGCGTCGGCTCAATCGCCTCCGCTCCGGTGACGCCGTTCTCGGAAGCCTTTGAGTCAATGATGACCCCCCAGCCCTGGGGGTTCAGCGGGACGGTGTAAGACCCTGGGGTCTCCAACAGCGCTGCGTGATGTCGCCAGTCGAAATCGACGAACGTTGGGCGGCGCAGGTACTGCTGGTTGGTAACGGCCACCAGGGACAAAAGTGCAGTGGTCGCGATCGTTGCGTTGCGTCGGCTCCGACGAGAGGTATTCGTCAACGACAACCATACCGCCCACCACAGGACAACCTTGATCAGATAGAAGTAACGGTCAGCCAGCATAAACTGGTACAGCGGGGCGAAGTCCCTCAGCCTAACCGGCGCGAACGTCTCCGCCGCTGCGAAGGCAAAGAAGCCCAGCACGATCAGACGTGAACGCCCTTCGATCCTGGTGGAGAAGGTCAAAGTGCCGACGATCACAGCGAACATCAGGATCCACAGCGTAGGGCTAAGGAAGCTGCTGCCGAATGCGTGGATTGGCACCAGCTCGCCGAAGGTGATCTTGAGAAGGGTGAAGAGGTGCTTCTGTCCCTCCACTTCGGCTGAAGGGTGAGCAATAACAACGACAGCCTGCACGATCGCACCTACGCAAAGCGCTGCCAATGCAGTCCAGTCGCGCGTTGCGGCGAAGCCGCCCAGGGCTCCGTTGAATGGATCCCTTTTGATTGCTCGCGACACGTAGGATGCGGAAAGCATCCCCACGATGATCAAGGCCAGTACGACAGAAAACGGCCCAGTAAGTGAGATCGCCAGGACCACCAATGGGCGCAGCCAGATCATCCAGCCGCGTGCCGGCTGATACGGGGTCAGGCAGATGGCAGCAAGCGAAAACTGAAGGAACCACTGCGCATTGGTGATCGTGCCTAGGATCTCACCACTGGTGGGAACCGCAAGAAACGAGAGCGCTACGATCCACACTGGCACGAATGGCTTCATGCGTCTGCAGGTCACTACGATCGCGGCCGTCGTCAGCAGGATCGCAGAAGCGTTGTAGAGGAGTGGCGCTTTCACCACCGGAAGCCATGAAGCAATCCATGCAACCAGCCTGGGAATGAAGTGCAGGTAACCCGCATAGGGGGTGAACAGTTGAGGAATCGACGTGCCGAACTGTTCCTTGAAGAAGACCGTTGCATCTTCAGCCCAGAACTGCGGGTTGCTCAATGCATCGTTGCTCTTGTAGGCGATCGCTAGCAGGATGACAAGGAAGAACGCTACCCTTTCTCCTAGGTTCCAGCTGTTCCTACTGGTTGGCGTAGTGGGTTGGATGTTCATTTATTTGACTTTCCGTAGTTCTTTGCGGAGTCGACTATTGTGGGTGGAGTGGGGCGGCAGAGAGGCTACTTGGTCGAGAACGACAGGTACTTATGCCCGAAGTAGCTCGTGACCACGGGCACGGCGACGCCGATACCATGGGCAATCGTCTCTGCGTACTGTTCAATAACCAAACCGGGCAGGACCCAGCGAGCAAGTACGAGGCTCACCAATACCGTTTGAATCATCGCCAGCCCGTTGATCGCAACGAACCATGCTGCCTGGTGGTGGATGGCATTGCTGGCAGACTTGAACACGAGTGCGCGGTTGAGCACAAATGCAGTCACCATTCCGAGGCAGAACGCGACGACGATTGACGGTACGTAGTTGAGCACCGTTCCTAGCGCAATTCGGGATCCAAAATTGACGGCGGCGGCCAGGCCGCCGACCAGAAGAAACATTGCGAACTGTCGGGTCAACATGTGCTCAAGCTCTCGATCCCTGGGAAGCCGCTACAGCAGCCAGCTTTGCACCCACATCAATGCTCTCGTTGATGGAGCGGTCTTCCGGGTAGTAGTACGCCGTGTCCGCCATGAAGAAGCCTGGCAGCGGCGTCTTCATCGATGGCAACATGTCCTGGAATCCTGGCGGGCAGATGGTTTGGGCGTACTCGTAGCGATGGCAATGCGTGGCGCGGATCCACTCAGGCTTGAATGCCGGGTTGATCATTGGCAGGTAGCTGATCACCTCATCGATCAGCTGTTGATTGCTCCACTGCCATTTGGGGTGCGTCTTGGGCATGTAGTAAGGGGCATACACGATGTGCTCACCCGGACCCTTGCCGGGATTGAGATTGCTGTACTCGATCAGCCCGGGAATGGAAATTCGTTCATCGCTGATGTTCATCCAGAAGTTCTCGCTGACAGGCTGCGAAAGCTTGAGGATGACGCAGGCAACGGGAATATTTTCGATGGCCGCGACCTGGCGGGAAAAGGCCTCCGGCAGCGCCGGGACCATGGCCGGCACGTACTGGATCGGTGCGGTGGAGACCACCCCATCGTAGGGCTGGTCGCCAGCAGATGTGCGCACGCCGGTGGCGCGTGTGCCATCAGAGGTCACCTGATCGATCGGCTGCGCGAGCAGGATCCGGCCGCCACGGCGACGAACCTCGGCAGCCATCTTCTCAAGCAGCACAGCCGAGCCCCCTTCCAGGTAGCCCATGCTCTCATTGAACAGGTTACGTCGCGACAGTGCCACGCGCTTGATGCGCGTCCCGATCCATGATGCAGAGAGATCGTTCTGGAACTCGAAGAACTTCAGCGCGAACGCTTTTTCCCACATCACCTTATAGGCCTTCGGGCCGATCCAGCGCGTGATCCAGTCGCGCGCATTTTCCTTGTCCAGCGCGGTCCAGTCCTTGATCCCCTTGGTGTGCATTACGTGCAGGGCGTATCGGACCTTGTCGATCAGACCCAAGTGTGGGAAGCCCAGCAAGGCGAAAGGGGTGCCCCATTTGTGCAGCTTGCCCTGGTAGTAATACCCCATCTTGGTATCAGTCCAGTGCAGGCGGTCGGAGAGCTTGAGTTCATCGAGCAGCTTGAACAGCGGGTAGTCGGTTTTGCAGATGAAGTGGTAGTAGCGTTCGATCCGCAAACCATCGAAGTCGAAGTCGGCGGACATGCCGCCGATGCGATCATCGCGCTCGTACACGTCTACCTGATGGCCCTGCTTGAGCAGTTCCAGGGCTGTCATGAGGCCCATGGGGCCGCTGCCGATAATGGCGAAGGTGCTCATACGCTTGTTTTCCGTCAATTCTGTGGGTCAGCGCTTCAGCACGATGTGGCTGTAGCGTGGGTCGGTATAGCTTTCGCGGATGGCGTCTTCGAATGGGGTCTGCCGCACGCCAAACACGGCCTCGGTATCCACGCCCTTGAAGTCGTCCCCCGCACTGAGTGCTTTGAGTTGGTCGGCCGTGAAAGGCGGCTTGCTGCTGAACAGTGCGAAGGTGCGCAGCAGGAAACCAAAGAAGCCAATGGGGATGTGCACGATCAACGTGTGAAGTCTCTTCACTCGCTTGATGGTGCGGATGATGTCAACGTAATCGACGCGGGTATGACCGACGATGTCGAAAACGTCTCCAACTGGCTCGGTTTCCACGCACTTTGCGATACAGCGGCAGAAATCGCGCTCGTACAGAGGTTGGCGCATGAACTTGCCATCGCCGGGAATCGGGAACACAGGTGTGCGTGCCATGAAACGCGACAACCAGCCCAGGTGCTTGGGGTCGAACCAGCCAAACATCAGCGTAGGACGAAGCACGCAGTGGCGCTGGCCACTGGCGACGACCATGGCCTCCTGCTCCCGCTTGGTTTCGGTGTAGTCATCCTTGGCCACCGAGTTAACAACCGAAGAGCTGATGTGGACCATGTAGGGCACTCGTGCGGCCTTGCATGCAGCCAAGACATGTTCGGTCGCGGTGAGATTGTTGCGAACGAAGAGCGACGTGGTCTTTCCGGTGATCTGGGCGTGCAACTGCACAACCAGCTTGGCTCCTTCGAAAGCCTCGTTCCATTTGCCGGGTTCGGCCAAATCGGCAAGAACGGTTGTCACGTCCGGATGGAGTTTGCGAAGAATTTCGAGGTTGTGCTCATGTTTGTCGATGGCTACAAGTTGCGTGTAGCCCTGCTGCTTCATCTCGACGATGAGGTTTTGACCTACCAGGCCTGCCGCGCCGGTGAGGACGATTTTGTCATTCTTCTGTGCCATGGACGAACTCGGGTACCAAAATTGGGGTCAGCTGGGCTTGTAAGCCACGACCAGGGCCTGCTTGCCAAGGAAGTGCCATGCCAGCGGAATGCGCAGGTACAACGAAACCAACCAAGGGGCCTGTGGAAGTCGGCTCTTGGTGGTATACGGAAGGAACTTGGGGATCACCACTCGTGGTTCCAAACCCGCCATCAACACGCCTTCGACCAGACTTCGGTCGCTCAAAGCGGTATGGTGATCGAAATAGTCCCAGTACTCGTCATACAAGAATCGGATGTTCGGCTGAAGGATGATGGCCCGGCCACCAGGTTTCAGCATTCGCGCGCTTTCCCTCAACGTCTGCAGGACCAGGTCCTTGGTTGGCAGGTGTTCAAGGAAATTGCTCATGAATACGGCATCAACGCTGCCGCTGGGAATGGAACTGACCGATGTGCATGATTCGTTGATGATTTCAGTACCTTCGCCAGCGAATCTACGAACGTCGGGGTTCAGATCAACGGCAATTTTTCGGCTGGCGGGAATGTTGTTGATGAATTCACAGTAGCCGGCGCCGATGTCCACAACTGTGTCGTTGCTGTTGACGAAGCGGTTGAAATATTGGGAGCACAACACTTTCCAGATGCGGTTTTTGTTCGCCAGTTCCTCTTTCGGGAACCGGTGTTGATACAGAACGTCCAGGTCGTGATCAATATCCGGCATCGCAAAATGTCCTTCTCTATCAGAGATTTAGAGGGAAATACGGCGGAAGACGAACTCGGGGATATTCTTGATGACCATCATGATCGCCCACCAGAAGCCTGGCAGGTAGGCAACCGCACGTCGACGGTCGGACGCGTGCACGATGCCCCGTGCAACTTTATCAGCGGACGCCCACAAGGCGCCCTTCTTGAATGCCTGTGTCATGGGGGTATCCACGAAACCGGGCTTTATGGTCAGTACGTTGATGCCCTGCTTGTGTAAACGCTGGCCCAGCCCACTCAGATAGGCACTTACGGCCGCTTTTGCGCTGCCATACAGGTAGTTGCTTGCGCGGCCGCGATCGCCGGCCACCGATGAAATGACCGCCAGAGTGGATCCGGCCTGCAGGCGCTGCGCAAGTGCGGCGGCCAGCGCGATGGTCGAAGTGCCGTTCGTGGCGAACTCACGCAGCGACACTTCTACAGAAGCATCACAGGCAGCCTGGTCGGGCAGGGTGCCGTGGGCGATCAGCACCGTGTCGACACCACCTAGAGTGGTCCAGGCCGTATCCAGGACGGCAGCGTGCGCAGATACGTCGTTAACATCGAGGACCGCTGCGTCAACCTGCCTGGCGCCTCGTACGCGCAGGTCTGCCGCGATGGTGTCGAGCCTGGGGGCGTTGCGAGCAACAAGGAAGACTGCTGCGGCGCGTGTGGCGTACACGCGTGCAACGGCTTCGGCGATGGCCGATGTCGCACCAATGATCAGGATCTTCTGCATGCTCACTCCATGACCCGGCGCCAGAAGCCGGATGAGAATCGGGGGTCGATGAATCGGGAAAAATGCTGCCATTGCGGATAGGACTGGCGGAACAGCGCGCCACTCATGCGCGCGTCCTTGGCCGCGTACACCGCGCCGCCGACCTCGCCAACGATGGCGTCCAGCCGCTCCAGCATCCGGAATACCTCTGGCCCGTCGTTGGGGAAATCCAGCGCAAGGGTGGTGCCGGGGCGGGGGAAGGACAGCAGTCCCGGCGAGGGACGGTTGCCGAACTCCTTCAGTACCGCGAGGAACGAGCCGCGGCCGCTGCGCGAAATCTCCGACAACAACGCGGCGGTGGCTTCGCGCGCATGCTGCGGCGGCAGGACGCACTGGTGCTGCAGGAAACCCTGGGGGCCATACATGCGATTCCAGTGGTTGATGCCGTCCAGCGGGTAGAAGTAACTCTGGTAATGACTGACGTGGCGCCGCCGCCGCGCCGGCTGCCGCCAGTAGTACAGGGTGTTGAACGGACGCAGGGTCAGCCGGTTGACCAGCGACACCGGCGGCACCAGCGGCATGCTGCGCCGTGGAGAAGCCGACGGTGTCGCGGCTTGGGCATTGCCGGGTGCATGGTCGCCGCGCAGGAAATGTCCGCGGCCCAAGTGCTTGCCGGTGGCCAGGCAGTCGATCCAGGCCACCGTGTACTCGAAGCCATCCGCCGACTCGCGCGATAGTGCGAAAAAGTCGTCCAGGCTGTCGAACCGGATCGACTCGGTTTCGATCCATGGCCCGGGCACGCGTCGCAGCTGCAGTTCGGCCCAGGTGACCACCCCGGTCAAGCCGAGGCCGCCGATGGTGGCGGCAAACAGGCCGCTCTGGTCCTGTGCATCCAGAAGCTGGCGTGAGCCATCGCTTCGGAGCAGCTCCAGGCAGCGCACATGGTGGCCGAAGCTGCCGGCGCGGTGGTGGTTCTTGCCATGTACGTCGTTGCCGACAGCACCCCCTACAGTGGCATACCGGGTGCCCGGCGTGACCGGCAGGAACCATCCGGCGGGCAGTGCAAGCTCTATGATCTCCGCCAGGGTGACGCCGGCCTCGCAGCGCAGGACGCCGCTGGCCGGGTCGAACGCGATGAAACGGTCCAATGCCCGTGTCATCAACAGCGAGCCGCCGGGATTCAGGCAGCTGTCGCCGTAGCTTCGGCCGTTGCCGTGGGGAAGCACCGTTCCGCAAGCGACCGGCAGGTCCGCTGCACGGTCGCTCAACGCAAGCAGCGTCTGCTGCGCGTGCGGGTAGCGTCCCCATGACTGGCCGCGCGTTGACCTCATATCGCGGCGAGTACGATGACCACGCACAGGGCGATCACCACCTGGCTGACCCGGTCCATGGCCGCGAAGACAATAGGGTCATCTTCCATCTCGCCGCGGTGCGAAACGATCCACATGCGGCTGATCCAATACAGCAGCATCGGGCACAACAGCCACAGGACTTTCGGATTGCTGTACAGCTCAAGACTTTCCGGGCTGTTGATGTACAGCGCGAACACCAGCACGCCGATATAGCCGGCAGCAGCCCCCAGCGATTGCACCAGCGGCAGGTCGGCTACGGCGTAACCGCGGCCGATCGCCATTTCCTTGCCGCTGGCGAGCGCGGCGGCCAGTTCGGTGTAGCGCTTGAGCATGGCCAGGCTGAGGAAGACGAACATCGAGAACGCCAGCAGCCAGAACGACAGCTCCGAGCCGATCGCTACGGTCCCGCCGATGATGCGCACGGTGTACAGCGCGGCTAGCAGCACCACGTCGATCATCACGATGCGCTTGAGCTTGAGCGAATAGCCCAGGGTCATGACGTAGTAGCACAGCAGGACGCCGGCGAAGGCGGGGCTGCACAGCCACGCCAGCGCGAACCCGAACACGGTCAGCAGCGGCGCCATCAGCAGGCCGTGCAGCAGCGGCAGCGTCCCCGCGGCGAAGGGCCGTTTACGCTTGCGCGGGTGCATGCGGTCGGGGGTCAGGTCGAGCAGGTCGTTGAGCAGGTAGACGCCCGACGCGCACAGGCCGAACGCGAGGAACGCGATGCCTGCGTCGATCACTGCGGCGGGTTCCAGGAAGCGGTGCGCGGTGAGTAGTGGCACCAGCACCAGCAGGTTCTTGAGCCACTGGTAGATGCGCAGTGCCTTGATCCAGGTGAGCAGGCCGCCATTCTGTGCGGGCAGGTGGCCCAGCACCTCGGTCTGGCCGGCCGCATCGCGGGCCAGGCGTTCGCCGTTGTTGACCACGATGGCTCCGCCGGCGTGCGCCCAGACCTCCAGGTCGACCCGGCCATTGCCCATATAGTCGAAGCCGCGTTCGCCGAAGCGGGCCGCGAGCGCCTTGCCCTTGTTGTGGCCGGAGAGGTTGGTCTGTCCGTCGCTGGCGATCACTTCCTCGAACAGCCCGAGATGGTCGGCGATTGGCTGCACCAGCAGCTGGTCGGAGGCCGTGCACAGGACCCGCGGTCGCTGCGTGGTGGTGCGCAGGATGTCCAACACCCGCTCGTCGTACGGCAGCGTCTCGGCGGGGAGCTGCACCCGCGAGGCCAGCTGGCGCTTCACCGCAGCCTTGCCTCCGAGCAGCCAGAACGGGAGCAGGAACAGGTACAGCGGATTGCGCGCGAGCAGGGCCAGCAACGATTCATAGAGGATGTCGGAACGCAGCAGGGTTCCGTCAAGGTCGACACAGAGCGCGCGGTTCTGGGCATTCAAAACGGGGTAACTCCTGCGAACGTGCCGGGGCAATGCATGGCGATGATCTCTCATCCGTGAAAATTGACCGGGCAGTATACCGTTGCCCGTTGCAGGAGTAAGCGAAAAAACGCCTGCGTGTTCAGTGCGATGGACGTGCCTCGAGGACGGCCATCGCGAGCATTCCAACCAGCACCGCCAGCCACAGGCTGGCGAGTCGGATCCCGATGGCGGCGGTCAGGGCTACGTCCACGCCGGCGCCCACGCTGGCCAGCATCACCACGATGGCGGCCTCGGTGGTGCCCACGCCCCCGGGGACGAAGGATAGCGCGCCCACCAGCATCGCCAGCGGGTAGATGGCCACTGCATGCTGCCAGGCCAGATCGATTCCCAGCGAGTGGCAGAGCCACGCGAATGCGGCGGAGGTCAGCAGCCACGCGGCGGCGCCATGGATGGCGCTGGTCAAGGCCAGGCGCGGGCGCAGCAGGGGTTGCAGGGCGCACACTCCGTCAAGCAGGAAACCGCATAGCTGGCGCAGTCGTTGGACCGGAAGTCGAGCGATGACGACCCGCGCAAGCTGCTGCAGGGCTGGCCAGCACGCCAGCAGGCAGATCCCGGCCACCACGGCGAGTACCAGGCCGGTCAACACACCAAACAGGGGAACCAAGCGTGCGGCGCCGGTCGCCATCAGGGTGATGACCAGCAGATCCAGTGCGCGTTCGTAGACGAACGTCGTCAGCGTGGTCCTGGGTGGTACGCCCAGGCGTGAAAAGTAGCGTATGCGCAGCAGCTCGCCGGCCTTGCCCGGCGATGCGGTAAAAGCGAAGCCGGCCAGATAGGCCCCCAGCCCCGACCACCAGGAAGCCAGCGGATGGCCCTGTGCGCGCACCAGCATGTGCCAGCGCTGGTAGCGGAAACCATAGCTGGCCAGTACCGCACCTGCACACAGCAGCAGCGGGCCGCCCAGCTCGCCCAGTCGCGACAGCACGTTCTTGTCGCGATCCAGATACCACAGCGCCACCAGATACACGACGGCGACGCCTGCCAACCATCCCAGTGCCCGGCCCCGGCGCTGCGGGGCGGGCGGAGTGAAAGAGGCGTCTTCGGCCACGCTTACAGGGCCGCTTCCAGCTCAGGCAACAAGGTGAACAGGTCCCCGACCAGCCCGATATCGGCAATCTCGAAGATCGGCGAGTCCGGGTCCTTGTTGATCGCCACGATGGTCCCGGCGTCCTTGATCCCGGTCAGGTGCTGGATGGCACCGCTGATGCCGACCGCCACGTACAGTTCCGGGGCGATGATCTTGCCGGTCTGGCCGACCTGCAGGTCGCTGGGGACGTAGCCGGCATCCACCGCCGCGCGCGAGGCGCCCACGGCCGCACCGAGCTTGTCGGCCAGCTGGAAGATCACCTTGAAGTTCTCCTCCGAACCGACGCCACGACCACCGGAGACCACGCGCTTGGCGCTCTGCAGGTCCGGGCGGTCGGTGGCACCGGCGGCCAGGCCGATGAAGCGGGTGTGGGTCGGCAGGGCCGCGTCCACGCTGGCCGCTTCCACCGGGGCGCTGCCGCCCTGGGCCGCTTCCGGCCAGGAGGCGGCGCGCACGGTGGCGACCACGATCTGGTCGGCCGGCACGTCCACGGTGATGATCGCGTTGCCCGCGTAGATCGGGCGCTTGAAGCTGTGGCTGCCTTCCACGCTCATCAGGTCGGAGACCTGGTTCACGCCGAGCAGGGCAGCCACGCACGGCATCAGGTCCTTGCCGAAGGTGGTCGACGGGCCGAACACGTGGGTGTAGCCCCTGGCCAGCTGTGCGATCTGCGGGGCCAGCACCTGGGCCAGGGCCTGGGCATTGGCGGCATTGGCCACGGTCAGCACCTTGGCCACGCCAGCCAGCTGGGCGGCCTGGGCGGCCACGGCGGCCGGGTCGGCGGCCAGCACCAGCACGTCGATGCTGGCGCCGCTGATGGCAGCGGCCGCGCTCACGGTCTTGGCGGTGGCGGCATTGAGCTTGCCGTCATGGTGTTCGGCAACTACGAGGATCTTGGTCATTACAGCAACCCCTTCTGCTTGAGTGCGGCAACCAGTTCGGCTGCGTCCTTGACCATCACACCCTTGCTGCGCTTGGACGGCGCGGCGTAGTGGGTGGTGTTGAAGGTGTCGGCGGCTTCAACGCCCAGGTCCGCCAGCTGCAGGCTCTCCAGCGGCTTGGCCTTGGCCTTCATGATGTCCGGCAGCTTGATGAAGCGCGGCTCGTTCAGGCGCAGGTCGGTGGTGACCACGGCCGGCAGGTCCACTTCCAGCGTTTCCAGGCCGGCGTCGACCTCGCGGGTCACGGTGGCCTTGCCGTCGGCAATCTCCAGCTTGCTGGCGAAGGTGGCCTGCGGGCGGCCCCACAGCGTGGCCAGCATCTGGCCGGTCTGGTTGGCGTCGTCGTCGATCGCCTGCTTGCCCAGGATCACCAGGTCCGGCTGTTCCTTCTCCACCAGCTTGAGCAGGGTGCGGGCGGCGGTCAGCGGCTGGATGGCCTGGTCGGTGACGACGTGGATGGCGCGGTTGGCACCCATGGCCAGGCCGTTGCGCAGGTGCGCCTGGGCGTCGGCCGGGGCGATGGTGGCGACCACGACCTCGGTAGCGATGCCCTTGTCGCGCAGGCGCAGGGCTTCTTCCAGAGCGATTTCGTCAAAGGGGTTGGGGGACAGCTTGACGCCGTCGGTGACCACGCCGGAACCGTCCGGCTTGACCTGAATGCGGACGTTGTAGTCCACCACGCGCTTGTACGCGACGAGGATTTTCATCTGGTGCGGGATCCTTCAATAACGGGGAACGTCCGGCTGCAGCACGCGGCAACCGGTTCGGGGGTGGGATCGCGATTCTAACTGGCTTGGGGCGACCATGCGAATGCGTATGGTAATGCTGCATTGCGGCATAAAGTGCCGCCTTTTTGCCTTGTTCACATGACGTGAGAGGCCGCGAACGGCACTGCGATGTATGCTGTGTGGCTGTACGAGCGCCCGTGGAGGGCAGCTCACGATCGATACCGAACAGGAGAACGGGTAGTGCCCACATGGCTTGTCACCGGCGGAGCCGGATTCATTGGCGGAAACTTTGTGTTGGAAGCCGTCGCCAAAGGCGTGCGGGTGATCAATCTGGATGCCCTGACCTATGCGGGCAACCTGAAAACGCTGACCTCGCTGGAGGGCAATCCGGACCACGTCTTCGTTCAAGGCGATATCGGCGATCAATCGCTGGTGACCCGGCTGCTCAATGAGTACCAGCCGGACGCTGTCCTGAACTTCGCAGCCGAAAGCCATGTGGACCGGTCCATCGACGGTCCCGGCGCCTTCATCCAGACCAATGTTGTCGGCACGTTGGGCCTCCTTGAAGCCGTCCGTGACTTTTGGAAGGCGCTGCCGGCCGACAAAAGCCAGGCGTTCCGCTTCCTGCACGTGTCCACCGACGAGGTGTACGGCACGCTGGGTGAAACCGGCAAGTTCAGCGAAACTACTCCCTATGCGCCGAACTCGCCGTATTCGGCGTCCAAGGCGGCTTCGGACCACTTGGTGCGTGCGTTCCACCATACCTACGGGCTGCCGGTGCTGACCACCAACTGCTCGAACAACTACGGCCCGTACCACTTCCCGGAGAAGCTCATTCCGCTGGTGATCGCCAAGGCGCTGGCCGGCGAACCGCTGCCGGTCTATGGCGACGGCAAGCAGGTGCGCGACTGGCTGTTCGTGTCCGATCACTGCGAAGCGATCCGTACCGTGCTGGCCAAGGGCCAGGTCGGCGAGACCTACAACGTGGGTGGCAACTCCGAGAAAGAGAACATTGAAGTGGTGCACGCCATCTGTGCGCTGCTCGATGCACGCCAGCCGCGCGAAGATGGCCAGCCGCGTAGCAGCCAGATCACTTACGTGGCCGACCGTCCGGGCCATGACCGTCGTTATGCCATTGACGCATCGAAGCTGAAGGACCAGCTGGGCTGGGAGCCCAAGTACACCTTCGAGCAGGGCATCGGGTTCACGGTTGACTGGTACCTGAACAACCAGGAATGGGTCAACGGCGTGCTCGACGGCAGTTATCGACTGCAGCGCATCGGCACGAGCGCCTAAAAGGACTTCCTACCATGACGCAACGTAAAGGCATCATCCTGGCGGGCGGCTCCGGCACCCGCCTGTACCCGATCACCAAGGGCGTCAGCAAGCAGCTGCTGCCGGTGTACGACAAGCCGATGATCTATTACCCGCTCAGCGTGCTGATGCTGGCCGGGATCCGCGACGTGCTGATCATCAACACCCCGCACGAGCAGGCGCTCTTCCAGACGCTGCTGGGAGATGGTTCGCAGTGGGGCATGAACATCGAGTACGCCGTGCAGCCAAGCCCGGATGGGCTGGCGCAGGCTTACCTGATTGGCAAGGACTTTGTGGGCGGCAAGCCGAGCTGCCTGGTGCTGGGGGACAACATCTTCCACGGCCACGGCTTGAGCGAAATGCTGCGCAACGCCGATCAGCGCGAAACCGGCGCGACCGTTTTCGGGTACTGGGTGAATGACCCGGAACGTTACGGCGTGGCTGAGTTCGACAAGGCAGGCAAGGTCATTGATCTGGTCGAGAAGCCGGCCAACCCGCGTTCGAACTATGCGGTTACCGGGCTGTACTTCTACGACGGCAATGCCAGCCACCACGCAGCCGAACTGAAGCCGTCGCCGCGCGGCGAGCTGGAGATCACCGATCTCAATCAGCGTTACCTGCGCGAAGGTAATCTGCATCTGGAAGCATTGGGTCGTGGCTACGCGTGGCTCGACACCGGCACGCACCAGTCACTGTTGGAGGCTTCCAACTTCATCGAGACAATCCAGACCCGCCAAGGCCTGCAGGTCTGCTGCCCGGAAGAAATTGCCTTCGGGCAGGGTTGGATCAACGCCGAACAGCTGGAAGCGCTTGCCGCACCGCTGATCAAGAATGGTTATGGCCAGTACCTGCATGCACTGGCCGTGCGTGGAGTCGTACCGTGAAAGTAATTGAAACCAAGCTGCCGGGCTGCGTGGTGATCGAGCCGGCTGTGTTCGGCGATGAACGCGGCTTCTTCTTTGAGACTTGGAACGCCGAGCGTTTCGGCCAGCATGGCCTGCCCACGAAGTTTGTCCAGAGCAACGTGTCCACCTCGGCCAAGGGCGTACTGCGTGGCCTTCATTACCAGTGGCCGCGTCCGCAGGGCAAACTGGTCAGCGTGCTCGAAGGCGAGGTGTACGACGTAGCCGTGGATATCCGTCGCGGCTCGCCGACCTTCGGCCAATGGGAAGCGGTGGTGCTGAGCGCGGAAAACAAGAAGCAGTTCTGGATTCCGGAAGGCTTCGCGCACGGCTTCGCCGTGCTGTCCGAGCGTGCCGTCTTCAGCTATCTGTGCACCGAGGTGTACCTGAAGGACTTTGACGCAGGCGTACGCTGGAATGATGCCGACATCGGCGTGGACTGGCCGATCAGCGGCCCGACGCTGTCGGCCAAGGATGAAGCCGCACCGTTCCTGAAGGACATCGCCGAAGACCGTCTTCCGGACTTCGCGGTGCTGCAGGGCGCGCCGTGACGGTGCTGCTGTTTGCCGGCAACGGTCAGCTGGGCCAGGAATTGTTGCGCGCCCTGGCCCCGCTCGGCACGCTCGTGGCAACCACCCGCAGCGGCACCTTGGCCGACGGTACGCCTTGCGAGACGGCTGATTTCAACCAGCCCGAATCCCTCATCGCACTGCTCGACCGGTTGAAGCCCAGCGTTGTGGTGAATGCCGCGGCCTACACGGCGGTGGATCGCGCCGAAGAAGAGCGTGACGCTGCTTTCCGCGCCAATGCGGAAGCGCCGGGCGTCATCGCTCGCTGGTGCGCTGCAGTTGGCGTGCCGCTGGTGCATTACTCCACCGACTACGTGTTCGACGGGCAGGGCGTCCGACCCTATCGCGAAGACGATGCCACCGCGCCGTTGGGCGTGTACGGCGCCAGCAAGCTGGCCGGGGAAGAAGCTATCCGGGCTGCCGGTGGGCGCCATTTGATCTTCCGCACTGCCTGGGTGTATGCGTCGCACAGCGCCAACTTCCTCCGCACCATGCTGCGTGTCGGCGCTGAGCGTGATGAGCTGCGCGTGGTCGCCGACCAAGTGGGTACCCCGACCCCGGCGGCGTTGATTGCCGACGTAACCGCGCAGGTGCTGCAGCATCCTGGCGCGCTTTCAGGAACCTGGCACCTTACGGCTCAGGGCGAGACCAGTTGGCATGGTTTTGCGGAGGCCATTTTTGCCGAGGCGGTGGCCGCGGGAAAGCTGGCTCGCGCTCCCAAGGTTTTGGCGATCTCTACTGCCGAGTATCCAACTCCCGCAAAGCGCCCCGCATATTCCCACTTGGACGTGGCCAAGCTGGAGTCAGATTTTGGCATCACACTTCCGAGCTGGGAGGATGGTCTGCGCCGCGTCTTGAATGAGCGGACCAACGACCGGACCTGAGCCGGACGGGAGGCGCATCAGGGCCTTCCAAATGCTTCATGTTGCCGATAGCGGCAGCTGCCTAATGGGTTTGACTGGACGGATATTCTGCAATGTGTGGAATTGTTGGCGCGATCGCAGATCGCGATGTGGTGCCGGTACTGATCGAGGGTCTCAAGCGCCTGGAATACCGCGGTTACGATTCGTCCGGCATCGCCGTGCTGGACCGGACCCAGGCCCAGCCGGACGTGCGCCGGGTGCGCCGCACCGGCCGCGTGGCCGAGATGGAGAAGGCCGCGGCCGCCGAAGGCTTCGACGCCACCCTCGGCATCGGCCACACCCGCTGGGCCACCCATGGCGGGGTCACCGAAGCCAATGCCCACCCGCACACCAGCCACGGCGTGGCACTGGTGCACAACGGCATCATCGAGAACCACGAAGAGCAGCGTGAGCGCCTGCGCGGCCTGGGCTACGTGTTCGAGTCGCAGACCGACACCGAAGTCATCGCCCACCTGATGCATTACAACCTGAAGAACGGCGACAGCCTGCTCTCGGCACTGCAGCGCACGGTGAAGGAACTGACCGGCGCCTACGCGCTGGCGGTGATGAGCCGCGCCGAACCGGACCACTTCGTCTGCGCGCGCATGGGCTGCCCGTTGCTGGTCGGCTTGGGCGAGGGCGAGAACTTCGTTGCATCCGACGTGTCGGCGGTGATCTCGGCTACCCGCAACGTGATCTTCCTGGAAGAGGGCGACACCGCCGACATCCGCCGCGACGGCGTGCAGGTGTATGACGAGCACAACCTGCCGGTGGACCGTGGCGTGCACCAGTCCGACGTGTCGCTGGCCTCGCTGGAGCTGGGCCCGTACCGCCACTTCATGCAGAAGGAAATCCACGAGCAGCCGCGCGCGCTGGGCGACACCATCGAAGCGGCGATCGACGCCGGTGGTTTCCCGGCCGAGCTGTTCGGCAAGAATGCGGAGGACGTGCTGGCCGGCATCGAAGGCGTGCAGATCATCGCCTGCGGCACCAGCTACTACGCCGGCCTCACCGCGCGCTACTGGATCGAGGCCATCGCCGGGCTGCCGTGCAGCGTGGAGATCGCCAGCGAATACCGCTACCGCGCCGCCTACGCCAATCCCAAGCACCTGATCGTCACCATCTCCCAGTCCGGCGAAACCCTGGACACGATGGAGGCGCTGAAATACGCCAAGTCGCTGGGCCACCTGCACACGCTGTCGATCTGCAACGTGCCCGAGAGCGCGATCCCGCGCGCCAGCGAGCTGGTCTGCTACACCCGCGCCGGTGCCGAGATCGGCGTGGCCTCGACCAAGGCCTTCACCACCCAGCTCGCGGCACTGTTCCAGTTGACCGTGGTGCTGGGCAAGCTGCACGGTCGCATCGACGCCGCGCAGGAGGCGGAGTACCTGGAACAGCTGCGCTTCCTGCCGGGCAGCGTGCAGCATGCGCTGAACATGGAGCCGCAGATCGCGGCCTGGGCTGAGCGCTTCGCGCGCAAGAACAGCGCGCTGTTCCTCGGCCGTGGCCTGCATTACCCGATCGCACTGGAAGGCGCGCTCAAGCTCAAGGAAATCACCTACATCCATGCAGAGGCCTATCCGGCTGGCGAGCTCAAGCACGGTCCGCTGGCGCTGGTGGACGAAGACATGCCGGTGGTGGTGATCGCGCCCAACGACAGCCTGCTGGAGAAGGTGAAGTCCAACATGCAGGAAGTGCGCGCACGTGGCGGCGAATTGTTCGTGTTCGCCGACCAGGACAGCAACTTTGTCGAGTCCGAAGGCGTGCACGTGATCCGCACCCCGCGCCACGCCGGCGTGCTCAGCCCGGTGGTGCACACCATCCCGGTGCAGCTGCTGGCGTACCACACCGCGCTGGCGCGCGGCACGGACGTGGACAAGCCGCGCAACCTCGCGAAGAGCGTTACGGTGGAATGAAAGAAGGGCCGGTCAATGACCGGCCCTTCTTCTTTCAGCTTCGCCCGTACGTATCCTCAAACCGCACGATGTCATCCTCGCCCAGGTAACTGCCGGACTGCACCTCGATGAGCTCCAGCGGCAGCTTGCCCGGGTTGCGCAGCCGGTGGGTCACGCCCAGCGGAATGTAGGTGCTCTGGTTTTCACCCAGCAGGATTACCTCATCACCGCGCGTAACTTCGGCGGTTCCGCTCACCACCACCCAGTGCTCGGCACGGTGGTGGTGCATTTGCAGGCTGAGCGTGCCGCCCGGCTTCACCGTGATCCGCTTCACCTGGAAGCGCTCGCCATTGTCGATGGAGTCGTAGGCGCCCCACGGGCGATAAACCTTGCGGTGCCAGGTGGCTTCGGGTCGCGCATCGGCCTTGAGCTTGGCCACCACCTGCTTGATCTCCTGCATGCGGTCGCTGCGGCCGACCATCACGGCGTCGTCCGTCTCGACCACGATCACATCGTCCAGCCCGACCAGCGCGATCAGGCGCTCGCCGTAGGCATAGGTATTGCGGCAGTCGATGGCGATCACGTCGCCGTGGTGTGCGTTGCCATCGGCATCCTGTGCCGACACGTCGCGCAGCGCGGTCCAGGAGCCCACGTCGTTCCAGCCGGCATCCAGCGGCACCACCACGGCGTCGTTGGTCTTCTCCATCACCGCGTAGTCGATGGAGTCGGCCGGCACCGCCGCAAACGCGTCCTTGTCCAGGCGGGTGAAGTCGGTATCGCGGCGCGCCAGCTGCCAGGCATTGCGACTGGCAGCCAGCATCTCCGGATGCAGGCGCTCCAGCTCGGCCAGGTAGCGTGAGGCCTTGAACAGGAACATGCCGCTGTTCCAGAAGTACTCGCCGGACTGCACGTACTGAAGGGCGGTCTCCGCATCCGGCTTTTCGACAAAGCGGTCGACCGCACGGACGGCACCGCCTGATGACGCCTTGATGTAGCCATAGCCGGTCTCCGGCCCGGTCGGCACGATACCGAAAGTGACCAGCTTGCCCTCGCGCGCGGCCGGCAGTGCACTGAGAACCGCCGCCCGGAAGGCTTCCTCATCGGCAATCACATGGTCCGACGGCAGCACCAGCAGCACCGGGTCGCCTTCCTCCAGCGTGGCTTCCAGCGCGGCCACGGCAATGGCCGGGGCGGTGTTGCGCCCGACCGGCTCCAGCAGGATGGCCTGCGGCTGCACACCGAGCTGCTGCAGCTGTTCGGCGGCCACGAAGCGATGTTCCTCGTTGGCAACGACCAGCGGCGGTCGCCCGGCGATGGGCGCCACGCGCTCCCAGGTGGCCTGCAGCATGGTCTGCTCGCCGGCCAGTGCGAGGAACTGCTTCGGATAGGCCTCGCGCGACAGCGGCCAAAGGCGCGTGCCGGAGCCGCCAGACAGGATCACCGGAAGAATGTCGTTCATCGGGCTGCGCCTCAGGATGCCTTGAGCAACTGGGAGATTTCGTCGGTGCGCTGCTGCAGCAGGGCGGCATCGCCGCGCGCTTCCACGTTCAAGCGAAGCAGCGGCTCCGTATTGGAGCTGCGCAGGTTGAAGCGCCACTCGCCGAAGTCGGCACTGATGCCGTCGGTGTGGTCCAGCGTGGGCCCGTGCGAAGCGAAGTGTTCCATCACCCGCGCTACGGCCAGCTTGGCGTCGCTGACCTTGAAGTTGATCTCGCCGCTGCACGGGAACTTCTGCATGCGCTCTTCCACCAGCTCGGCCAGCGAAAGGCCGGACTCGGAGACCAGCGCGGCGATCAGCAGCCACGGAATCATGCCCGAGTCGGCGTAGGCGAACTCGCGGAAGTAATGGTGCGCGCTCATTTCACCGCCATACACGGCATCTTCGTCGCGCATCTTTTCCTTGATGAAGGCATGCCCGCTCTTGCACAGCACCGCCTGGCCACCGGCCTCTTCGACCATTTCCACGGTGTTCCAGAGCAGGCGCGGATCGTGCACGATCTTGCCGCCCGGCTGCCGCGCCAGGATCGCCTTGGCCAGCAGACCGACCAGGTAGTAGCCCTCGATGAAGCGGCCGGTATGGTCGAAGAAGAAGCAGCGGTCGAAGTCGCCGTCCCAGGCGATCCCGAAGTCCGCACCGTGCTCAAGCACCGCCTTCGCGGTGAGCTCGCGGTTCTCGACCAGCAGCGGGTTCGGAATGCCGTTCGGGAAGCTGCCGTCCGGCTCGTGCGCGATGCGGACGAACTCGAACGGGAGGTGCGGCGCCAGCAGGTCCACGATGGCACCCGCGCCGCCGTTGCCGGCGTTGACCACCAGCTTCAGCGGCTTCAGCGAGCTGCGATCAACGTAGCTCAGCAGGTGCTCGATGTACGCCGACTTGTCCGGGTGCGACTGGATGCCGGCCTTGGGTTCAGCCGGGGACGCGGTGTCTGCCTCAACAGCATCGGAGATGGCGAACAGGCCGGTATCCGAGCTGATCGGCCGGGCCTGCTCCTTGACCAGCTTCATGCCGTTGTAGTCCATCGGATTGTGGCTGGCGGTGACCATCACCCCGCCGGCGGCCTTCAGGTGGTCCACCTGGAAGTAGACCTCCTCTGTGCCGCACAGCCCGATGTCCAGCACCTCGCGCCCCGCACCGCGCAGGCCGGCAGCCAGTGCGTCCTGCAGGCCGGGGCTGGTCAGGCGCACGTCATGGCCGACAACGACGGTGCCCGGCGCCAGTTGGGCGGCCAGGGCCACGCCGATCCGGCGCGCCATGTCTTCGTTCAGCTCGTCCGGCACGCGGCCGCGGATGTCGTATGCCTTGAATGCGGGGAGGGTCATCGGGTGTCCTTTCGAAGTCAGTAGGCGAGTTTAGCTGGTGCCGTGTATGGGAAGCGTTTTCAGCCCGAATCGGCCGTTTAGCCGGGGCTACCCCTGCCAATGGATACAATGGCGGCTTACATCAACGAGGTGAGGGCGTAGATGAGCAAGTCCCCAGACAACGGCCGGCGCGGCAAGCGCTACGCCAGTGCCGCCGAGGCGCTGCAGGGCGCGGTGGCCGACGGCCAGACCCTGGCGGTCGGCGGTTTCGGCCTGTGCGGCATTCCCGAAGCGCTGATCGCCGCGCTGCGCGACACCGGGGTAAAGGACCTGACGGTGATTTCCAACAACGCCGGCGTGGACGGCTTCGGCCTGGGCCAGCTGCTGGAAACCCGCCAGATCAGCAAGATGATTTCGTCCTACGTGGGCGAGAACAAGGAGTTCGAGCGCCAATACCTGGCCGGTGAACTGCAGCTGGAGTTCAACCCGCAGGGCACCCTGGCCGAGCGCCTGCGCGCCGGCGGTGCGGGAATTCCGGCGTTCTTTACCGCCACCGGCTACGGCACCGTGGTGGCCGAGGGCAAGGAAACCCGCGAGTTCGACGGCAAGCACTATGTGATGGAAACCGCGTTGCGCGCGGACGTGGCGCTGGTCAAGGCGTGGAAGGCCGACGAGGCCGGCAACTTGGTGTTCCGCAAGACCGCCCGAAACTTCAACCCGGCCTGCGCCATGGCCGGCAAGCTATGCGTGGTGGAAGTGGAAGAAGTGGTGCCGGTGGGCAGCATCGACCCGGACCAGGTGCACCTGCCGGGCATCTACGTGCACCGCATCGTGCACAACCCGACTCCCGAAAAACGCATCGAACAGCGCACCGTGCGTGCGGAGGGCAACTGAGATGGCATGGACCCGCGATGAAATGGCGCAGCGCGCCGCCCGCGAACTCACCGACGGCGCCTATGTGAACCTGGGTATTGGCCTGCCAACCCTGGTGGCGAACCATATTCCCGAAGGCGTGGACGTGTGGCTGCAGTCGGAGAATGGCCTGCTCGGCATTGGCCCGTTCCCGACGGAAGCGGAAGTGGACGCCGACCTGATCAACGCCGGCAAGCAGACCGTCACCGCGCGTGCCGGTGCCAGCTACTTCGGCAGCCACGACAGCTTCGCGATGATCCGCGGCGGCCACGTCAACCTGGCGATCCTCGGCGCCATGCAGGTGACCGACAAGGGCGACCTGGCCAATTGGATGGTCCCCGGCAAGATGGTCAAGGGCATGGGCGGCGCCATGGACCTGGTGGCCGGCGTGCAGCGCGTGGTGGTGCTGATGGAGCACACCGCAAAAAACGGCGAGCACAAGATCCTGGCCGAATGCACCCTGCCGCTGACCGGCGTGGGTGTGGTGGATCGGATCATCACCGATCTGGCCGTGTTCGATGTGACCGACGCGGGCTTGAAGCTGGTAGAAGCGGCGCCGGGCGTGAGCGATGAAGAACTGAAGGAAAAGACCGGCGTCAGCTTCAACTGATCCGGTTCGTGGCTCACCCCTTGCGGGCGTACTGATAGGGCTGTCCGTCGTCGAACGGCAGCCCAAGCACGGTTGCTGCGGTTTGCTCGTTCGCGCCCGCATGGCGGACTACCAGTGAGACGACGCGCTCCACGGCGTGTGCCTGGGTACCATCCACCTGACCGTCTTCGGGCTCGAACAGCGATGGTTGAAGGTGCGCGTCCAATAGCGGGCGCAGTGAGGATAGCCGGACCCAGAACATGCTGCCGGCCACGAACGTATCGCGGCTGACGTCTGCCGGGGGCAACCCCATCCGCGCCAGCAGCGCACCGACGTTGCGCTCGTTCGCGCCCCAGTAATAGTCCAGTCGCTGCACGTGGCCCTCGGGTGCCACCAACCCAAGGTCCGGGTCATGCACGAACGCACTGAATATCAGCCCGGCCCGGTCCGGATCGAGCAGGCGTCCGGTCAGCTCCCTGCGCCAGTCTTCGCCATCGCTGCGGTGGGTAGAGCGTTTGGTGTGCAGTTTGAGCACCACCTGTTCGCCTTCTTCGTACAAACGCTCGGCGATCTGGAGGAATGGCAGGATGTCGCGACCGTGGTTGGGATGCACCTCGATCTCCGCCTCCATCCCTGCCGCCCTCACCGCCTGTCCAACTGCGTCGTACTTGTCGGCAGTCGTGGAAATGACGATGCGCCACGGCAGCTCCGCAGCGCGCAGATCGGCGAGGAGCTCGGTGAGTATGTCCAGGTACCACGCATGGATCACCACACATGGCCGAGTTGGCATAGGCGGGGGCACCGGCGCGCGTAGTGCCTTCCGGGTGGCTTCCAGCCAGGCATGGCCCAATCGGGAATCCGGTTCCAGCACTGCACCTTCCGCCCATTCGTTCCAGGCGTTGATGAAGACCAATCGCCTCGCTGGATCTACCGTTGCCAAGCGCTGGTGGATCGTCTTCGAAAGCCAGTCGCAGTAGCCGCGTGGCGACGCATGCAGGTACACGCGGCCACGACCGGAGCGGCGTGCCTCGTTGTCCCAGCCTGGGTTCACGCCCGGATAGAGCGGGTAGTCCGGCAACGCCCGGCCGCCGATTTCGCTGGCCAGCTCGCGCCAATCGCGCACGTCGCCCTGAAACTCAGGATTGATCAGGTACTGGTTTGCGGTGAGCGAACGCGGGTTGCTCATGTTCGGCGGGAACTCTACCGCTGCGTCGAAATCAATCTCGCGCGGGTCCGGACGCTCGAAGCCCTGGACGTACGCCAGATGGATTTCTCCGATATCGTTCTCCCGGCACCACTGGCGCCAGCGCTGCGCGGTTGCGCGTGCATCCGGTAGCAGATGCGGGCGATAAACCAGCAGCATCGGCTTGCCGTCCACCTTCAGGGCACGGCGGTCACGCAGGTAATCCGCTACATGTGCGATGAAGGCAAGATCATCTTCGGCGCTGTGCTGCTGACCGATCAGGATGTCTTCGCTGCGCCCGTCCCATCGCCGTGCCCAGTTCTCATTGGCCCAGCACAGGCAGAACGGCATTTCGATGCTGTCGTCGGCCAGCCACTGGCGCAGCGGCGACTCCAGCAACGTGTTGCCGCTGAACCAGTAGTAGTAGAAGCAGAATGCGCCGATGCCGTATTCCTGCGCCAACGCTGCCTGCTCGCGCATGATCTGCGGGTTGCGCAGGTCATAGAATCCTAGATCGGCCGGCAGCCGCGGCTGCACGTGGCCTTCGAACTGGGGCAGGGCGCGGGTGACGTTGCGCCATTCGGTGAAGCCCTTGCCCCACCACGCATCGTTCTGTTCGATGGGGTGGAACTGGGGGAGGTAGAACGCCACCAGGGTTGCTGGCAACGCGGCTGGCAAGTCCTCGGCCCGGAACGGCACATGGCCGATGGCCGGTTCATCTGCACGGAACAGCGGGCGTCCGGCGCTCTTGCCGGAGCCATCCACCTGGCCACGTGGCGGTGGAGGCACCCAATCGCCGTGCCGGTCAAGGAACCGCGCCCTCAACCGGTCGCGCTGTCCGTCAGACAAGGGCAGCGCTCGGAAGCCGGCTCGCAGCGCCAGGTAAACTGCTGAACGCAGGCGCACGCTGAAGGTGGTCATGAACGGCAGACCCCGGGCAGAGCGGGCACAGCAGCAGGCATGGAGGTTCCGGCGTGTCGTTAATGACCCCATTCTCGGGGTTTGAACGTACGGCGGCAACCGGGCGGGGCATGTCAGTCGCGCGGGCGAGCTTACTCCTCCAGCAAAGGCATCATCGAAAGCAGGGTAGTAGTGATGTTCCAGCCGCCCATGCGGCGTTGGGATCTAGAGCGGCTGGCCCGCAGAAACCGTACCACGCCCCGTAAAGTAGTCTTTGGTGGCGAGCATGGCGAGTGGCCCGCGTGCGTCCCACCGTCCGCTGCCAATACTCCGCAATGGAATTTGTACACCTGCGGGATCGAACGTCAGCTCGGAAATGTCCTCGCCCAGTGCAGCGCAGATATGGTCAATGAACTCCAAAGCACCGGCGTGAACGTCGGCCAGAACCTCAATGCCTTGGGCGGGCAGCTCGACGGGACCGAAGCGCGGCTGGGGCGGGGACGAGTTGTCGCAGGCGAAGCCGCTGAATTGCCCCTCAGGGGCGGTCAGGAGCGCCTCCAGCAGCAGGTCATTTGTCAGGATACTTGATGCAGGCTCGTCCCCCACGCCCCGCCCATCAGCATATCGCGCAAGGGCCCAGCCGCTGTCAGGCACTGCCAAAGGACCGTTGCGCAGAGCCATGTAATAACCTCCCATATCCGCTTCCAGCGCCCGCGCGAGGTTGCGCTGAATACTGCCCGCATAGCCGATATCCACAAGCATCGAAGTGGAGTCGCCGACGTTCGCGTGGTGGTACACCTTGTAAGCCTCGCGCTGTTCTTTTGCCAGGCTCAGCAGTTCTGGCAGCGCAGGTGCCAGCCAACGCGCTACCTCGTCGGACATCTCGGGGAGATATACATCCTGTGCAGCGCGAGCGGGTGCATGTACCTGAACCAGCCTCCCAGCCTCATCGCCCAGCCGCGCGGTCAATAATGCGTCGAATGATCCATTGAAGCTTCCCTCAACAACCCGCACCATATCCTGCTCATCGAATAACGAAGGGAGCAGGGTGCCACGCCGGGAGGCTAGGAAATAGCGTCCGGTGAGCTCCCTTGCCCTAACGTGGAAATCCTGTAGACGGGCGAAGGCCCGCTGCAGCAGGTAGCCCTCACGGCTCAGAAACAGCAGCGTGGCAACCCCTTTGTCCCGGGCGAGGTCGATCGCGGCCAGCAGGAAGTCGAGCACCAGGGGGCCAAGCACCACGTAGCCCAGCGTTGCGGCATCAAGTGTCGGTGCGCCCGTCAGATGACGAGGTGTTGTATCAGCAATGGCTGCGAATCGGTTGGCGAGTAGGCCACGCCAGAGTTGCTCCTGCCAAGGCGCGTGCATACCCTGCGGATGACGAAGAACCCGCAGGCCTGGAATGATGTCGAATAAGGCAGAAGGTCGCAGTACGTGCGTCGGTGCGGGCAACCCCGCCTGCTGCGGCAGCTGAACGTCGGAATGCTCATTGTCGCCCACGTGGAGCCATCGACTTCCCGCGCCCTTTTGTTCGGACGCGAGCTGTTTCCAGGTCGAGATGCAGTCTCTTCGGCTTCCAGTCTCGCAGGATACAAGCCAATGACCGATGTCGCGGACCACGGCTGCAGGCAGTACCTCCTGCATGTCACTACTTGAAAGGTACATATCCGAAAAAGCAGTCAGAGGCTGAACTCCAAGGCGTTTCAGCGCCGTCAGAACCCCCGTGCGGGGTTGTAGTAAAGCCCGCTCATGCTCACGCTCAAGATCTGCAAGCGAAGACGCATCCAGATCGGGGTGCCTGAGCCGCTGCGCCAGCAGAACATGAATCTCCGAGAGTTCTGGATCGCGAGCCAGTCGTGCACGCAGCGTTGCTTCGGCATCCTCGCGATGTTCAGTGAAGCGCTCGATTCCGAAGTGCCGATTCAGCCGCCACCCCAGATGCTCGCGTGCGGCCGCCGGTGTCAGAAAAGCGCGGGTGGTCAACGTGTCGAACACGTCCACAGTGACGCGATCTGCCTCCAGTGATGCCATCTGCAGTCGCTCGAAAACACTTGTTTCCAGTGCGGACGCAGCATTTCGTTCCCCTTCTACCGTCAGCGCAAGGCGCCCATCTGTCGGAAGAATGCCCAGTCGGTATCCCTGTTGGCGGGTCACGATCCCCAGTATGCGTTCAACTGCATGCTGCAGTGTGCCGTCGATCTGGCCCTGTTCGACTGGGAACTCCTCCAAGCGCAGGCGCAGGTCGTAAAGCGGGCGCAGCGCTGAGACGCGTGCCCAGAACATCGAGCCTGCGGGGAAGTCGAGATACCGTTGCCGATCCATGGCGATGCCCATGCGGTGGGCAAGCGTTTCGCATTGATCGGCGTTGCTCAGCAGGGTATGGGCCCACAACGGGATGCCAGCGTAGCTCTCCGGATAGACCATTCCCAGCTTCGCGTCGGCCTGGAACATGCCGAGAATCCACGCCAGGCGTTCAGGTGAGCCGAACAGGCTTCGCATCAGGTAGCGTCGCCATTCCTCTTGTTCGCTGCCGGTATAGAGCGACTTCTTCGTGTGGACGTGTCCAATCAGGTCCAGAGCCAGGATCTCATCATGGAACGTGACCAACATGGGTGCGATGTCGCGGCCACGGTTCTCGACGCGCTTCACAAGCAGCGTAGTAACGTTCGGCAGGGTGGAAAAATTCCGACGGACCCGTTCTTCTGCCTCCGCGTCCACCACCGACACAAGGAGGGCATACGGCACCGGCAGCAGGCACAGTGCTGCCGCGAATTCCTCAACCAGGTCGGGGTAGTAAACGTGCGCCATGACGCCGACCCGAAGGTTGAAATCGCGCAGGGCCACGGGATCCGGTAGCGTCGGCGCGTCGAACGTGTCGACTACCGGCGTTTGTATCCTGCTGGCAGAGCGCAAGCGGCCAATGAGGCCGACCAGGCCCATGGCCCGAACGACCCTGAATGCACGTCGGACAACTGACCAGACGCCGGCAGCGCCGCCGCCATGCCGGGCAATCGAACGATGGGCCGCGACCACGTAACGGCGAAGGCTCAACGTCATGCCCTCCAACACCACACCAAGAGAAGCGCGAGACGGTACCAACACCGGCTGGTTTCCGGTCGCGCTCTTTCATGCCTGGAGGCGAACTGTGGATGCCAGGCGGGAGGCCCGGACGGAGTGGGAAAGCCTTGTGAGCAAAGGGTGTCGCCATCAGCGGCTGTGCTGGGGGAACAGGAATTTCTAAGGAAAACCGCGCCGGCTTCGGCGGAGATGCAGGTGACGGTAATGGCACCAACTTCGTACTTCCGCGCGGGAAGGGTGCGGAAGTACGCCACGCAGACGGCGTCGCCCCGGGTAGAGCGACGCCCTGCGTCGCTGGAACGCCTCAACGCCCGGAATGCACCCGCCCGATCCGCCGCCTGATCGGCCGAAGCTGCACCGACACCGCCGGTTCCGCCGCACGCAGCAGGATGGCGCCGTCAAATATCTCCACGGTCAATCGCGTCCCTGGCGAGATGCCCGCCTCAGCCATCCACATGCCGCGCAGTTTGATGCAGGGGACGATCGGCTCACCGGGCTGGGGCCTGTGATGTTGATAAATGAGCGATCCGACGATCACGCGCTTGGGTTTGTGCCAGCCAAGGCTGGGGCGGGTGGGGTGACTGGTGGGCGCATCGTTGTCACTAGAATACATGGTGGCTCTCCAAGGTATTTCCCCCGCCGGGGCGGCGGGGGAGTCGGGAGGTTGAAAGCCGTGCTACAGCAGACGGTGCGACGTATTCCCCTGAAGGGTTTTTTATTTCGTCGCCCTCCCGACATAGAGAGGACCGATATGCTGTAGCGGAGCTTTCAAACTCTTGGGCACACCATGAGAACGAAGCAACGATACCTCCAGTAGATTGTTTCTGTTGAGTCCCGCGCCTCAGTTGACGCTATCAATGGAAGTGACGTTCTGGGCCCGGACAGCCCTGAAAGCGTTGCGGGGCGTGGGGGTAACGAAGTGGAATGGAGTTGGCAGTTAGGGTTTTTGCCGGGATTTCGAGTGGACCGCAGGGAGATCCGAGCTGGCAGTTTTGGCACCAAAATCTCTTCATCGCGCGATGTGGGCGATGTTTCGATCAGGGGTCATGCGTTACCGGACGTTGGAGGATTACGTGCGGTCGTCTGGGGACCGACCCTACCCGGCCCCCGCCCCAAGGATGGCGAAGAGGCGCCATCGGGCCAATGCTAGAATTTCCGGCTTGGCTGAACCTGGAACGCTGCCGTGATCAAACCCGGGAAGGGAACCTCCTCCGTACTGCAACGCTGGCTGGTCGGCCTGTTGACAGGCGCGCTTCTGCTGGTGGGGCTGCGCGGCATCGCCAAGGACATCCATTTCGACAGCTCGCTGTTGCGCCAGGCCTTTGATGCCGGTGCAGGGTGGAAGGAGTCGGTGCCGCCCGAGGTGGTCGAAGCCCGCGAGTTGCTCGCCCGCCACGGCGACCCCAGCGTGCCGGTTGCGCTGGCATCTGGCCTCTGGGAAGACCCGCTGGTGCGCGAGCGCCTGTGGGACGGGCTGTACCCCCGCCGCGTTCATTGGGGCGATAAGGGCCTGATGCTCTGGCGCACCCCCGGCCCGCAGCAGCCGAACTGCACTGAAATCTCAAGGAGTGAGCGCATTGTTCTCGTTGACTGCCACTGACGGTGGCGCGCGCGCCGCTCTGGGCATGCTGGCCGGCGTGCTGCTCTGCTATGCCTTCGCTGCGTTTGGCTGGGTAGGGCTGCCGGCCCAGATCGCCTTCATCGCCGTGCTGGCCTGTGCGGTGTGGTCGCTGCTGGCCCTTCGCGACGGGCGGGCGGCCTGGATGGTGGGCATTGTCGCCGTACTGCTGGTCCTCGCGCTGGGCAGCCCCACCGACGAATGGGACCCGCGCTCGATCTGGATGCTGCACGCCAAGCGCATCTACCTGGAGAACTCGCTGTACGCCCAGCTGGATAACTACGCGATCTTCAGCCACAACGACTACCCCTCGCTGATGCCGCTGTGGTCGGCCACCGCGGCCAAGGTGGTAGGGCACTGGAACGAGATCTTCCCCAAGGCGGCCGCCACGCTCCTGCTGCTGCCGCCGCTGCTGCTGATCGCGCGCAGCCTGCGTACGTGGTGGGTGGCGGGCCTGTTCGCGGTGGCGGTGCTGGAAGTAGGCGGGCGCTATCTGGTTGACGGCTATATGGACGCCTTCCTGGCGGTCTACGCCGTGGCAGCGCTGGCCGTGGCGATCCAGCCGCGCCGGGTCGGGGCCGAGGGTCAGTGGTTCAACCTTGCTGCCTATGCGGCACTGTCGGCGGTGCTGACCCTGATCAAGAACGAAGGCGCGGTGCTGGCGATCCTGGTGGGGCTGGTCGCCGTCGCCACCGTGCTGCTGCGCGACCGACGCATCCCTTGGGCCCTCCTGGCCGCCTTCGCCCTGTCGATGGTCCCGCTGGTGGCTTGGAAGCTGGCTGTGGCCGGTGCGGATCTGGGCAACGACCTGGCCCAGAGCGATCTGAAGGGGCAGCTGCTGGCGCGCCTGCCCGACCTGACCCAGAGCGTGCTGATCCTGAAGGCCCTGCTGCGCAGTGCCGCGTGGGTCCCGCTGGTGCTGCTGCTGGCACTGTGGGCGCGCATGTGGCGCGTGCCGGCCGCCCGGGCCGCGCTGGCGGTCGCTCTGGCCTACTTCGGCGTCCTGTTTGCGGTGTACCTGAGCACCCCGCACGACCTGGTCTGGCACCTGGCCACCAGTGCCAAGCGCGTGGCGCTGCCGGTACAGTTGCTGTTGATGTACGGCGTCCTGGTGCTGCTGGACCAGTGGAAACAGGCGGCCCCGCGCCAGCGTGCAGGAGAACGGAATGCTTGAGCCCAACGAATCGTTCGTGGTGGTCACCCCGGTCTACGAAGACCATGTGGCCTCGACCCGCTTGTTCACCGAGCTGGCGCGCCTGTACGGCGACCGTGTCTACGTGGTGGCGGTGGACGACGGCTCGATCCGCGAACCGGTGCAGCCGTTCCAGCTGTCCAGCTCCGGGGTGAGCGGGGTGGTGCTGAAGCTGCGCCGCAATGTCGGCCACCAGAAGGCCATCGCGGTCGGGCTGGGCTATGTAGAGGAAAACCTGCCGGACGCGCAGCGGGTGATCGTAATGGACTCGGACGGCGAGGATCTGCCCGAGACCATCGCCACGCTGCTGGAAGCGACCCGCGACGAGAATGTCGACGTGGCCGTGGCGCGGCGCAAGAGCCGGGTGGAAACGCTGCGCTTCCGCGCGTTCTACGTGGTCTACAAGTTCATCTTCCAGCTGCTCACCGGGCGCACCATCAGCTTCGGCAACTTCATGGCGATCAAGGTCAGTGCGCTGCACCGCCTCAACGCGATGCACGAGGTCTGGACCCATGTGGCCGCCGGCCTCATTGCCAGCAAGCTACGCCTGGCGGTGTGCCCGATCGACCGGGGCCCGCGCTACGCCGGGCAGAGCAAGATGAACTTCGTGGGGCTCACGCTGCATGGGTTCCGCGCGCTGATGGTGTTCGCCGAAGATGTGCTGGTCCGGGTAGGCCTGATGTGCGTGCTGGTGTCCTCGGCCTCCATCGTACTGGCCGTGGTGGCCACCCTGCTCAAGCTGGCCGGTTATGCCACACCGGGCTGGTTCTCGATGGCGCTGGGCGTGTTGTTCCTGGTGTTCCTGCAGACCGGCACGCTGACCCTGATGACGCTGATGCTGAGCG
Organism: Stenotrophomonas aracearum; assembly: GCF_031834615.1. Taxonomy (NCBI): domain Bacteria; kingdom Pseudomonadati; phylum Pseudomonadota; class Gammaproteobacteria; order Lysobacterales; family Lysobacteraceae; genus Stenotrophomonas; species Stenotrophomonas aracearum. The sequence goes on from NZ_CP115543.1 coordinate 663,491, forward strand.
GGATCGTGCGCGGCACCATCCAGAAGCCGGGTGCCTACCGCGAGTACCTGGCGGGCGTCACCGAAGTCACCGCCGATGTCGCGCCGCGCTGATTTCCGCCAGCTGCTGCGGTACGTCATCAACGGGCTGGTAGCCACCGGCGTGCACTTCGCGGTGCTGACGCTGCTGGTGGAGGTGGTGCACGTGCCTTCCAAGGGCGTTGCCAACCTGCTGGCAGCGGCAGTGGCCATCGTGTCGTCCTTCCTCGGCAATCGCTACTTCGTATTCGCCGCCACCCAGGCCCGTGCCGGCGGCCAGCTGTGGCGGTTCGTGCTGCTCTATGCCGCCATCGCGCTGATCAATGGCGGCCTGATGGCGCTATGGTCGGACCTGTTCAAGTTCGATTACCGGATCGGCTTCGTGCTGATCAGCATCATCCAGTTCATCCTCTCGTTCCTCGGCAATCGCCTGCTGGTGTTCAAACCATGAAAACCCTGCGCAACGCACTGCTGCTCACCGCCGTCTACGTGGTGCTGCTGCTGGGCATCCACTTCCTGCATGTGCGCTTCTTCAGCGTCGACGTGGTGTTCTACGCGGCCATCGGCGATGCGTTGCTCGCGGCGGTGCTCACCGGCCTGTTGCTGCTGGTACCCGCGCTGCGCCGCTTCACCCTGACCGAGAAGGTTTTGCTGGTGGCGGTATGGCTGCTGGGCGGCTATGCCTTCGCCATTTCAGTGCCGACCGTGATCGACCGCTCGCTGTCGTTCTACATCCTGGAGAAGCTGGACCAGCGCGGTGGCGGCATCCGCCAGGATGCCTTCCAGGATGTGTTCACCAAGGAATACATGGTGGAACACCGGCTGGTAGACGTTCGCCTGACCGAACAGGAAAGCTCGGGCACCATCCAGATCAGCAACGGCTGCGTGCTACTCACCGACAAGGGGCGTCGCGTAGCCGCGATGAGCCGTTTCTACCGCCAACACTTCCTGCCCAAACAGCGCCTGCTGCTGGGCAAGTACTCAGACGACCTGACCGACCCGTTCCGACACAGCCGCCAGGACGTCACCTACCAGTGCAAGTGAAGTGCAGGCTATTTGAACGCAACGAGGTGCGGTAGGGTCGGTTCCCAAACGACCGCACGTACCGATGCATCGCCCGGGAACGCATGACGCCCGAACGGAGCGATCTGTCAGGCGCTCAACAACCCATCAAAATACGCAATCGTCCGTCGAAGCCCATCCTCCAGCTTCACCTGCGGCTCCCAACCACCCAGCTTGCTCTTCGCCAAGGTGATATCCGGCTGGCGCTGCATCGGGTCATCCTGCGGCAACGGTTTGAACACCAGCTTCGAGCCCGAATTGGTCAACGCAATCACCGCCTCGGCCAGCTCGCGAATGGTCATCTCGGCCGGGTTGCCCAGGTTGACCGGGCCGGTGAAGTCCTTATCGGTGGCCATCAACCGGATGAACCCTTCAATCAGGTCATCCACATAGCAGAACGAACGCGTCTGCTGCCCCTCGCCGTAGATGGTGATGTTCTCGCCGCGCAACGCCTGCACGATGAAGTTCGACACCACGCGCCCATCATTCGGGTGCATGCGCGGACCATACGTGTTGAAGATGCGCGCCACCTTGATGTCCAGCCCATGCTGGCGGTGGTAATCGAAGAACAACGTCTCCGCACAGCGTTTGCCTTCGTCATAGCAGGAGCGCGGGCCGATCGGGTTCACGTTGCCCCAGTATTCCTCGCGCTGCGGGTGCACGCTCGGGTCGCCATAGACCTCGCTGGTGGACGCCTGGAAGATCCGGCAGTCCAGCCGCTTGGCCAGTCCCAGCAGGTTGATCGCGCCATGGACCGAGGTCTTGGTGGTCTGCACCGGGTCATGGCTGTAATGCACCGGCGAGGCGGGGCAGGCCAGGTTCCAGATCTCGTCCACTTCGATATACAGCGGGAAGGTGACGTCGTGGCGCAGGAATTCGAAGTGCGGGTTGCCCAGCAGGTGCGCGATGTTGCGCTTGGTGCCGGTGAACAGGTTGTCCGCGCAGACCACTTCGTGGCCCTGGCCGAGCAGGCGCTCGATCAGGTGCGAGCCGAGGAAACCCGCACCGCCGGTGACCAGGATGCGCTTGGTGCTGTCATGACTTCTCATTCGGGGTCTCTGGCTGTGGGCGGCGGGGTGGGGGCCGCTGGTCGCGAGTAGGGGAAAGGGGGCCATTGTAGGCGGGTGGGGTGTGCGGGGCGTAGCGGTGGTCGCGCGGGGTGGGGTTGTTTCGATTGAGGTCCATGCGTTACCGGGCGTTGCGGGTCTCCGTGCGGTCGTTTGGGAACCGACCCTACCAGTGGGATTTCCGGCTGAGCTGAGTGAGTCCCCGCCGTGCTAGCGTTTGACCATGGATCTCCACCTTCCCGACGCCCAGGTGCACTGGCACCGCCATTGGCTGGCTACGCCTGCCGCCGACGCGCTGCAGCGCCAGCTGCGCGGGGAGGTGCCGTGGGAGGTGCACAAGATCAGGATGTTTGGCCGGCAGGTGGATTCGCCGCGGCTGAGTTGCTGGATGGGGGATCCGGCGGCGCGCTACCGGTATTCGGGTACGGACTTCGTGCCGCATGCGTGGCATCCGGCGCTGGTGCCGTTGCGAGACGCGTTGGGCGAGTTCTGCGGGCAGGCATTCAACAGCGTGCTGCTGAACTGTTACCGGGATAACGATGACGGGATGGGGTGGCATAGCGACAATGAGCCGGAGCTTGGGCCTACGCCGGTGATTGCGTCATTGAGCCTGGGTGCTGCGCGCCGGTTCCTGCTGCGGCGGCGGGATGATCACACGCGCAAAGCCGAGGTGACGTTGGGTCATGGCGATCTGTTGATCATGGGAGGGCGGACGCAGTCGTTCTATCAGCATGCGTTGCCGAAGAGCGCGCGGCCTTTGGCCGAGCGCATCAACCTCACGTTCCGGTGGATCAACCGGTAGAGCCACGCCGCGCCGCTTGACCAGTGTGCGCCATTGAGATGAACGCGTCGCCACGCGCCCGGAAAGGGACGCATCACCCGTAGCATGCATTTGTAGCGTGGCTGCGCGGTGTACGGGCCGTTCCAGCCACGCAGGGCGTGGCTCTACCGATGATCGGCCTTACACCCTCGATGTGCGTGACGCAGTCAGCGCAGGCGTGAGGGAATCACCGTCGCCGTCTTGCTGTCATTCTGCCCGGTCACCAACGTCCAACCCACCAGCTCACGGGTCACTTCCTCCAACCCCTTCTCCAGCGCATGCGCCACGTCACCGGTCGCCGTGCTCCCCACCGGCTGTTCCTGCCGGAACGTCCGATCGGCAACAACCCGCTGGTCAATCACATGGATCAGCTTGGCGTTGATCTCGATCAGCGCGGTCGGCGTCGCCTGGCCCCGGTAGTCCGACTCGAACCGTCGTACATCCAGCGCCAGCTTGTAGTCGGCGCGGATACCAGTAGTGGCGCGCGCCACCCCGGTAATGCGGCCGGAATCCTCGAAGGCGCGCACCAGTGCGTCGTCCACCATGTCGGTGGCGGGCTGCGCCCAGCTCACACCCTTGTAGACCTCCAGCTCGCCGGGGTTCGGGCGCACGTTGATGCGCGGGCTGTCGACCACGCGTGCAGCGGTCGGCTTGACCAGCACCAGCGCCCAGTCGACCTTCGGCCACGACGGGTCGGGCTGCACGCGCACCACCGGCGAATAGATGGTGACCTGGCTGCGCTCGCCGCCGCCCAGCAACGAGGAGCAGGCGCCCAGCGCGATCATCAGTGCCGCCGGCAGCAGCAGGCGGGGTAGGGAGGCGGGAAGAAGCGGCATGCGGCTCATTTGGGTTCGAACTCCTTCGGCGCGTCACGGCCGAGCAGGTAGCGGGCCGGGTTGTTGTCCAGTTTGTCGCTGACCCGGCGCAGGTCGCGGATCAGTCCGCGCAGTTCGGTCAGGGTCGGGCCGAGCTGGGCCAGGCCGTCGTTGGCGAAGCTGTTGATCGCCGCCCGGTTCTCGCCAAGGATGGAATCGGCACTGCCGGCCGCCGAGTCGAGCTTGGTCAGGGTGGTTTCCAGCTTGTCCAGGATCGGCGGCAGCTGCTGCACCAGGTTGGTGTCCAGGCGCTTGATGGTGCCGTTGGTGGTCTTGAGCGTGTCGTCCAGGCTGCGCGCGGCGTCACGCGCGCTCATCAGCAGTGCCTGGGTGCCCTGGTCGCGGTCGGCCAGGCCGCCGCTGATGGTCTCCAGATTGGCCAGGGTGGCGTTGATGCTGGCCACGTTGCGGTCGCTCAGCACCTGGTCCATGCGCTCGACGATGCGGTTGGCCACGTCGGTGATGTTCTGCAGCGCCGAAGGCGTGGTCGGAATGATCGGGGCCGGGTCGCGGTTCACCGCGGTCAGCGCCTGCGCCTGCGGGGTGCCGCCGCTGAGCTGGATGATCGAGGGACCGGTCAGGCTGGTGATGGCCAGCTTGGCGCGGGTGTCGGTCTTGACCGGCGTGTTGGAGTTCAGGCGGATGCGGGCCACCACCTGGCGCGGGTCGTCCGGCACCAGGTTGAGTTCGGTGATCGAGCCGACCGCGATGCCGTTGTACTGCACCGGGCTGCCCACGGAGAGGCCGGTGACGGCCTCGCGGAACACCACGCGATATTCGGTCCAGGTGCGGTCGGAGGAGTACTTGGCCGCCCACAACCCGAACGCCAGCAGTGCCAGCCCGACGATGATGGTGAAGGCGCCGATCAGTACGTAATTGGCTTTGGTTTCCATGGCTTACTCGCTCTTCTGCTTTGCGTCGCGTGCAGCACGCGCGCGCGGTCCGTGGAAATATTCCTGGATCCACGGATGGTCCAGTTGTTCGATCTCGTGCAACGGGGCGTTGGCGATCACCTTGCGGTCGGCCAGTACCGCCACGCGGTCGCAGATCGCATACAGCGTGTCCAGGTCGTGGGTGATCAGCATCACGGTCAGGCCCAGCGCTTCCTGCAGGGTCTTGATCAGGCGGTCGAAGGCGGCCGCGCCGATCGGGTCGAGCCCGGCAGTGGGTTCATCCAGGAACAGCAGGGGCGGGTCCAGCGCCAGCGCACGGGCCAGGCCGGCGCGCTTGCGCATGCCGCCGGACAGCTGCGAGGGCAGCTTGTTGATCGCATCGGCGGGCAGGCCGGCCAGTTTCACCTTGAGCAGGGCCAGCTCGTAATGCCAGCGCTCGGGCAGCTCGCCGTGGTGTTCCTTCAGCGGCACCTGCACGTTCTCGCCGACGGTCATCGAGGAGAACAGCGCGCCGTCCTGGAACAGTACGCCGGTGTTGCGTTCGATGTGCAGGCGGTCGGCGCGGTTGTCCGAACGTGCGTCCACGCCGAGCACTTCGATCTGGCCTTCGTCGGGATGGCGCAGGCCGAGGATGCTGCGCATCAGCACCGACTTGCCGGTACCCGAGCCGCCGACCACGCCGAGGATCTCGCCGCGGCGCACGTCCAGGTCCAGCCCGTCGTGCACGACCTGGCTGCCGAAGCGGTTGGTGAGCCCGCGCACGCGGATCGCCAGCCCTTGCTCGTCGGCCAGTTCGGTGCGGGTGTCTTGTTCAGGGGCGGCCGTGGTCGTCATCACCAGTCCATGTGCATGAACCACAACGCGGCGAACGCGTCGATGATGATCACCAGCGAGATGGTCTGCACCACGCTGGACGTGGTGCGCTCGCCGACCGACTGCGCGGTGCCTTCCACCTTGAGGCCTTCCAGGCAGCCGATCAGGCCGATCACCGCGGCGAACACCGGCGCTTTGGCCAGGCCCACCAGCATGTGCCGCACTTCGATGGTGTCGTGCAGGCGCGCCAGGTACATCTGCGGCGGGATGTCCAGGTCGAACGCGCCGACGGTGACGCCGCCGGCCAGGCCGGCGATCATCGCGATGAAGGTCAGCAGCGGCAGGGTGATGAGCAGCGCGATCAGGCGCGGCAGCACCAGCAGGTCGACCGGGTCCAGGCCGAGGGTCTGGATCGCGTCGATCTCCTCGCGCGCCTTCATCGAGCCGATCTGCGCGGTGAACGCGCTGGCGGTGCGGCCGGCCAGCACGATGGCGGTGAGCAGCACGGCGAATTCGCGCAGGAAGGCGATGCTGACCAGTTCCACCACGTAAATTTCGGCGCCGAAGTCGCGCAGGATGGTCGAGCCAAGGAACGCGATCACCGCGCCGACCAGGTAGGACAGCAGCGCCACCAGCGGCACCGCGTCCAGGCCGACCTGCTCCATGTGGTGCACGGTCGAGGTGAGCCGGAAACGACGCGGTTCGCGGATCAGGCGCCCGGCCTTGACCAGGTTCTCGCCGAGGAAGCTGGCCAGCGCCACGATGTTGTGTCCGGTGGCATGCACGCTGACGCCGAGGCGCTCGAGTGCGGCCAGCACGCCGAAGTCGCGCTTGGCCTTGGGGCGGTCGTCGGCGACCTCTTCAATGGTGCAGACCAGCGCGCGGTGTTCTTCGCGGAAGGTGAGTGCGTCTTCGCCGAGGTCGGCGCGATGGGCCACGCGCAGCACCTGCAGCACGCCGGCCGAGTCCAGCTGGGTGATGCCGCTGGCGTCGATCCCGGTGACCTTTTCCGGCCCGGCGCGCAGGACTTCGGCCGCATCCAGCGCGGTGCGCAACGTCCACTGGCCAGACAAGAGGATCTTGCCGGGGTCCTGTGGATCCTGTTCGAGGTGGGGGGCGTTGTCGGGCGTCATGGCGTCTCCACGCAGCATAACCTGTCTACGTGTAGACCCCGTAGTGCCGGCCGCTGGCCGGCTCCTCGGATGCGGGTAATACTACGCCGCATGTCTGCCGACGCACCCGCCATTGCAACCCCTCCGGCCACCTACGCACAGCGGGTGGCTTTCGTGTCCGAAATCGCCGGGCGGCTGCACAGCTACGGCACCACCGCCCAGCGGCTGGAGGCCGCGGTAGTGGCGCTGGCGCAGCGGCTGGACCTGGACTGCGAGCCCTGGTCGAATCCGACCGGGTTGATCCTGAGCTTCAGCGACCCGACCAAAGCGATCGGTTCGTCGGACATCACGCGCGTGATCCGGCTGGCACCGGGCGAAAACGACCTGCACAAACTCAGCATTGCCGACCAGATCACCGACGCGGTGGCCAACGGCACCATGAGCATCGCCCAGGGCCACACCGCACTGCGGCAACTGGACAAGGACCCCGGCCGGCGCGGCAAGATCCGCATGATCCTGTCCTACAGCCTGGGCGCGGCCGGCGTGGCGGGGCTGTGGAAGCTGCCCTGGCTGGATATCGCCACGGCCGGCGTGATCGGGCTGCTGATCGGCCTGATGACGCTGATCACCGACCGTCGCCCGGCCAGCCGCGAGGCGAGCGAGGCATTGGCCGCATTGCTGGCCGGTACCGTTGCGGCGCTGGTGGCTTCGTTCGTGGGCGCGCTGAACCTCAATACGGTGATCATCGCCTCGCTGGTGGTGATGCTGCCCGGCATGTCGCTGACCAACGCGGTGAATGAACTGGCCAGCCAGCACTGGGTATCGGGCACGGCGCGTTTCGCCGGTGCGATCACCACCATTCTGAAACTGACCGTGGGTGCGGTGATCGCGGTGACGCTGTCGGGCATTTTCGGCCTGGACCCGCTGGTGCGCGCGTCGCGACCGCAGGATGCGTGGGTGGAATGGAGCGCGCTGCTGCTGGCGGCATTCGCGTTCGCGATGCTGTTCAAGGCCAGCCGTCGCGATTATCCGTGGGTGATTGCCGCGTCGGTGGCCGGGTATGCGATTTCAAAATTCGCCGGGCAGGCATGGGGTATGCCGGCAGGGATTTTCATGTCGGCGATGGTGATGACCGCGGCGGGTAATCTGTTCGGGCGGCTGGTGCAGCGCCCGGGGGCGATCATCCGGCTGCCGGGCATCATCATGCTGGTGCCGGGCAGTACCAGCCTGCGCGGGGTGCTGACCCTGGTGCAGCAGCAGGACATGGGCGCGGGGCAGGTGGTGCTGATGACCGTGTTGAATGTGGTGATGGCGCTGGTGGCGGGGTTGCTGTTTGGCAACCTGCTGTTCCCGGCGCGAAAGAATCTGTGAGTTTCTGAAACAAAAAAACGCCGGCATGTTGCCGGCGTTTTCAATGCGTGCGCCATCGGCGCGCCGCTTACTTCTTGATCAGGAAATCTTCCAGCTTCTTGCCCTTGGTGGTGTGCGCGGCCAGCCAGCGCGGCTGCTTGCCACGACCGGTCCAGGTTTCCTTGGGATTGGCCGGGTTGCGGTACTTCGGGGCAACCTTGCCAAGCACGCGAACCGGCTTGGCCGGCGCGGCCTTGGTCGCCTTGCCGGCGCGGCCGCGGGTGGGGGCCGCAACGCCCGCCACTTCTTCAAGGGTGTAGCCGTTGGCCTTGGCCAGCTTGCTCAACTGGGCCCGGACCTTGGTGAGGGCCGGACGCTTTGCGACGATGGTCTGCTGCTTCTTGGCGTTCTTGATCAGGGCGCCCAGCTCTTTGGCGGACAAACCACTCAGGTCAATACTCATCAACTACTCCGGAATCTAAAAAGAACGGCGGGGTGTGGCCAGTCCCTGGCATCGGCAACAGCATACATTCTCATTTGCCGCATGCACAGCCAGTAGGAATAATCAATGGAAATGGGACAATTAAATGCCGGGGTCTTTCACCCGGCATCCGTCATCATTTCGCAAACTTCGCCATCAGCCCGGCGCGGTCCAGGCTTTCCGCTTCACTGGCCGTGCGTGCACGGTATTCGAACGTGCCGGCAGCCAGGCCACGTTCGGACACCACCACGCGGTGCGGCACGCCGATCAGTTCGATGTCGGCGAACATGTTGCCCGGGCGCAGGCCACGGTCGTCCAGCGCCGCATCCAGACCGGCAGCCTGCAGCTCGGCGAGCAGATCGGCGGCGGCAGCGGAAACGCTTTCGTCCTGCTTCGGGTTGATCACGCACACCACCACCTGCCACGGCGCCATCGCGTCCGGCCAGATAATGCCCGCGTCGTCATGGTTCTGCTCGATCGCCGCAGCGACGATGCGCGAAATACCGATGCCATAGCAGCCCATGGCCATGACCTGCGCCTTGCCGTTTTCATCGAGCACGGTGGCATTCAAGGCCTGCGCATACTGGCGACCGAGCTGGAACACATGGCCCACTTCAATGCCACGGGCCACGCGCAGTTCCCCGCCGTCGGCGGCGCGGTCGCCTTCCTTCGCGTTGCGGATATCGGCCACTTCCGGCTCGGGCAGGTCGCGGCCCCAGTTGACGCCGGCAATGTGGAAACCGACTTCATTGGCGCCGACGACAAAGTCGGCCATCGCTGCAACGTCGCGATCGGCCACGACGCGGATCGGCTGGGCGGGATTGAGCGGGCCCAGGAAGCCCGGCTCGCTGCCCAGGTGCGTGGCGATTTCCGCTTCACCGGCCATGCGGTAGCCCTGCAGGCCGTCCACCTTGCCCAGTTTGATTTCATTGACGTCGTGGTCGCCGCGCACCAGCGCCAGCACGAAGCCGGCCTCGGTCATTACCGCGATGGACTTCACCGTGCGCGAAAGCTCGATGCCGAGCAGGGCGGCCACTGCTTCGCAGGTCTTCTGGGTGGGGGTTTCCACCTTGCGCAGCGCCTCGCCGGCGGCCGCACGCGGGCCGGGGGCTGCGGCAACGGCCGCTTCCATGTTGGCCGCGTAGTCCGAACCGGTGGAGAACACCAGCGCGTCTTCGCCGGAGTCGGCGATCACGTGGAATTCCTGCGAGGCGTCGCCGCCGATCGCGCCGGAATCAGCCTGCACCATGCGGAAGTCCAGGCCCAGGCGGGTGAACACGCGGGCGTAGGCGGCCTTCATGTTCTCGTACTCGCGCACCAGGCACTCGTCGTCCAGGTGGAAGGAGTAGGCGTCCTTCATCAGGAACTCGCGCGCGCGCATCACGCCGAACCGCGGGCGGATCTCGTCGCGGAACTTGGTCTGGATCTGGAAGAAGTTGACCGGCAGTTGCTTGTAGCTGGACAGCTCCTGGCGCGCGAAATCGGCCGCGGCCTCTTCAGCGGTGGGGCTGTAGCAAAACACCTGGTCCTTGCGGTCCTTGATCTTGAGCAGCTGCGGTCCGAACTTTTCCCAGCGGCCGGTGGCTTCCCACAGCTCCTTGGGCTGGATGGTCGGCACCTGAAATTCCACGGCGCCGGCATTTTCCATTTCCTCGCGCACGATGCGCTCGACCTTGCGCAGCACGCGCAGGCCCAGCGGCGACCAGATGTACAGCCCCGAGGCCAGCTTGCGGATCATGCCCGCGCGCAGCATCAGCCGGTGGCTGGTGAGCTCGGCATCGCTGGGGGTTTCCTTGGTGGTACGCAGGTGGAACTGGGAGAGGCGCATCGTCGGCTTCGCTGAACGGCGGAAACCTATATTCTGACACGACCCTCCCGTGTATGGCCTGTCAGGCCGCCGGCTTGCAGTACGCCTTGATGGCTGCTTCAGCCAGGCCCTTCTGGGCCGTGCGCTGGTCCGCGTCCAGCGCCTTGTCGGGCTTGCCGTCGCCGTCGGTGTCCTGCATCACATCGCCCTTGCCGTTGAGCAGGGTCAGGTTGTTGCGGGCATTGGTGCAGTCGGTCGACTCGGCGGGGGCCGCTGCCTTGGCCGTGACGGGGCCGGCGGCCGGGTCGCGGTTCTGGATCTGGCGCTGCTCGGCCTGCTGGCCGGTGGGCGGCTTCTCGGAATACTGGGTGACGCCATTGGCGTCTTTCCACTTGTAGACGTTTCCGGCGCTGGCCGTAGCGCTGGCGAGCAGCAGGCAGCACACGAGGGGCAGGGCACGCATGGCAACTCCGGGCAGCAAGGGGTCAGGTGCGCGATTGCAGCATTCCCGCCCGGCGCTGGCAAGCCTCCCCCCAAACCGGGCCGCAGCCACTAAACTGGCCGCATGGATCAGATGAAACCCCCGCCGCGCTCGCGCAGCATTTACCTGTTGCCCAACCTGTTCACCACGGCCGGCCTGTTCGCGGGGTTCTACGCGATCATCGCCGCCGCCAATGGCGACTTCGTCAATGCCGCCATTGCGGTGTTCGTGGCGGCGGTCATGGACGGCCTGGACGGCCGCGTGGCCCGGCTGACCGGCACCAGCAGCGAATTCGGCGTGCAGTACGACTCGCTGGCCGACCTGGTGAGCTTCGGCATGGCCCCGGCGCTGGTGATGTACCACTGGTCGCTGTCGTGGCTGAAGTTCGACGACCCGATCATGGGGCGGGTCGGCTGGGCGGTGGCGTTCCTGTATGCGGCCTGCGCGGCGCTGCGCCTGGCCCGCTTCAACACCCAGGTCAGCGTGGTCGACAAGCGCTGGTTCATCGGCCTGGCCAGCCCGGCGGCGGCCGGGTTGATGATGTCGTTCGTATGGGCCTTCGCCGACGGCGCGCTGGGCTGGGACGGCAATGAACTGCGCTACGTGGCGCTGGGCGTGACCCTGATTGCCGCCCTGCTGATGGTCAGCCGGATCCGCTTCTGGAGCTTCAAGGGTGGCGGCGAGAAGGGCCCGCGCGCCGACCGCGTGCCGTTCCTGGCACTGGCGCTGGTGCCGATCGCCATCGCGATCATGGTCATCGACCTGCCGCGCGTGCTGTTCGCGATGGGCGTGATCTATGCGCTGTCCGGCCCGGTCAGCTGGATCTGGCAGCGCACCCGCAAGTCGGCCGAGCCGACCGCGTGAGCGCGCCGGCCGCCCCGCCACTGTGGACCCCCGCCCAGCAGTCCTGGCTGCAGGCGATGGGGTACACGGTGTTCGTGGACGGCAGCGTTGAAGCGGCCCCCGAACCGGTGGTAGAGCTGGGCGCAATACCGGTAGAGCCGGGCCCTGCCCGGCTGAACGAAGCCAATCCCCGTCAGGACGCAATCCCCACCCGCGACCCGGGTCCGGCCACCCCCCCACGCCGCAACGCGCCGCCGGCCGAAGCTCCCGCCGCGCCCACGCCCACCCGCACCGGCACCCGCCGCCCGGCCGTCCGCATGCCGCCGCCGCTGCAGATCGCCCTGCTGCGCGCGTCCGGCTGCAATCCGAACGATCCTGACACCCAGGCGTTGATGGCCAGCTGGAACCTGGACGAGCTGCGCGGCAACGCGGCCGCCAAGCGCGCGCTGTGGCCGCAGTTGAGGGCACTGCGCAAGCGGGGCACCGCGTGAGCGCGGTCAGCTCGCCGCGCCCGCCGGCGCTGCGCGCACTGCGCGAGGCCGATCTTGATGCGGTGATGGAAATCGAACTGCGCGGCTACCCGTTCCCGTGGACGCGCGGCATCTTCGTGGATTGCCTGCGCGCGGGGTATCCGGCGTTGGCGATGGAAAATGATGGGGTGCTGGTCGGCTATGGCGTGCTCAGCATCGCTGCCGACGAAGCGCATGTACTCAATGTCTGCATCGATCCGTACAGCCAGACCCGTGGCCTGGGGCGGAGACTGTTCCGCGCGCTGGTGAAGCTGGCGCGCGACCACGGCGCGCAGCGCGTGTTCCTGGAAGTGCGCCCGTCCAACACGCCCGCGGTGGCGCTGTACCACAGCGAAGGATTCAATGAGATTGGCCGTCGGCCGCGGTATTACCCGGCCAAGGACGGACGCGAAGATGCGCTGGTGATGGCGATGGAACTGGTGGACGACGACATCACGGTGATGCCGCCGTTGTGATCGGCGCAGCCACGCAGGGCGTGGCTCTACCCGAAGGTGGCGACAAACGCCGCCACCCCGATTCCTGATTACAACTTCGCGCGCTGCGCAACCAACCCTTCCAACTGCGTGGTCCATTCGACCAGGCGCACGCGCTCCTGCTCGACCACGGCGGCCGGCACCTTGTCGGTGAACTTGGAGAGCTTCATCGCGCTCTTCTCCTTCTCCGATTCCACCCGGCCGATTTCCTTGTCCAGGCGGGCGCGTTCGGCGCCCAGGTCGACCAGGCCTTCCAGCGGCACCAGCAGCTTCAGCTCGCCGACGATGGCGGCGGCCGCCGGCGGGGTGTCCGCGTCGGCAGCCAGCCATTCGATGCGTTCCAGCTTGAGCAGGAACGACAGCGACGAGGTGAAGCGCGCAACACGGTTGCGGTCCTCTTCACTGCCACCCTGCAGCAGCAGCGAGACCTGCTTGGCCGGCGGCAGGTTCAGTTCACTGCGCACGCGGCGCAGCGCGTTGACCATCGACTTCAGCCATTCCACGTCCGCTTCGGCGCGCGCGTAGTCCCCGGCGAATTCCCCGGCGGTCGGGTAGGCGCGCAGCGAAATGGTGTCCGCGTCCAGGCCCAGGCGCGGGGCGACCTGGCGCCACAGCTGCTCGGTCACGAACGGGGTCAGCGGGTGCAGCAGGCGCAGCAGCGCTTCCAGCACGTACAGCAGGGTGTGGCGGGTGCTGGCCGCATCCTCGGCGTTGTCGCCGTTGAGCGCCGGCTTGGTCAGTTCCAGGAACCAGTCGCAGAACTCGTTCCAGGCGAACTCATACAGCGCCTGCGCCAGCAGGTCGAAACGGTAGTTGGCGTAATGCCCCTGCGCTTCGGCCGACACGGCTGCCAGTCGCGCCAGGATCCAGCGCTCGGCGTCGGTACGCGGTTGCGGCACGCCGTTGAACTGCGCACCTTCGGTGTTCATCAGGGTGAAGCGGCTGGCGTTCCACAGCTTGTTGCAGAAGTTCTTGTAGCCCTCGGCGCGGCTCATGTCGAACTTGATGTCGCGGCCATGGGTGGCCAGCGCGGCGATGGTGAAGCGCAGCGCGTCGGCCCCGTGGGCGATGATGCCGTCCGGGAAATCCTTGCGGGTCTGCTTCTCGATCTTCGGCGCGTCCTTGGGCTTCATCAGCCCGGTGGTGCGCTTGGCGACGAGGTCGTCGATGGAAATGCCGTCGATGATGTCCAGCGGGTCGAGCACGTTGCCCTTGGACTTGGACATCTTCTGGCCCTGCGCATCGCGGATCAGGCCGGTGATGTAGACGTCCTTGAACGGGATCTTCCCGGTGAAGCTGTCGGTGGCCATGATCATGCGCGCCACCCAGAAGAAGATGATGTCGAACCCGGTGATCAGCACCGAGGACGGCAGGTAGCGCTCGAAACCACGCTCGGCCATGGCCTGCTCGTTCGGCCAACCCAGGGTCGAGAACGGCCACAGCTGCGAGGAGAACCAGGTCTCCAGCACATCGCTGTCCTGGCGCAGCACCACGTCCGCGCCCAGCCCGGCGCGCGCGCGCGCGTCGGCTTCGTCGCGGCCCACGTAGCAGGTGCCGGCCTCGTCGAACCATGCCGGAATGCGGTGGCCCCACCAGAGCTGGCGGCTGATGCACCAGTCCTGGATGTTTTCCATCCAGTGGCGGTAGGTGTTGATCCAGTTGGCCGGGACGAACTGGATCGAACCGTTCTCCACCAATTCCAGGCCGCGCTTGGCCAGCGCGTCCATCTTCACGAACCACTGGTCGGTCAGGTACGGCTCGATCACCTGCTGGGTGCGGTCGCCACGCGGCACCTGCAGCTTGTGCGCCTTGGTTTCGACCAGGATGCCCAGCGCTTCCAGCTCGGCCAGGATCACCTTGCGCGCTTCGTAGCGGTCCAGGCCGCGGTACTTCTCCGGGGCGTTGTCGTTGATCGCCGCCACCGGAGTGAACAGGTTGATCATCGGCAGGTTGTGGCGCAGGCCGACCTGGTAATCGTTGAAGTCGTGCGCCGGGGTGACCTTGACCACGCCGGTGCCGAACGCACGGTCCACGTACTCGTCGGCGATCACCGGCACGCTGCGCCCGGTCAGCGGCAGGGTGACGCTGCGGCCGATCAGGTGCGCGTAGCGCTCGTCTTCCGGGTGCACCATCACGGCGGTATCGCCCAGCAGGGTTTCCGGGCGGGTGGTGGCCACGACCAGGTACGGGCGGGTTTCGCGCAGCGTCTCGACGCCGTCGACGTCGCGCTCGACGTGCTCGTAGCTGGCACCGTCTTCCAGCGCGTAGGCGATCGACCACAGGAAGCCGTCTTCCTCCACGCTTTCCACTTCCAGGTCGGAAATGGCGGTCTTCAGCACCGGGTCCCAGTTGACCAGGCGCTGGCCACGGTAGATCAGGCCCTGCTCATGCCAGCGCAGGAACGCCTCGACCACGGCTTCGGACGGCTGCGGGTCCATGGTGAAGGTGCTGCGCGACCAGTCGGCCGAGGTGCCCATGCGGCGCATCTGGCGCTCGATGATGTCGCCCGACTGCGCCTTCCATTCCCACACCTTCTCGATGAAGCCCTCGCGGCCCAGCGAGTCGCGGCTTTCGCCGTTGCCGGCCAGCGCCAGGTTGCGCGAGACCACCATTTCAGTGGCGATGCCGGCGTGGTCGGTGCCCACCTGCCACAACGTGTCGTAGCCGCGCATGCGGTGGTAGCGCACCAGCGCGTCCATCAGGGTCTGCTGGAAGGCATGGCCCATGTGCAGCGTGCCGGTCACGTTCGGCGGCGGCAGCAGGATGGTGTACGGCTCGCCCTTGCCGGACGGCTTGAAGTGCCCGGCCTTCTCCCAGGCGTCGTACAGCGCCGTTTCGAAGGTCTTGGGGTCGTAGCTGGAGGCAAGTTGGGTCATGCGGGGGCAACCAGGAGGCAATGAATAAAGGATCAGGGCGCCGGCCGGCCCGATCAAGGGCGCCGGCACGGGCTTACATGTCGTACTTGTTCAGGGTGAAGTCCAGCGCCTTGTACTGGCGCCAGCGCTCGCGCAGCGGTTCGCGCGCGGCCGGGTCGGCCGGCACCACTTCCAGCACCCGGTCGCAGGCGCCCAGGTACGGGTCGTCGCGCAGGTTGATCACCAGCGGCCGCGACGGGGCCGTGCTGCCGGGTACCGCGATCAGCACCAGGGCTTCTTCCTCGTCGGCGTCTTCCCCGGCGATCTGGTGCGGAATGTAGGCATCGTCGTCGAACGACCACAGCAGCTCGTCCAGCTCCTCGGCCTGGGCCTGGTCGCGGGCCAGCACCAGGGTCTGCAACCCGGCGTCGTTGGCCTTGCGGGCCAGCTCGCAGACCAGGCGCAGCGGTTCGGTCAGGAACCGCGGCTTGGCGATCAGGTAGAAATCAGCCCGCGACATGGGCGCGGCCGGCCTGGTCCAGCAGCCACTGGGTCAGCAGGCCGACCGGGCGGCCGGTGGCCATGCCACGCTTGCCTTCGTCGCTGGCCACGCCGGCGATGTCCAGGTGCGCCCAGCGCTGGCCTTCGGTGAAGCGCGACAGGAAGCAGCCGGCGGTGATCGCACCGGCCCAGCGGCCGCCGATGTTGTAGACGTCGGCGAAGCTGGAATCCAGCATCGGCTGGTACTCGTCCCACAGCGGCAGGCGCCAGGCGCGGTCGAACACGTGCTCGCCGGCGGCCAGCAGCTCGTTGGCCAGGTCGTCGTGCTTGGTCATCAGGCCGGCGGTCTGGTGGCCCAGCGCGACCAGGCAGGCGCCGGTCAGGGTGGCCACGTCGACCAGTGCGGCCGGCTCGAAGCGCTGCGCGTAGGTGAGCGCGTCGCACAGGATCAGGCGGCCTTCGGCGTCGGTGTTGCCCACTTCGATGGTCTTGCCCGACATCGAGGTGATCACGTCGGACGGACGGTAGGCATTGCCGTCGATGGCGTTTTCCACCGCCGGCACCACCACCACCAGGTTCAGCGGCAGCTTGGCGGTGACCGCAGCGACGAAGGTGCCGATGACGTTGGCGCCACCGCACATGTCGTACTTCATTTCCTCGATGCCGCCCTGGGTCTTCAGGTTCACGCCACCGGTGTCGAAGGTGATGCCCTTGCCGACCAGCACGTACGGCTTGGCGCTGCCGCCGTTGTTCCACTTCAGCACCACCATGCGCGGGCGGTTGGCCGAGCCACGGGCCACGGCCAGCAGCGAGCCCATGCCGAGGGCTTCCATGGCGGTTTCGTCCAGGATCTCGGCTTCGGCGCCGGCGTGGGCCTGGGCGAAGGCGACCGAGGACTCGGCCAGGTAGGCCGGGGTGCACAGGTTCGGCGGCAGGTTGCCCAGCTCGCGGGCATGCTGCACGCCGGCGGCGATGGCCTGGCCCTGCAGCAGCGCCTGGGCGTCGGTGCCGGCGATGGCCAGCGTGGCCAGGCCCGGGGCCTCCGGCTTCTTGGTGCCCAGGGTGGCGGTGTAGCGGTAGCTGGCGTGGTCGGCGGCGATCACGGCCTGGCGGATGTTCCAGGCGGCGTCGCGGCCCTTGATCTCCAGCTCGGAGAGGGTGAACAGCGCGTGGCGGACGACCCCGCTCTTCAGCGCCCGGCTGGCGTCGCCGACCGCCTTGAGGTACTGCGGCACGCCGAACTTGGCCGGTTCGCCCAGCCCGACCACCAGCACGCGCGGGGCGGACACGCCGTCCACGTCATGCAGCAGGGTGGTGGCGCCGGTCTTGCCGCTGACATCGCCGCGGGCGACCAAGGCGGCCAGGCGGCCACCGGAAGCGGCGTCCAGGGCCTGTGCCGCCGGGCTCAGGGTCTGGTCGGCGTAGGCGCCGACGATGACGCAGTCGACCTCGGCCGATGCCGGGGCTGCGTGATTCAGGGTAAATTCGAGGGCCATTGATCAGATTCCGTTGGCAAATCCGTACAATCGCGAGCTGTTTACGTCCCGTCAGTAGACTGGGCAGCCACGCGAACGAATCCGAGAGTTTAAACCACCGCCCCATGTCGAAGCTCGATCGCTATCTCCTGCGTGATTTCGTCCAGAGTTTCCTGGCCACCCTGATCGTCCTGCTGGTCGTAAGCGTCGGTGGCGTGCTGGTGGACATCCTCGGCAACATCGCCGACGGCCGCCTCCCGGCCAAGCTGCTGTTCTCCCAGCTGGGCCTCCAGTTCATCGTCTACATGCCGCTGATCCTGCCGCTGGCGCTGATGCTGGGCATGCTGCTGGCGGTTGCGCGGCTGTACCGGGACTCGGAAATGGCGGTGCTGACCGCCATCGGGGTCGGGCCCAAGCGGCTGTTGCGCCCGGTGCTGATGCTGGTGCTTCCGGTGGTAGGGCTGGTGGGCCTGTGCTCGATGTGGCTGGGGCCCTGGGCCGACCGGACCAGCGAGCAGATGATCGAAAGCGCCAACCGCAGCCTGGTCATGGCCGGGCTGGAGTCGGGCAAATTCACCATGCTGCCCAACGGCGGGGTGGTCTACCTGTCCTCGGTGAGCCCGGACGGCAGCGGCCTGGGCCGGATCTTCCTGCAGCGTTCGCGCGGGGACCGGATCGAGGTGGCGTCGGCCGCCAGCGGCAAGATGTTCTTCGAAGGCGACCGCCAGCGCTACCTGCAGCTGGACGACGGGCACCAGATCGAGGGCCCGGCCAACGGTGGACTGGACTACCGCCTGATGCGCTTCGCCCGCAACGACGTGGCCCTGCCCGACGGCGCCGTCACCCGCGACGAGAAAGACCCGGAGTTGCTGCCGACCACCCAGCTGTTCGGCGACGCGCGCCCGGAGGCGCAGGCGCAGCTGCATTCGCGCATCACCCCGCCGCTGATCGCGCTGGCATTCGCGCTGATGACCGTGCCGCTGGCGCGCAGTTCGCCGCGCCAGCAGCGCTATGGCCGCATGATGCTGGCCTTCCTCGCTTACATGGTCGGCATGAATCTCATGTTCATTGGTACCCGCTGGATCGCCGACGGCAAGCTGTCGGGCACGGTGGGGCTGTGGTGGTTGAGCCTGCCGCTGCTGGCGCTGGCGATCTGGATGTACCTGCGTGACGGCAAGCTGTCGCGCCCGCGGAGGACCGCATGAAGCTTCTTCCGATGCGGTTCGACCTGTACCTGGGCCGGGCGGTGTTCAGCACCGTCCTGATCACCTGGGCCGTGCTGGTCGGCCTCGACGTGGTCATGGCCTTCTCCGGCGAGTTCAAGGACGTGGGCAAGGGCGGTTACACGCTCGGCCATGCGGCGGCCGGGGTGCTCTACACCGTGCCGCGCCGGGCCTACACGTTCTTCCCCACCGCGGCGGTGATCGGCGCGCTGATGGGCCTGGGCCAGATGGCCGCGACCTCCGAACTGACCGCGCTGCGCGCGCTGGGGCTGTCGCGCAAGCGGCTCAGCGCCTCGGTAGCAATCGCCCTGTCGCTGATGACCGCGGTGATGGTGGTGAACGGCGAAACGCTGGCGCCGTGGGCCCAGCAGCGCTCGGACAGCATCAAGGCCAGCGCGAAGTCCGGGCAGAGCCTGGCGTCCTCGCGCTATTCCGGGGTATGGGTGCGCGAAGGCGACACCTTCCTCAGTGCGGGCAGCGGCGACGAGCAGCTGTTGCCGGGCGCCGGCACGCGCCTGGTGCTCAACGACGTGCGTCTGTACAAGATTGCCGAAGACGGCAAGATCGCATCGCTGACCCACGCCGAATCGGTGGTGCATGACGCCAGCGGCTGGACGTTGAACAAGGTGCGTCGCGACACGTTCAATGAACGCTCGGCCACGCGCACCACGGCCGAGTCGGAGAAGTGGGATTCGCAGCTGGATGCGGGCGCGCTGGCAACGGGCTTCTCCAAGCCGCGAAACCTGGCCGCGCGCGACCTGCGCACCAGCATCGAGTACCGCAAGCGGAACGGACTGGACGCGCGCGATTACGAAGACATCTACTGGAGCCGCTGGTTCTACCCGCTCAACGTGCTGGCGCTGTGCCTGGCAGCGGTGCCGTTCGCCTTCGGTTCGCTGCGCAGCGGCGGCATGGGCAAGCGGTTGTTCCTGGGCATCCTGTTCGCACTGGGCTTCTGGCTGCTGCAGCTGTTCTTCGGGCGCATGGCCGGCGCGTTGAAGTTCGATTACCGCATCGCGTACGCGCTGCCGCCGATCGTGATGCTGGTGGTGTCGGGGATGTTGTTCCGGCGGAAGTCGGGGTAACCCCGGCCGTTGGCCGGACCACGTACCCCGTTACCGTTTCGGATTGCGTCGCAACCGTGTACCGCTTGCACGGTCGTGCCAGGTAAGACGTTCCCGGTCGACCCAGGCCCACCAGAATCCCAATCCGCCCAGCGCGGTTGAGACGGTGCTGACTGCATAGCGGATCCACAGCTGCCGCACCGTCGGCGCGCTGCCATCGGCGCCCACCACCTGCAAGCGCCACGGCCGCATCCCCAGCGTCTGCCCGCCGCGGCGCCAGCTCATCGTGGCGTACAGCCCGGTGACGACCCAGCAGCACACCCACAGCGCCCATTGCAGCGCACTGAACGGCGCGATGTTCTCCCGCGCCGCATGGCCCACCGCATAGCCGGCGGTGAACAGCGCGCCTGCCAGCATCCACAGCGCGAGCGCGGGGAAGATGTCATACACCAGCGCCAACAGCCGCCAGTGCAGCAGCGCGCTCGGGCGGGGGGTGTCGGTGGCGGCAACGGTCGGCGTGCTCATGCGCCGAGCATACCTGCGTATCCTGTGCGCATGTCCACCCCTTCAACACCCGCCGCGCGCCGCCAGCTGGTGCAGCACCTGCCCGAACTGCGTGCCGACGACGCCGCCTCGATCCGCCACTTCCTCGACGCGATCTGGGCCGAGCAGGGCTTGGCCCGGGCCAGCCTGGACAGCTATCGGCGCGACCTGGAAGGGCTGGCGCGCTGGCGCGACGGCACCGGCGGTGGCCTGGCCGGCATCGACCGCGCCGGCCTGTTCGATTACCTGGCCTGGCGCGCGAAGCACGGCTGGTCGCCGCGCAGCAATGCGCGACTGCTGTCGGCGCTGCGTGCGTTCTACGGCGACGCCCTGCGGCGCGGGCTGCGCAGCGAAGACCCCAGTGCGCTGCTGGACCCGCCGCGGCTGCCGCGGCTGCTGCCCAAGGCGCTCGCCGAAAGCCAGATCGACGCGCTGCTGGCCGCGCCCGACGTGGAGCAGCCACTCGGCCTGCGCGACCGCGCCATGCTCGAACTGATGTACGCCGCCGGCCTGCGCGTGAGCGAGCTGGTGGACCTGCCGGCCAACGCGGTCAACCTGCGCCAGGGCGTGCTGCGGGTGACCGGCAAGGGCAGCAAGGAACGGCTGGTGCCGCTGGGCGAGGAATCCCAGCACTGGCTGGAGCGCTACCTGCAGCAGGCGCGGCCGCAGATCACCGGCACCCGCAGCGTACCGGCCGCCCGCGACGGCAGCGTGCCGCTGTTCCTTGAACTGTCACTGCATCCGCTGAGCCGGCAGCAGTTCTGGGCGCTGGTGAAGAAGTACGCCGTGCTGGCCGGGATCGACCCGGTGCGGATCAGCCCGCACGGCCTGCGCCACAGTTTCGCCACCCACCTGCTCAACCGTGGCGCGGACCTGCGCGCGCTGCAGATGCTGCTCGGCCACAGCTCATTGTCCACCACCCAGATCTACACCCTGGTCGCGCGCGAGCATCTGCAGAAGCTGCACGCGAAGCACCATCCGCGCGGTTAGCGCCGCCTCAGGCGTTGGATTCACCCGGTCGCCAGTCGCGCGCCAGGCTGATGGCGCGGGGCTGGCCAACGCGGGGCGGCTTCGGCGGGGCATCGCCGGTGGGCAGCGGTCGGGCGAGAAACGCCGTGAAGCGGTCGGGGTTGTCGGGGTCGACCAGCCTGTCGGTGGCCACGCGCCCGCTCGGGCCGTCGCTGTTGGTCAGCATTTCCCGCCGCAGGTAGCGCACCACGCTCCATTCGGCGCTCATGCCCGATCCGACCGGCGCACGCGCCTGCAGCGTGTCGAACACCGCTGCCACCACCTCGGACTGACTCCGGGCGGGATCGGCGTCTGCGAGGAGGTCGGCGGTGGCCAGGACTTCCGCGCGCAGGTCCTTCAGCGAATTCAACTGGCCGTTCCAGACCGCATCGGCCAATGCCGCAAGGGCGCGGTCCTGGAACTGTTCGTTGGACGTGACCGAGGTCCTGGAACTGGTCGAGGTGCGCGATGCCAGCGACTCCAGCGATCCCGAGAGGCTTCGCGCCGCCGGCACCGGCGACGGGTTGCTGATGCGGGTCAGCATGTCGTGCATGGACCGGCTGTGTGCCATCGGCGACGCGTTCTGGTACAGCGTCTGGCGCAGGTCGGTGAGGTAGCGGGTGCGGTTGACCAGCTGCGGTTCGGATACCTGGTCCCGCCGCCATGCCTGGGTCAAACGCGCCTCCCGGTTCTGGATCGCCACCAGGGCGGTCCTGAAGCGATTGCCGTCGTGGGGCGAGCGGACACTCAGCTCCACCTTGGCCGACGTGCTGCCAAGCTGTGCCTTGAACCAGAGCAGGGAGGAGGGAATGCGCATGCGGCCGGGAATCGATTCGGGGGAAGGAATCATCGCCGGCCCCGCCGGCGGCGACTTCCAGAAATCCCTCGGCCTCACAGGCTTCGCCCGGGCGGCTGTGCGAGAATCCGCCCACTCTCTCCCGTGGATGTTCAGATGCGTCGAGTTCTTACCGTGGCCCTGTTCGGTGCGCTCAGCCTGACCGCGTGCGCCCAGCCGGCCGCCCCCGGTGCCACGCCGGCCGCCAAGCCTGGCGCCAACGCTGCCGCTCCTGCCGCCGCAGCCAATCCCAATGCCGACCAGACCGTGCGCAGCGCGCTGGCCGGGCTGGACCCGAAATTCAAGCCGGACTACATCGGCGCCGCGCCGTTCCCGGGCTTCCGCGAAGTGCTGGTCGGCGGCCAGGTGCTGTACGTCTCCGACGACGGCCGCTACCTGATGCAGTCGCAGCCCTACGACATCCAGAACCGCGCCCCGGCCAGCAGCGCCGGCCTGCTGGCCTACCGCAAGGCGCTGCTGGACAAGGCGCCGCGCGGCGATCGGATCGTGTTCGCCGCGCCCAATCCCAAGCACACCCTGACCGTGTTCACCGACATCGAATGCGGCTACTGCCGCAAGATGCACCAGGACATCCCGGAACTGAACAAGCTGGGTATCACCGTGGAATACCTGGCCTTCCCGCGCATGGGCCCGGCCAGCAAGGACTTCACCGACATGATCTCGGTCTGGTGCGCGACCGACCGCCGCCAGGCGCTGACCCATGCCAAGCAGGGCCAGCCGGTCGCGCCGAAGAACTGCACCAGCCCGGTGGCGATGCAGTACGACCTCGGCCAGCAGGTCGGCGTGAGCGGCACGCCGGCGGTGTTCGCCGCCGATGGCACCCAGTTGGGCGGTTACGTGCCGCCGGCACAGCTGGTCAAGGCGCTGGAGCGCCAGGCGCGCTGAGCCTGGCACGCCCCGGCGGTTGATACAGGGGCACGCCCCTGCCGTTGTGCAGCCAGCTGGCATTGGAGCTTGCCCGGTCGGATTCGACCGGGGCAACCCGATTGGAAAGCGTGAGAAGGGCGCAGTGGCGTAGCGGCAGGGTGGTCAGGTCGGGCGTGGTTGTCCTGCTGCCGTCGCACCAGGTCGGCTCCCAGCGGCGGGCCGCCTGCCAGTTCCTGATCGTCTTGATGGAAATGGGTTTGAGCAGCGTCCGGATTTCGATTTTGTCCCGGGCGCGCGCATTGCCGAATACAGCGGCCACGCGCAGAAGTACCGTTGGGGTTCGCAAGCTGGGCTACCACACTGGTGAGCAGGGTGGCTCATTATTCGTCGGCAACGCTCGCTGACGACTTCCATGATTCGATCAACGATTACGCCGAATCGCGCCCGAGGCCATGGCGGCCCCGGGCGCGACCTGCTCTTTACTTCAAGCCGTTGCTGATCGTGTTCACCAGCGTGCCCTGGGTGTCATCGCCGCTGAACTCCCAGAAGAACGCGCCGCCCAGGCCCTGGGTCTTCACGTAACCCATTTTCTCGGTGACCATCGCCGGGGTGTCGAAGCTCCAGAACGTGGTGCCGTTGTAGCTCCAGGTGGCGCGTGCATTGGCGTCGGTGAAGATCGGATGGTTGAGGTTCTTCAGCACCTTCCAGTCTTCAATGCCCGCTTCGTACGTACCCGCCGCTGCGCTGCCGCTCTGGTACAGCCCGTTGTTGACGTTCGGCACGTTGGTCCAGCCGCGACCGTAGAAACCGATGCCCAGGTTGAGCTTGCTGGCCGGCACGCCACGCGCGATGAAGGCTTCCATCGCATCGTTGCTGTTGTACAGCTTCGTATCGCCGGTCGACGGATCCGACGGCGAATCGAACAGCGCCGAATGGTGGCCGGTGATCGGGTCGAACGCACCGTGGAAGTCGTACGTCATCACGTTGATGTAATCGAGATAGCCGTGATACGCCGCCGGGTCGGTCACCCGGATCTTGTCGATGCCCGCGCCGACCGCCACGGTCAGCAACAGGCCCGGGCGCACCGCATCGAGCTGGCGGCGGAACTCGGCCATCAGCGCGGTGAAGTTGGCGTTGTCGGCCGCAGTACCGCAGCTCAAGCCGCACGCGACCGGGTACTCCCAGTCGATGTCGATGCCATCAAACACCCCGGCCGCCGCGCCCACGCCACCAGCACCGTCGGTCACCGGCAGGTTGCCTTTGATGTAGGCGTCGATGCACGACGCCACGAAGGCCTGGCGGTTGGCCGGCTGCGCCGCGCTGGAGAAGCCGCGCGACCAGGTCCAGCCACCGAGCGAGATCAGCACCTTCACGTTCGGATGCTTGGCCTTGAGCTGCTTGAGCTGGTTCCAGTTGCCACGCAGCGGCTGGTCCCACGTATCGGCGCTGCCGCTGACGCTTTCACCGGCCTGGAAGGCCTTGGTGTAGTCGGCGAACGCGTCGCCGCCGGCACCGGTGTTCGGGTCCGAAGGCTGGGTGACGCCCACTTCGCAGCGGTTGTTGCGCACGTTGCCGAACGCGTAGTTGATGTGGGTCAGCTTGCTGGCCGAGCCGCTGGTGTCGATGTTCTTGACCCGGTAGTTGCGGCCGTAGATGCCCCACTGGGTGAAGTAGCCGATCACCCGCTTGTTGCCACCGCCGCCACCGCCCGCTGCGGTGGTGACGCTGATCGACGCGCTCTGCGCCGAGGCGTTGCCGGCGTTGTCGCGCGCACGCACCCGGTAGGTGTAGGCGGTGCTGGCGGTCAGCCCGCCGTCGGTGTACTGGGTGGCGCTGGGCGAACCGACCAGGGCGCCGTTGCGGTATACGTCATAGCCGGCCACGCCGCTGCCGCCGCTGTTGTCGGTGGCTGCGGTCCAGGCCAGGTTGACCGTGGTGGCGGTCTTTGAGGGCGAGGACAGCCCGCCCGGCACGCTGGGCGCGGTGGTGTCATTGCTGGCCGCGTTGACGGTCACGCTCACCGTGGCCGAAGACGTCACCGCATTGTTGTTGTCGGTGGCCACTGCCTTGAAGGTGTGGGTGCCGGCCGAGGCATTGGCCCAGGTGACGCTGTAGGGCGCGCTGGTGTCGATGCCGAGCGAAGTGCCGCCCCGGAAGAATTCGACCTTGCTCACGCTGCCGTCGGCGTCGCTGGCGTTGGCGCTCACGGTAATGCTGCTGCCGGCGCTGAAGCTGGCGCCGTTGGCCGGCGAGGTCAGGCTGACGCTGGGGGCCTGGTTGCTGCCGCCGCTGTCGCAGGCGGCCAGGTTGGTGTAGTACGGCGCGCCGGCCGGATGGTCGGGCGGGGCGTTCCAGATGTCCTGGTTGGCCCGGTAGAGGATGCCGCCTTTCTGCAGCGTGCTGCCTGCCAGGTAGATCGCATTGCCGTTCCACTCGGGCACTCCGGTACAGCTCGCGGCAAGCGCGACGCCGGGGGCGAGGGTGGCCGAGGCCAGCGCAAGCGCCAGCAGCCAGCGAGGGGATAACGATGTCACCGTACTGCGCGCAATCGGGTCAGCCATGGTCGTACTCCGATCAAGGGTGGCGCTGGGCGGCGGGGTGCCGCCCAGCGGTGCAGCACGTCCGGGGCCGGTGAGAGGGGTCGGCAACAGCAGTGGGGGCGGACGGGATCCCGCCGGGCGTCGGGCTGGGCGGGTCGTGGCAACGTTGTCATGGATCGGCGGGCCATTCCGTGCGCCAGCGCAAAGTTCGGGCGGCTGGTCGGTGAACCGGGACGGGCCGGCGGCAGCCCGGCAGCGACCACCCGGGGGCGTCGGACCGGTACAATAGTGGGCCCCGTCTCCAACCACGGTTCCCCGGACATGATGGTCCTCGAGGGCGCATCCGCCCTTTCGCCGTTCCGCCGCGAACGGCTTGAAACCCGCCTGCAGTCCCTTGCCGCCGACGTTCGCATCACCGGTGCCTGGCACGTCTACTTCATCCAGACCGAGGGCGAGGCCACGCCGGACCCGGCGATCCTGAGCCGGATCCTGGAAGCCCAGCCCGCGCTGGCACCGCAGGAGGCCGGGGCCGTCACCCGCTTCGTGGTGCCGCGCCTGGGCACGCTGTCGCCGTGGTCGAGCAAGGCCACCGAACTGGTGCGTGGCGCCGGGCAGCCGATCCGCCGCGTGGAACGCGGCCTGCGTATCGACCTGGCCGGCTGGCCGGCCGATGCCGACGCCCGCGAGGCGCTGGTGCGCGCGCTGCACGACCCGATGACCCAGTCGGTGCTGGACGCCGCCGCCCAGGCCCAGGCGCTGTTCACCGCGCCGGCCCGTGGCGAGCTGGAGCGCGTGGCGCTGGACGACCTGGAAGAGGCCAACCGCCGGCTCGGCCTGGCCATGGCCCAGGACGAGATCGACTACCTGCGACAGCGCTTCGGCGAACTGGGCCGCAAGCCGTCGGACGTGGAACTGATGATGTTCGCGCAGGCCAATTCCGAGCACTGCCGGCACAAGATCTTCAATGCCAGCTGGACCATCGACGGCGCGGACAAGCCGCACTCGCTGTTCCGGATGATCAAGAACACCCACCAGCAGACCCCGCAGCACACGCTCAGCGCGTACAGCGACAACGCGGCGGTGGTGGCCGGTTTCCCGGCCGCGCGCTATCGCCCGGACCCGGCCAGTGGCCAGTACCGCAGCGAGCCGGTGGTGGATTCGGCGTTCTGCATCAAGGTGGAAACGCATAACCACCCGACCGCGATCGCTCCGTTCCCGGGCGCCTCCACCGGCGCCGGCGGCGAGATCCGCGATGAAGGCGCCACCGGTCGCGGCGGCAAGCCGAAGGCCGGCCTGACCGGCTTCTCGGTTTCGCACCTGCGCATTCCGACCCTGCCGCAGCCGTGGGAAGCGCCGCGCGCGCTGAACCCGCGCATGGCGCCGGCGCTGGACATCATGCTGGAAGGCCCGCTCGGCGGCGCCGCCTTCAACAACGAGTTCGGCCGCCCCAACCTGCTCGGCTACTTCCGCAGCTTCGAGCTGCCCGAGGGCGAGGGCCTGACCCGCGCCTACGACAAGCCGATCATGCTGGCCGGTGGCCTCGGCGCGATCGACCAGGTCCAGGTCGAAAAGCTCAAGCTGCAGCCCGGCGACGCGGTGATCGTGCTCGGCGGTCCGGCCATGCTGATCGGCCTGGGCGGCGGTGCCGCCAGTTCGGTGGCCTCCGGCGAAAGCGCCGAAGACCTGGACTTCGCCAGCGTGCAGCGCGACAACCCGGAAATGGAGCGCCGTTGCCAGGAAGTGATCGACCGCTGCGTCGCGCTCGGCCTGGACAATCCGATCCGCTGGTTCCATGACGTCGGCGCCGGTGGCCTGTCCAACGCCATTCCCGAGCTGCTGCACGACTCCGGCGTGGGCGGTGTGATCGACCTGGGCAAGGTGCCCACCGACGATCCGTCGCTGTCGCCGATGCAGCTGTGGTGCAACGAATCGCAGGAACGCTACGTGCTCGGCGTGCCGCAGGCGCGCCTGGCCGAGTTCGCCGCGCTGTGCGCGCGCGAGCGTTGCCCGTTCGCTGCGGTGGGCGTGGCCACGGCGGAAGAGCGCCTGGTGGTCGCCTACGGCGCCACCGTCGGCAACATTCCGGCCGATGCGCCGATCGACCTGCCGATGGACGTGCTGTTCGGCAAGCCGCCTAAGATGCACCGCGACACCGCGCACCCGCCGGCACCGCGCTGGCCCGCGCTGAAGACCCACGGGCTGGACCTGCATGAAGCCGGTCTGCGCGTGCTGGCGCACCCGTCGGTCGCCTCGAAGAACTTCCTGGTCACCATCGGCGACCGCAGTGTCGGCGGCCTGACCGCGCGCGAACAGATGATCGGCCCGTGGCAGCTGCCGCTGGCCAACGTCGCGATCACCCTGGCCGGCTTCGACACCCTGGCCGGTGAAGCAATGGGCATTGGCGAGCGCACCCCGCTGGCCCTGCTCGATGCGGCGGCCTCCGCACGCATGGCGGTCGGTGAAGCGATCACCAACCTGTGCGCGGCCCCGGTCGATGCGCTGGAAACGGTGAAGCTGTCGGCCAACTGGATGGCTGCGGCCGGCCACAATGGTGAAGACGCGCTGCTGTACGACGCGGTGCGCGCCGTGGGCATGGAACTGTGCCCGCAGCTGGACCTGAGCATTCCGGTCGGCAAGGACTCGCTGTCGATGCAGGCGCAGTGGCACGACGCCGGCCAGGCACACAAGTCGGTGTCGCCGGTGTCGCTGGTAATCTCCGCGTTCGCCCCGGTGGCCGACGCCAGCACCCAGCTGACCCCGCTGCTGGACCGCGACACCGACAGCGAGCTGTGGCTGATCGGCCTGGGCGCGGGCAAGCAGCGCCTGGGCGGTTCGATCCTGGCCCAGGTGCATGCCGACCACAGCGCGCTGCCGGCCTTCGCCGGTGCCGTGCCGGACCTGGACGACCCGCAGCGCCTGCGTGGCTTCTTCGAACTGATCCGCGACGCCCGCCAGGCCGGCCTGCTGCTGGCGTACCACGACCGCAGCGACGGCGGTGCGTTTGCCGCCCTGTGCGAGATGGCCTTCGCCTCGCGCCAGGGCCTGGACATCACCCTGGACGCCTGGGGCGATGACCCCTTCCGCAGCCTGTTCAATGAAGAACTGGGCGCCGTGGTGCAGATCGCGCGCGAAGACCGCGCCGCGTTCGCCGACCTGGTCGAGCGCCATGCGCTGACCGAATGCGCACAGCGCATCGCGCGCCCGACCACCGCACCGGTGGTGCGGGTCTCGCTGCAGGGCGAAAGCCTGGTCGAGTGGCGCTGGGAAGCGCTGTTCGACGCCTGGTGGTCGGTCACCCACGCCATGCAGAAGCTGCGCGACAACCCGGACAATGCCGACCAGGAACGCGCCGTCGCGCGCAGCTTCACCGCGCCGGGCCTGAAGCCCAAGCTCACCTTCGACCTGTCTGAAGATGTGGCGGCGCCGTTCATCAACACCGGCGCGCGTCCGCGCGTGGCGGTGCTGCGCGAGCAGGGCGTCAACGGCCAGATTGAAATGGCCAACGTCTTCGAACGTGCCGGCTTCGACAGCTTCGACGTGCACATGAGCGACCTGATCGAAGGCCGCGTGCAGCTGTCCGACTTCACCGGCCTGGCCGCCTGCGGTGGCTTCAGCTACGGCGACGTGCTCGGTGCCGGCCGCGGCTGGGCCACCTCGGTGCTGGAGCGCAGTGCACTGCGCGATGCGTTCGCCGCGTTCTTCGCGCGCGAGGACAGCTTCGCGCTGGGCGTGTGCAACGGCTGCCAGATGATGAGCCAGCTCAAGGACATCATTCCCGGTGCCGAACACTGGCCGCAGTTCCGCCGCAACCGCAGCGAGCAGTTCGAAGCGCGCACCGCGTTGCTGGAAGTGGTGGAGTCGCCGTCGATCCTGCTGCGTGGCATGGCCGGTTCGCGCCTGCCGGTGGCAGTGGCGCACGGTGAGGGCCAGGCGGTGTTCGCCAGCCCGGTCGACCAGGCGGCGGCACGCGTCTCGCTGCGCTACGTGGACGGTGATGGCAACGTTGCCAGCCAGTACCCGCTCAACCCGAACGGGTCGCCCGACGGCATCACCGGCCTGACCAGCAGCGACGGCCGCGTCACCATCATGATGCCGCACCCGGAGCGCACGCCGCGCGCAGTGAACCTGAGCTGGCGTCCGGCGGACTGGAACGGTGACTCGCCGTGGCTGCGCATGTTCCGCAACGCAAGAGTATGGTGCGGCTGAGTGCGTGTGATGACGCAGTGAGCACCATGTGAAAAAACCGCCGACGTTGTCGGCGGTTTTTTTTTACGCGCGATTTCAACCCGTGTCGAAGCAACGAGTTACAGCGCGTTACATGCGTGAATGCGTGTGATGAAGAATGCTCACATCGATCTAACAAAACACGTTGATGAATAGTCAGATCTGTGACGACTCTCGCGTTCGCACAGTTTTTGACGTCAAAGTCTTGACGCCACCAAAACCCTGCGTTAACACTGAGGTCTCATTTCGACAGCGTTCAGTTCTGCAGTAACCCCACGGATGGCGCGTTCTCTGTTCGTTGCACACGCCGTTCGGCACTTCACGCAGTAATCCAAAAAATTCAAGCACACGCCCCCAGGGGACGTTGGACCACGGTGTCCGGCGTTGGCGTCGCTTTGCCTAAAACCAGTCCAACCAGGAGTCGCATCGATGAATCGGATTTATCGCAAGGTCTGGAACAAAGCACTGGGGCAGATGGTGGTTGCCTCCGAATTGGCCAGCAGCCAGACCCCGGGCGTGGTGATCGACCAGCGACGGTCTGCCGACGCACGCGGTGCGTCGGTGTTGTCCGCCGCCATTGCGTTGACGCTGGGACTCGGCATGAGCGGCGCGATATCCGATGCGCATGCGCAATCGGTGGAAGTGGGCGGCAACACGAACTGCGTGGTGCTCAACAGCAACGTGATCGACAGCTGCGTGGTTGACGGCAACGCCACGGCGTCCGGCACCAATGCGGTGGCGATCGGCAGCAACAGCACGGCCTCGGCCGCCAACAGCGTGGCACTCGGCGCCGGCTCGCGTGCCGCACGCGCCAACACGGTGTCGGTGGGTGACGCCGGCAAGGAACGCCAGGTGACCAATGTCGCCGCCGGCACCGCCGCGACCGACGCGGTGAACAAGGCACAGCTGGACACGGTGGCGGCGACCGCTGCCGGTGCAACCCGCTATTTCAAGGCCGACGGCGCTGGCGACAACAGCGACGCGGCCAGCATCGACGGTGACGGCGCGCTCGCTGCCGGTGCCGACGCCAACGCCGACGGCGACGGTGCGATCGCACTCGGCCACAACAGCCAGGCGCTGGCCAACGCCACCACGGCAGTGGGCACCGATGCGGTGGCTGCGGGCCTCGGCGGTAGTGCATTCGGCCAGAACAGCCTCGCCATCGGCGACGCGACCGTGGCTGTCGGCCAGAGCGCGATGGCGTTCGGCCTCGGCGATGTCGCGCTCGGTGCGTCCGCCTTTGCCGCCAGCGAAAACGGCGCAGCTACGGCGATCGGTGGCCTGGCCGAAGCCAGTGCCGACGGTGCCACCGCGATTGGTGGCGGCGCATTGGCCATCGGCGCGGGCAGCACCTCGCTCGGCCGCGGCGCCGGCAGCGGCGGCGAAGCCTCGATTGCGGTGGGTGCGTTCAGCACCGCCGTGGCCGACTTCAGCGCGGCCCTGGGCTCCAACTCCGCTGCCGTTGCCGTGGGCAGCGTCGCGCTGGGTGCAGGCTCGTACGCGGATCGCGTCGACACCGTCTCGGTCGGCAACAACAACGGCCTGGAACGCCAGATCACCCACGTCGCCGCCGGCACCGAAGCCAGCGACGCGGTGAACAAGGCCCAGCTCGACGAAGTGGGCGACGTGGCCGCCACCACCGCGAAGTACGTGCAGGTCACCGGCAGCGCCGACAGCGATGCCGGCGCATTTGCCGATGGCGACAACGCCACCGCCGTGGGTGAAGCCACCAACGCACTTGGCAACGGCACCACCGCGCTCGGCAGCGGTGCAACCGCCGTTGCGCAGGACGCCACCGCCGTCGGTTACAACGCACTGGCCAGCGGCCAGAACAGCGCCGCCTTCGGCACCAACGCGCAGGCCAACGGCCCGGGCAGCGTCGCCGTGGGCGGCACCGCCGTGGACGAAGACGGCAACCCGCTGATCACCAACGGCGGGGTGCCGGTCGATACCGGTGCCACCAGCGCCGGCGTCGGCGGCACCGCGGTGGGCGCCAGCGCCGAAGCCTCCGGCTTCGCCGCGTCCTCCTACGGCGTCGGCGCGTATGCGGCCGGTGCGCAGTCGTCCGCGTTCGGTGCGGTCGCCAATGCGACGGGCGACTACGCCACGGCGGTCGGCACCCAGAGCGTGGCCGCCGGTACCAGCAGCACCGCCATCGGTGGTCCGGCCGACCTGATCCCGGGCCTGGGCTTCTTCGTGCAGACCCAGGCCAGCGGCGAAGCCGCCACGGCGGTCGGCGCCGGTGCGATTGCCAGCGGCGACTACGCGGTGGCCAACGGCACGCTGAGCGAAGCCTCCGGCACTGAAGCGACGGCCGTGGGCTACTTCGCCTATGCGCCGGGCGAGGGCGCCTCCGCGCTCGGCGCGGAAAGCTGGGCCAGCGGCGAGCTGAGCACGGCAGTTGGCTTCTACAGCACCGCACGCGGTGCCAACAGCGTCGCGCTGGGTGCCAACTCCACCGCGGTGCGCGACAACACCGTGTCGGTCGGCGATGTCGGCAGCGAGCGCCAGGTCACCCACGTGGCCGCCGGTACCGAAGACACCGATGCGGTGAACAAGGCGCAGCTGGACAGCGTGGCCGCCACCGCCGATGAAACCGCCAAGCGCTTCAAGGCCAATCCGTCGCAGGACAGCGACGTGGGTGCGTTCGCCGACGGCGACGGCGCCCTGGCTGCCGGCGAAGCCAGCAACGCGTTCGGCGCGGGTGCGACCGCGGTGGGTAATGGCGCGTCGGCACTCGGCGATGACAGCGTCGCGGTCGGCCGCAACGTCGCCGCCACCGGCACTGGCAGCGTCGCCATCGGCGGCCTTGGCCAGGCCTACGACCAGTACAACCAGCCCATCGTCGACGGCGATGGCAATGCCGTCACCGTGGGCACCACCGCTGCACAGGACGCAGTTGCGGTCGGTGCCGGTGCGCAGGCCACCGGTGCGCAGAGCAACGCGTTCGGCAACGGCGCACAGGCGCTGGGCGACAACAGCCTGGCCCAAGGCTACAAGTCGCGCGCGACCGGCGACTACAGCACTGCACAGGGCGACAACGCGTTTGCCAGCGGCGTGGAAAGCACCGCCACCGGTGCGTACGCATGGGCCACTGCTGAGAGCGCCACCGCGTTCGGCGCCAGCGCCTGGGCTACCGACGCCAATGCCACTGCGGTGGGCTACGCGGCCTGGGCCGACGGCGCCGGTGCCACCTCCGTGGGCTACAACAGCTGGGCGCGCGGCAGCAGTTCCACCGCACTGGGTCGCGGCGCCTTCGGCTACGGCGACAACAGCGTCGCGGTCGGCTACCAGGCGCTGGGCAACAGCATCAACACCATCGCCATCGGCACCAATGTCGTGGCCGGTGGCGAAAGCGCCATCGGCATCGGTGCCGGCAGCAACGCCAGCGCCTCCAACGCAGTGGCGCTCGGTGCAGGTTCGCGCGCGGATCGTGCGTACACCGTCTCGGTCGGCAACGACGACCAGCAGCGCCAGATCACCCAGGTGGCCGCCGGTACCGAAGGCACCGACGCGGTCAACGTGGACCAGCTGACCGCCGCCACGGACAAGTTCCAGGCCACCGGTGACGGCGTGGCCGTGGCCGGCGGCGCTGAAAGCGTGGCGGCCGGTTCGAATGCCGCCACCGATGGCGACTACGCCACGGCGGTGGGCTCCAGCAGCTTCGCCAGCGGCAGCGGTGCGTCGGCAGTCGGCAGCGGCGCGTTCGCCCTCGAGACCAATGCCACCGCGGTCGGTTTCAACGCGCTGGCCACCACCGCCAATGCAACGGCGAGCGGCGCCAACGCGCAGGCCACCGCCGAGTACGCCACCGCCAGCGGCGCTGAAAGCCTGGCCTCGGGCGAGCAGAGCACCGCCAGCGGTGCGGCCAGCGTGGCCTCCGGCGCAGGCAGCCTGGCCGGCGGCGCACTTTCCGAAGCAGCCGGTGAGGAATCGGTCGCGCTCGGTTACTACAGCACCGCCAGCGGTTCCGGGGCCACGGCAGTGGGCGCGGAAAGCGTGGTCAGCGGCACCCTGTCGGCCGGTTACGGCTTCGCCTCCGAAGCCACCGCCGGCTACACCACCGCCATTGGTGGCTACGCCGCCGCCACGGCCTTCAACGCGACTGCGCTGGGCAGCTTCGCCCAGGCCACCGGGTCGAACAGTGTCGCGCTCGGCGGCGATGCCGTCGCCAGCGGTTCCTACAGTACCGCCACCGGCCAGGGCAGCCTCGCCAGCGGCACCAACAGCGTGGCCGTCGGTGG
Organism: Stenotrophomonas aracearum; assembly: GCF_031834615.1. Taxonomy (NCBI): domain Bacteria; kingdom Pseudomonadati; phylum Pseudomonadota; class Gammaproteobacteria; order Lysobacterales; family Lysobacteraceae; genus Stenotrophomonas; species Stenotrophomonas aracearum. The sequence goes on from NZ_CP115543.1 coordinate 697,515, forward strand.
CGCGCTGTTCGGCCTGCTGCCGACCGAAGCCTCCGGCAACTACTCCACCGCCGTGGGTGGTGGTGCGTGGTCGCCGGGCTTGAACAGCACGGCGCTGGGTAACGCCGCCACCTCCGAAGGCGAAAACAGCGTGGCGCTCGGTGCGGACTCGATTGCCGACCGCGACGACAGCGTGTCGGTGGGCAGCGCCGGCAGCGAACGCCAGGTCACCAACGTGGCCGCCGGTACCGAAGGTACCGACGCGGTGAACCTCGACCAGCTCAACGCGGTCGCCGACGCGGCCGCCACCACCAGCAAGTACTTCCAGGCCAGCGGCAGCGATGCCAGCGACGCCGGTGCGTTCGTCGACGGCGACGATGCACTGGCCGCCGGTGAAGCCAGCAACGCCATCGGCAACGGCGCCACCGCGCTGGGCGCCGGCAGCACCGTGGTCGCAAACGAAGCCACCGCGGTCGGCTTCAACGCCACCGCCACCGCCGACAACGCGGTAGCACTGGGCAGCAATGCCGCCAGCAGCGGCGCCGGTGCCGTTGCAGTGGGCGACCTGAGCAATGCCAGCGGCAACGCCTCGGTCGCCATCGGCGGCGGCGCGCTGTCGCAGGGCTTTGGCGGCGTGGCGATCGGTGCCGGTTCCGAAGCCAGCGGCCTGGCCGCAACGGCGGTCGGTTACGGCGCCTGGGCGCTGGGTCGCGAGACCACCGCGATCGGCAACTTCGCCACCGCTGACGGCTGGGCCGCCAGTGCGTTCGGTGCAGGTGCCACCGCCGGCTTCTTCGGCACCGCCATCGGTACCTACAGCCAGGCCTCTGAAGTCGCCACCGCGGTCGGCCAGGGCACCTTCGCCGACATCGCCGGTGCGGCGTTCGGCGTGCAGGCGCGCGCCGGTACCTACGGCGTGGCACTGGGCAACAACGCAGCGACCGCCGACTCCAGTGTAGCCGTCGGCTTCAACGCGCTGGCCGGCGCCGATGCCAACAGCGCCAGCCAGGGCGTGCAGACCACGGCGGTCGGCAGCGAAGCCTGGGCCACCGAAGACGGTGCCACCGTGGTCGGTTACAACAGCTATGCGCAGGCGGTGAACTCGAGCGTGCTCGGCAGCAACACCTGGACCACCAAGGACGCTGAAAACAGCGTCGCGCTGGGTGCCGGCACGCTGGCCGATCGTGCCAACTCGGTCTCGGTCGGTGCCGCGCAGGCCTGGACCGATGCCGCCGGTGTGGTGCATGACGCCATCGATCGCCAGATCACCAATGTCGGTGCGGGTACCGAAGACACCGATGCGGTCAACCTGGCGCAGTTGAAGGAAGTGGCAGCGGTGGCTGAAACCACCAGCAAGTACTTCCAGGCCAGCGGCAGCGACGACAGTGATGCCGGTGCCTTCGTCGACGGCGACAACGCGCTCGCCGCCGGTGAGGCTTCCAACGCGATCGGCAACGGTGCCAGTGCACTCGGCAGCGGCGCCAACGCCCTGGCCGACAACGCCACTGCAGTGGGCTTCAACGCGCTGGCCACGGCCGAAGGCGCCGCAGCGCTGGGCAGCGAGGCCCAGGCGACCGGCGAGAACAGCGTCGCGGTCGGTAACGGTGCCGCCGCCAGCGAGATCGGTGCCAGCGCCATCGGTGCCGGTGCGCAGGCCTCGGGCGCCTACAGCAGCGCCAGTGGCAGCGAAGCAATTGCGTCGGGCCAGCAGGCCACCGCGAACGGCTTCCGCGCCACTGCATCCGAAGCCGGTGCATCGGCGTTCGGCAGCTACAGCGAAGCCAGCGGCCAGCTGTCCTCGGCACTGGGTTACGGTTCAATCGCCTCCGGCGCCAGCGCCGTTGCGGTCGGTGAGTACAGCGAAGCGACCGGCGATGAGAGCGTCGCCATCGGCGGCAGCACGTTCTTCGGCTTCATTCCGGCGCGTGCGTCGGGCACCGGTGCCGCGGCCTTCGGTGCCGGTGCCTGGGCCACCGACGACTACGCCACCGCGATCGGTTGGAATTCGTGGGCCGACGCCGTCAGTGCCACCGCTCTGGGCGAAAGCGCTACCGCCACCGGCGTGAACAGCGTGGCGCTGGGTGCCGGTTCCAGTGCGGACCGCGACAACAGCGTCTCGGTCGGCACTGCCACTTCGCAGCGCCAGATCACCAACGTGGCAGCGGGTACGGAAGGCACCGACGCGGTGAACCTCGACCAGCTCAATGAAGTGGCCGACACCGCCGAGGAAACCAACCGCTACTTCAAGGCCTCCGGCAGCGGCAACGGCGATGACGTGGGCAGCTACGTCGATGGCACCTACGCCACTGCCGCAGGTGAAGCCTCCAACGCGTTCGGCACCGGCGCTTCGGCCTACGGCAGCGGTTCGCTGGCGTCCGGCCGCTATGCTTCGGCGTCGGGTTACAACGCGTCGGCCACCGCCGATTCGGCCACGGCGGTCGGTGGTGCGCTGTACTACGAAGATGCCAACGGCAACGTGCTGCTGGACAAGGCGACCAGCGCCAGCGGCACCGGCGCCACCGCGCTGGGTGCCGGCGCGCAGGCGGACGGGGCGTTCAGCACCGCCAGTGGCGCGGGTTCCACCGCAGCGGGGGTGCAGTCGTCCGCCTTCGGCTACAGCGCCGAAGCGGGCAGCGACTACAGCACCGCCGTCGGTGCGTTCAGCGCGGCCAGCGGCGTGCGCACCACGGCCGTGGGCTACGGCGCAGAAGCCAGCGGCGATTACGCCACTGCGTTCGGCTGGGGCAGCACCGCCTCCGGTGCGTACAGCATCGCCATCGGCAACAGCGCACAGGCCAGCGGCGCCAACAGCTTCGCCAGTGGCGCCAGTGCCTGGGCCACCGCTGCGCAGACCACCGCGGTCGGACAGCTGGCGTGGGCTACCTCGGCCGGCTCCACCGCCCTCGGCCAGGACAGCTACGCCTACAGCGGCATCAACGCCACCGCCCTGGGCAAGAGCGCCTGGGCCAACGGCACCGGCAGCGTGGCGCTGGGCGCAGGCTCGCGTGCCACCGAAGCCAACGTGGTCTCGGTTGGTGGCGGCAACGGCACCACCGGTCCGGCCACGCGCCGCATCACCAATGTGGGCGCGGCGGTGAATGCCACCGATGCGGTGAACAAGGCGCAGCTGGACAGCGTCGCTGCAACCGCCGATGCGGTGGGGCAGCGCTTCCAGGCCAGCGGCACCGGCGTGGCCAGCGCCAGCGGCACCGATGCGCTGGCGGCCGGCTCGGCAGCCACCGCCAGCGGCACCCGCAGCAGCGCACTGGGCACCGCCGCCACCGCGTCGGCCACGGGCGCCACCGCGGTGGGTGCCGATGCCAAGGCAAGCGGCACCAACAGCACGGTGCTCGGCCGTTTGTCCTCCACCAATGCCACCAACGCGGTGGCGATCGGTAACGGCGCGTTCGTCAGCAACGGCGCCGGGGGTGTCGCACTCGGTGCCGGCGCTGCCGCGTCCGGGGCGAACTCGCTGGCGCTGGGTGCGGGGTCGCGTGCCACTGAAGCCAACGTGGTCTCGGTCGGTGGCGGCAACGGTACCGATTCGCCGGCCACCCGCCGCATCGTCAATGTCGCGGCCGGTCGTGTCGCCGCCGGCAGCACCGACGCGGTCACCGGTGGCCAGCTCAACACCACCAACCAGCGCGTGGGCGCGGTGGAAACCCGGGTCGGCGACATCGACGACCGCATCGGGTCGGTGGAGAACGCCACGGTCAATGCGCTGAGCTACGACGACAGCAGCCGCGGCACGCTGACCCTGTCGGGCATCGAAGGCACCACCGTGGACAACGTCGCCAACGGGTCCATCACCAGCAGCAGCCGCCAGGCCATCAACGGCGGGCAGCTGTTCCAGGCACTGACCGACACCGCCAGCTTCCTCGGCGGCGGCGCCAGCGTCGGCATGCAGGGCGTGTTCGTGGCGCCGAACTACGTGATCCAGGGCAGCACCTACAACAACGTAGGCGATGCACTGGGCGCGCTCGACGCCAAGGTCAGCGACCTCGACCAGCGCATCGCCGGTGGCGGCAGCAACGCGGCACGTGCGCGCACCGCGTCGGTGTCCACCGCCAGCGTGGCGGCCGCGCCCGAAGCGGCTGACACGGCGGCGACCACCGCGGCCAGCGCGGACACGGCCCGCGTGGCCAGTGCGGATGCGCCGGTGGTGCAGGGCACGCCGACCGCGACCAGCTACGGCAGCTCGCAGCCGGTCGCCGCCGCACTGCCGGTCACCTCGGTGGCCATGGGCGAAGGCGCCATCGCCAGCGGCGCTTCGGCGACCGCGATCGGGCAGGGGGCCAGCGCCACGGCCGCCAACTCGGTGGCATTGGGCCAGGGCTCGGTCGCCGACCGCGCCGACACGGTCTCGGTGGGTGCGGTGGGGGCCGAACGCCAGGTCACCAACGTGGCCGCCGGCAGCGCCGCCACCGACGCGGTCAACAAGGGCCAGCTCGATGGCGGGGTTGCCGCGGCCAACAGCTATACCGACCAGCGGTACAGCGCGATGGCCGACACCTTCGACATCTACAAGGGCGAGATCGACGAGCGCCTGCGTCACCAGGACCGTCGCATCGACCGCCAGGGTGCGATGAACGCGGCCATGCTCAACATGGCCACCAGCGCCGCCGGCATCCGGACGCAGAACCGGGTCGGTGTCGGCGTCGGCTTCCAGAGCGGCGAGTCGGCGTTGTCGCTGGGTTATCAGCGCGCCATCAGCGACCGCGCCACCGTCACCCTGGGTGGTGCGTTCAGCAGTGATGACAGCTCGGTGGGCGTGGGTGCCGGCTTCGGCTGGTAACCCGCGCATGCAATGCAAGGCCTGAGGGGGCGGGTCACGGGAACCCTGGCCAGGGCCGGCCGGGGTTTCCGCATGGAGTGTTGGCCTGAACAGTCGTTTGATCCATGACCTTGAAGAGGATTTCAACGTGACCAATAAGCAGAACCTTCGCATCAACGTGCTGGCAGCCGCCGTGCTGTCGCTGTCCGTGGGCGCCAGCGCCTATGCCGCCGGGTTGCCGGTCAAGGAGCCGGCGCGCCAGGCCAGCACCGCCCAGCAGAATTCCGAACGCATCATCGTCAAATACCGCACCGGCACCGCCGCTGCCGCCGACCGTTCGGCCAAGCTGGCCGCGGTGACCTCGGCGGTTTCGCGCGCCAGCCTCGGCGCCACTGCCTCGCGCAGCGCCGCAGCCAGCCCGCAGCTGCTGCGCCGGCTCGGCACCGGGGCGGACGTGATCCGCCTGCAGGGCAAGCTCAGCCAGGCGGACCTGCAGAAAGTGCTGAAGGAAATCCAGGCCGACCCGTCGGTCCAGTACGCTGCCGCCGACGTCAAGCTGCAGCGCGCCGACACGCGCGCCAAGGAAACCCCGCAGCTGGTGCCGAACGACCAGTACTACGCGCAGTACCAGTGGCACCTGCACAGCGCCACCGGTGGTGTGAATGCACCGGCCGCGTGGGACGTGGCGCAGGGCGAAGGCGTGGTGGTGGCGGTGCTGGATACCGGCATCCTGCCGCAGCATCCGGACTTTGCGGCCGGCACCCTGCTGGAAGGCTATGACTTCATCAGCGACGCGGAAACCTCGCGCCGTCCCACCGATGAACGCGTCCCGGGTGCGCTGGATTACGGCGACTGGGTCGAGAACGACAACGAGTGCTACGCCGGTTCGCTGGCTGAAGACAGCTCCTGGCACGGCACGCACGTGTCCGGCACGGTCGCCGAAGCGACCAACAACACGATCGGCATGGCCGGCCTGGCCTACAAGGCCAAGGTGCTGCCGGTGCGCGTGCTCGGCAAGTGCGGTGGCTACCTGTCCGACATCGCCGACGCGATCACCTGGGCCTCCGGTGGCACGGTTGCCGGCATTCCGGCCAACCCGAACCCGGCCGAAGTGATCAACATGAGCCTGGGCGGCGGCGGCGCGTGCGACCCGGCGTACCAGGATGCGATCAACGGCGCCGTGTCGCGCGGCACCACCGTGGTGGTGGCGGCCGGCAACCAGGCCTCCAACGCCTCCGGCTACCGCCCGGCCAGCTGCGCCAACGTGATCGCGGTCGGTGCGACCCGCATCACCGGCGGCATCGCCTCCTACTCCAACTTCGGCGCGGCGGTGGACCTGTCCGGTCCGGGCGGTGGCGGCGGCGTGGACGGCAACCCGGGCGGCTACGTCTGGCAGGCCGGCTACAACGGCCTGACCACCCCGACCTCCGGTGCCTACAGCTACATGGGCATGGGCGGTACCTCGATGGCTTCGCCGCACGTGGCCGCCGTGGCCGCGCTGGTGCAGGGCGCGCTGGCCTCGGCCGGCAAGGACCCGCTGACCCCGGCGCAGCTGGAAACGCTGCTGAAGCAGAGCGCACGCACCTTCCCGGTGACCATCCCGGCCGCGACCCCGATCGGCAGCGGCATCGTCGACGCCAAGGGCGCGCTCGACAAGGCCCTGGAAGAGCCGTGCACCGAGGACTGCGCGCCGGATGCGACGCCGCTGACCAACCGCGTGGCGGTCACCGGCCTGAGCGGCGCCGGCGGCAGCGAAACGCTGTACAGCTTCGAAGCGGCGGCCGGCAAGACGGTGAGCTTCCTCACCTACGGTGGCAGCGGCAACGTCTCGCTGTATGTCAGCGCCGGCGAAGAGCCGTCCGCGACGGACTTCGACGCCAAGTCGGCGCGTCCGGGCAACAGCGAAACCGTGCGCTTCACCGCGCCGGTGGCGGGCACGTACTACATCAAGCTGGTCGGCGAATCGGCCTTCAGTGGCGTGAGCATCCAGGCCGTTCAGTAACGGCCCGGTAATGCCTGCGGGAGCCCGTCCTGTGACGGGCTCCCGTTTTTCTGTCGGCCACCACCGCATGTGGCCCTACGGCGAACTGGTAAAGTCGGCAGGTCGCCAGGAGAGCTTTCGTGAATGCGGTAACCCACGATCTTGCTGAAGAGTCGTCCACCGATGCGGAAGCCCGCATCGTGGCGCTGTTGCTGCGCAACGGGCGGCTGAAGGAAGCCGACCTGGCTCGCGCGCGCCCGCTGCAGCGCGAATCCGGCGGCAGCCTGCTGCCACTGCTGGTGCGGCTGGGCCTGGTGTCCGAACGCGACCACGCCCAGGCCTGCGCCGAGGTGCTGGCGTTGCCGTTGCTGGAAGGCAAGGCGGTGCCCGAAGCGCCCCCCGAATCCCTGCTCGACGCGCTGCCGCTGTCGCTGCGCTTCCTCAAACAATTCCACGCCTGTCCGCTGGCCCTGCACGACGGCGTGCTCGACCTGTGGCTGAGCGATCCGCAGGAGCCCTACACCGCCGACGCAGTGCAGCTGGCGATGGCGGTGCCGGTGCGCCTGCATGTCGGGCTGCGCTCGGAGATCGACGACGTGATCGAGCGCTGGTTCGGCCAGGGCCGCAGCGCGATGGGCGCGATCATCGAAACCGCCGACGGCGAAGGCAGCGCGGTCGACGATATCGAACACCTGCGCGACCTCGCCTCCGAAGCCCCGGTGATCCGCCTGGTCAACCTGGTGATTCAGCGTGCGGTGGAACTGCGCGCCTCGGACATCCATATCGAACCGTTCGAAAACCGCCTGAAGGTGCGCTACCGCGTCGACGGCGTGCTGATCGAAGGCGAAAGCCCGCCGGCCAATCTCACCGCCGCGGTGATCAGCCGCATCAAGATCATGGCGCGGCTGAACATCGCCGAACGCCGCCTGCCGCAGGACGGCCGCATCATGCTGCGCGTGCAGGGCAAGGAGCTGGACCTGCGCGTGAGCACCGTGCCTACCGCACACGGCGAAAGCGTGGTGATGCGCCTCCTCGACCGCGACACCGTGGTGTTCGACTTCCACCGGCTCGGCTTCACCGACGCGTTCCTCCCGCAGTTCCGCAAGGTGCTCGACCAGCCGCACGGCATCCTGCTGGTCACCGGACCTACCGGTTCGGGCAAGACCACCACGCTGTACACCGCGCTGAGCCAGCTCAACACCGCCGACGTCAAGATCATCACCGTCGAAGACCCGGTCGAATACCAGATCGAAGGCATCAACCAGATCCAGGCCAAGCCGCAGATCGGCCTGGATTTCGCCAGCGCGCTGCGCAGCATCGTGCGACAGGATCCGGACATCATCATGATCGGCGAAATGCGCGACCTGGAAACCGCGCGCATCGCGATCCAGTCGGCGCTCACCGGCCACCTGGTGCTGTCCACCCTGCACACCAACAACGCCGCCGGCGGCATCACCCGCCTGCTCGACATGGGCGTGGAAGACTACCTGCTGACCTCCACCATCAACGGCATCCTGGCCCAGCGGCTGGTGCGCAGGCTGGAGCCGCAGCATGCACTGCGTTACCTGGCCTCGCCCGAAGAGATCGAACGCTTCGACCTGCGCAGCCTGCAGCCGGAAGGCGAGATCTACCTGTACCGTGCGCAGCCCTCCGCGCTCGCGCCCACCGGCTACCTCGGGCGCACCACGATCATGGAATTCCTGGTGATGAACGACGAGCTGCGCCGCGCGGTGATGCGCCGCGCCGGCATGGGCGAAGTGGAGCAGATCGCACGCGCGGCCGGCATGCGCACCATGTACGAAGACGGCCTTTCCAAGGCGCTGCAGGGCTACACCACGATTGAAGAAGTGCTGCGCGTGACGGAGGAAAGCTGAGCATGCCGCAGTACCGCTACAAGGCCCTCAACGCGCACGGTGAGCTGTTCGACGGCCAGATGGACGCCGCCAGCGAAGCCGATGTCGCCGCGAAGCTGCAGGACCAGGGGCACCTTCCGATGGAAGCGCGCCTCGCCGGCGAGGGTGGGGCGGGCAGTACCTCGTGGACCGCGCTGCTGCGGCGCAAGCCGTTCGACGGCGCCGCGCTGGTCCAGTTCACCCAGCAGCTGGCCACCCTGCTCGGCGCCGGGCAGCCACTGGACCGTGCGCTGACCATCCTGCTGGAACTGCCCGAAGACGAACGCAGCCGGCGGGTCATCACCGACATCCGCGACGTCGTGCGCGGCGGTGCGGCCCTGTCCACCGCGCTGGAACGCCAGCACGGGTTGTTCTCGCGGCTGTACATCAACATGGTGCGTGCCGGCGAAGCCGGTGGCAGCCTGCACGACACCCTGCAGCGGCTGTCGGACTATCTCGAACGCAGCCAGGAACTGAAAGGCCGCGTGATCAACGCATTGATCTACCCGGCGATCCTGTTGGCGGTGGTCGGTGGCGCGCTGCTGTTCCTGCTCGGGTATGTGGTGCCGCAGTTCGCGCTGATGTACGAAAGCCTGGACGTGGCCCTGCCGTGGTTCACCCAGTGGGTGCTCAACGCCGGCCTGGTGGTGCGCGAGGGCTGGCTGGCGATGATCGTGGTGCCGGCGCTGGCGCTGCTGGTGGTCGAGCGCAAGCTGCGCCAACCGGCCGCACGCCTGGCGCTGGATGGCTGGCTGCTGCAGCGCAAGGGCATCGGCGGGCTGATCGGCAAACTTGAAACCGCGCGCCTGGCACGCACACTCGGCACGCTGCTGCGCAATGGCGTGCCGCTGCTGTCCGGGCTGGGCATCGCGCGCAACGTGCTGGGCAACCGCGCGCTGGCCGCCGATGTCGATGTCGCCAGCGACGACGTCAAGAACGGCAACGGCCTGTCCGCCGCGCTCGGCAAGGGCAGGCGTTTCCCGCGGCTGGCGCTGCAGATGATCCAGGTGGGCGAGGAATCGGGCGCGCTGGATGTCATGCTGCTCAAGACCGCCGACACCTTCGAACAGGAAACCGCACGCGCCATCGATCGCCTGCTGTCGGCACTGGTGCCGGTGATCACGCTGGTGCTGGCCTCGGTGGTCGGCCTGGTGATCGTCGCCGTGCTGGTGCCGTTGTACGACCTCACCAATGCCATAGGCTGAAGGAGCTTCCATGATCCACCGTCGCACCCGTTCCCACTTCGCGTCGCCGCGCAACCAGTCGGGCATGAGCCTGCTGGAAATCATCATCGTCATCGTGCTGATCGGCGCGGTGCTGACCTTGGTCGGCAGCCGCGTGCTCGGCGGCGCCGACCGCGGCAAGGCCAACATCGCCAAGTCCCAGGTGCAGACCATGGCCGGCAAGATCGAGAACTACCAGCTCGACACCGGCAAGCTGCCGGCCAAGCTCGACGACCTGGTCACCCAGCCCGGTGGCAGCAGCGGCTGGCTGGGTCCGTACGCCAAGCCCGCTGAACTCAACGACCCGTGGGGCAATGCGCTGGAGTACCGCGCACCCGGCGAAGGCCAGCCGTTCGACCTGATCAGCCTGGGCAAGGACGGCAAGGTCGGTGGCAGCAGCTACGACGCGGACATCAAGTACGAGTAAGCGCGCTTGGGCCGTTCCGCAGCACCGTGCAGTCCTCGCAGGCGACGCGCCGCGCCGCAGCGTCGGGCCGTGCGCGGCGTTTCGCTGCTGGAAATGCTGCTGGTGGTGGCGCTCATCGCGATCATCGGTGCGGTCACCGCCACGGCCATGAATGGTGGCATCGACGGCATGCGCCTGCGCAATGCGGGCAAGGACATCGCCAGCCAGCTGCGCTACACGCGCACCCAGGCCATTGCCACCGGTGAACGCCAACGTTTCCTGATCGACCCGCAGGCGCGCACCTGGGAAGCGCCCAACGGGCGCCATGGCAGCCTGCCGGCCGCCATCGAGGTGCACTTCCGCGGCGCCGGCCAGGTCGCCGGCGTGGCCAGCGGCAAGGCCGGCATCGCCTTCCACCCGGACGGCGGCTCCAGCGGCGGCAGCATCGAGCTGGGCGTGCGCGACGCGCTGTGGCGCATCGACGTGGCCTGGATCACCGGCGAGGTGCGCTCCGGGCCGGTGCGGGGTGCGCAATGAAACGACAGCGCGGTTACTCGCTGCTGGAAGTGATCGTCGCCTTCGCGCTGCTGGCGCTGGCGCTGACCCTGCTGCTGGGCAGCCTGTCCGGCGCGGCGCGCCAGGTGCACGGCGCCGACCTGCGCACCCGCGCCACCCTGCATGCGCAGTCGCTGCTGGCCGCGACCGGGATCGAGGCACCGCTGCAGGTCGGGCGCACCCAGGGCGACTGGGAGGACGGCCGCTATCGCTGGGACCTGCAGGTCGAACCGTATGTCGACCCGCGCGTCGATACGCTGCAACCGGCCGCGGCCACCCTCGCCACCGGTCCCACCCTGGCCCAGCTGACCCTGCAGGTACGCTGGGGCGAGGGCAATGGCGAGCGCCTGCAGTGGCGGTCGCTGCGGCTGCTGCCCACCACCCCGGACGCAGCGCGATGAGCCGTAGTGCTGCCCGTGGCTTCACCCTGATCGAAGTGCTGCTGGCCACGGTGCTGCTGGTCGGCGGCCTGGCGCTGGCGTTCGCCACCGTGCGTTCGGCGATGAACATCGCCCAGCGCGGCGAGCGCGTGGCCGCGCAGAACGAGCGCATGCGCGCGGTGGAAGGCTTCCTGCGGCGGCGCTTGAGCATGGCCCTGCCGACCGCCGCCGAACCGCCCGATCCCACCCGCGAACCGCTGTACTTCCTCGGCGAACCGCAGCACATGCTGTTCGTGTCCGAACTGCCCGGCTACCTCGGTCGTGGCGGTTCGTACGTGCATGAGCTGCAGGTCAACCGCAGCGGCAATGACCTGCGCCTCGATGTGGCGCTGACCCTGGTGCAGAACGGCGAACGCATCGCCGAAACGCCGCCGCGCCCGCCGGAAATGCTGGCCGACGCCCTGCGCGAGGTGGCGTTCCGCTACCGCGGCATCGACCCGCAGAGCGGCCAGCTCGGCGAGTGGCAGACCCGGTGGGAGGACACCCGGCGCTTGCCGCTGCTGGTGGAAGTCCGCATCGTGCCGCTGCAGGGACCGGCGTGGCCGCCGATGGTCGCCGCGCTGTCGCAGGCGCGCGAGGCACGCCGATGAGGCGCACGCGCGGTGCCGCACTGGTGCTGGTGCTGTGGCTGATCGCGCTGCTCACCGCCGTGGTTGGTGCGTTCGCGCTCAGTGCGCGCATCGAACACCTGCAGCAACGGGTGATCGGCGACGATGCGATCGGCCAGGAACACGCCCGCGCCGGACTGGAGTACGCGCTGTTCCGCATGCGGCCCTCCGCGCTGCAGCCGTCCTGGCAGGCCGACGGCCGCCGCTACCGCTGGGAATTCGACGGCCGCCGCATCGACCTGCGGGTGGTCGACGAGAACGGCAAGATCAATCTCAACCTGGCCGACACCGCCCTGCTCGGCGGTTTCCTGCGCGCGCTGGACGTGGAGCCCGGGCGGGCCCAGCAGCTGGCCGGCGCGATCGCGGACTGGCGCGATCCCGACAACCTCAAGCAACCCGGCGGCGGTGCCGAAACAGCCGACTACCAGGCGGCCGGCCTGCCGTATGGCGCGCGCAACGGGCGCTTCGAGACCCTGGGCGAACTGCAGCGGGTCCTCGGCATGGATCCGGACCTGTATGAACGGATGGAACCGATGCTGACCCTGTACAGTCGGCAGTCGCGTCCGGATCCCCGTTTCGCGGCCGGGCCGGTGCTGACCGCGCTCGGGCTGGACGCCGAACCGCTGCTGGCCGAGCGCGAGCGCAGCGAGGCGGCGGGCGACGAAAACGTGACCGGCGCGCTTGCCAGTGGCAGCGGCACCTATAGTATCGAGAGCCGCGCGACGGACCCGCGCGGCCGGGTGTCGGTGCTGCGCGCGGTGGTACGCATGGGCGCGGCGGGCACGCCCGGAACGACATACACGGTACTTCGCTGGGAACAGGGAATGGCAGCTCGATGACGGTTTGGCGGGACAGTCTGGAACAGGCACGGGGACGGCTCGCGCCCGGCGTGGGCACTGGCCTGCGCTGGTGGCGGCGTTCGCTGCTGGCCTGGTTGCCGCTGCGCTGGCAGTGGGCGATGGGCTGGTCGCAGTCGCGGTTGCTGCTGTCGCGGCATGCCGAGCAGCTGGTGCTGCGCCGCGACACCGCCGAGCAGGTCCAGGCGGTGGCCGAACTGCCGTGGCCGACCGCGCCCGCCGATCTGGAGCGGGTGCTCGACGCGCGCCTGCGCGGACTGCCCCGGCACTGGGTATTGCCGGCCTCCGCGGTGCTGCGCCGCCCGCTGCGCCTGCCGGCCGCTGCCGCGCCGCGCCTGCGCGACGTGGTCGGTTTCGAGATCGACCGGCAGACCCCGTTCGAAGCCAGCCAGGTGCATTACGACGTGCGCGAACTGGGCACGCTGCCCGACGGCCAGCTGCAGGTGGAGCTGGTGGTCATTCCGCGCCAGGCGCTGGAGCAGTGGTCGCAGCAGGCCGGCACCTGGGCGCAGCAGCTGGCCGGGGTGGATGCCGACGATGGCCACGGCCAGCCGCTCGGCGTGAACCTGCTGCCGGCGACCCAGCGCCAGCTCACCCGCGACCCGATGCGGCGCTGGAACCTGCTGCTCGGCTGCGCCGCCGTGGTGCTGTTGGCGCTGGCCGCGACCCAACTGCTGGACAACCGCCAGGCCGCCGCCGAGCGCCTGCGCGAGCAGGTCGACGCGTCCGCGCGCGATGCCCGCCGCGTGGCCGCGCAGCGCCAGCAGCTGCAGGAGCTGGTCGACGGCGCCGCATTCCTGGAAGCCAAGCGCAGCGAGCACGCCAGCACCGTGGAGCTGTGGAACGAACTCACCCGCCTGCTGCCCGACGGCACCTACCTGGAAAAGCTGTCGGTGGAAGGCAACACCCTGCAGCTGATCGGCCTCAGCCGCGAAGCCTCGCAGCTGGTGCCGCTGCTGCAGGACTCGCCGTTGTGGCGCAAGGTCAACCTGACCGGCGTGCTGCAGGCCGACGGTGGGGCCGGTGGCCGCGACCGTTTCACTCTCACCGCCGAGCTGCAGCCGCTGCCCGGCGCACCGGACCCGGCCGCACCCGCCGCTGCCACGCCCGCCCCGGAGGTTGCCGATGGCAATGCCGCCGACACGCCGTGACCGCTGGCTGGCGCTGGGCCTGCTGCTGGCCGCGTTGGCGCTGGCCTACCTGCTGCTGGTGCACCCGTGGTTCACCCGCCCGCTGCTGGACATCAACCGCGACATTGCCGACACGCAGGAGCGCGAGCAGCGCGTGGACGCGCAGCTGCAGCAACGCGGCCAGGTGCAACAGCGGTTGCAGGAGGTGGAAGCAGCCCTGCAGGGGCGACCCGGCTTCCTGCGCGAACCCACCGCCGAATCGGCCGCGGCTGCGCTGTCCAGCCGCCTGCAGGACGCGGTCGCCTCGGCCAGCCCGGGCAACCGCAGCTGCACCATCAGCAACCGCTCGCCGCTGACCGATACCGCGCGCGACGCGCAGTTCCCGCGCGTGGCGCTGCAGGTCCGGCTGCGCTGCGGCGTGCCGGAAATGGCGGCGGTGCTGCACACGCTTGAAACCGGCAGCCCGCGCCTGTTCGTGAACAACCTCAACCTGCTGGCGCAGCGCTTCCAGGCCTCGCCGAATGAAAGCGGCACCGGCCTGGACGTGTCGTTCGAGCTGGTCGGCTACCTCAAACCCGGTGCCGGCACCGAAGCGATTGCCGCTCCGGCTGCGGCAGCGCCCGGCCCGGCCCCGGCCGGGCTGGAACCGGTAGGCTCGGCGATGGCCGCACCGACCGACCCCGGCGTTGCGCAACCGGTTGACGAGGGCACGATCATTGAAGATTGAACTGGCCTCCCTGCGCAGCTGGTGGCTCGGCGGCGTGGTCGCCTGGGCCGCCGCGATCTGGATCGCCACGCTGTTCGGCGTGGGCGGCCGCATCGCGCCGCCCGACGCCGGCGACCGCGTGCCGCCGGCATTGCCCACCTTGGCGCCGGCCGCGCCGGAACGGCTGGCCTCGGCCGAGTCCTACGCCGCCATCGGCGCGCGTCCCTTGTTTGCCGAAGACCGCAAGCCACGGCCGTACCTGCTCGGTGGCAGCGATGCCGGCAGTACGTCCAGCGCGGTCACCCTGACCGGTGTCCTGCTGACCTCCGAATTCGGCATGGCCATCCTCACGACTGACCAGAAGCAGTCGCTGCGCCTGCGCCTCAATGGCGAGGCAGTGAATGGTTGGCAGTTGGTGGCGCTGGAACCGCGCAGTGCCACCGTGAGTGGTCCCGGCGGCACCCAGACCCTGGAACTGGTGACCTTCAGCGGCCAGGGTGGCGAGCCGCCGACCGTGCTGGGAACGGCGGCCGGCGCGGGGCAGGGCAACGGCGTTCGCCCGCCGGCGCCGCCGCCGACCTCCAACCCGATGCCGCGCGTGCCACCGGCCTCCGCGCAGGCCGCCGAAGCGGCTGCGAACGCGGCCGCAGCCGCTGCTTCCGCCGCCGCTGCGGCGCAGACGCCGAACGCGCAGCCGCCCGCGCAGGGACCGAGCGAACAACAGATGCAAGCCATCCGCGCCCGCATCCAGGCGCGCCGCCAGCAATTGCAGCAACAGCAACAGTCGCAGCAGCCGCCGCCAGGCGGCTCCGGCCAAACCAAATAGAGTGAAAGCATGACATTGCGTCTTTTCTCCCTGTCGTTCGCCGTCGCCCTGCTTGCAGGCTGCGCTTCCGTGCCTGCCCCCGAAGTGCAGCGCAATGCGATCCTCACCGGCAAGCACCAGGTCGTGGCCGGCGACGGTTCGCGTGACGGCGTGGACGCGCAGCCGCTGGGCGACGGTGCCCCGCAGCCGGTGATCCGCCGTGGCAGCGGCACCATGATCAACCGCAGCGCGGCGGCGGCACCGTCGCCGGCGTTGTCGCAGGCGAGCACCGGCACCGCCACCTTCAACTTCGAAGGCGAGTCGGTGCACGCGGTGGTCAAGGCGATCCTGGGCGACATGCTCGGCCAGAACTACGTGATCGCCCCCGGCGTGCAGGGCACCGTGACCTTGGCCACGCCCAAGCCGGTGTCTTCGGCGCAGGCGCTGAACCTGCTGGAAATGGTGCTGGGCTGGAACAACGCGCGCATGGTCTACAGCGGCGGCCGCTACAACATCGTGGCCGCCGACCAGGCGCTGGCCGGCACCGTGGCGCCGAGCACCGCACCGGCCGCCAACGCGCGCGGCTTCGAAGTGCGGGTGGTGCCGCTGCAGTACATCTCGGCCACTGAAATGAAGAAGGTGCTGGAGCCGTACGCGCGGCCCAACGCGATCGTCAATGTCGACGGCGGCCGCAACGTGATCACCCTGGGCGGCACCCGCGCGGAGCTTGAGAACTACCTGCGCACGGTGGAGATCTTCGACGTGGACTGGCTGTCGGGCATGTCGGTGGGCGTGTTCCCGATCCAGACCGGCAAGGCCGAGCAGGTGGCCGCCGACCTGGAAAAAGTGTTCGGTGAAGAGAGCAAGACCCCCAGTGCCGGCATGTTCCGTTTCCTCCCGCTGGAAAACGCCAACGCCGTGCTGGTGATCACCCCGCAGGCGCGCTACCTGGACCAGATCCAGCAGTGGCTGGAGCGGATCGACACCGCCGGTGGCAGCGCGCGGCTGTTCTCCTACGAGCTGCGCTACATCAAGGCCAAGGACCTGGCCGAACGCCTGGCCGAAGCCTTCGCCAGTGAAAACGGGCGCGGGGGGCGGAGCTTCGACACCTCGCTGGCGCCGGGCGCGACCATCCAGAACCTGAGCAGCCAGGATGGCACCGGCGGCTCCAGCCTCAACAGCGGTAACGCCAGCACCGGTGGCACCAACCGCACCGGCGGCATGGGCGAAGGCACCATGAGCCTGCCGCAGCGCCAGTCCGGCAACGCCAGCTTCAACCTGGAAGTGCAGGGCGATTCGGTCGGCGTTTCCGCGGTCGAGGAAACCAACACGCTGCTGGTGCGCTCCACCCCGCAGGCCTGGCGGTCGATCCGCGAGGTGATCGAAAAGCTCGACGTGATGCCGATGCAGGTGCACATCGAAGCGCAGGTGGCCGAAGTGGCGCTGACCGGCGACCTCAGCTACGGCGTGAACTGGTTCTTCGAACAGGCGGTGCAGACCGGCAAGACCGAAAGCGGCATCGACCTGCCCAGCGCGCTGGGCCGTTCGATCTGGGGCAGCATTTCCGGCCGGGTCGGCGACACCGGGCTGGGCTGGACCTTCCTCGGCAAGAATGCGGCGGCGGTGGTGACCGCGCTGGACAAGGTCAGCAACCTGCGCCTGCTGCAGACCCCGTCGATCTTCGTGCGCAACAATGCCGAAGCCACCCTCAACGTGGGTACCCAGATCCCGATCAACTCGGTGTCGGTGAACACCGGCGTCGGTGGCGACAACACCTACAGCCAGGTCCAGTACCTGGACACTGGCGTGATCCTCAAGGTGCGCCCGCGCATCACCCGCGACGGCGTGGTGTTCCTGGACATCGTGCAGGAGGTCAGTTCGGCCGGCGCAATTCCGTCCGGTTGCGACCCGACCCGCACCACCTGCAACCCGCCGATCAACACCCGCAAGATCTCCACCGAAGCGGCGGTGCAGAGCGGCGACACCATCATGCTGGCCGGGTTGATCACCAACAACGACGAAACCGGCGCCGACGGCGTGCCGGGGCTGAGCCGGATCCCGGTGCTCGGCGCCCTGTTCGGCAAGAAGACCCAGGTCAGCGGGCGTTCGGAGGTGATCGTGCTGCTCACCCCGACCATCGTGCGCAACGCGCAGGAGTCGCGGAACCTGACCGACGAATACAGCAACCGCTTCCGCGCGATGGAGCCGTTCCCGGCCCGCCCGAAGCGCTGAACCGGCGGCGGCCGCGCGGTTGGCGGCCGCGCCTGCTACGCTGCGGGCACGACGCCGCGCAGAGGGGAAGGGATGGGGACGATCGTGTTGCTGCCGATCGCGGTCGATGACAGCGCCCTGGACCGCTGCCTGGCCGCGCTGGACGCCGGCAGTCCGCCTGGAACGCCGGTATGGCTGGCCGACGACGGCCAGGCCGGGCCGCGCGCGCAGGCGGTGATCGAACACTGGCTGGCGCACACCCCGCTGCGCGCCGAATACACCCGCCGCGCGCGCCCGATCGGCGAAGTCGCCCACCTGGATGAAATGCTGCGCGCCTGCGAAGGCAGCGACGTGGTGGTGCTGGCGCCGGACGCGGTGCCCGCGCCGGGCTGGCTGCAGCAGCTCGATGCGTGCTTCGCCCGCGATGCTTCGATCGGCTCGGCGACGCCGTGGTGCAACGCCGGCGAAACCGCCGCATGGCCGCGACTGGGCGAGATCGATCCGGTTCCAGAGAACCTGGACGCGATGGCCCAGGCCTGCGCGGCACTGCCCAGCCTGCACCCGGAGCTGCCCTCGGCGGTGACCCATGCGGTGCTGCTGCGGGCCAACGCGCGGCGCAAGGCGGGCGGCCTGGACATGCACAGCTATGCCTCGTGGAACGCGGCGCTGGTCGACCTGAGCCTGCGCATGGCCGGACTGGGCTGGCGCAACGCACTGTGCGAAAACGCCTTCGTGGCGCGCGAACGCGAGGCGCAGGCGCAGGACGGCGACATGGAGGCGTTGGGCACGCGCTGGCCGGCCTGGCAGCCGCGCCTGGCCGGGTTCCTGATGGGCGACCCGCTGCTGCAGCTGCGCCAGGACCTGCAGCGCCTGCACCAGCAGGCGATAATGCCGCGTTCCCAGGGCGATCTGTTCGCGTCGCCCGCCCCGCCCCCGGAGTCGTCGGTTTGAATCCCTGCATTGCCGTTGTGATCGTCAGCTACCAGAGCGCCAGCACCCTGGACGCCTGCCTGGCGCGGTTGCGCGCCGCCGCCGAGGTCGCCGAGATCCGGGTGGTGGACAACAATTCCGACGACGGCACGCTGGACATCGTGCAGCGCCATGCCAGCGCGGATCCGCGCGTGCGCTTCATCGCCAACCCGGACAACCCCGGCTTCGCGGCGGCCAACAACCAGGGCGTGGCCGACAGCCATGCGCCGTGGCTGGCCTTCATCAACCCGGACCTGATGGTCGGCCCCGATACGCTGGCGCTGCTGCGCGCGCGCGGGGAGTCGCTGGGCGACTGCGTGCTGGGCGTGGAGCAGGTCGACGAGCAGGGCCAGCCGGATGCGGCGGTGCGCCGTCGCGATCCGGACTTCGCGGCGATGCTGCGCCATCCGGGGCAGGGCGCGCGGCTGGCGATTGCGGCCGATCCGTCGCAGACCCTGCAGGTGGTGCCGGCGCTGTCGGGGGCCCTGCTGCTGATGCCCCGCGCGCTGTTCGAGCGCATCGGGGGCTGGGACGCGGGTTACCGGCTGCATGCCGAAGACCTGGACCTGTGCCGGCGCGCGCGCGAGGCCGGTGCGGTGGTGGCGATCGCCAACGATCTGCAGGTGGTGCATGTGCGCGGGGTGTCGAGCCGGTCGCGGCCGTTCTTCGTGGAGTGGCACAAGCACCGGGGCCTGTGGCGCTACTTCCGCAAGTTCGAGGCGCCGCGCCGCAACCTGGCGGTGCAGGTGGCGGTATGGGGGGCGATCTGGGCCCACGCCGTCGCGCAGGTGCCGAGGCTTCTGCGCTAGGTACCCGCCGATGGTGGGTACATGTTCCCGGGTGCATACTGCCCGGCATGATCATCCAATCGCTGCTCGACACCGACCTGTACAAATTCACCATGATGCAGGCGGTGCTGCACCAGCACCCCGGCGCGCAGGTGCAGTACCGGTTCAAGTGCCGCACGCCCGGCATCGACCTGGCGGCATACATCGACCAGATCAACGCCGAGATCGACCACCTGTGCACGCTGCGGTTCACGGCGGACGAGCTGGATTACATGCGCGGGCTGCGCTTCGTGAAGCCGGACTTCGCCGACTTCCTCGGCCTGTTCCACCTGGACCGCAAGTACATCGACCTGCGTGCGTCGCAGACGGTGCCGGGCGAGATCGAGCTGGACATCACCGGTCCGTGGCTGCACACGATCCTGTTCGAGGTGCCGCTGCTGGCGATCATCAACGAGGTCTGGTTCCGCAACACCAGCACGCCGGATTTCGCCGAGGGCGAGCGCCGCCTGCAGGCCAAGACCGCGCTGCTGCGCGACACGCCGGGCTTCGAGCTGTGCCGCATCGCCGACTACGGCAGCCGCCGCCGTTACTCGCGCGACTGGCATGCGCGCATGCTGCCGATGATGCGCGAGGCGTTGGGCGAACAGTTCGTGGGCACCAGCAACGTGCATTTCGCGCGGCTGTACGGGATGACGCCGCACGGCACGATGGCGCACGAGTACCTGCAGGCATTCCAGGCGCTGGGGCCGCGGCTGCGCGATTCGCAGGTGGCGGCGCTGGAGTCGTGGGCACGGGAGTACCGGGGCGACCTGGGCATCGCGCTGTCGGACGTGGTCGGGCTGGAGGCATTCCTGCGCGACTTCGACATGTACTTCTGCAAGCTGTTCGACGGGGTGCGGCACGATTCGGGCGACCCTTTCAGCTGGGGCGACCGGATGCTGGCGCACTTCAAGGAGCGGCGCGTGGACCCGCGCAGCAAGGTGCTGGTGTTCAGCGACGGGCTGAACATCGAGAAGGTGATGCGCCTGTTCGATTACTTCCGTGGCCGCTGCCAGGTGGCGTTCGGGGTCGGCACGCACCTGACCAACGACCTGGGCCCGACGCCGCTGAACATCGTGATCAAGATGGTCCGCTGCAACGGCCAGCCGGTGGCCAAGCTCAGCGATTCGCCGGGCAAGAGCATGTGCGACGACCCGGGCTACCTGGCGTACCTGCGCCAGGTATTCGAGTTGCCGCCGGAATAGAAAAAATTATTCGAGCGCGTACCGCGCCACGAACAATGCGGCCACCAGCCACACGGCCGGATGCACTTCCCGCCAGCGCCCGGTGCCGGCTTTCAACGCGGCATAGGCAATGAATCCGAACGCCAACCCGTTCGCGATCGAGTAGGTGAACGGCATTGCCAGCGCGCACAGCGCGGCAGGTACGGATTCGGTGAGGTCGTTCCATTCGACATCGACCAGCTCGCGCAGCATCAGCCCGGCAACGAACAGCAGCGCGGGCGCAGTGGCGTAACCGGGCACCATGCCGGCCAGCGGGGAGAACAGCAGGGCGGCGAGGAACAGGGCGGCCACCACCAATGCGGTAAGCCCGGTCCGTCCACCGGCCTGGACGCCGGAGGCGCTCTCGGCAAAGGCAGTAGTGCTGCTGGTGCCCAGCAGGGAGCCGGCGACAATCGCAGTGCTGTCGGCGAGCAGGGCGCGGCCAAACCGCTTCTGCGAACCGGGCAGCTTGAGCAGCCCGGCGCGGCCGACGACGCCATACAGGGTGCCGGTGGCGTCGAACACTTCGACCAGCACGAACACGAGCACGACCTGCAGGAGCACGGCGAGTGGTGCGCCGCCGTCGTGGTGGAGCAGGCCGGGCAGGTCGAGTTGGAGGAAGGTGGGGGCGAGGCTGGGCGGCAGGGAGACGATGCCGTGGTACTGGACGTTGCCGAGCAGCCAGGCGGCACCGGTGACGGCGAGGATGCCGATCAGGATGGCCCCTTTGATGCGGCGTGCTTCAAGGATGGAAATCAGCAGGAAGCCGGCGAGGGCGAGCAGGGGCGGGGCGGTGTTGAGCGGGCCGAGCGCGACCAGGGTGTCGGGGTTGGCGACGATGACGCCGGATTTCTGCAGGGCGATGATGGCGAGGAACAGGCCGATGCCTGCAACAATCGAGGCGCGCAGGGAGGCGGGAATGCCGGCCACGAGCCAGGCGCGCACGCCGGTCAGCGAAAGGGCGAGAAACACGAGGCCGGAAATGAAGACGGCGGCGAGCGCCTGCTGCCAGGGCAGGCCGGCGGCGCCGACGACGGTGAATGCAAAGAACGCATTCAAACCCATGCCGGGTGCCATGCCGACCGGGAAGTTGGCGGCAAACGCCATCACCAGCGAGCCCAGCGCGGCGGCCAGGCAGGTGGCAACGAACACGGCGCCCGGGTCCATGCCGGTGGTGGACAGAATGTCGGGATTGACGAAGACGATGTAGGACATCGTCAGGAACGTGGTCAGCCCGGCCAGCAGTTCGGTGCGCACGGTGGTGCCGTGCTTTTCGAGCTGGAACAGGCGTTCAAACAGTTTCATGGTGGGGGATCCATTGGAAAAGCAGAGCAACAGCAACAGCCCTCGTCTGGGGGCTTCACTGGTTAGGGCCGTCGGGGGTGGGTTTGCGGACGCCGTGAATCCGTCCATGGAGGCTAAGTCGCGGCATCCATGCCGCTCATTCCCCCGCAAACCCACCCCCGCCGACCCTCCGATAGTGCGGCGGTGAGTCGCTGAAACGCGGTAGCGCCGGGCTCTGCCCGGCTGCTCTTTCCAACCGCACGCGACAATTTATCGGGGCGGGCGGCGGGTAGCCCCCGGAGGGACGCTAGAAAACATGGATGTTTTCTAGCAGCCTACATGGACGTATTCACGGCGTGTCCCGGAGCGGGGCTGCCCGACGGCCGCCCCCAGCTCGTATGAATCGAAACGCCGCGCTTTTGCCGTTGCCGTTGTTTCCAACACACAAAACAAAACGGCCGCGCGAGCGCGGCCGTTTCACTGTTACTTCAGCGCCTTGAAGCGCAGGCGCTTCGGGGCGGCGTCGTCGCCCATGCGGCGGCGCTTGTCTTCTTCGTACTCGCGGTAGTTGCCCTGGAAGAACTCCACGTGCGAGTCGCCTTCGAACGCCAGGATGTGGGTCGCGATGCGATCCAGGAACCAGCGGTCATGCGAAATCACGAACGTGTTGCCCGGGAACTCCAGCAGCGCATCTTCCAGCGCACGCAGGGTTTCGATATCCAGGTCGTTCGACGGTTCGTCGAGCAGCAGCACGTTGCCACCCTGCAGCAGGGTCTTGGCCATGTGCAGGCGGCCACGCTCACCACCGGACAGCGAACCCACCAGCTTCTGCTGGTCCTGGCCCTTGAAGTTGAAGCGGCCGATATAGGCGCGCGACTGGATCTCGACACCGTTGATGTTGAGGATGTCCAGGCCACCCGCGATTTCCTGGAACACGTTGTGGTTGCCTTCCAGCGCGTCGCGGCTCTGGTCCACGTACGACAGCTGTACCGTCGGACCGACCACGATCTCGCCCGAATCCGGCTTTTCCTGGCCGGTGATCATCTTGAACAGCGTCGACTTACCCGCACCGTTCGGACCGATGATGCCCACGATCGCACCCGGCGGCACCAGGAAGTTCAGGTCGTCGAACAGCAGGCGGTCGCCGAACTTCTTCGACACGTTCTTGAATTCCATCACCGAGTTGCCCAGGCGCTCGCCCGGCGGGATGAAGATTTCATTGGTCTCGTTGCGCTTCTGGTAATCGACCGACTGCAGCTCTTCCAGGCGGGCCAGACGCGCCTTGCCCTTCGTGCGGCCACCCTTGGCGTTCTGGCGCGACCACTCCAGTTCCTTCTGGATCGCCTTCTGGCGAGCCTTTTCCTGGTTGTCTTCCTGCTTCAGGCGCTCTTCCTTCTGCATCAGCCAGTCGGTGTAGTTGCCCTTCCACGGAATGCCGCGGCCGCGGTCCAGTTCCAGGATCCACTCGGCGGCGTTGTCCAGGAAGTAGCGGTCATGGGTCACCGCCACCACCGTGCCGGTGTAGCGCGCCAGGAACTGTTCCAGCCATTCCACCGACTCCGCGTCGAGGTGGTTGGTCGGTTCGTCGAGCAGCAGCATGTCCGGCTTCTGCAGCAGCAGGCGGCACAGCGCCACGCGGCGCTTTTCACCACCCGACAGCTTGCCCACGATCGCGTCCCACGGCGGCAGGCGCAGCGCGTCGGCGGCCACGTCCAGCTGGTTTTCCAGGGTGTGCGCATCGCCGGCGGCCAGGATCGCCTCCAGGCGCTCCTGTTCCTTGGCCAGCTTGTCGAAATCGGCGCCTTCCTCGGCATAGGCCAGGTACACCGCGTCCAGCGCGGCCTGGGCCTGCAGCACCTCGCCCACGCCTTCCTCGACCGCTTCACGCACGGTCTTGGTCGGGTCCAGCTCCGGTTCCTGCGCCAGGTAGCCGACCTTGATGCCGGCCTGCGGGCGGGCTTCGCCCTCGAAGTCGGTATCCACGCCGGCCATGATCTTCAGCACCGTCGACTTGCCGGCGCCGTTCAGGCCGAGCAGGCCGATCTTGGCACCCGGGAAGAACGACAGCGAGATGTCCTTGATGATCTGCCGCTTGGGCGGGACCACCTTGCTGACGCGGTTCATGGTGTAGATGTATTGCGAGGACATGAGCTCTCCGAAGGCGCAACCCTGCGCCCGTTCCGGCAGGAACAGGAACAGAAGGAAAAAGGATGGCGTCAATTATAGCCGGAAGCGCCGCCAGCCGCCGAACGGCCCGTGGGGCGGGGCTTGCCACTGCCTGAATGGGGCATCATCGAACGCGAAATGGAAACCGTTTCCAGCCGGAAACCGTTCAGATGCCGTCAGCATGATAGGAAGCGTCAATCCACCAAGCGAGGCCAATCATGCGTATGAATCGAATTGTGGTCGGAACCGTGGCCTCGCTGCTGGCACTGGGCAGCATTGCCCCGGCCTTTGCCGACGACCACCGTGGCCGTGGCCACGACAGGCACGAGCGTCACGAGGATCGTCGTGAACGCCATGAAGACCGTCGCGAGCGTCGCGAGGACCACCGCGAGTGGCGCGAAGACCGTCGCGAAGCCCGCCACGACCGCCGCTACTACGACAACCACCGCTACTACCGTCCGGCCCCGCCGCCGCGCGTGGTCTACCGCCCGGCGCCGCCGCGCCCGGTCTACGGCGGCTATGGCTGGGCCCGTGGCCACCGCTACAACGAGTACTACCGCGGCCCGGTCTACGTGGTCAACGACTACAGCCGCTACTCCGTGCGCCGCCCGCCGTACGGCCACCACTGGATCCGCGACGACCGCGGCAACCTGCTGCTGGTCGCCATCGCCACCGGCATCATCGCCGACTACATCATCAACCGGTAATCCCGGGGCAGCCACGCAGGGCGTGGCTCTACCGGCGGGACACGGGTAGAGCCACGCCCTGCGTGGCTGACGCGGACCCCACCCCAAGCGCGCCCTCACCGGCGCGCTTTTTCGTTCCAGCCCCGGTTCCGCCTTACAATCACAGGCCCGCTGTTCCCCCCTTCTGCCTGGAGTAAGCGATGTTCCCGCGTGACGTCCGCATCGAAACCTACGATCCCGAACTGGCCAAGGCCATTGCCGCCGAAACCCAGCGTCAGGAAGACCACGTCGAGCTGATCGCCAGCGAGAACTACACCAGCCCGGCCGTGATGGAAGCCCAGGGCAGCCAGCTGACCAACAAGTACGCCGAAGGCTACCCGGGCAAGCGCTACTACGGTGGCTGCGAATACGTGGACATCGCCGAACAGCTGGCGATCGACCGCCTCAAGCAGCTGTTCGACGCCGACTACGCCAACGTGCAGCCGCACAGCGGCTCGCAGGCCAACCAGGCGGTGTACTTCGCGCTGCTGCAGCCGGGCGACACCATCCTGGGCATGAGCCTGGCCCACGGCGGCCACCTGACCCACGGGGCCAAGGTCAATGCCTCGGGCAAGCTGTTCAACGCCGTCCAGTACGGCGTGAACGAGCAGGGTCTGATCGACTACGACGAAGTCGAGCGCCTGGCCTTGGAGCACAAGCCGAAGATGGTCGTGGCCGGCTTCTCCGCCTATTCGCAGGTGGTGGACTGGGCGCGCTTCCGTGCCATCGCCGACAAGGTCGGTGCTTACCTGTTCGTGGACATGGCGCACGTGGCCGGCCTGGTCGCCGCTGGCGTCTATCCGAGCCCGCTGCCGCACGCCCACGTGGTCACCTCGACCACCCACAAGACCCTGCGCGGCCCGCGCGGCGGCATCATCATCGCCAAGGGCGCCGGCGAAGAGATCGAGAAGAAGCTGCAGTCGATCGTGTTCCCGGGCATCCAGGGCGGTCCGCTGATGCACGTCATCGCGGCCAAGGCCGTGGCCTTCAAGGAAGCGCTGGAGCCGGGCTTCAAGGCCTACCAGCAGCAGGTGGTCAAGAACGCCCAGGCGATGGCCACCACCCTGATCGCGCGCGGCTACAAGATCGTCTCCGGCGGCACCGAAAACCACCTGATGCTGGTCGACATGATCGGCAAGGACGTGTCCGGCAAGGACGCGGAAGCCGCCCTCGGCAAGGCCCACATCACCGTCAACAAGAACTCGGTGCCGAACGACCCGCGGTCGCCGTTCGTGACCTCGGGCCTGCGCCTGGGCACCCCGGCGGTGACCACCCGGGGCTACACCGAGCAGGACTGCGTGGAACTGGCCAACCTGATCGCCGACGTGCTCGACGCCCCGGCCGATGCCGCGGTGATCGCCCGCGTCCGCGACGCGGTCAGCGCCCAGTGCCGCAAGTACCCGGTCTACGGCTGATGTACCTCCCGGCAGCGGCGCCAGGCGTCGCTGCCGGGAACCATGAACCACGTCCCGATTTGTACGCTGGAGTCTTCTCAGGTACCGTTGCGACGCTGCCGTGACCACGGCATGACGTTTTCCTGATGCAAGGCGTTCCATGTACTGTCCGTTCTGCCAGCATGCCGATACCCGGGTGATCGACTCGCGCGTCTCCGAAGACGGCGCGACGATCCGCCGTCGGCGCGAGTGCGAGGCCTGCAACGAGCGCTTCAGCACCCTGGAAACCATCGAATTGAAGCTGCCGGCGATCGTCAAGAGCGACGGCAGCCGCGAGCAGTTCGACGCGCGCAAGCTGCGGGTCGGCTTCGACCGCGCGCTGCAGAAGCGCCCGGTCCCCGAAGACAAGATCGAACTGGCGGTGCGCGCGGTGATGCAGCAGCTGCGCATGTGCGGCGAGCGCGAAATCCCCTCGATCAAGGTCGGCGAGTTCGTCATGAACGAACTGCGCAAGCTTGACCATGTCGCCTATGTCCGGTTTGCCTCGGTCTACCGCAGCTTCGAAGACGTCGCCGATTTCCGCGAGGAAATCGAAAAGCTCGAACGCGAGCTGCCGGCCAGCACCGAACAGCTGCAGCTCCTCGGCGACGTGATCGCCCTGACCAAGAAAAAGAAAGGGTAGAGCGGGGCTCTGCCACGCTGATCCAGGGCTCTGCATTACCATCAGGTAATGAGCACCTTCACCACCCTCGACCACCTGCACATGGCGCACGCCCTGCGCCTGGCCGAACGCGGCCGCTTCACCACCCGGCCCAACCCCATGGTGGGTTGCGTCATCGCCCACAACGACCGCGTGGTCGGCGAAGGCTGGCACCAGCGCACCGGCGGCCCGCACGCGGAAGTGTTTGCCCTGCGCCAGGCCGGTGAGGAAGCGCGTGGCGCCACGGCCTACGTCACCCTGGAACCCTGCGCCCATTACGGACGCACGCCACCCTGCGCCCTCGCACTGATCGAAGCCGGCGTCTCGCGCGTGGTCGCCGCCATGCGCGATCCGTTTCCGAAGGTCGACGGTGGCGGTTTCACCCTGTTGCGCGAGGCCGGCATCGAGGTCGCTGAAGGCCTGATGGCCGCCCAAGCGCGTGAGCTCAACCTCGGATTCCTGTCGCGCTTCGAGCGCGGCCGGCCCTGGCTGCGGGTCAAACTCGCCGCCAGCCTGGACGGGCGGACCGCCATGGCCGACGGCAGTTCCAAATGGATCACCGGCGCCGCTGCCCGCGAAGATGTGCAGCATTGGCGCGCACGCGCCGGCGCGATCCTGACCGGTGCCGACACCGTACTCGCCGACGACCCGCAGCTCACCGTACGCCTGGCCGACACCGAGGTGATCCCGCCGCTGCGGGTGGTGCTGGACTCCCGCCTGCGTTCGCTGGAATGCGCCCGCGTGCGCGAGGGTGGGGCGCCCACCCTGTACCTGCACGACGCATCGGTAAGCGCGCCGGACGCTGCCGATGCCGAATTCGCCAGCGTGCCCAGCGTTGACGGCCGCCTGGACCTGGCCGCTGTGCTGGCCCTGCTGGCCGACCGCGGCATCAATGAAGTACACACCGAGGCCGGCGCCACCCTCTGCGGCGCACTGCTGGCCGGCGGCTGGGTGGACGAACTCCTGCTCTACCAGGCGCCGACCCTGTTGGGCGAACAGGGCCGGCCGCTGCTGACCGGTCTGGGCATCCACGCCATGGAACAGCAGCGTCGGCTGCGGCTGGTAGACCAGCGTCAGGTAGGCGACGACCTGCGGTTGCTGCTGCGTCCTTGGTGAACCCGTCGCACGGAATTACGCCGCAGCCGCACCGAGCGCTGCCAGATGCTGCACGGTCTGTGGATACGCCTCGACAAGCCGGATCAGTGTCGCAGCCTGCGCATTGGGCCGTGCACGCCCCTGCTCCCAGTTCTCAAGGGTCCGCGCGTTGGTCCGCAGGTACATGGCGAAAATCGGTCGCGACATGTTGAGCTTCTCGCGGATGGCGATCAGCTCGGTCGCCGCCAGTGGCGGTAGTTCAGCCAGTTTTACCGCGTGCGTGCGCAGGGTAGCCTTGCCTTCCCGCGCCTGGGCGAGCTCCTCCATGCCCTCGACCAGCTCAGCGAAAATATCTCGTTTCATGTCGGGCTCCTCGCCTTTCGCTCCAGATCCAGCAGCCTCGAAAGAAGCTGCCGTTGTGCCGGATCCAGGTCGTCCTGGATGCCTTTGCCGTACACCGTGAACAACCAGAACTGCGCACCTTCGGGCCACCAGTAATAGATGACCCGCAGGCCACCACGCTTGCCACGCTGGCGGCCCTCGTCAGCACATCGGACCTTCCGCAGCCCACCCGTACCCACGATCAGATCGCCGCGCTCCGGTTGACGCATCAGGCACTGCTGCAGCTCTCGAAAGCCTGCGTCATCAAGGTGATCTGCCCGGTTACGGGCGAATCCAGTCAGTTCCACAAACACGGCATGCATAAGTGTACGTTATCTGCGTATGGTTTCCAGTGAACGATACGCAAGGCTCTGAGTTCGTTCCCGGCCGCGGGTCACATCCATGGCCCGCCGCCGAACGCAGAATTGATCGAAAATCGCAGATCGATAGGCAAAAAAAACGGGCCCCTTGCGGGGCCCGTCGATCAGGGCGCGATTGGGTGCAGCCCGATCAGCAACTCAGAAGCTGGCGCGCACGCCCACCGAGTACTGGGTCACGTCGTCGTAGTACTGCACTTCGCCGACGATGCCCCAGTTGCGGGTGAAGCTGACCTGGCCGCCGACGGTGCCGATCCACACGCCGTCCATGTCGCTGCCGTCGATGTAGCCGGCCTTCAGCCAGGCTTCGGTGGCGCGCGAAGGCTTGCCACGCAGGCCCAGCGAGCCGCGGCCTGCGTTGGTGTGGAACTTCACGGTGTCGGTTTCAACGCCGTCGTCGAACTTGACCTCGTTGTTGATGCGGGTCCAGGCCGCGTCCGCCGTGAAGTCCAGGCGGTCGGTCAACGGCATGTGGTACCCGATGCCCAGCTCGGGCTGTTCCAGCGTGTTCTTGAGGCGGAACGCGCCGATGTCGTCTTCCAGGTGGTAGGTCTTGGAGGTGGTGCTGTAGCCACCAAACACGTAGACCTGCTCGGCGATCGCGAACGAACCGCGGATGTAGCCACCGTCCAGCTTGGGGTTGCTGCCCGGGTTGCTGATCTGCTGCTGGGTCCAGCCGCCTTCGACCCAGGTGTAGCTCATGCTGTCTGCCGCGGAGGCGGCGAGTGGGGCGGCGGCCAGCAGGGCGGCGGCCAGTGCGATGATCTTGCGCATTCGAATTCCTTGGAAAATGAGGTCCATTTCAGCCGACCCATCGTGGGCGGCAGCGCGGCGGTCATCGCCGGGCGGCGCGCATATTAACAAAAGTTTCACAGAAAGCGGCCGCTCAGCCAGCGCTGTTACAATGCGCAGGCCGGTTCGCCGGTATACAAACGTCTTCAGGGCGGGGTGCGATTCCCCACCGGCGGTAGGTGCGCAAGCACGAGCCCGCGAGCGCTTCCGGCCCTGCCGGAAGGTCAGCAGATCCGGTCCGATGCCGGAGCCGACGGTATAGTCCGGATGAAAGAAGACGGTGCCACAGGGCCTTTGCGGCCCTGCGCCCGCCTGTTTGCCTTGCGGCGTTTTTCGCTCACTTTTCGCGGAGAACGTTAGTGTTTACTGGAATCATCGAAGGCGTCGGCCACCTGGCCGCTCGCGATCCCCTTGGCGGCGATGTCCGCTTCACCTTCCATGTTGGCAGCCTGCCGTTCGAGCACGTGCAGATGGGCGAGAGCATCGCCATCAACGGCGTGTGCCTGACCGTGGTCGCCTTCGACGCGACCTCGTTCGCGGCCGATGCTTCGACCGAGACGCTCGGCCTGACCACGCTGGGCCAGCTGGCCCCCGGTGCTGTGATCAACCTGGAACGGGCCATGCGCCCGACCGACCGCTTGGGCGGCCACCTGGTCAGCGGCCATGTCGACGGCCTGGGCCAGGTGCTGTCCATCCATGAGGATGCGCGCGCCCAGCGTTGGCGCTTCGCCGCCCCGGCCGGACTGCTGCGCTATATCGCGAAGAAGGGCTCGATCTGCGTGGACGGGGTCAGCCTGACCGTCAATGAAGTGGACGATGCCGGCTTCGAGGTCGCGCTGATTCCGCATACCGTGGCCAACACCGCCTTCGCCGCCACCGGCGTGGGCAGCGCGGTGAACCTGGAAATCGACCTGGTCGCCCGTTATGTCGAACGTCTGATCGCCCTCCCGGCACAGGAAGCCCGCGCATGAATTTCGCCCCCATCCCCGAGATCCTCGAGGACATCCGCCTCGGCCGCATGGTGGTCATCGTCGACGACGAAGACCGCGAGAACGAAGGCGACCTGATCATGGCCGCCGAGCTGGTCAAGCCGTCGGACATCAACTTCATGGTCACCCACGGCCGTGGCCTGGTGTGCCTGCCGCTGACCCGCGAGCGCGCCGCCGACCTGGGCTTGGCGCCGATGGTGCAGGCCAATACCGCGCAGTTCCAGACCAACTTCACGGTCAGCATCGAGGCCGCCGAAGGGGTCACCACCGGCATTTCCGCCTACGACCGCGCGCACACCATCCGCACCGCAGTGAAGCCCGACGCCAAGCCGGCCGACCTGCACCAGCCGGGCCACATCTTCCCGCTGATCGCCCAGCCGGGCGGCGTGCTGACCCGCGCCGGGCACACCGAAGCAGGCGTCGACCTGGCGATGCTGGCCGGGCTGGAACCGGCCGGCGTGCTGGTGGAGATCCTCAACCCGGACGGGAGCATGGCGCGCCGCCCGGAGCTGGAAGTGTTCGCCCGCGAGCATGGCCTGAAGATGGGCTCGATCGCCGACCTGATCGCCTACCGGCTGGCGACCGAGAAGACGGTCGAGCGCGTCGACGAGCGCGACATCGACACCGAGTTCGGCCCCTTCAAGCTGGTCACCTACCGCGACCGGATCGCCCACGACCTGCATTTCGCCCTGGTCCGTGGCACCCCCGACACCGAGCCGACCCTGGTCCGGGTCCAGGTGGAGAACCCGCTGGCCGACCTGCTGCACTGGCGCCGCGATGATTTCGGCGTGGCCGCCACCGACGCCCTGCGCGCCATTGCCGCCGCCGAACGTGGCGTGATGGTGGTGCTCTCGGCCCCGCGCGACACCAACAGCCTGCTGGCCCGCCTGCGCCAGCAGCCGCAGCCGGTCACCCCGGGCAAGGACAAGGACGTGAGCCAGTGGCGCCGCAACGGTGCCGGCGCCCAGATCCTGTCCGACCTCGGCCTGGGCAAGCTACGCGTGCTCGGCACCCCGCGCCGCCAGATCGGCCTGGCCGGCTACGGCCTGGAAATCATCGACACAGTAACCCCGTGAACCACGGAACCCCGGCGACCTGCCTCCACGGGGTGTCCCAACCGCGTAGCGACACGCCATGCGTGTCCTCGCGGACCCAAACCGCTCGCGTACAGCCGGGCAGAGCCCGGCTCTACGTTAGAATATCCCCCCAAACAGGATTTCCCCCTCGACCATGAGCCACTACGAAGGCGACCTTCGCACCCCCGAAGCGGCCCGTTTCGCCATCCTCGCCAGCCGCTGGAACGCCCGCATCACCGACGTGCTGGTGGCCGGTGCGCGCCAGAGCCTGGCCGGCAACGGCATCGAGGAAGCGGCCATCGACGTGATCCGCGTCCCGGGCGCCTGGGAACTGCCGCTGGTTGCCGCCCGCCTGGCCGCAGCGCATGAACATGCCGCGATCATCGCCCTGGGCTGTGTGATCCGTGGCGACACCCGCCACTACGAACACGTGGCCGATGGCTGCGCCGAAGGCCTGATGCGCGTGCAGCTGGACTTCGGCGTGCCGGTGCTCAACGGCGTGCTGGCCGTGGAACGTGCCGAGGACGCCGAAGCGCGCGCCGGTGGCAGCCACGGCAACAAGGGTGAGGAAGCCGCACTGACGGCGTTGGAAATGGTCAATCTTCTGGAGCAGTTGCCGTGAACAAACCAAACCCGGGCAAGCCCTCCGGCAAGCCAGTCCGCCGCGATGGCATCGACCCCGTGCTGCGCTCGCGCGCGCGCCGTCGCGCCCTGCAGGCGATCTACGCGTGGCAGATCTCCGGCGGCAACGCGCAGTCGGTGATCGCCCAGTTCGCCCACGAACAGGCCCGCGAAATCGCCGACCTGGCCTACTTCGAAGCGCTGGTGCACGGCGTGCTCGACCACCGCAAGAGCTTGGACGAGGCGCTGGATCCGTTCGTGGACCGCGGCATCGACGAGGTCGATGCGATCGAGCGCGCTGCGCTGCGCGTGGCCGCCTATGAACTGCTGTACCGCCAGGACGTGCCGTACCGCGTGGTGATCAACGAAGCGATCGAGTCGACCAAGCGCTTCGGTTCCGAACACGGCCACACCTATGTCAACGGTGTGCTGGACCGCGCGGCGGTCGAGTGGCGCAAGACCGAAAGCGGACACTGAGCCGCGGCCCGGGCATGCCATGTCCCTTGCCGAATTCTCCCTGATCGAACGCATCCGCACGCGCACCCGCGCGCGTGCCGACGTGGTGCTTGGCATCGGCGACGATGCCGCGCTGCTGCAGCCGCGTGCCGGCGAGCAGCTGGTGGTGACCGCCGACACCCTTAACAGCGGCGTGCATTTCCCGGCCGAAACCCCACCCTACGACATTGGCTGGAAAACCCTGGCGGTGAACCTGTCCGACCTGGCCTCGATGGGCGCGCGCCCGTCGTGGTGCGTGCTGGCGCTGTCGCTGCCGGACGCGGAAACGGCGTGGGTGGATGCGTTTGCCGACGGTTTCTTCGCCCTGGCCGACCTGCATGACATCGTGCTGGTCGGCGGCGACACCACGCGTGGCCCGCTGTCGCTGTCGGTCACCGCGATGGGGCAGGTCGCCGCGGGCACGGCACTGCGCCGCGACGCCGCCCAGGTGGGCGACGACATCTGGGTCAGCGGCACGCTCGGCGATGCCGCAGTCGCGCTGCGCGCGTGGCAGGCCGGCACGCTGGACGTGCGCTCCCCGGCCGGAGACGCCCAGGTCGATTACCTGCGCCAGCGCCTAGCCCGGCCCACGCCACGGGTGGCACTGGGCACTGCGCTGGTGGGCATTGCGCGTGCCGCAGTGGACATCTCCGACGGCCTGCTCGCCGACCTTGGCCACATCTGCGAGCGCAGTGGGGTCGGTGCGCAGATCGATCCCGAACAGCTGCCCATTTCCGCAGCCGCGCGCGCCCGCATCGGCCTGGCCCATGCACGCGATGCCGCGCTGCGCGGCGGCGACGACTACGAACTGTGTTTCACCGCTGCGCCCGCACAACGTGCAGCGCTGGCTGAGCTGGCCAGCCGTCTGGCGCTGCCGCTCACCCGTGTCGGCGTCATCGTCGCCGGCAACGGCGTCAGCACCGGCAGTGAATCAACTGGCCCAAGCGGCTACGAACACTTCAACGAGCTGTAACCCAACGGCGCCGCCCCCACGTAGAGCGGAGCTCTGCTCCGCTGCTCTTCACGCAGGCGGCAACACCTTCCCCGGATTGAGGATCCCATCCGGATCCAGTGCCTGCTTGATCGCCCGCATCGCCGCCAGCGTGGCCGGGGTGAACGCCTGGGCCATGAAATCGCGCTTGGCCAGGCCGATCCCATGTTCGCCCGACAGCGTGCCGCCCAGCGCCAGCGTGAGTTCGAAGATCTTCGGCAGCGCGGCGTGTGCGCGTACGTTTTCGTCGGCGTCGTCGGGGTGGTACAGGATGTTGACGTGCAGGTTGCCGTTGCCGGCATGCCCAAAGGTGACGATGGTCAAGGCGTACTGCTGCGCCAGCGCCTGCACCCCGGCGACCAGGTCGGGAATGCGCGACACCGGCACCACCACGTCTTCGTTGATCTTGCCCGGCGCGATGCTGCGCAGCGCCGGCGACAGCGCCTTGCGCGCCGCCCACAGTTTCTCGCGCGCGCTGCCTTCCATCGCCACGTCCAGCGCCAGGATGCCGTCGCCTTCGGCAGCGGTGGCCAGGGCCTGCAGCAGGTAGGGCAGGGTGTCGTGGTCGCCATCGGCTTCGACCAGCAGCATCGCGCCGGCGGGCGGCACCTCGGCGCCGTTCCGGCGCAGCAGCTCCAGGCTGCGTGCGTCCATGAATTCCAGGCGGGTCGGCACCACAGGCTGCGCCATCAGCCGCGACACCGCGGCGGCGGCCGCATTGGCATCGCGGTACAGCACGCGCAACCCGGCCTGGGTCACCGGCAGCGGAGTCAGTTTCAGGATGGCTTCCACGATCACCGCCAGCGTGCCCTCACTGCCCACCAGCAGATGGGTCAGGTCGTAGCCGGTGGCATCCTTGGTGTAGGCGCCGCCGCACTGGATCAGCTCACCGGCACCGGTCACCGCGACCAGGCCGAGCACGTTGTCGCGGCTGGTGCCGTACTTCACCGCGCGCGGGCCGCCGGCATTGCACGCCAGGTTGCCGCCGATGCTGCAGATGTCCGCGCTGGATGGGTCCGGCGCCCAGAACAGGCCGTGTTCCACCAGCGCGTGCTGCAGGTCGCCGTTGAGCACGCCTGGTTCCACCACCGCGCAGCGGTTGCCCGGCTGGATCTCCAGGATGCGGTTCATGCGTGCCAACGACAGCACGATGCTGCCAGTGACCGGCACCGCCGCCCCGGTGGTACCGGTGCCGGCGCCGCGCGCCACGATCGGCACCGCGTGCGCGCGGCAGGCCTGCACGATGGCCACCACCTGCTCGCGCGTGGTGGGGAGCGCAACGCCGGTCGGCAATGCATGCCGCCACGAATTGTCCTGCGCATGCGCGGCCAGGGCAGCCGCATCGGTACGCCAGCCGTCCTCGCCGAGCAGCGCCAGCATCACTCCAACAAACTCAACGTTCACGT
Source organism: Stenotrophomonas aracearum (assembly GCF_031834615.1). Classification (NCBI taxonomy): domain Bacteria; kingdom Pseudomonadati; phylum Pseudomonadota; class Gammaproteobacteria; order Lysobacterales; family Lysobacteraceae; genus Stenotrophomonas; species Stenotrophomonas aracearum. Next base: position 732,593 of record NZ_CP115543.1, read on the forward strand.
AGCGACACGCCATGCGTGTCCCACGTAAAACCTCACCATTCGAACCACCATCAACAATCCTCCAACCGGAACGCATCCCGCAACCAGTTCAACCGCGGCGGCTCGCCACTGGCCTCCACCACATCGAACCGGCACGGCCCGCGCGCCAGCTCCGGGTGCGCCAACAGGAACAGCTGCGCCGCCAGCACCAGCTTGCGCCGCTTGCGCAGGTCTACCGACGCCGCGCCGCCGCCGAAACGTGCATCGGCGCGGTAACGCACTTCAACGAACACCGTGGTGACGCCATCACGCATCACCAGATCCAGCTCACCGCCCTTGTAGCGCACGTTGCGTGCGAGCGGGCTCAGCCCGGCGCCGCGCAGATGGGCGAGCGCAGCGGTTTCCACCGCCGCACCCCGCTGTGCCCGCGCCGTCGCCACGGCACACTCAGTTGCTGGCCACCGGCATCGGGCGGCCGCCGCTGAAGGTCGACCATGCCGGCACCCGCAGCACGTTGCCGTTGCTGTCCAGGAACAGGGTGCCGGTGGCGCCGGCCAGGCCGCCTTCGTTGGCGACCTTGTCCAGGTACGCGCTGATCTTCCACGCGTCGAAGCCGAACGCGAACAGGCGCCCGGCCGCCCCGCGCGCGGTCGGCAGCATCTGCCCGGCGGTGGCGGCCGAGGGCAGGCCGGCCACGCCCCGCACGTTCCAGGCTTCGTTCGGGTAGACGATGCCGTCCAGCGCCACATCTTCTTCCGGCTTGCCGGTGCCCAGCGTGAGCTGGGAGGTGCCCACGCGGGTGGCGCCGCCCACGCCGGCCAGGGCCAGCTGCGGGGCCAGCGCGCGCGCCTGCGGCGCCTTCACCGCCAGCAGCACGCCGTCGACCGCGCCGGCGGCCCGCACCTGCGCGCCGATATCGCCGACCGCATCGTTCACGCCCACCGTCGCCAGCACCTGGCCGCCGCGCTGGGTGAAGCGCTCGCGGAACGCCGCAGCGGTGCGGCGGCCATTGTCGTCATTGCTGTGGATCACCAGCACCTTGCTGCGCTCGCGGCCGCGCAGGAACTCGGCGGCGATGATGCCGTCGTCTTCCGGGGCCAGCGAGAAACCGGCGCTGCCGGCCGGCGGGCTGCTCTTGCCGCGGTTCAAGGCCAGTACCGGCACCGGCAGCTGGGCGCGGCCGAATACCGCGTCCACTTCGTCGCGGCCGAGCGGACCGACGATGAAGTCCGCACCGGCGCCGACCGCCTTGTCGTACGCGGCAATGGCACCGTCCGGGGTGCCGGCGGTATCGATGAACTGAATGTCCGGGCGCTGCCGGCTTTCGCCGTAGTAGCCGCTGAGCAGGCCGTCGCGCACCGGCTGTGCGGCGGTGGCGAGGCGGCCGCTGAGCGGCAGCAGCACCGCCATCTTCACCGGCGGCCGGTAGCCGTCGGCCATCGCCGGCGCACGCTTGCTCGTATCGAACTGGGCCACGCCGTCGCGGTCGAATGGGCGCGGCAGCGGCAGGCCGCGTGCGATCAGTGCGCGCCCGGCAAAGTTGTACAGCGGCTCGTTGGCCGGCAGCGCGGCGGCGCGGGCGCGCAGGGTGGCATCGTCGAGGGTACCGAGCAGCCCGGCAATGGCCTGCTGGTTGTCGGCGCGGGCCTGGCCGCTGAGCGCGGCGTGCGCGCGGGCGCGCTCGGTGGCAGCGCCGATCGCATCGCCGGTGGCCTGCAGCGCGTTGGCGCGGGCCAGCTGCCAGCGCGTGCGCAGCGGGGCGGCCACGGTGTCGGAGGATTCCTTGAGGAAGGTCAGCGCCTGCGCCGGCTGCTTGTCGGCCAGGGCCAGCTCGGCGCTGGTCAGGTGGAAGCGCTGCAGGCTGGCGCCGCTGAGCTGGCGCGCGGTGACCTGGGTCAGCAGGGTGCGGGCGCGGGCATTGTCGCCGGCCTCGTGCCAGGCGAAGGCCGCATCGGCGAGCACCGCGCTGCGCGCGTTGCCGCGCAGCGTGTTGGCCAGCGCCTCCAGCTGCACCGCGGCGTCACGCGGCTTGCCCTGGTCGATCAGCGCCAGGGCCTGGCCCTGCGCCGGCGAATCCGGGGCGCTGGTCAGGCTGGTCGTGGCGCAGCCGGCGAGCAGCAGCAGCGACAACGACAGGGCGGAGATCCGTGCGGCGGGCTTGTTCATGATCAGGTCCATTCGATGGGGTCTCGTACACGTTAGGATTCTACCCTTGACCTGTGAGTGCCGTTGCGATGAGTGCTGTCCCCACGCTGTATGTCGTTGCCACCCCGATCGGCAACCTGGCCGACCTGACGCCCCGGGCCCAGGAGGTCCTGCGTTCGGTGGCCGCGATCTGCGCCGAGGACACCCGCCGCAGCGGCCAGCTGCTGGCCCATTTCGGCATCCAGCAACCGCTGGTGGCGCTGCACGACCACAACGAGGAGGCGCTGGCCCAGCGCATCGTGGCGCGCCTGCAGGCCGGCGAATCGCTGGCGCTGGTGAGCGATGCCGGCACCCCGCTGGTCAGCGACCCCGGCTACCGGCTGGTGCGAGCCGCGCGCGCGGCGGGCATCCGGGTCAGCCCGGTGCCGGGCGCCTGCGCGGCGATTGCCGCGCTCAGCGTGGCCGGCCTGCCCAGCGACCGCTTCACCTTTGAAGGCTTCCTGCCGGCCAAGGGCTCGGGTCGACGCGAGCGCCTGCAGGCCCTCGCGGGGGAAACCCGCACCCTGGTGTTCTACGAATCCTCACACCGCATCGCGGAGTCGCTCGCGGACATGGCTGCCGCATTCGGCGCGGACCGCCCCGCGGTGCTGGCGCGCGAGCTCACCAAACTGTTCGAAACCGTGCTCGACGGTGATCTGGCGGGGCTGCTCCAGCAGGTGGAAGCCGACGACAACCAGCGCAAGGGCGAGTTCGTGGTGATGGTGCAGGGCGCGGCGAACGATGAAGAAGCGCAGCTGGCCGAAGGGCGCCGCGTGTACGCCAAGCTCAGCGAACACCTGCCGCCGTCGACCGCGGCCAAGCTGGCAGCGGAATTGACCGGCGCCCCGCGAAAGGCGTTGTACGGGTCGTAAACGCCAGCTGCTTTCCCATCCGTATCCAGATCCCAACTCGCGACGTAACGGTTCGTAGGTCCGGCCGCTGGCCGGACACCGCGCAACGCGCGGCTCAATATTCCGAAGCCGCAATCCGAACGGTGTTAAGATGTGTTTGGCGAAGCAGGCCAGGCAGTCGCGTCATCCCCGTCAAACGGGATGCCGAGGAAAGTCCGGGCTCCGCAGGGCAAGGTGCCAGGTAACGCCTGGGCGGCGCGAGCCGACGGAAAGTGCAACAGAAAGATACCGCCTACGTTCCCCTCGGGGAGCCGGTAAGGGTGAAATGGTGCGGTAAGAGCGCACCGCGAGTCTGGTAACAGACCGGCACGGCAAACCCCACCTGGAGCAAGACCAAATAGGGTCCTCATGGCGCGGCCCGCGTCGGGACCGGGTAGGTTGCTTGAGCGTCACGGTGACGTGGCGCCTAGAAGAATGACTGTCCACGACAAAACCCGGCTTATCGGCCTGCTTCGTCTCTCTTCTTTCGATATCACCCGTCCGGCGTCTTGAATGCCGGACGGGTGGCTTCGGTATGTTTAAACGTCGGGAATTTGGCCGCGAGCGTCAGGACAGCGGATTCGGATGCTTGAGCCGCGCTGTGCGCGGTGTCCGGCCAGCGGCCGGACCTACGAATTGTTACGTAACGACCGTGGATACGGACACGTCATTTCGTGCAGATCATTTTCGCGCCACGCCCCCCATCCTTCCGGTATTCCGCGGCCGAAATGAACTGCGAAAACGCCTCGCACTACACCACCACGGTGGTGTACGCGTTCACGTCCACGCTGTCCGGCACGTCCAGCAGGAAGCGCTCGAACGTCTTCACGTCGCCGATCAGCTGGGCGTCCTGTTTGATCCGCAGGAAATCGCCGCGGGTGTCCACGAATTCGTTGGTCAGGTACACCTTGTAGTCCGGGCCCGGGGCCATGCGGCCGTCGAAGGCGATCTGAGCGGCGCTGACGCTGACTGCTCCATCCGCCCAGTGCACCGGGTCGCTGCCTCTCAAGGTGCGCTCGAAGCGGGCGCTGTAGTCGCTGTTGCCCATGGCCTCGGCTACGAGCGCGGCGCTCGGCCCGTCGGGGGCGGTCAGGATCGGCAGCAGGTACACGCCGGTCCCGAATCCCACGGCAAGGGTCAGGACGTGGGTGGCAAGCAGCAGGGTCAGTCGGCGATTCATGAGGGCTCCGGTCAGGTAAGGCGCAGTGCGCCGGCGGTGCGGTTGCACCGGTACCGGACAAGAGCGGGGAGGCAGGTGGACGGATGCGCGGGGCGCGCTGCCCGTTCACCCGCCAGCGGGCATCGGCACCGGCGCGTCGGGCCCGACGGTCAGTGCGGTTTCGCCGATGCAGGCGCCGGACGGGTCGAACCGACGCTCACGGATGAACCCATGGCCATCAGCGTCCAGCGCGATCACCGTGCTGGCGCGGGTGCCGTACTCCGGGCTGCGGATGAACGCCGAGGACAACCAGCGCTCGCGTTCCAGGCCGATCCCGGTATCGGGCAGGGTGCTGTCGTCGGCACGGGTCTCGTCGGCCAGTGCCGCCCACAGCGGGGCCAGGTCCTCGCGGCCGGCGTCGATCCAGGCCTGCATCGCGGCGTTCAGGCGCAGTGTCTTCGGCCACGGCGCGTCGAGCGGTCCGTTGGACATGCCGTGGACGCCGGGCGCCAGTGCCTGCTTCAGCAGGGGGTGGTTGCCCAGGAACTGGCAGCTGTCGCGGTCGGCCAGCAACAGGTTGAACGGCGCGAAGATCGCCGCATCGCGGGTGAGCGTGTCCACGAAGTCGGCGGCCGGGGTGGTCGCGCGCAGGTAGTCCGCCACCAGGGCGCCGCGCGACGGGCCAGCCTGCAGCGCCAGCGGGTCGCGCACGTTGGTCACCACGGCCATGCGGCCGCCGGCACCGACACCGGCCCAGGTGCCGCCCGAGCGCAGGTCGCGCCCGGCCAGCAGGCCGCGGTCGGGTGCGGGCCAGGCGGCCAGCGCGGCGGTCGGGCGCTGGTGGAATTCATCGCGGTTGCCGGCCATCAGCAACTGCCAGCGGGGGTGGGCCTTCCAGGCCAGGGCGAGCAGACACATGGCCCGCATTGTGCCGAATCTGCGCAGTCACGGGTTGGTCGCGACCACGCGGCTACTGAATGCGCGCGGAGGTTTCACGCCGCCTCCACAGGCCTGAACTTCCACCCAATCTCAAAAATTGAGACGAAACAGCAACTTGTGGATAAGCCTTGAACAAGTCTCTAAACATTGCTGCAAGCCCTTGATGTCCAAGGCGATTTCCCGTCCGCAAAACTGTTGACAACCCCATGACCGCTGCTAAGGTGGGCAACAGAGGAGAAACCGGGTTTTTTGTGGTTTTTCGTGGTTCAATGTTTCACCGGGCGAAGGAAAGGTGCACGCGTCGTGTTTCAGGGCGAGACGGCCATCACAGTTGACGACAAAGGACGCATGGCGGTTCCCACCGCGCATCGTGACCTGGTCGCGCGCGTGAGCAACAACCGGCTGGTCCTGACCTACAACCCCTTCGAGTCCGGCTGCCTGTGGCTGTACGCCGAGCAGGAGTGGGAGCGGGTCCGCGACGACGTCATGGCCAAGCCCAACACACAGCGCGTCGTGCGCCTGCTGCAACAGAAGCTGGTCGGTTCGGCCGCGCATCTGGAGCTGGACGGCAACGGTCGCATCAGTATTCCGGCCAGCCACCGTGGTGCCGTTGGCATTGAAAAGAAGGCGGTGTTGCTCGGCATGGGCGACAAATTCGAATTGTGGAGCGAGCAGGCTCATCGCGCATTGATCCAGCAGACGTTGTCTGACACGGATCTGGGCGACGGGTTGCTCGATTTGAAGTTGTGAGCCGGGGTGCCCGGGTGCGCGGAGGCGCGCAGACCGGTCACCTTCCGGTGTCGCAGTCGCCGGCGGGCCACCTGCCGGTCCTGTACACGCAGGTCCTGGACGGCCTGAGGGTGATCGAAAACGGAACGTATCTCGATGGCACGTTTGGTCGTGGCGGCCATGCCCGCGGCGTGCTCGAGCAACTCGGTCCCGGAGGCCGGCTGCTGGTCATGGACAAGGATCCCGAAGCGATTGCGGTAGCCGAGCGCGATTTCGCGCCGGACCCGCGCGTGGCGATCTTCCGTGGCAGCTTCGCCGACCTGCTGCACTGGAACGAAACCGCCGAAGGCCTGGACGGGGTCCTGTTCGACCTGGGCGTGTCCTCGCCGCAGCTGGACGTGGCCGAGCGCGGTTTCAGCTTCGGCAAGGACGGTCCGCTGGACATGCGCATGGACCCGGACAGCGGCGAAAGCGCGGCGCAGTGGCTCAACCGCGTCGAAGAGCGCGAGCTGATGGACGTGCTGTGGACCTATGGCGAAGAGCGCCAGGGCCGCCGCATCGCCCGTGCCATCATCGCCCGCCGCGACAAGCAGCCGTTCTCCCGCACCGCCGAACTGGCCGAACTGATCGCCTCGGTGATGCCGCGTGGCAAGGACAAGATCCACCCGGCAACGCGCAGCTTCCAGGCCATCCGCATCCACATCAACCGCGAACTGGCCGACCTTGAAGCCGGCCTGGACGCGGCGATGGCGCGGCTCAAGCCCGGTGGCCGGCTCGCCGTGATCAGCTTCCACTCGCTGGAAGACCGCATCGTCAAGCAGTTCATGAACCGCCACGCCAAGGCGCCGCCGAGCAACCGCCGGCTGCCCGAGCTGGCCGCGTTCGTGCCGACGCTGGACCTGGTCGGCGGTGCCATCAAGGCCGAGGACGACGAGCTGGCGGTCAACCCGCGCTCGCGCAGCGCCGTGCTGCGCGTGGCCGAAAAGCGCGCGGTGGCGGCATGAGCCGCCTGCTGCTGGTCGTGCTGCTGGCCTGCACCATCGCCTCGGCGATCGGTGTGGTGTTCATGCGCCACCGCCATCGGCAGACCTTCGTCGAGCTGTCGCGCGTGGAGCGCGCCCGCGACGAACTGAACATCGAGTTCGGCCGCCTGCAGCTGGAACAGGCGACCCTGGCCGAAGCCACCCGCGTCGACCGTGTGGCGCGCGAGCGGCTGGGCATGAAGTTCCCGGAAGCGGCCGACGTCGTGGTGGTGCGGCCATGAACAAGACCGGCCGCAACCGTGCCCGCAACAGCTTCAACCTGCGCCAGCGCCTGAAGTGGGTCGGACTGGCGCTGGGCCTGTGCTCGGTCTCGCTGGTTGGCCGCGCCGCCTACGTGCAGCTGGTCAACAGCGACTTCTACCAGCGCCAGGGCGAAGCGCGTTACCTGCGCGAACTGCCGATCAACACCTCGCGCGGCATGATCACCGACCGCAACGGCGAGCCGGTGGCGGTGTCGACCCCGGTCGCTTCGATCTGGGTCAATCCGCAGGAACTGATGCGCGCCCCGGACCGCATTCCCGAGCTGGCTACGGCGCTGGGCATGCCGCTCGATGAGCTCTCCACCAAGCTCAGCCAGAAGGCCGACAAGGAATTCATGTACCTGCGCCGCCGGATCAACCCGGACGATGCAGAGAAAGTAGTAGCACTGAAGATTCCGGGCGTGGCCTCGCAGCGCGAGTTCCGTCGCTTCTACCCGCAGGGTGAGGCGATGGCGCACGTGCTCGGCTTCACCAACATCGACGACCGCGGCCAGGAAGGGCTGGAGCTGGCCTTCGACGAATGGCTGCGCGGCAAGGCCGGCGCCAAGCGCGTGATCCGCAACCGCAAGGGCGACACGGTCGAGAGCGACCTGCTGCGCGCCGCCGAGCCGGGCAAGGACCTGACCCTGAGCATCGACCGCCGCATCCAGTTCCTGGCGTTCAAGGAACTGCGCAACGCGCTGATCGAGAACAAGGCTGCGGGCGGCTCCATGGTGATCATGGACGTGGCCACCGGCGAAGTGCTGGCGATGGTCAACCTGCCGACCTACAACCCCAATTCGGTGGGCGGCGCCGCGCCGGACACCCGTCGCAACCGCGCGGTGACCGACCTGGTCGAGCCCGGTTCGACCATGAAGCCGCTGACCATCGCCTCGGCGCTGCAGTCCGGCGTGGTCACCAAGGACACCACGGTCGACACCAACCCGGGCTACATGGCGATCGGCCGCTATACGATCAAGGACGTACCGCGCAACAACGGCGTGCTCAACGTCACCGGCGTGATCACCCGCAGCTCGAACATCGGTGCGGCCAAGATCGCCGCCAAGATGCCCGACCAGGTGTTCTACGACCATGTGCACAGCTTCGGCTACGGCACCTCGCCGCACAGCGGCTTCCCGGGCGAGTCGGCCGGCGTGTTCCCGCGCCCGGCGCGCTGGAGCGGTTCGTCCAAGACCACCATGTCCTACGGCTATGGCCTGAACGTCACGCCGCTCCAGATCGCCACCGCGTACTCGGCACTGGGCAACGGCGGCAAGCTGATCGCGCCGACCTTCGTCAAGGGCCAGCGCAACGAAGGCAAGCAGATCATCGACGAGAATGTCGCGAAAGAAGTCGTGGCGATGATGGAAACCGTGGTCACCCAGGGCGGCGCCAAGCAGGCGGCGGTGCTGGGCTACCACGTGGCCGGCAAGACCGGCACCGCGCGCAAGGCCGGCCCCGGCGGCTACGAGCGTGGCCATTACAACGCGCTGTTCGCCGGCGTGGTGCCGGCCAGCAACCCGCGCTTTGCTACGGTGATCGTGATCAACGACCCGCAGGCCGGCAAGTACTACGGTGGCCTGGTGTCGGCCCCGGTGTTCCACAACGTCATGGAAGGCGCGCTGCGCCTGATGGACGTGCCGCCGGACGATATCGACTCCTGGCTGGCCGCGCAGCAGTCCGGAAAGATGGGCCACGCCGCTGCCTCGCTGCCGACCCCGCCGCCGGCCGAAGCCGTGGTCGCCCCCGACGCCGCCGCCGAATTCGATGCCGCGCTGCCCAGCGCGCACGCCACGTTGCCGCCCGCGCAGGGAGGCACGCAATGAGCCAGATGATGTTGCTTTCGCAGTTGCTTCCCGATGTGGTGCTCAGCCACGACCCGTCGATTACCGGCCTGGTCCTGGACAGCCGCGCGGTCCGCCCCGGCAACGCCTTCGTGGCGATTGCCGGCTTCGGCGCGCACGGGCTGGGCTTCGTCGACCAGGCCCGCGCCGCCGGTGCGGCCGCGATCCTGTTCGATCCGCCGGCCCCGGCCGAGCTTCCGGCCCCGGCCGACGCCATTGCCGTTCCCGGGCTGCGCAGCCGCATGGGTGGCATGGCCGACCAGTTCCATGGCCACCCGTCGCGTGCGATGACCATGGTCGGGGTGACCGGCACCAACGGCAAGACCTCCACCGTGCAGCTGCTGGCCCAGGCCTGGCACCTGCTCGGTACCCCCAGCGGCAGCATCGGCACGCTCGGCGTGGGCCTGTACGGCAACGTGGTGCCGACCGGCTTCACCACCCCGCTGGTGCTGCAGATGCATGAAGTGCTGGCGCAGCTGCGCGACCAGGGCGCGCGTGCGGTGGCGATGGAAGTCAGCTCGCATGCGCTCGACCAGGGCCGCGTGGATGCCGTGCATTACGACGTGGCGGTGTTCACCAACCTCACCCGCGACCATCTCGACTACCACGGCGACATGGCCCGGTACGGCGCCGCCAAGGCCAGGCTGTTCCACCGCGCCGGCCTGAAGGCGGCGGTGGTCAACCTGGACGACAGCTTCGGCAGCGAACTGCTGCGCACCGTCGACGCGGGCGTGCAGCAGATCGGGGTCAGCTCGCGCGGCGCGCAGCACGCCACCCTGCGTGCCGACTCGCTGCGCCTGGACGGCCGCGGCATCGCCTTCGACCTGGTGGTCGACGGCGCGCGCCACCCGGTGCAGTCGCCGCTGCTGGGCCGCTTCAACGTGGACAACCTGCTTGGCGTGGCCGGTGCGCTGTTCGCGCTGGGCCACGCACCGGCCGACATCGCCGTGCTGCTGTCGCAGCTGCAGCCGATTGCCGGGCGCATGAACCGGCTCGGCGGCACCGACGGCCAGCCGACCGTGGTGATCGACTACGCACATACCCCCGACGCGCTGGAACAGGCGCTGTCCAGCCTGCACGGGCACCTGGCCGGGCGCCTGTTCTGCGTGTTCGGCTGCGGCGGCGAACGCGATACCGGCAAGCGCCCGCAGATGGCGGCCATTGCCGAGCGCCTGGCCAACGTGGTGATCGTCACCGACGACAACCCGCGCGGCGAAGACGGCGACGTCATCGTGGCCGACATCGTGGCCGGCCTGGCCCGCCCGGCTGCGGCCACGGTGCAGCGCGACCGCGCCGCGGCGATCGCCACGGCGATCGGCCAGGCGGGCGAGGGCGACATCGTGCTGATCGCCGGCAAGGGCCACGAGCCCTACCAGGAAATCCACGGCGTGCAGTACCCGTTCAACGACACCGAGGTGGCGGCCCGCGTGCTGTCGCAGCGGCATGGGGGCGCACGATGAAGCGCACCCCGCTGTCGCTGATCGCGCATTGGGCCGGTGGCGAGATCCATGGCGAAGACACCGCCATCGACGCCATCAGCAACGACACCCGTACCCTCGCACCGGGCAGCCTGTACGTGGCCCTGCGCGGTGAGCGTTTCGATGGCCATGACTTCGCCGCCGATGCGGTGGCGCGCGGCGCCAGCGCGATGCTGGTCGAACGCCTGCTCGACGTGGCCGTGCCGCAGATCGTGGTCGGCGACAGCGAGCATGCGCTTGGGCGCATCGCCGCCGGCATGCAGCGCGACCGCAGCGCCGCGGTGTTCGCGATCACCGGCAGCAACGGCAAGACCAGCGTCAAGAGCCTGCTGCTGGCGATCCTGGAGCAGGTGGCGCGCGAGCGCGGTGCGGTGGTGTATGCCAACCCGGGCAACCGCAACAACGAGATCGGCCTTCCGCTGGCGGTGATCGACGCCCCGGAAGACGCCGACTTCGCCGTCTACGAGATGGGCGCCGGCAAGCCGGGCGACATCGCCTACCTCACCGACATCGCGCGCCCGCAGTACGCGCTGGTCAACAATATCGCACCGGCGCACCTGGAGCGGATGGGCAGCCTGCAGGGCGTGGCCAGCACCAAGGGCGCGATCTACGCCGCCCTGCCGGCCGACGGCGTGGCAGTGATCAACGCCGACGACGCCTATGGCGCCTGGTTCGAACAGCACGTGGTCGGCCAGCCGCCGCGCAGCCGGGTGCTGCGCTATGCGCTGGACCACAGTGCCGACGTCACCGCGCAGGCGATCAAGCCGGCCGCCGACGGCAGCCAGTTCACCCTGGTCGCCCCGACCGGCGCGGTCAGCCTCACGCTGGCCCTGCCGGGTCGCCACAACATCAGCAACGCGCTGGCCGCGGCCTCGCTGGCGCTGGCCGCCGGCATCGGCCTGGACAGCATCGCCGCCGGCCTGGCCCGCGCCGAACCGGTGCCGGGCCGCCAGATCGCGCACCGCCTGCCCAGCGGCGCGGTGCTGATCGACGACAGCTACAACGCCAACCCCGGTTCGCTGGCGGCGGCCATCGACGCGCTGGCCGCGTCGAAGGACGAGGCCTGGCTGGTACTGGGCGACATGCGCGAACTCGGTCCGGATGGTGAGGCCCTGCACGCGCAGGCCGGCCGCCGTGCACGCGAGGCCGGGCTGAAGCGCCTGTACACGCTGGGCACGCTGAGCACCGCGGCATCGCAGGCGTTCGGCGAAGGCGGCCGCCACTTCCAGAGCCACGACGCGCTCGCCGCAGCGCTGGCTGATGAACTGCATGCTGGCGTGCGCTGCCTGGTCAAGGGCTCGCGCGGCAGCGCCATGGACAAGATTGTGAAAGCGCTGCTGGCGCGAGGAGAGGAAACCCCCCATGTTGCTTGAACTGGCTCGATGGCTGCAGCAGTTGGAGAGCCTGTTCGGCTTGTTCGGCTACCTGACCCTGCGCGGCATTCTCGCTGCGCTTACCGCGCTGTTCCTGTCGCTGTGGCTGGGCCCGGCGATGATCCGCAAGCTGGCCCAGTTCAAGGGCGGCCAGCCGATCCGTACCGACGGCCCGCAGACCCACTTCTCCAAGGCCGGCACGCCGACCATGGGCGGTTCGCTGATCCTGCTCACCATCACCCTGTCGGTGCTGCTGTGGGCCGACCTGCGCAACCGCTACGTGTGGGTGGTGCTGGCGGTGATGCTGTGCTTCGGCGCGATCGGCTGGTACGACGACTGGATCAAGATCGTGCGCCGCGACCCGAATGGCCTGAAGTCGCGCTGGAAGTACCTGCTGCAGTCGATCTTCGGCCTGGCCGCCGGCCTCTTCCTGTTCTACACCGCCGACGTGCCGGCCGCGCTGACCTTCTACATCCCGATGTTCAAGTCGGTGGCGCTGCCGCTGGCCGGGATCAGCTTCGTGGCGATCGCCTACTTCTGGATCGTCGGCTTCTCCAACGCGGTCAACCTGACCGACGGCCTGGACGGGCTGGCGATCATGCCGACCGTGCTGGTCGCCTGCGCGCTGGGCGTGTTCGCCTACGCCTCGGGCAACGTGGTGTTCTCCAACTACCTGCAGATCCCGCAGATCCCGGGCGCCGGTGAACTGGTCATCATCTGCGCGGCCATCGCCGGCGCAGGCCTGGGCTTCCTGTGGTTCAACACCTACCCGGCCATGGTGTTCATGGGCGACATCGGCGCGCTGGCGCTGGGCGCGGTACTGGGCACCATCGCCGTCATCACCCGCCAGGAGCTGGTGCTGGTGATCATGGGCGGCGTGTTCGTGATCGAAACGCTGTCGGTGATGATCCAGGTCGCCTCGTTCAAGCTGACCGGCAAGCGCGTGTTCCGCATGGCGCCGATCCACCACCACTTCGAACTCAAGGGCTGGCCGGAGCCGCGCGTGATCGTGCGCTTCTGGATCATCTCGGTGGTGCTGGTGCTGATCGGCCTGGCCACGTTGAAGGTCCGCTGATGAACGACCTGTCGCGCCAGGCAACCCGCCTTGAAGCCATCGGGGGCCACTTCGACAAGTGGCTGCTGGGCGCGATCATCGCGCTCACCGGGCTGGGCGTGGTGATGGTCGCGTCGAGCTCGATCGCATTGATGAGCAGCCCGTTCTATTACCTCAACCGCCACCTGATCTTCCTGGCGGTGGGTATCGTGCTGGCCGGCATCGCCATGCGCACCGAGCTCAAGAGCATCGAGCAGTACAACCAGATGCTGCTGCTGGGCTGCTTCGCGCTGCTGGTGGTGGTGTTCATTCCGGGCCTGGGCAGCAGCGTCAACGGCGCCCGCCGCTGGATCAACCTGGGCTTCTCCAAGTTCCAGACCGTCGAAGCGGTGAAGGTGCTCTACATCGTGTGGCTGTCCAGCTACCTGGTGCGCTTCCGCGACGAGGTCAATGCGACCTGGCCGGCGATGCTCAAGCCGCTCGGCGTGGCCGGCGCGCTGGTGGTGCTGTTGCTGCTGCAGCCCGACTTCGGTTCCTCGACCCTGCTGCTGGCGATCACCGCCGGCATGCTGGTGCTGGGCGGGGTGAACCTGCCGCGCATGTCGATGCCGATCGTGTTCGGGCTGGTGGCGATGAGCGCGCTGGCGATCATCGAACCGTACCGCATGCGCCGCATCACTTCGTTCTGGGACCCGTGGGCCGACCAGCAGGGCGACGGCTACCAGCTGTCCAACGCGCTGATGGCGGTGGGCCGTGGCGAGTGGACCGGCGTCGGCCTGGGCAACTCGGTGCAGAAGCTGTACTACCTGCCCGAAGCGCATACCGACTTCATCTTCTCGGTCACCGCCGAGGAGCTGGGCTTCGTCGGCACCTGCCTGATCGTGGCGCTGTACGCGCTGCTGGCCGGGCGCGCCTTCTGGATCGGCATGCGCTGCGTGGAAATGAAGCGCCATTTCTCCGGCTACATCGCCTTCGGCATCGGCCTGTGGGTGAGCATGCAGAGCTTCGTCTCGATCGGCGTGAACCTGGGCATCCTGCCGACCAAGGGCCTGACCCTGCCGCTGATCTCCTCGGGCGGCTCGAGCATCCTGATGACCTGCGTGGCGATGGGCCTGCTGCTGCGCGTGTCCTACGAACTGGACCGCGCCGAGCGCCGCCAGGCGGTGCGCATGGGCGCGGCCGACCTGGACGAGGCCGCACCGGTCGAAGCAGCGGCCAGCGCCAGCGCGGTGGCTGCGGCCCTGCAGGAACGCGAGCCGCGCGCCGCCGCGCACCGCGACAGCGCCCCGCGCGGCACCAGCCGCATGCAGCAGCGCATTGAACCGACCCTGGGGAGGATGGGATGAACGCCTCTTCTTCGCAGCGTCCGGTGATGATCATGGCCGGCGGCACCGGCGGCCACATCTTCCCCGGCCTGGCCGTGGCCCGGGTGCTGCGCGCGCGCGGCATCCCGGTGACCTGGCTGGGCAGCGACGGCGGCATGGAAACCCGGCTGGTGCCGCAGCACGACATCCACATCGACACGCTGGCGATCAGCGGCCTGCGCGGCAAGGGCAAGCTGGCCCTGCTGACCGCGCCCGGGCGCCTGCTGCGCGCGGTGCGCTCGGCCGGCTTCCTGATCCGCGACCGCCAGCCGCGTGCGGTGATCGCCTTCGGCGGCTTCGCCTCCGGTCCCGGTGGCCTGGCCGCGCGCCTGCACGGCCTGCCGCTGCTGGTGCACGAACAGAACCGCGCGCCGGGCCTGACCAACCGCGTGCTGTCGCGCTTCGCGCGGCGGCTGCTGACCGGCTTCCCGGGCAGCTTCGCGCAGCGCGAGGAAGCGGTGGGCAACCCGGTCCGCGCCGAAATCGCCGCGATCGCCGCGCCGGAACAGCGCCTGGCCGACCGCCAGGGCCCGCTGCGGCTGCTGGTGCTCGGGGGCAGCCAGGGCGCCCGCGCGCTCAACAACGCGGTGCCGCAGGCATTGGCCGCGCTGGGCGACAGCGTGTCCGTGCAGGTGCGCCACCAGAGCGGCGAAAAGCTGCACGCCGAAGCGCTGAAGGCCTACCAGGACGCGGGCGTCAGCGCGCAGGTGGAACCGTTCATCGCCGACATGGCCGAGGCCTTCGGCTGGGCCGACCTGGTGGTGTGCCGTTCCGGTGCCTCCACCCTGGCCGAGCTGTGCGCGGTCGGCGTGGGCAGCGTGCTGGTGCCGTTCGCCGCCGCGGTCGACGACCACCAGACCCGCAATGCCGAGTACCTGGTCGAGCGTGGCGCGGCCGTGCTGCTGAAGCAGGACGACGCGCTCGCCCCTGCACTGCAGGGCGTGCTGCGCGAGCTGGCCACGAATCCCGGCCGACGCATGCAGATGGCCGTGGCCGCGCGTGCGCTGGCCAAGGTCGATGCCGCAGAGCGCATCGCCGACATCATCCTCGAGGAATCCAAATGAACACCGCTACGCGAGGCCGCGCATGATCCGCCGCCTTCACGACACCAATGACCTGGTGCGCGCTTTCCCGCGCGTGCATTTCGTCGGCATTGGCGGCACCGGCATGAGCGGCATCGCCGAAGTGATGCTGACCCTGGGCTATGAAGTGTCCGGTTCGGACAACGCCGACAACGCCGCGACCCGTCGCCTGGCCAGCCTGGGCGCGCGCGTGATGCGCGGCCATTCTGCGGCCAACGTGCTGGGTACCGACTGCGTGGTGGTGTCCAGCGCGATCCGTGAAGACAATCCGGAACTGATGGAAGCGCGCAGCCAGCGCATTCCGATCATGCAGCGTGCGGCGATGCTGGCCGAACTGATGCGCTTCCGCCGCGGCATCGCGGTGGCTGGCACCCACGGCAAGACCACCACCACCAGCCTCACCGCGGCGGTGCTGAGCGAAGGCGGGCTGGACCCGACCTTCGTGATCGGCGGCCAGCTGCTGGCGGCCGGTGCCAACGCCAAGCTCGGCGGTGGCCAGTGGCTGGTGGCCGAGGCCGACGAAAGCGACGGCAGCTTCCTGCGCCTGAACCCGCTGGTCTCGATCATCACGAACATCGACGCCGACCACCTGGAAAACTACGGCAACGACTTCGGCCGCGTGCAGGCCGCCTTCGCCGAATTCCTGCAGCGCCTGCCGTTCTACGGCCTGGCCGTGCTGTGCATCGACGACCCGGAAGTGGCCGCACTGGCCGCGCAGACCCCGCGCCACGTCATGAGCTACGGCATGAGCAGCAACGCCGACGTGCGCGCCGAGGACGTGGTCCAGGACGGCCCGCGCATGCGCTTCACCCTGCGCCTGCCGGAAGGCAGCAGCCATCCGGTGACCCTGGCCCTGCCGGGCGCGCACAACGTGCTCAACGCCCTGGCCGCTGCTGCGGTGGGCTGGCAGCTGGGTGTGGCGCCGGACGCCATCGCGCGCGCGCTGGAAAGCTTCGCCGGCATCGGCCGCCGCTTCAACGACCTGGGCATCGTCACCACCAGGACCGGTGCGCGCGTGCGGGTGATCGACGACTACGGCCACCACCCGCGCGAGCTGGCGGCGGTGTTCGCTGCCGCC
Source organism: Stenotrophomonas aracearum (assembly GCF_031834615.1). Taxonomy (NCBI): domain Bacteria; kingdom Pseudomonadati; phylum Pseudomonadota; class Gammaproteobacteria; order Lysobacterales; family Lysobacteraceae; genus Stenotrophomonas; species Stenotrophomonas aracearum. The sequence goes on from NZ_CP115543.1 coordinate 749,028, forward strand.
CGTGGCGGCTGGCCGGACCAGCGCCTGGTCGTGGCCTTCCAGCCGCACCGCTACAGCCGCACCCGTGACCAGTTCGACGCGTTCGCCGCGGTGCTGTCCGAAGTGGACGCACTGGTGTTGAGCGAGGTCTACCCGGCCGGCGAAGCGCCGATTCCCGGTGCCGACTCGCGCTCGCTGGCGCGCGCCATCCGCGCGCGCGGCCGCAGCGAGCCGGTCGTGGTCGGCGTAGCGGCCGAACTGCAGAACGTGCTGCCCGATGTCCTGCAGGACGGCGACCTGCTGCTGATGATGGGCGCCGGCGATATCGGCCACGTGGCCCACGTCGTCGCTACCGAAGGTTTTGGCGAGGGCCCTGCCGCATGAACACGCCTGTCTTCCCGCCGCTGCGCGTCACCGATCCGGCCCTGTTCGGCCGTGTCGCCGTGCTGCTGGGCGGCACCTCCAGCGAACGCGAAGTGTCGCTGGATTCCGGTCGCAACGTGATCGAGGCGCTGCGCGCGCGCGGCGTCAATGCGATCGCCGTGGACGGCATCCCGGCGCTGACCCTGGCGCTGGTGGAAAAGCGCTTCGACCGCGTCTTCAACATCCTGCACGGCCACAACGGTGGCGGTGAGGACGGCATCGTGCAGGGGCTGATGGAAGCCTTCGGCGTGCCGTACACCGGTTCGGACGTGCTCGGCTCCGCACTGGGCATGGACAAGATCCGCACCAAGCAGGTCTGGCTGTCGCTGGGCCTGCCGACTCCGCAGTACCGCAAGGTCACTGCCGAAACCGTCCACGCGCACGCGGCCGAACTCGGCCTGCCGGTGGTGGTCAAGCCGGCCAACGAAGGCTCCAGCGTGGGCATCAGCCGGGTTACCGACGACGCCGGCCTGGACGACGCGGTGGCGCTGGCTGCGCGCTACGACGGCCAGCTGCTGATGGAGCAGATGGTGGTCGGCGACGAACTCACCGTGGGCATCCTCGGCGACCAGGCGCTGCCGTCGATCCGGATCGTGCCCAAGGGCCAGTGGTACGACTACAACGCCAAGTACCTGGCCGACGACACCCAGTACCTGTGCCCGGGCCTGGACGGCGACGACGAACTCGAGATCCGCCGCATCGCGCTGGAGGCGTTCCGCGCCGCCGGCTGCCGCGGCTGGGGCCGGGTCGATGTGATGCGCGACCGCGCCACCGGCCGTTTCTACCTGCTCGAAGTGAACACCGCGCCGGGCATGACCAGCCATTCGCTGGTGCCCAAGGCGGCGGGCCAGGCCGGGATCGGCTTTGAAGAGCTGGTCTGGCGCGTACTCGAACAGACCGTGGAGACCCGCCACGCATGAACGCGGCGCTGCGCATCTTCGTCTGGTTGCTGGCCCTGTCGCTGGTGGCGCTGCCCGTGGTGGCGGTGCTCAACGGCTGGGTCGGTGCCGAACGCTGGCCGTTGGCCAAGCTGCGCGTGCACGGCGAGTTCAAGCGGGTCCCGGCCGAACAGCTGCAGCAGGTGGTGCTGCCGTATGCGCGCTCGGGCTTCTTCGCGGTCAAGCTGCAGGACGCCCAGGACGCGATCGAAACGCTGCCGTGGGTGGAAAGCGCGCAGGTGCGCAAGCAGTGGCCCGACGTGCTGGAAATCACCCTGGTCGAGCACAAGCCGTTCGCACGCTGGGGCAAGGACCGCCTGCTGTCCGAGCAGGGCAAGCTGTTCGCCACCCCGCAGAAGCTGCAGGACCTCAAGCTGCCCGACCTGGACGGTCCGGACACCCAGACCCAGGAAGTGGTCGCGCTGTACAACGACGCGCGCGCGCTGTTCGCACCGGCCGGGGTCGACGTGACCCGGGTCAGCATGGATGCGCGCGGCAGCTGGTCGCTGCAGCTGAGCAACGGCACCGAAGTGGTGGTCGGCCGCGATGACGCGCGCTCGCGCCTGCAGCGCTTCGTGCGCGTGCTGCCGCAGCTGGCCAACCAGCAGGTGCCGATCGAGCGCGCCGACCTCCGCTATACCAATGGTTTCACGCTGAGCTGGGGTACCCCGGCCGCGGCCGCGCCGGCCAATGTGGCGCACAGCACGCAGGACAGGACATGAATCGCAAGGGTGACAAATCGCTGATCGTCGGCTTGGATATCGGCACCTCCAAGGTAGTCGCACTGGTCGGCGAGTATTCGCCGGGCAATCCGATCGAGGTGATCGGTATCGGCTCGCATGAGTCGCGCGGGCTCAAGCGCGGCGTGGTGGTGGACATCGAATCGACCGTGCAGTCGATCCAGCGCGCGGTCGAAGAGGCCGAGCTCATGGCTGGCTGCGAGATCCGCTCGGTGTATGCCTCGATCTCGGGCAACCACGTGCAGTGCAAGAACTCGCCGGGGATCGTGCCGATCCGCGACGGCGAAGTGACCTGGGGCGACCTCGACCGCGTGCTGGATGCGGCCAAGGCGGTGGCCATTCCGGCCGACCAGAAGATCCTGCATGCGATCCCGCGCGAGTACGTGCTGGACGACTCGCAGGAAGGCATCCGCAACCCGGTCGGCATGACCGGCGTGCGCCTGGAAGTGCATGCCCACCTGGTGGTATGCGCGCAGTCGGCGGCGGCCAACATCAGCAAGTGCGTGCAGCGCTGCGGCCTGCAGGTGGACGACCTGGTGCTGTCTTCGCTGGCCTCCAGCGTCGCGGTGCTGACCGCCGACGAGCGCGAACTGGGCGTGGTGCTGGTCGACATGGGCGCTGGCACCACCGACCTGGCCGTGTTCGTGCAGGGCGCCATCTGCCACACCGCCTCGCTGCCGATCGCCGGCGACCACGTCACCAACGACATCGCGCACATGCTGCGCACGCCGACCCCGGAAGCCGAGCAGATCAAGGTGCGCTATGCCTGCGCGCTGGCCCAGCTGGCCACCGCCGAGGAAAGCATCCAGGTGCCCAGCGTCGGCGACCGTCCGCCGCGCCGGATGCCGCGCCACGCGCTCGCCCAGGCGGTGCAGGGCCGTTACGAAGAGATTTTCGAGATGGTGCAGGCCGAACTGCGCCGTTCCGGCTTCGAGGAACTGGTGCGCGCCGGCATGGTGCTCACCGGTGGCGCCTCGAAGATGGAAGGCGTGGTCGAACTGGCCGAGGAAATGCTGCAGATGCCGGTACGCGTGGGCATTCCGCAGCACGTCACCGGGCTGGGCGAAGTGGTCGGCAATCCCGTGCACGCCACCGGCGTGGGCCTGCTGCTGATGGGCAGCCAGACCGAACACCCGCGCCGTCCGTCGCTGCCCACCGGGCGCGCGGGCAGCATGTTCAACAAACTCAAGACATGGTTCCGGGGCGAGTTCTGACGCCCCGGGGCGATACCGCCGGTTGACCATCGGCGTGCTTCAAACCGGGAAACATTCCGGTGCACCACACCGCTACATACATAACCCACACAGCCGCAACGGCAACATGCAGCGCAATGGCAGGACGCCAAAGCGCCCATGCCAACCAGAAGCGGATATAACGAGGACACGGACATGGCGCATTTCGAACTGATTGAGAAGATGGCACCCAATGCGGTGATCAAGGTGATCGGCGTGGGCGGCGGCGGCGGCAACGCCGTGGCGCACATGGTCAGCACCAGCGTGGACGGCGTGGAATTCATCACCGCCAACACCGACTCGCAGGCCATCAAGAATTGCGGTGCCAAGCTGCAGCTGCAGCTGGGTACCAACGTCACCAAGGGCCTGGGCGCAGGCGCGAATCCGGAAGTGGGCCGCCAGGCCGCGCTGGAAGACCGCGAGCGCATCATGGACGCCCTGCAGGGCGCGGACATGGTGTTCATCACCGCCGGCATGGGCGGTGGCACCGGTACCGGCGCTGCGCCGGTGGTGGCACAGCTGGCCAAGGAAATGGGCATCCTGACCGTGGCCGTGGTCACCAAGCCGTTCCCGTTCGAAGGCCGTCGCCGCATGCAGGTCGCGCTGAAGGGCATCGAGGAACTGAGCCAGCACTGCGACTCGCTGATCACCATTCCGAACGAAAAGCTGATCACCGTGCTCGGCCGCAACGCCACCATGATCCAGGCCTTCCGCGCCGCCAACGACGTGCTGCAGGGCGCCGTGCAGGGCATCGCCGACCTGATCGTGCGTCCGGGCCTGATCAACGTCGACTTTGCCGACGTGCGCACCGTCATGTCCGAAATGGGCCTGGCGATGATGGGTACCGGCACCGCCCGCGGCGATGACCGCGCCCAGGCCGCCGCCGAAGCCGCCATCCAGAACCCGCTGCTGGACGATGTGAACCTGGCCGGTGCCAACGGCATCCTGGTGAACATCACCGCCGGCGCCGACTTCACCATGGCCGAGTTCGACGAGATCGGCCGCACCATCGACGGCTTCGCCTCCGAAGACGCCACCGTGGTGGTCGGTACCGTGCTGGATCCGGACATGCAGGACGAGGTCCGCGTGACCGTGGTCGCGACCGGCCTGAACCGCGCCGTGGCCGCCAAGTCCCAGCGTCCGGGCGAGCGCGCACCGATCAAGCTGGTCCGCAACGCCACCACCGGCCAGCCGGAGTTCGGCGACTTCGACAACGGCGCCGACGCGGTGTCCAAGGCCGTCGGCGGCATGGGCCTGGGCCTGCGTCGTCCCAGCGCCGACACCGTGGCTGCCTCGGCACCGGCGTCCTCGGGTCCGGCCACGGCCGAACTGCCCAACGATTACCTGGACATCCCGGCGTTCCTGCGCCGCCAGGCGGACTGAGGATCGCCAGCCGGGGCCTTGTCCTCCCCGGTGAGCGCCTCCATGTCCCTTGCTGCCGGGCCAGGATGGGCCCGGCAGTCTGCCGTCTCCGGTTCAGAAAGGAGCGGTGGTAGTGCGTGTTATTCTTGTTTGTCACTGCCGCGCTGACCGCGCGCTTCCCCCGGTTGCCCCCATGATTCCCCAACGCACCCTCAAGAACACGATCCGCGCCACGGGCGTTGGCCTGCACAGCGGTGACAAGGTCTACATGACCCTGCGCCCGGCGCCGGTCAATCACGGCATCGTGTTCCGGCGCGTGGACCTGGACCCGGTGGTGGAAGTGCCGGCCCGTGCCGACCTGGTCACCGAAGTGACCCTGTGCACCGGCCTGACCTGCAACGACGCCAAGATCCAGACCGTCGAACACCTGATGTCGGCCCTGGCCGGCCTGGGCGTGGACAACATCATCGTGGAGCTGTCCTCGGCCGAGCTGCCGATCATGGACGGTTCCTCCGGCCCGTTCGTGTTCCTGCTGCAGTCGGCAGGCATCGCCGAACAGGACGCGCCGAAGCGCTTCATCCGCATCCTCAAGACGGTGGAAGTCACCGACGGCGACAAGGTCGCCCGCTTCGAGCCCTATGAAGGCTACAAGCTCGGTTTCACCATCCAGTTCGACCACCCGATGATCCCGGCCAAGCAGTCGCGCGCCGAGATCGAGTTCTCCACGGCCGCCTACACCAGGGAAATCGCCCGCGCGCGCACCTTCGGCTTCATGCGCGACCTGGAGTACATGCGCGAGCGCAACCTCGGCCTGGGCGGTTCGATGGACAACGCCATCGTGCTCGACGAATTCCGCGTGCTCAACGACGACGGCCTGCGTTATGCCGACGAGTTCGTGCGCCACAAGATCCTCGACGCGATCGGCGATCTCTACCTCGCCGGCGGCCAGGTGCTGGGCGCCTACGAAGGCTTCAAGTCCGGCCACGCGCTCAACAACAAACTGGTGCGCGCCCTGCTGGCCGATGCCAGCGCCTGGGAGTGGGTCAGCTACGAGGCTCCGAGCAGCGACGTGCCGGTGGTGTACGGCGTCCCCGCTTACGCGTAAGTGCTTGAAAACGTTTAAAAACGAACGGCGCCCTCGGCGCCGTTCTGCATTCCGGGCCGCGCCCGGATGTGATGTTGATGTCAATGAACCGTCTACGTACCGTGGTCACATTTTTGTGAACCCGATCCCGTTTCCGACCAACTTTAACGTTTATTTAATAAAAGAATAACGACTGGTCGACCCGGCGCGGCTACGATGGCCGCCGGCTCCCTGCCAGATTCACACCTTTGTGACGACGACGGGGAAGGGGCGGGACGCCCCGATGCCTGCGGGTCGTGGATCAGTCCACGTCCTTCAGACAGGCCAACGCGTCGCGTAGCCCTTTGTGCGTGGCGGCTGAAACTGCGTGGGGGCCATTCCTGTTGTCGATCGCTGGGGAGCGTGGAGGAGGGGCAGCCGCGGTTTTGACGGTCACCTTGGTGACCTTCAGCCCGATGGAACGGGCCGCGTCGATCAGCTGTGCTTCGGCAAGCCGCACCTTGGCATGCCACACGGCGGAGTCGACGACAAAAACGAGGTGTTCGCCGTTTACATTCGCCAGCCGGCAACGGGTGGCCAGGGTGGGCGGCAGATGGGGGCGCAACTGACGGTCCAGCGTGTCGAGCCACAGCGCACGACGCAGCGGGTTGCTGGTTTTGCCATCCATGACTGCATCCAGCGCCGGCTTCGGGGCGGATGCGGGACGGGCACTGGATTTCGGCTCAGACATGAAAACTCACTGATGGCATTCAAAAAGATCGTAATCAAAACGCGTGAAGGACAGGCCAAGACGCCGCTTGCGCGTTTGCGTTTCTACTTCGAGGACAGGCCCCGCGCCCTGCTGGGCAGCGTGCTCGGCCTGGGTTGCCTGATCGGCTTCGGTGCCGGCCTGGGCGGCAGCATGTTCAATGATTCCCGGCTCCACGCCAAGGTCGCCCAGCAGGAACGCGACCTGGCCAAGGCCCAGCAGGACGCGCAGACCCAGGTCAACGCGCTGGCCGCCCGGATGGGCGAGCTGCAGGCGCAGGCGACCCGGCTCAACGCGCTCGGCGAGCGCCTGACCCAGATGGGCAAGCTGGAAGACGGCGAGTTCGATTTCAACGAGACCCCCGGCCTCGGTGAAGGCGAACCCGGCCCGACCCAGGACATCCCGGTCAGCGCGGTCAACGCCGACTTACAGGTGCTGGAGCAGCGCTTCGCTGCTTCAGGCCGCCAGTTGTCGGTGATGGAGTCGCTGATGTTCGACCATCAGCTGGACCAGAACGCGGTGCCGGGTCGCATGCCGATCCGCAACAGCTACATCACCTCCAGCTTCGGCGGTCGCGCCGACCCGTTCGGTCGCGGTCGCGGCAACCACAAAGGCATCGATTTCCATGCCAAGGTCGGCGACCCGGTGATGTCCGTGGCCGACGGCGTGGTCAGCTTCGCCGGCGTGAAGGGCGGCTATGGCAACGTGGTCGACGTCGACCATGGCAACGGCTACGTGACCCGCTACGCGCACAATTCGCGCCTGGTGGTGAAGGTTGGCGCGCTGGTCCGGGCCGGGCAGGAAGTGGCCAAGGCCGGTTCCACGGGCCGTTCCACCGGTGCCCACGTGCACTTCGAGGTCTGGGAACGCGGCCAGGTGGTCAACCCGCGCAAGTTCCTGGGCGACGGCGGCAACACCCCGGTCGGGCGGGTCTCCCGCGGCTGAGGGCTGCATCTGGCGGATCGCGGGCGCTTGAAACCAAGTGCCCTCGTCCCAAGCTACAATGGGTGTTGCCATAGACAGGGCGCGATGCGCCCTGTTTCGTTTGCGGCGGGCGGTCCCAGGGGGAGCGCCGCCGTTGGGGCGTCTCATTCCAACCGGTTCCTTCAATGATCAACAGCCTGCTTACCCGCGTCTTCGGCAGTCGTAACGAACGCCAGCTGCGCCAGCTCAACCGCATCGTCGCCAAGATCAATGCGTTGGAGCCGGACATCGAAAAGCTCTCCGACGAGCAGCTCAAGGCCAAGACCCCGGAGTTCAAGCAGCGCATCGCCGACGGCGAAGCCCTGGACAAGGTCCTGCCGGAAGCCTTCGCGGTCTGCCGCGAGGCCAGCCGCCGCGTGCTCGGCATGCGCCACTACGACGTCCAGCTGATCGGCGGCATGGTCCTGCACCTGGGCAAGATCGCTGAAATGCGCACCGGTGAAGGCAAGACCCTGGTGGCCACGCTGCCGGTGTACCTGAACGCGCTGGAAGGCAAGGGCGTGCACGTGGTCACCGTGAACGACTACCTGGCCCGCCGCGACTCCGCGCAGATGGGCAAGCTGTACAACTGGCTCGGCATGAGCGTCGGCGTGGTCTACCCGGGCATGCCGCACAGCGACAAGCGCGAGGCCTATGCCAGCGACATCACCTACGGCACCAACAACGAATTCGGCTTCGACTACCTGCGCGACAACATGGCGCTGTCGCGTGCCGAGCGTTACCAGCGCGGCCTGCACTACGCCATCGTCGACGAGGTCGACTCGATCCTGATCGACGAAGCGCGTACCCCGCTGATCATCTCCGGCCCGGCCGACGATTCCCCGGAGCTGTACATCCGCGTCAACCGCGTGGTGCCCAGCCTGATCCGCCAGGAAGCCGAAGAAGGCGAGGGCGACTTCTGGGTCGACGAGAAGGGCAAGCAGGTGCACCTGTCCGAAGCGGGCATGGAGCACGCCGAGCAGCTGCTGGTCGACGCCGGCATCCTCAGCGCCGAAACCGAAGGCCTGTACGCGGCGCAGAACCTGACCGTGGTCCACCACCTCAATGCCGCGCTGCGCGCGCATGCCATCTACCAGCGCGACGTCGATTACATCGTGCGCGACGGTGAAGTGGTGATCGTGGACGAATTCACCGGCCGTACCCTGGCCGGCCGCCGCTGGTCCGACGGCCTGCACCAGGCGGTGGAAGCGAAGGAAGGCGTGCCGGTCCAGCGCGAGAACCAGACCCTGGCCAGCATCACCTTCCAGAACCTGTTCCGCATGTACAAGAAGCTGTCCGGCATGACCGGTACGGCCGACACCGAAGCCTACGAATTCCAGAGCATCTACGGCCTGGAAGTGGTGGTCATCCCGACCAACCGCCCGACCATCCGCAAGGACTCGCCGGACCAGGTGTTCCTCAACCGCAACGGCAAGTTCAACGCCGTGCTGGCCGACATCCAGGAATGCAACACGCGCGGCCAGCCCGTGCTGGTCGGCACCACCTCGATCGAAACCTCGGAAATGCTGTCCGAGCACCTGCGCAAGGCCGGCGTGCACCACGAAGTGCTCAACGCCAAGCAGCACGACCGCGAAGCGACCATCATCGCCAACGCCGGCATGCCCGGCGCGGTGACCATCGCCACCAACATGGCCGGTCGCGGTACCGACATCGTGCTGGGCGGTTCGCATGAAGCGGAGCTGCACGCGCTGGGCGAAGACGCCACTGCCGAGCAGCGCGCCAAGGTCAAGGCCGACTGGCAGGTCCGCCACGACCAGGTCAAGGCGGCCGGCGGCCTGCACATCGTGGGCACCGAACGCCACGAATCGCGCCGTATCGACAACCAGCTGCGCGGTCGCTCCGGCCGCCAGGGCGACCCGGGTTCCTCGCGCTTCTACCTGTCGCTCGAAGACAACCTGATGCGCATCTTCGCCTCGGACTGGGTCCAGAAGGCGATGCGCATGATGGGCATGAAGGAAGACGACGTCATCGAAGACCGCCTGGTCAGCCGCCAGATCGAAAAGGCGCAGCGCAAGGTCGAAGCGCACAACTTCGACATTCGCAAGAACCTGCTCGACTTCGACGACGTCAACAACGACCAGCGCAAGGTCATCTATTCGCAGCGCGATGAACTGCTCGACGCCGAGTCGGTCAAGGACAACGTCGACGGCATCCGCGGCGACGTGATCTTCGACATCGTGGCGCGCTTCGTGCCGCCGAACTCGATCGACGAACAGTGGGACCTGGCCGGCCTGGAAGCGACGCTGGCCTCCGAGCTGGGCCTGCAGATGGACGTCACCGGCCTGCTCAAGCAGCACGAAGAGCTCGACGCCGAAGCCATCGCCAACAAGGTGCAGGCACGCGTCGACGAGCACTTCGAGCAGAAGGAAGCCGGCGTCGGCGAAGAGACCATGCGCGCGCTGGAAAAGCACGTCATGCTGACCGTGCTGGACCAGAGCTGGAAGGAACACCTGGCCCGCATGGACTACCTGCGCCAGGGCATCTACCTGCGCGGTTACGCGCAGAAGCAGCCCAAGCAGGAATACAAGAAGGAAGCCTTCGAGCTGTTCTCGGAAATGCTGGAGAACGTCAAGCGCGAAGTGGTGACCCTGCTGGCACGTGTGCGCATCCGCAGCGAAGAAGAAGTGGCGGCGCTGGAAGCGGCCGAACGCCAGCAGGCCGAAGCGCGCCTGCTGCAGTCGCAGTTCCAGCACCAGAACGTGGGTGGCTACGGCGCCGACGAGGAAGCAGCCGACGTGGAAGCGCAGCGCAACGGCGTGGCCCAGGTCTCGCGCGACGAGCCCAAGGTCGGCCGCAACGACCCGTGCCCCTGCGGCAGTGGCAAGAAGTACAAGCACTGCCACGGCCAGCTGACCTGATCCAGGAAACCCCGCGAAAGCGGGGTTTTTTTATGCCATCCTGACCGCATGCCATCCCCCAGACGATCGATCCACGTCGTGGCTGCCGTCATCACCGATGCCCGCGGCCGCATCCTGCTCAACCGTCGCACCGAAAACCGCGACATGGCCGGCCTGTGGGAATTCCCCGGCGGCAAGCGCGAGACCGGCGAGAGTTCCGAGCAGGCGCTGGTCCGCGAGCTGCGCGAAGAGCTGGGGATCGAGGCCGAGATCGGCGACTGGATCATGGACGTGCCGCAGGCCTACCCGGACAAGCACCTGCGCCTGGAAGTGCGGCATGTGCGCAGCTGGAAGGGCTCACCGCGCGGCCGCGAGGGCCAGGCGATCACCTGGGTGGCCCCGGACAAGCTGTCGCGCTACTCCATGCCCCCCGCCGACCTGCCGGTCGTGGCTGCGCTGCGCCACCCGGACCGCTACCTGATCACCCCCGAGCCGGACACCGACGAGGACGCCGCCCACCAGGACTGGTACGCGCGCCTGGCGCGCGCGCTGGACGCGGGGGTCCGCCGGGTGCAGCTGCGCACCCCGACCAGCCCGGCCCGCATCCAGCTGGCCGAGCAGGCCGTGTCGCGCCACCGCAGCGGGGTGCAGTGGCTGCTCAACCGCGACATCGAGCTGGCCCGCCGGCTGGGCGTGGGCGTGCACCTGGGCGGCGAGCAGCTGCTGCAGCTGGAGGCGCGGCCGTTGCCCGCCGAGCAGCTGGTGGCCGCCTCCTGCCACGACCTGCCGCAGCTGCAGGCCGCGCAGCGGCTGGGCTGTGACTTCGCCGTGCTCGGCCCGGTCCAGGCCACCACCAGCCATCCGGGCACCGCCCCGATCGGCTGGGAGGCCTTCGAAACCCTGCGCGCCCAGGTATCGCTGCCGATCTACGCCCTCGGCGGCCTGCACCCGGACGACATCACCCAGGCCCGCCGCCACGGCGCCCAGGGCATCGCCTCGATCAGCGCGTTGTGGCCGACATGACCACCGCGTAGCGACACGCCACGCGTGTCCCACGCACTGCCCGAACTACAACGTAATCCAGAAACACCCATACGCCCGCCGCAACCCGAACACGGTCCGCGCCGGCGTCGCACTGTTCCCCAGGGTCTGCTCCAACCGCAACCCGATGGGGCGCGGCCGCGAAACCGGCGCCACTGTCGCCACCGCCTCCACCAGGCTCGCATTCGGATCCACCGGCACCGGCGTCGGCACTGCCGCCACCTCCGGATACACCGGCGCGATATCGATCAACGGCCGCTGCACCACCGACTCCAGCCGCCCGATGATGCTGTTGGCGGTGGCATCGGAAACATTGCCCCACAGGTAGATCGAGGACAGCCGATTCACGTCCTGCTGGCTGACCGCATCGCGGATCTGCCCGGTCAACTCGCTCAGCCGGCGAGCGCACCCGGCGCGGTAGATGCCGGTGTTACCGACCGAAGCCGCGCGCGGCGGCATCCGCGCGCTGGCACCCAGCGAATCGCAGCTGCGGTCGGTGAACACGGTTTCGCCCTGCGCGGTGGTGCAGCGGTTCACGCGCTGCGCCTGTGCCTGCGCCCAGGGGGCCCAGCACAGCAGGCAAAGCGACAACAGCAGCGGGGCGACCAGTTTCATTGCAGCAGCGTAGCGGCGAACGCGTTATCTGCAAGCGATTCGGCGTGACCCGTTCAGCGGCCCAGCAACTTCAGCACCTGGGTGGTCGGCTTGGCCAGGTTGAGGGTGTAGAAATGCAGCCCCGGTGCGCCGCCGGCGACCAGCCGTTCGCACAGCTGCGCCACCACTTCAGCGCCGAACGCGCGTACCGACTCGGCGTCATCGCCATAGGCCTGCATGCGCTTGCCGATCCAGCGCGGGATCTCCGCACCGCACTGTTCGGAGAAACGACGCAGCTGGCTGAAGTTGGAGATCGGCATGATCCCCGGCACGATCGGCACCTGCACGCCGAGCTTGCGTACCGCGTCGACGAAGTGGAAATACGCGTCGGCGTTGTAGAAGTATTGGGTGATGGCCGCATCGGCACCGGCGTCGATCTTGGCCTTGAAGTACGTCAGGTCGCGCAGCGCGTCGTCCGACTGCGGGTGCGTTTCCGGATAGGCGCCGACCTCGATGTGGAATGCGTCGCCATGCTCGGCACGGATGAAGGCGATCAGTTCGCTCGCATAACGCAGGTCGCCGGGGTGGCCCATGCCCGAGGGCAGGTCGCCGCGCAGCGCGACGATGCGCCGGCAGCCGATGGCGCGGTACAGCTTGAGCAGCTCGCGGATCTCCTCGCGGCTGCCGCCCACGCAGGACAGGTGCGGCGCCGCCTCGAAGCCGTGGTGCTGCTTGAGGTGGCGCACGGTTTCGGACGTATAGCTCAGGGTCGAGCCGCCGGCGCCGAAGGTGCAGGACACATACTCGGGCGCGTAGGACGCCAGCTTGCCTGCGGTGCGGTCCAGCTGGGCGCGCTGTTCGTCGGTCTTGGGCGGGTAGAACTCGAAGCTGAGGGCGGTCATGGGCGGCAGCGGCGGCGGGCGTGAGGCCATCATATCGCTCCATCGCGATGAATGTAAAATCGTGCGCAGCGGTTACCCTGTGCGCCTGTTTTCACGCTTCGACGCCATGACCATCGTCCTTACCGAGTTCGCCCGTCCCCGCCTGTTCCCGCGCGTGCCGCGTGGCAATACCATCCAGGACTGCACCGCCGAGCAGTTCCAGGCGCACCTCAACGCGCACGCGCCGTTCAAGGTGCTCGATGGCTACGCGCCGTTCTGCAAGCTGCATGTGTACGAAAACTGGACCAGCACCCGCTGCCTGACCGTCCCGGTCACCGACGCCAACCGCCACCAGCTGCGCAGCGGCTACGAGGCGCGCAACCGTGATGAGCTGCCGGTACTGGTGCGCTGGTTCGAAGGGGTGGAGTCGCCGCGCGCGAACTATCTGGTGGTGATCCTGTACAGCGCGGAGCAGCTGGCGAAGGAAGGCTCGCCGATTGAGGCCGACTGGGGCATTGTGGGTTGCATCTACACCGCCGAGCCGGAAGAGGTGCCGATGGCGCCGATCACCATGATGCGCAATGCGCTGGGGGTGGAGGAGGGCGGATCCGGCGTGCCGCTGGATCGCGAGGCGTACCAGCGCGCGGTGGCGTTCTGGGAGAACAACGCGAATTGGCGGCCCTGACGTTCACACCGCGGTAGAGCCACGCCCTGCGTGGCTGCAATGTCGAACGAAGACACGTTACCGCGCAGCCACGCAGGGCGTGGCTCTACCGGCCAATGCTGACAACCTGCCCTGCCGTCAACGCAATCAAATCCCCCGGCGCCAGCGCCACCTCCAGGCCGCGCCTCCCAGCACTGACATGCATCGTCTCCAGCGCCTGCGCGCTGGCGTCGATGAACGTCCGGTGCTTTTTCTTCTGGCCCAGCGGACTGATCCCTCCGACCAGGTAGCCGGTCGCGCGCTGCGCACCCGCCACATCGGCCATCTCGCACTTCCGGCAGCCCGCGGCATCAGCCAGCGCCTTCAGGTCCAGGCTGCCGCTGACAGGGACGATCGCCACCAGCAGCTCATGCTTTTCCGTGCTGGCCAGCAGGGTCTTGAACACCTGCGCAGGGTCCAGACCGAGTTGCTGCGCGGCCTCGCCGCCGTAAGAAGCGGCGTTGGCATCATGCTGATAGGACAGCACGCGGTGCGCGATGCCGTGCTTGCTGAGCAGGTTGATGGCCGGGGTCATGGCAGGTCGCATTGCCGGGAAAAGCACATCGTAACGAGGTGGCGCCGGCCTGGCTTGACCCAGGCTACCGCTGGAGTGGCCGCACGGAAAAAGCGGGCGCCAGTGACGCCCGCTTCGAGTACTTCGTTCGAGTCTCAGTACGAGTCGAACGCGGCAAGCCTCGTTTCGCACTGCGCACTGTCCGCACCGGCATGTTGCTTCCTTGCCGCAGCTACGGCCAGGTCCTCGGCAGCACTGGAGTTGGCGGCGGTGATCCTGTAGGTGCCCGAGTCGGCCGAGGACGCCTCCAGCCGTGCGCCGTCGGCATCCCATACGGCGCAGTAGTACGACGTTCCGGAACCTGCAGCCGGCGACGTGGTCGCTGCCGGTGCTGGCGCAGGTGCCGTCGTTGTCGACGTTGGTTCCGAAGCTGCGGTGCTTGATGTCCCGGTCACCGGATCGCATTGGGCTTTGGTCAGAGTGACCTTCCCCTTCTTGTAGCGCGTGGCGGCAGCCAGTGCGCCCGCCTCCGCTGCCTTCAGGTCGGCAGCTTTGATGAGGTATTTCCCATCTTCATTGCTGCTTCCTTCCACCTTCGAGCCATCGGCGCCGGAAAACACCATGCACCGATATTCAGCAGCGTGGACGGGGGACGTGTAGAAGGCACCGCACAGTGCCAGCAGTGCGGGAAGTACGAACTTGATATTCATGGAAATCTCCGGAAAGCATCCAGATATTCCCCCGCGCGCCGATCATCCCGGGCCCGATGTGAGGGTTGGGTGCAATCGGGATGAAAGCCGCTTAACGAAAACGGGCGCCCTAAGGCGCCCGTTTGAATCCCGGATGCCGCCGACCACCGGTCGGCAACCCATCCGGTAGCGCCGGGCGCTGCCCGGCACCCCCATCAGTAGCGGTAATGCTCCGGCTTGAACGGACCTTCCACCGGCACGCCGATGTAATCGGCCTGGTCCTGGGTCAGGGTGGTCAGCTTCACGCCGATCTTCTCCAGGTGCAGGCGCGCCACTTCCTCGTCCAGCTTCTTCGGCAGCAGGTACACCTTCTTCTCGTAGCTGTCCTTGTTCGCCCACAGGTCGATCTGCGCCAGGGTCTGGTTGGCGAACGAGTTGGACATCACGAAGCTCGGGTGGCCGGTGGCGCAGCCCAGGTTCACCAGGCGGCCTTCAGCCAGCAGGAAGATCGCGTTGCCGTTCGGGAACACGTACTTGTCCACCTGCGGCTTGATGTTGATGTGCTGCACGCCCGGGAAACCGACCAGCGCATCGACCTGGATCTCGTTGTCGAAGTGGCCGATGTTGCAGACGATGGCCTGGTCCTTCATCGCGCTCAGGTGTTCGATGCGGATGATGTCCTTGTTGCCGGTGGTGGTGACGTACAGGTCTGCACGGCCCAGGGTCGACTCGATGGTGTTGACCTCGAAGCCTTCCATCGCCGCCTGCAGGGCGCAGATCGGGTCGATCTCGGTGACCACCACGCGCGCGCCATAGGCACGCAGCGAGGCGGCGCAGCCCTTGCCCACGTCGCCGTAGCCGCAGACCACGGCGACCTTGCCGGCCAGCATCACGTCCATCGCGCGCTTCAGGCCGTCGGCCAGCGACTCGCGGCAGCCGTACAGGTTGTCGAACTTGCTCTTGGTGACCGAGTCGTTGACGTTGATCGCCGGGATCAGCAGGGTGCCGGCCTGGGCCAGCTGGTACAGGCGGTGCACGCCGGTGGTGGTTTCCTCGGAAACGCCCTTCCAGTCCTTGACCACGCGGCCCCAGTAACCCGGGCGCTCCTTGGCCACGCGCTTGAGCAGGTTCTTGATGACCTGTTCTTCGTGCGAGGACGCCTTTTCGTCGACCCAGGTGCTGCCGTTCTCGAGCTCATAGCCCTTGTGGATCAGCAGGGTGACGTCGCCGCCGTCGTCGACCACCAGCTCCGGGCCGGTCAGGGTGCCGTCGGGCAGGGTGAAGGTCAGTGCGTCCAGGGTGCAGTCCCAGTACTCCTCCAGGGTTTCGCCCTTCCAGGCGAACACCGGGGTGCCGGACTTGGCGATCGCCGCGGCGGCGTGGTCCTGGGTCGAGAAGATGTTGCACGAGGCCCAGCGCACGTCGGCACCGATGTCCTTCAGGGTTTCGATGAGCACCGCGGTCTGGATGGTCATGTGCAGCGAACCGGTCACGCGCACGCCCTTCAGCGGCAGGGTGGCGGCGTGCTTGCGGCGGATCGACATCAGGCCCGGCATTTCGTGCTCGGCGATATCCAGTTCCTTGCGGCCCCAGTCGGCCAGGGAGATATCGGCAATCTTGTAATCGCCTTCGGTGGAGAAGGTCTTGGCAACAGCGTTCATGGAAGCTCCGGTATGTGACGATGAATTGTCTTCGCCGGGCGCCGTTGGAACCAGCCCTGCCACCGAGCCTGGCCGTGCGGATCGGGTCCGGCAGCGGTCGCAGCGCCCCTCGGTGGAGGGGAATGCCCAGTATATCGCGGCGCACCGCCCGGGCATGAATCGGCGCCCCGACCCAACCAACGGCAGGGGGGCAAACCACGCCCCGCTGTTAAGGTCCAAGGTTTGCACAGGATGGGGCTCGAACATGACAGGCACACACCGCAGCGCACGACTGATCGTGGGCATGGCCCTGCTGGCGGTCGCACCGCTGGCGCTGGCCGCGCCGGCGACCAGGGCAACCACGCCGCAGGCGGCGGTCGCCGCCAAGGTCGGGCAGGGCTACCAGCTGCCCTCGGCGGCGCTGCAGGCGGTAGTCGACGCGCCGCGTGCGCCGAGCCTGAGCCTGTCGCCGCGCCGCGACCTCGCCGCCATGCTGCAGAGTCCGCCGCTGCCGTCGATCGAAACCGTCGCCCAGCCGGAACTGAAACTGGCCGGCGTGCGGATCAATCCGGCCACCCATTCGGCCAGCCGTTTCAGCTTCGTCGACAAGCTGTGGTTGATGACGATCGCCGATGGCAAGGAACGCCAGATCACCGGGCTGCCGCAGCCGTTGTCGATCGCTTCGCTGGCCTGGTCGCCGGACCAGCAGTACCTGGCCTTCAACCAGGTGCATGCCACCAGCGGTACCAATGAACTGTGGATCGTGGACGTGGCCAGCGGCAGCGCGCGGCGCCTGCTTGGCGACCTCAACACCGTGTTCGGCGACGGCTACGCCTGGCTGCCGGACAGCCGCGGCCTACTGGCCACCCTGCAGCCCAAGGGCCAGGGCCCGGCACCGGTGGCCGGTGGCATTCCGACCGGCCCGGCGATCCAGCAGACCCAGGCCGACGCCGGCGTACGCGCGATCCGCACCTACCAGGATCTGTTGAGCAACGAAGCCGACGCGCGCCTGTTCGACCATTACGCCACCTCGCAGCCGGTGCGCGTCGCGCTCAACGGAACGACCACGCCGTTGTCCAGCGCCGGCGTCTACCTCGACCTGGATGTGTCGCCGGACGGTCGCCACGTGCTGGCCGAACGCGTGCAGCGTCCTTACTCCTACCTGGTGCCGGCCGATGATTTCGCGCGCCGCATCGAAGTGTGGAACGCGGCTGACGGCAAGCTCGAACACACCGTGGCCAACCTGCCGCTGGTGGAAGGCCTGCCGACCGGCAATGACGCGGTGCCGACCGGCGTGCGCAACGTGAGCTGGCGCGCGGATGCCGAGGCCACCCTGGTCTGGGCCGAGGCCCAGGACGGCGGCGACCCCAACCGCGAGGCCAAGGTACGCGACGCAGTGCTGATGCAGGCGGCGCCGTTCGAGGCACCGCCGGTGACCCTGGCCCAGCTTGGAAGCCGCTATGCCGGCATCCAGTGGGGCCGTGGCGACCTCGCCCTGCTCAACGAGTCGTGGTGGAAGTCGCGCGTGGTCAAGCAGTGGCGGATCGCGCCTGACCAGCTCGACCAGGCGCCGCAGCTGCTGTCCGAGCGCTCCTCGCAGGACCGCTACAACGACCCGGGGCGCCCGGCGCTGGTGCGCGACGTGAACGGTCGTGCGCGGCTGCAGACCAGCAGCGATGGGCGCAGCATCTTCCTGCTGGGCCTGGGCGCTTCGCCGGAGGGCGACCGCCCGTTCGTCGACCGCTTCGACCTGGAAAGCCGCCAGGCCACCCGCCTGTTCCATTCACAGGCGCCGGACTACGCGCTGCCGCAGGCGCTGCTCGACCAGGAAGGCACCTCGCTGTTGCTGACCCGTGAGTCGCCGGACGTGCCGCCGAATTACTTCGTACAGTCGCTGGCCGATACCGGCGCGGCGCCGCGCGCGCTGACCCGTTTCGAGCACCCGCTGCCGCAGCTGCGCGGGGTGAGCAAGGAGCAGATCCGCTACAAGCGCAACGACGGGGTCGACCTGACCGCTACGCTGATGCTGCCGCCGGGCTACACCGCGAAGAAGGACGGCCCGTTGCCGATGCTGATGTGGGCCTACCCGGGCGAGTTCAAGACCGCTGCGGCGGCCAGCCAGGTGACCGATTCGCCGTACCGCTTCAACGCGATCAGCTACTGGGGTCCGCAGGCATTCCTGGCCAAGGGCTACGCGGTGCTGGTCAGCCCCTCGATGCCGATCATCGGCGAAGGCGACAAGGAACCCAACGACACCTACCTGCCGCAGCTGGTCGCCAACGCCGAAGCGGCGGTGGACGAGGTGGTGCGGCGTGGCGTGACCGACCGCGACCACATCGCGATCGGCGGACATTCCTACGGCGCGTTCATGACCGCCAACCTGCTCGCGCACACCCGCCTGTTCAAGGCCGGCATCGCCCGCAGCGGCGCCTACAACCGCACGCTCACCCCGTTCGGCTTCCAGGCCGAGGAGCGCAACTTCTGGCAGGCCCAGGACGTGTACCTGAAGATGTCGCCGTTCAATTTCGCCGACAGGATCAAGGACCCGATCCTCTTCATCCACGGCGAGGACGACAACAACTCCGGCACCTTCCCGATGCAGAGCGAGCGCATGTTCGCGGCAGTGAAGGGACTGGGCGGCACTTCGCGGCTGGTGATGCTGCCGAACGAGTCGCACCATTACCGCGCGCGCGAGTCGTTGATGACGATGCTGGCCGAGAGCGAGCGCTGGCTGGAGCAGACGATTGGAAAGCCAACACCCCGGTAGTGCCACGCCCTGCGTGGCAATCCCCCACCAACACATGCAATTGAAACCATTTGCGCGGCACGGATCGCCGCGCAATCTGGGTTACGCTTGATGCGATTCCGTTCCCGAGGCCAGTGCGTCGCAGATGAACGAGTACCGCAGCAGCATCGTCTTTGCCACCCCCGACATTCCCCTGCGTGACGATGTGCGCCGTCTAGGTGCTCTGGTCGGCGACCTGCTTGCCGAGCAGGTGTCCACGCAGTTCTTCGATGATGTGGAACAGGTGCGCACCCGCGCGATCGCGCGCCGCGAAAGCGACGCGCCGCTCTCCGACCTCAACGAGGCATTGGCCGGGCTGTCGCCGGAACGCGCCGAATCGATGGTGCGTGCGTTCAGTACCTACTTCCAGGTGGTCAACATCGCCGAGCGCGTGCATCGCATTCGCCGGCGTCGCGACTACCAGCGCGCCGGCACCGCTGCACCGCAGCCGGATGGCCTGCAGGACGCGCTGCAGCAGCTCAAGGCGCAGGGCGTGAGCCTGGAGGAACTGGCGCAGTGGCTGCCGCGAATCGACATCGAACCGGTATTCACCGCGCACCCGACTGAAGCGGTGCGCCGCGCGCTGCTGGAAAAAGAACAGCTGATGGTGGCCAGCCTGGTCGACAACCTCGACGGCCAGCGCACCCCCGGCGAAGCCGCCGCCGATGCGGCGCGCTTCCGCATGGCGCTCACCGCGTCATGGCAGACCACGGATTCCTCGCCGGTGCGGCCGACCGTCGATGACGAACGCGAACACGTCGGCTTCTACCTGGTGCAGGTGCTGTACCGGGTGATCCCGGTGCTGTACGAATCGCTGCAGCAGGCGCTGCTCGATACCTATGGCGAGAGCATCCCACTGCCACGCCTGCTGCGATTCGGCACCTGGGTGGGCGGCGACATGGACGGCAACCCGAACGTGGACGCCGGCACCATCCGCAACACGCTCGATGCGCAGCGCCAGGCCGTGCTCGGCCGGTACCAGAAGGACCTGCTGCAACTGGCCAGCCTGCTCAGCCAGTCCACCGAGCGGATCGCGGTCAGCGACGCCCTGCAGGCCCGGGTCGCGCACTACCAGCAGCTGCTGCCGAAGGTGGTGTCGCGCCCGCGCCACGCCGACATGCCGTACCGCCTGCTCAACGACCGCATGCGTGCGCGCGTGCAGGCCACGCTGGACGATGCCGAAGGTGCCTATGCCTCGCCGCAGGAACTGGAAGACGACATCACCCTGATCCTCGACAGCCTGCACGCCAACAAGGGCGACCACGCCGGTGGCTTCGCGGTGCGCCGCCTGCTGTGGCGGGTGCGCACCTTCGGCTTCCACCTGGCGCGGCTGGATGTGCGCCAGGAGTCGAGCGTGCATGGCCGCGCGCTGGCGAGCGTGCTGGACGGGCAGGAGGCGTGGGACGCCGCCGACGCAGTGACCCGTGCGCGCCGTCTGGCGCCATTCGCGAGCGGCGAACAGAGCCTGCCAGCGAGCACGGAAGAGGGCGGCCAGCGGTTGGACGCGGTGTTCGCCGCACTGGCCGATGCGCGCCGACGCCACGGTGCGGATGCACTGGGCAGTTACATCATCTCCATGGCGCACGACCGCAGCGACGTGCTGGCGGTGCTGGCGCTGGCCCGGCGCGGCGGACTGGTCGACGACAGCGGCGCGGTGCCGCTGGACATCGCACCGCTGTTCGAAACCGTGGACGACCTGCAGCGCGGCACCGACACCCTGCGCGACCTGCTGGCCGATCCGGTCTACCGCGCGCACCTCAGCGCGCGCGATGACGTGCAGATGGTGATGCTGGGGTACTCGGACAGCGGTAAGGACGGCGGCATCGCTGCGTCGCGCTGGGGACTGCAGCGCGCCCAGGTGGAGCTGCTGGAGGTGGCCGCCGTGAGCGGCATCCGCCTGACCTTCTTCCATGGCCGGGGCGGCTCGATCAGCCGCGGCGGCGGCAAGACCACCGACGCGGTGGACGCCTCGCCACGCGGCAGCATCGACGGCCGCCTGCGGGTCACCGAGCAGGGCGAGGTGATCCACCGCAAGTACGGCATCCGCGCGCTGGCGTTGCGTTCGCTGGAGCAGTCCACGGGTGCGGTGCTGCGTTCGAGCCTGCGTCCGCGCGCGCCCGAGCCGCGCGAAGCGCAGTGGCGGCCGGTGATGGACCGGGTCGCGGAGAAGAGCGCCGAGGCCTATCGCGCATTCGTGGGCCAGCCGGACTTCATGCAGTACTTCCGCCATGCCACGCCGATCGACGTGATCGAGCGGATGACGCTGGGCTCGCGCCCGTCACGGCGCCTGGGCCAGGACGCGGCGCTGGGCAACCTGCGCGCGATTCCGTGGGTGTTCGCCTGGAGCCAGGCGCGCGCGGTGATTCCCGGCTGGTACGGGGTGGGCAGCGGGTTGCAGGCGGCGATCGATGCGGGCCACGAAGCGACCCTGCAGGAGATGGCGCGCGACTGGCCGTTCTTCAGCACCTTCCTGGACGACATCGCGATGGTGCTGTCCAAGGGCGACATCACCATTGCCGAGCAGTTCTCGCAGTTGGCGGGGCCGCTGCATGACACGTTCTTCCCGCAGATCCAGCGCGAGCTGGCGTTGACCGGCCGCCTGATCCTCGCCATCTCCGGCCAGGATGCATTGCTGCAGCACGACCAGCGGCTGGCGTTGTCGATCCGCCTGCGCAATCCCTACATCGACCCGATCAGCGTGCTGCAGGTCGACCTGCTGCGCCGCTGGCGCGAGAGTGGCGGGGAAGACGACGAAGTGCTGCGCGCGCTGGTGGCCTGCGTCAACGGCGTCTCGCAGGGCGTACAGAACACCGGTTGACCCTGGCCGTGGGCAACACCCGGTAGTGCCGGCCGCTGGCCGGCTCCACGCACCTGCCGGCAGCATCCGGAAGAGCCGGCCAGCGGCCGGCACTACACTTCCGGGCTGGGCGGGTTTGACGCGAGCAGCTCCCGCTGGCGCTGCTCCATCTCCGCGCGCAGCTGCCGGCGCAGCAATGCCGCCGCATGACGCCTGCGCTGGTTGCTGCTCTCCAGCTCCAGCGGCGGTACCGGGGTCGGCCGGCCGTCGTCGTCGACCGCGACCATGGTGAAGAAGCAGCTGTTGGCGTGGCGCACGCTGCGCTTGAGGATGTCCTCGGCCACCACCTTGACCCCTACTTCCATGGACGAGGTGCCTGTGTAGTTCACGGAGGCCAGGAAGGTGACCAGCTCACCCACCGCGATCGGTTCGCGGAAGGTCACCTGGTCCACCGAGAGGGTGACCACGTAGCGGCCGGCATAGCGGCTGGCGCAGGCGTAGGCGACCTGGTCGAGCAGGCGCAGGATCGCGCCGCCGTGGACCTTGCCGGAGAAGTTGGCCATTTCCGGTGCCATCAGCACGGTCATGGTGAGCTGGTGGGATTTGATTTCGTCAGCCATGGGTTCAAAAGAGAAGGGCCGCTTTCGCGGCCCTTCGTCTTATTTCAGCTTCGCATCCGCACGCAGGGCGGCGGCGCGGTCGGTCTTCTCCCAGGAGAAGGCCGTGGCGTTGACCGTGTCACCGGCAGCGTTGAGGTAGCTGAAGTCCTTCGGCTTGCGGCCGAAGTGACCGTAGGCTGCGGTCTGCTGGTACATCGGGTGGATCAGGTCCAGCATCTTGATGATGCCGTACGGGCGCAGGTCGAAGTGCTTGCGGATCAGCTTCTCGATCTTGTCATCGCTGATCTTGCCGGTGCCGAAGGTGGTGACCGAAATCGAGGTCGGCTCGGCCACGCCGATGGCGTAGGAAACCTGCACTTCGCAACGGTCGGCCAAGCCGGCGGCCACGACGTTCTTGGCCACGTAACGCGCCGCGTAGGCAGCCGAACGGTCGACCTTGGACGGATCCTTGCCCGAGAACGCGCCACCACCGTGACGGGCCCAGCCGCCGTAGGTGTCGACGATGATCTTGCGGCCGGTCAGGCCGCAGTCGCCCACCGGGCCGCCGATCTCGAACTTGCCGGTCGGGTTGATGTGGAACTTGGTGCCCTTGTGCAGCCACTTGGCCGGCAGCACCGGCTTGATGATCTCTTCGCGGACGGCCTCGATCAGGTCCTTCTGCTTGATCCCCGGGGCGTGCTGGGTCGACAGCACCACCGCGTCGATGGCGGCCACTTCGCCGTTTTCATAGCGCAGGGTGACCTGGCTCTTGGCGTCCGGGCGCAGCCACGACAGCGCCGAGTTGCGCTTCTTGCGGATCTTGGCCTGCTGCTCGACCAGGCGGTGCGACAGGTGGATCGCGGCCGGCATGTAGCTGTCGGTCTCGTTGGTGGCGTAGCCGAACATCAGGCCCTGGTCGCCAGCGCCCATTTCTTCGGGCTTCTTGCGGTCCACGCCCTGGGCGATGTGCGGCGACTGCTTGCCGATCAGGTTCAGCACGCCGCAGGTGGCGCCGTCGAAGCCGACGTCGGAGCTGTCATAGCCGATGTCCAGGATCACCTTGCGGGTGACCGCTTCCAGGTCGATCCAGGCGGAGGTGGTGATTTCACCGGCCACGATCGCCACGCCGGTCTTGACCATGGTTTCGCAGGCCACGCGGGCGCGCTGGTCCTGGGCAAGGATCGCGTCCAGCACCGCATCGGAAATCTGGTCGGCAATCTTGTCCGGATGGCCTTCGGAGACCGATTCGGAGGTGAACAGGTAGCTGGACATCAGGCGTAATATCCTTTGATTCGGATGGAAAGATGGGCGCGAATGATACACGGCAAGTCGCGCCATTGCATTGTGGCCCAGCGGGGGTTGCCCGTGGTTAAGCCGGCGTGCCCACCGGCAGGGGCCGGTGCAGCGCGATTGGCCCCCAGCGTCGGGGCCCAGTGTTCCACCAGCGTGACAGCCAGGCGGCCCGTCGGGCGGGCTTCTGGCGGGGCGCCGTCATCGGCCTGCCGCCGGACGGTCACGAGGTTGCCGCATGCCGGGCGCAGGCTGCGGGCCATTCAGCCGCCCCGGAGCAAGTGCCATGCACGATCTCGAGCCGCGTCTGCAGTTGCGTGAGGCCGCCTGGTGGGAGGATGGCCCCGCCGTCGATCCGCCCGCCGCCGCAGGCCGTTCAGTAGGAGCGCCGCCCGCGGAAGACGCCCCCTTTCCCTGGCGACGGACCATTTTCCTGTCCGACGTGCATCTGGGTGCGCGCCACTGCCACGCGGCCGAACTGGCCCGGTTCCTGTCCCGGCTGCGCTGCCAGCGCCTGTACCTGGTGGGCGACATCGTCGACCTGTGGTGGCTGGCGCAGCGCCGTGCCAGCTGGGGGGCGGCGCACAGCGCGGTGATCGAGGCGCTGCACGCGCTGCGCCGGGCGGGAACCGAGATCGTGTACATCCCGGGCAACCACGACGCTTCGCTGCGCCAGCTGTGCGGGCTGATGCTGCCGGCGATGCGGGTGCGGCGCCGGGCGATCCACACCACCGCAGACGGGCGAAGGCTGCTGGTGGTGCACGGCGACGACTACGACGGGGCGACCCATTTCGGCGGGCTGCAGGAGCGCTTCGGCGACTGGCTGTACTACCGGATCCTCACCGGCAACCGGCTGCTCAATGCGGCGCGGGGCCGGCTGGGCCTGCGCTACTGGTCGCTGTCGGCGTTCCTGAAGAAGCGCAGCAGCGCGGCCGAGGCCTACATCGAGCGGTTCGTGCAGGCGGGCCTGGCAGATGTGCGCCAGCGTGGGCTGGACGGGATCGTGTGCGGGCATATCCACCGCGCGGCGCTGGTCGAGCGGGACGGTCTGGTCTACGCCAACGATGGGGATTGGGTGGAAAGCCTGACGGCGCTGGCGGAGGATGCGGATGGGGGGCTGCGGTTGATGGATCATGAGGGACAGACGTTGGTGCAGCTGGTGGGGTCGAGGCACGTTGCGGGGTGACTGCGGGACACGCCCCTAGACCCCGCCGCTCCCGTACCATCGGCCGATGGATTCCCTGAGCCAGATCGTTCTCGGCGGCGCGGTCGCCGCCGCCATCGCCCCCGCCGGCCATCGCCGCGCCGCCCTGTTGGCCGGTGCGGCGCTCGGCACGCTGCCGGACCTCGACGCGCTGCTGCTGGCCTTCACCGCCGCCGACCCGGTGGCGCTGATGACCGAACACCGCAGCTACAGCCATTCGCTGCTGGTGCTGCCCTGGGTGGCGGCGCTGATCTGGTGGCTGTTCAAACGCTACGGCCACGGCCGGGTGGCGCAGGCACCGGCGCGCTGGTTCTGGGCGATCCTGCTGGCCTTGATCACCCACCCGCTGCTGGACGCGTTCACCGTGTACGGCACGCAGCTGTGGTGGCCGTTCACGCCGCCGCCGACGATGTGGTCGAGTGTGTTCATCATCGATCCGCTGTACACGGTGTGGCTGCTGCTGGGCTGCATCGTGGCGTGGTTCGCGCGCAGCCGGCCGCTGGCGCAGAAGGCGCTGCTGGCGGGGCTGGTGCTGAGCACGGGGTACCTGGGCTGGTCGCTGCTGGCCAAGCAGCAGGTGGAGCGCGAGGCGGACCGTGCGCTGGCGGCGATGGGGCTGGGCGCCGCGCCGCGCTTCTCGGTGGCGACGCCGTTCAATACGCTGCTGTGGCAGGTGGTGGCAATGACGCCGGGCGGCTACGTGATAGGCGAGCGCTCGGTCGTCGCCGACGAGGGCCCGATGACGTTCCGCGGCTATCCGTCGAACGTGCAGGCGCTGCGCCAGGCGGTGCACATCCCGGCGGTGGCACGCCTGAACTGGTTCAACCGGGGCTTCATGCGCGCGCAGGTGGTGGACGACCGGCTGCAGCTGAGCGATCTGCGCATGGGGCTGGAACCGGATTACACGTTCACGTTCGCGGTGGCGCGTGCGGAGGGCGAACGCTGGGTGGCGATCGTGCCGGAGCAGCTGCGCCCGGCCTACGAAGGCGAACAGGGCAGGGCTCGCGCGAAGCGCCGCTTCGGAACCCTGTGGGAACGCATCTGGCAAACGCCCCCACAAACCGATAATCCTGCCGAAGCGCCGGGCTCTGCCCGGCCGTAGAGCGGGGCTCTGCCCCTCTGCCCTCAATACACCGTAGCGCGCGCCTGCACGAACGAGAAAAAGAACACGGCGTTCGGATCGTTCTGCACCAGCGAGAACTCGCGGCGCATGCCGTCGACGGTTTCCTGGTCGACCAGGCCGGCTTCGAGCAGCGGGTCGGCAGCCGACAACAGCAGCTGTTCCCAGAAGGCGATCATGGTCTTGCGCCGGGCCGGTTCGCGGTTGTCGAGGTGGATGGTCTTGATCTCGGTATGCACGTCGCGGAAGCCACCAGCGAGCAGCAGGTTGCCGAGCTTGGCGCCGACGAAGGGGTCGCCGCCGTGGTCGTACTGGAAGTCGTTGAAGGCCATCCAGTAGCGCCAGATGTGCGGGGAATACGGGTCGAGCAGGAACGAGGCGTTCATGACTTCGGTGACGTACACGGGGGAGCCGGGCACGAGCACGCGGCGCACTTCGCTTAGGACGCGGGCGGGGGAGGGCACGTGTTCGAGGACCCAGCACAGGAAGGCGGAGTCGAATTCGCGGGCGCCGAACGGGAGGTTGCCGGCGTCGCCCTGGAGGAGGCTGTAGCGTTCGCTGCACCAGGGGGTCTTTTCGAGGTTCTGGCGGGCGGTGGCAAGCTGGGCGTCGCTGAGGTCGATGCCGGTGACGTGCAGGTCGGGGAAGCGGCGCAGGAGGATTTCGGTCTGGGCGCCGACGCCGCTGCCGACTTCAAGCAGGCGCTGGGCGCCGCTGTAGTCGATGCTGTTGAAGATGGTGGATTCGAGCAGGCGGGCCTGGGTGACGAGGCGGTGCTGTTCGGTGTTGGAGAAGCCGTGGAGGTAGGTGGGGGCGGCAATCGGGGTCATGGCGGTCACATCGATCAGGCGGCGGACGACAGGGGTTCGCCTGCGGCGAGGGCGTTGAAGTAGTCGGTGGTGAGGGCGATCTGGCCGGCGGGGTCTTCGGCGCGGTTGACGATGGCGCGGAAGGCGGCATTCTCGGGGCGGTCCCTGGCGTACCAGCCGAGGTGCTTGCGGGCGATGCGGACGCCCTGGGGCTCGCCGTAGAAGGCGTGCAGGGCATGCAGGTGGCCGAGCAGGATGTCGCGGACTTCTTCGATGGTCGGCGGGGGGAGCAGGGTGCCGGTGGCGAGGTAGTGGGCGACTTCGCGGAAAATCCAGGGGCGGCCCTGGGCGGCGCGGCCGATCATGACGGCGTCGACGCCGGTCTGGGCGAGGACATGGGCGGCTTTCTGCGGGGAGTCGATATCGCCGTTGGCGATGACGGGAATGCGCAGGGCGGCCTTGATGGCGGCGATGGTTTCGTATTCGGCGCTGCCGGTGTAGTGCTGGTCGCGGGTGCGGCCGTGCACGGCGAGGGCGGCGATGCCGCTGTCTTCGGCGATATGGGCGATGCGGGGGCCGTTGCGGTGGTCGCAGTCCCAGCCGGTGCGGATCTTGAGGGTGACGGGTACGTCGACGGCGCCGACGACGGCGCTGAGGATGCGGGCGACGAGGTCTTCGTCGCGCATGAGGGCGGAGCCGGCCCAGGCGTTGCAGACCTTCTTGGCGGGGCAGCCCATGTTGATGTCGATGATCTGGGCGCCGTGGTCGACGTTGTAGCGGGCGGCGTCGGCGAGCTGCTGGGGTTCGGTGCCGGCGATCTGGACGCTGATGGGGTCGGGTTCGCCGGCGTGGTCCATGCGGTGCAGGGACTTGCGGGTATTCCAGAAGCGGGGATCGGAGATGGTCATTTCAGACGCAGCGAGGCCGGCGCCGAGCTGTTTGCACAGCAGGCGGAACGGTTTGTCGGTGACGCCGGCCATGGGGGCGAGCACGACATTGGGCTGGATGTTGTAGGGACCGATCTGCATGGCGGCATTGTAGTGCCGGCCGCCGGCCGGCAACCAAGCATTCCCGGCCCTGTTCAGGCCGATCCGGAAGGCCCTGATGCCGTACCGGCATCAGCAGATGCTTGACGGTTGGTTCCGTCGTCCCCAGTGCTGTTGGATTGTGGTTGGTTCACCTGCGCGTAAAGCCAGAGCCAGAGCCAGTGCGTCGGCTCTGCGGGGTCGCCTGGCTGGGCAGGTCGGTATGGGTTCGTGGGGGACGCCGTGAACCCTTCCATGGGGGCTAAGTCGCCGCATCCATGCGGCTCATTCCCCCACAAACCCATACCGACCTACCCTCGAGACCGTATGGGTGACGGTGGGGAAGGCCAAGGCCAAGGCCAAGGCAAAGGCAAAGGCATAAAAAAACCGGCGCATTGCGCCGGTTTTTGGTTTTACGGTTGCTTGCTCTTTTAGACGTCTGCCGGGGTGAAGTGCGGCATGGCTACTGCTGCGCCTTCCTTTTCGGTGGACTTGCCGGCGAACTGGTTCGCGAAGCGGACGTGGCGGGCGAATGCTGCGTCGGGGTCCTGGGCCAGGGAGGCGACCAGGGCGCCGTTGAAGGCGTCGCCGGCGCCGGTGGTGTCGGCGACCTGGACCTGTTCGGCGCCTACGCGGTAGTAGGGCTGGGTGTCGCCGCGCAGGGTTTCTTCGGCGTGGGAGACGAATACGCCGACGGCGCCGAGGGTGACGACGACGGTGCCGTTGCCGACCAGCTTGCGGCACAGGGCGTGCAGGCTGGCGCCGTCGAGGGCGGCGACGTCGTCGGCGTCGATGCGCTCGCCGACGTGGCGGCCGAGCAGGGCGGCGAACTCGGTTTCGTTGGGGGTGAGGATGTCGGCGAGCTTGAGCAGGCCGATGCTGGAGGGGGCGTCGGCGGGGGCGGCGTTGAGCACGGTGGTGACGCCGGCGTCGCGGGCGATGGCCAGGGCCGCTTCGATGGTTTCGACCGGGGACTCGAGCTGGGCCAGGACGACCTTGGCGCCGCCGAGCAGGCTGCGCTGCTGTTCGATGTAGGCGGTGCTGAGGGCGGCGTTGGCGCCGGGGCCGATCACGATGGTGTTGCGGCCGCGGGCATCGACGTAGATGCCGCCGGTGCCGGTGGGCTCGGTGCTGGCTTCGGCGCTGAGGGCGAAGCCGTCCTGGTCGGCCAGGCCACGGGCCATGGCGCCGCCGGCGTCATCGCCGAGGGCGCACAGGAAGGTGGTCGGGGCGCCGGCGCGACGGGCGGCCACGGCCTGGTTGAAGCCCTTGCCGCCGGGGCCGGTGCTGTAGCGGCCGGCAATGGTCGCGCCCGGGGCCGGGAGCGACTCGCAACGCCAGACATGATCCACGTTGAAGGAACCGACAACGACGACACTGCTACTCATAAAGTTTGTTTCTCTAAAGCGGATATCAGCTGAAATGCGTCAGCACGCCGGCGATGGTGGCCGTCATGAAGGTGGCGATGGTACCGCCGAGCACGGCGCGCAGGCCGAACTTGGCCAGGTCGTGGCGGCGTTCCGGGGCCAGACCACCAATACCACCGATCTGGATGGCGATCGAGCTGAAATTGGCGAAGCCGCACAGGGCGTAGGTGGCGATCAGGCGGCCTTCGGCCGAGAGCGACACGCCGGGGACCTGGCCGTTGACGATTTCCGAGAGCTTGGAATAGGCGACGAATTCGTTGATGACGACCTTCTGGCCGATCAGCGAGCCGACGGTGGTGGCATCGGCCCACGGGGTGCCGATCACCCAGGCGATCGGGGCCAGCAGGTAACCGAAGATGGTGGAGAGGTCGGTCGGGCGGCCGATCATGGCCTGCAGGCCGGTGACTTCGCCGAACCAGGTCAGCGGGGCGTTGAGCAGCGCGATCAGGGCGATGAAGGCCAGCAGCATGGCGCCGATGTTCAGGGCCAGCTTGAGGCCGTCGCCGGCACCGGCGGCGGCGGCGTCGATGATGTTGCTGGAGGTCTTTTCGACTTCCATCTTGACCGTGCCACGGGTCAGCGGGGTGCCGGTCTCGGGCACCAGCAGCTTGGCCACGACCAGGGTGGCCGGGGCGGCCATGATGCTGGCGGCCAGCAGGTGCTTGGCGTAGAAGGCCTGCTGCACTGGGTCGCTGCCGCCGAGCATGCCGACGTAGGCGGCGAGCACGCCGCCGGCGATGTGGGCCATGCCGCCGATCATCATGGTGATCAGTTCGGACTGGGTCATCTTCGCGATGTACGGGCGCACGGTCAGCGGGGCTTCGGTCTGGCCGATGAACACGCTGGCGCAGACGCTGGTGGTTTCGGCGCCGGACACGCGCATCACCTTGGTGATCGCCCAGGCCATGGCCTTGACGATCTGCTGCATCACGTTGAGGTGGTACATGACCCCCATCAGCGCGGAGAAGAAGATGATGGTCGGCAGCACCTGGAAGGCGAAGATGAAGCCGAACTTGCTGGTGTCCATCAGGCTGCCGAAGATGAAGCCGGAGCCTTCGTTGACGAAGCTCAGGATCTTGACGAAGCCCTTGCCCAGCGCGTCGAACACGTCGCGGCCACCCGGTGCGAGCAGCACGATGGCGGCGAACGCGACCTGCAGCACGATGCCGGTCAGCACCAGGCGCCAGTCGACGGCGCGCTTGTTGTTCGAGAACAGCCAGGCAATGCCGATCAGCACTGCCAACCCAAAGAGGCCGAAGCCAATCCTGCCCAAACCTTCGACCATGAGACTCCCCCTGGGGCGCCGCGAAAAACGGGAAGCCTAGAGCAGCGGCAGGGGCGGAGCAAGGAAAAGCGGTGTGTGGGAGGCGATTGGCCGCGATCGGGCAAGCAACGGCAAGGGGGGCGGCCGGCCCGGCTACACTGTCAGGCCACGTCCGGGCAGCGTTCCGGCGCAGCCCAACGCGTTCAGTTTTCCCTTTTCCGCAGGAGAATCACATGCATTACCGCCGCCTGGGCTCGTCCGGCCTGAAGCTGTCGGCCCTTTCGTTCGGGGCCTGGGTCACCTTCGGCGACCAGATCGGCCGTGACGAGGCCCGCAACCTGGTCGCCTGCGCCTGGGACCACGGGATCAACTTCTTCGACAATGCCGAGGGCTATGCGCGCGGCCGCGCCGAGCAGGTGATGGGCGATGTGATCGCCGACCTGCGCCTGCCGCGCGACGGGTTCTGCGTGTCCAGCAAGGTGTTCTTCGGCGCGGTGGACGACCCGCGGCCGACCCAGCACGGGCTGTCGCGCAAGCACGTGACCGATGCCTGCCATGCCGCGCTCAAGCGCCTGCGGGTGGACTACCTGGACCTGTATTACTGCCACCGCCCGGACCTGGACACGCCGATCGGCGAGACGGTGCGGGCGATGGACACGCTGATCCAGCAGGGCAAGGTGCTGTACTGGGGCACCTCGGAGTGGTCGGCCGCGCAGATCCAGGAGGCGGTGGACTTCGCCCGCGCCCACACCCTGCACCTGCCGACCATGGAGCAGCCGCAGTACAACCTGCTGCACCGCGAGCGGGTCGAGCGCGAGTACGCGCCGCTGTATGCCGACCCGGGCCTGGGCACCACGATCTTCTCGCCGCTCGCCTCGGGCCTGCTCAGTGGCAAGTACAACAGCGGGTTCGATCCGGACTCGCGGCTGGGGCAGGGCCAGATGGGCTGGCTGAAGGACCTGGTGCTGGGCGATGCGGCCGAGCAGCGGCTGGACAGGGTGCGCGCCTACACCGCGCTGGCCAGTGAGATGGGCCACGCCCCGGCGCAGCTGGCGATTGCCTGGTGCCTGCGCAACCCGAACGTCTCCAGCGTGATCCTCGGCGCCAGCCGGGTCAGCCAGCTGGAGCAGAACCTGGGCGCGCTGGACCTGCTGGAGCAGGTGTCGGAAGCAGACTGGGCCAAGGTAGAGGCCACCTTCCGGTAGAGCCACGCCCTGCGTGGCTGACGCGGCGCCTGATGACACGGTGCAGCCACGCAGGGCGTGGCTCTACCGATAGGCTGCATCTATCGAAAACGCGAAATCGATCATAAATATCTTCAATCAAAACGAGAATGGTTGTTGATTGTCAACTGAGAATCATTATCATTTGACTCGTCCCTCGCACGAGTCCAGACAATGAACACTCAAGCCGCTGTACTGCTGCGCCCCGAAACCCTGACCCTGCGCGACCGCCCGGTCCGCGCGGTCCCGGCCGAAGAAGTGATCGACAGCGAGGCCCTGCTCAAGGGTCGCCGCGAAATCCTGATCCAGCACGGCGACCGCTTCTATCGCCTGCGCCACACCAGCAACGACAAGCTGATCCTCACCAAATAACGGCCCGCCTCCCCCACGGGGTGCGTCCGCGCGGCCGCGCGACGCCCCCTGGCCCGCCGTCCTGCACCGCTCTCTCCCCCTCGGCACGTCGCCTGCGACCTTCGGGTCCCGGCGCCGGTCGGGGGTCTCCTTCCGTGCCCAGCCGACCCTGCCAACCCATGATCCGTCCGACTGCCCTGAGTATTGCCGTCTGCCTCGCCCTGCCTGTCGCCGTGCAGGCCGCCGCCCCCGCCAGCCCCGACGCGGGCACCGCCGCGCGCGACTTCGACCGCGTGCAGGTCACCGCCACCCGCACCGAACGCGCGCTCAGCGACGTCGCCGCCACGGTGGACGTGATCGACCGCGAGCAGCTGGACAACCACCTGGTGCGCGACATCAAGGACCTGGTGCGCTACGAGCCGGGCATCTCGGTGACCAGCAGCCCGGCCCGCTTCGGCCTGGGCGGCTTCCGCATCCGCGGCCTGGACGGCAACCGCGTGCTGATCCAGACCGACGGCATCGCCATGCCCAAGGCCTTCAGCATCGGCAGCTTCTCCGACGCCAACCGCAACTTCACCGATCTGGAAACGCTCAAGCGGGTCGAGATCGTGCGCGGACCGGCCAGCGCGCTGTACGGTTCGGACGCGCTCGGCGGGGTGGTGGCCTTCGTCACCAAGGACCCGGCCGACTACCTCAAGGACGACAAGCACAGCTATGTCGGCCTGAAGTTCGGCTACGACGGCGAGTGGAACGGCCTGCTCGGCAGCGCTACCGCCGCGTTCGGTGGCGAGCGCTGGAGCGGCATGGTCAACGTCAACCATCGCCAGGGCCAGGAAACCGAAAGCATGGGCGATGTGCGCAGCAAGGACCGCACTCGCACCGCCGCCAATCCGCAGGACCGTGACGGCCGCAGCGTGCTCAGCAAGCTGGTGTACGCGCCCAGCGACGACCAGCGCTTCCGCCTGACCGTGGAAGGCAACGAGGACAGCGTGGACACCGACGTGCTGTCGGCGATCGACCGCACCACCACCACCGGCATGCAGGCGCGCGACCACCAGACCCGGGCACGGGTGTCGTTCGCCCACGAGATGGACAACGTGGGCGCCGCCTTCGCCGACAGCCTGTCCTGGCAGCTGTATCGGCAGGACAGCGAGACCACCCAGCGCACCGACGAGGCGCGCGCCAACCGCAGCACCCGCCACCGCGAGTTCAACTTCGACCAGCGCGTGTACGGCCTGCAGGCTGCCTTCCACAAGGCGCTCGAAACCGGCAGCGTGGAGCATGCGCTGACCTACGGCTTCGACGGCACCTGGACCGAAACCCGCCAGAAGCGCGACGGCTACCAGGTGCTGGCCAACGGC
Organism: Stenotrophomonas aracearum; assembly: GCF_031834615.1. NCBI lineage: Bacteria > Pseudomonadati > Pseudomonadota > Gammaproteobacteria > Lysobacterales > Lysobacteraceae > Stenotrophomonas > Stenotrophomonas aracearum. Next base: position 782,672 of record NZ_CP115543.1, read on the forward strand.
CAGGTCAGCACCACCATCCTGCCCGATGCGTTCCCGGTCCGCGATTTCCCGATCAGCAAGACCACCGAGCTGGGCCTGTACGTGCAGGACGAAATGCGCTTCGCCGACGGCCGCCTGTCGCTGGTGCCCGGCGTGCGCGTGGACCACTACGAACTGCGCCCGGACGTGGACCCGATCTTCGCCGCCGACAACCCCGGCATGGCCGTGTCTGACCTGACCAAGACCAGTGTGTCGCCGAAGCTCGGCATGGTCTGGCGCTTCGCCGACGACTGGTCGCTGTTTGCCGGCTACTCGCACGGCTTCCGCTCGCCGCCGTACAACGACGTCAACCTGGGCTTCACCAACGTCATGTTCGGGTATACCGCCATTCCGAACCCGGACCTGAAGCCGGAAACCAGCGACGGGCTGGAACTGGGCCTTCGCTTCCTGAGCCCGGCCGCGTACGTGAGCGTGAGCGGCTACTACAACGACTACAAGGACTTCATCGAGTCGCAGCGCCAGGTCGGCGTCAACGCGCAGGGCCTGATCGTGTTCCAGTCGCAGAACATCGCCGACGCGGAAATCTACGGTGCCGAGCTCAAGGCAGGCGTCGACTTCGGCGAGCTCAGCGCAGCGATGGCGGGCTGGTCGTTGAATGGCGCCGTGGCCTGGTCGCGCGGCACCGACAAGACCGCAGACGTGCCGCTGGCGTCGATCGATCCGCTGCGCGGCACGCTGGGCGTGGCCTACGACCGTGACAGCTGGGGCGTGGAACTGGCCGGCACCTTCGCCCAGCGCAAGGACCGCATGCCCGTCGCTACCGCGTTCCGCCCGGCCGGCTATGGGGTGCTCGACCTGATGGCGCACTGGGACTTCGCGCCGGGCGCCAAGATCAACGTCGGCGTGTTCAACCTCGGCGACCGCAAGTACATCGACTACTCCTCGATCACCTCCACGCTGGCCACCAACAGCACGGTGATCGACCGCTACACCAACCCTGGCCGGAACGTCTCGGCCAGCCTCGCCGTCAGCTGGTAGCCCCTCATGAGCCGAGCCCTTTCCGCACTGCGAACCCCCGACCGGTACCTGCGCCCTGGCCAGCTGCCTTCCCCGGAACAGCTGGCGGCACTGGGCACGGTGCTGTGCCTGTACCGCCCCGAGAGCAGCGAGCTGGGCGGCTGGAAACACGCCGTTTCCGCGCACGCCTGCCAGGGCATGGACAGCGAAGGCATCCGCGAAAGCCTGTGCTTCGCCGATGCCCGCGGCCGCTGCTGCTGGCGGTTGTACCTGCTGCCCGACAGCGACTTCCTGGCCTGGGACCGGCTGGTGTCGGCGTTCCCGGCTCGACCGGAACCGGCCAACGACGGCGGCGTTGCCGAGCGCCTGTGGCGGCGCCTGGCCACCCGGCTGGGCGGCGAACCGTGGCGGATGTGCGCGCTGCGCCTGCACGCCGGCGACGCGCCGGGCCTGGCCGCCAGCGTGGCCTCGCTGTCGGCGCTGGGCGCCACCGCCGCGCGCCGCATCGCGCGCGTCGAGGGTGCCGACGGCGAGCTGTGGGTCGATGATTCCAACGTGGTACCGCTGCTTCACCTTTCTTCCATTCGACATTCCTGACGAGACTTCGTAGATGAAATTCCAGACAGCCAGCGCGTGGTTGCTGCTTGCCGCCAGCGGCATCGCCCACGCCCAGCCCTCCGACCTGCAGCGCGACCACGCCAGCATCCTGGCGATGAAGGGCGAGTACATCGTCGACTTCGCGTTCGACGAAACCGTGCTGCTCAAGCCCGGTTACGAGCGCGCGCCGGCCGTGCGCAGCGGTGGCAACGAAGTGGTGATCGTGGTCGAAGACAGCCCGAAGCGGATCGTGCTGCAGCACCTGCTGGTGGACGGCAAGAGCGGCCATGTGACCAAGCACTGGCGGCAGGACTGGGTGTATGAAGCACCGAACCGTTTCGAGTTCAGCGCCGACCAGACCTGGCACGTGCGCACGATCGACCCGGCGGTGAACGCGGGCGCCTGGACCCAGTGCGTGTACGAAGTGAGCGATGCCCCGCGCTATTGCGGTACCGGCCGCTGGGACTACAGCAACAACGTCGCCACCTGGACCAGCGACCTCAGCTGGCGCCCGCTGCCGCGCCGCGAGTACACCCGCCGCAGCGACTACAACGCGCTGGCCGTGGTCAATCGCCACACGCTCACGCCCAACGGCTGGACCCACGAGCAGTTCAACACCAAGATCCTGCGCGGCGCCGACGGCAGCCAGCAGGAGATCGCCCGCGAGTTCGGCTTCAACGACTACAACCGCACCACCGACGTGGACTTCAAACCGGCCTACGACTACTGGACTGCCACCGCCGACTACTGGGCCAAGGTCCGCGCGCACTGGAACGGCTTCCTCGGCCAGGCCCCGGGCGTGCACCTGAAGACCAAGCTGGACGGCATGGCGATGATCATCCCGCTGTTCACCCAGGCCCAGGACCTGCAGGACGGCAAGAAGGTGAACGACGCGCAGATCGACGCCGTGTTCAAGCAGTGGGTGGAAAAGGCGCCGGCCGTCATTCCTTGAACATCAGGAACGCTGCCACCACGATCAGCCCGAACGCCGCGTAGTGGTTCCACTTCAACGGCTGGTCCAGGTAGAACGCGGAGAACACCGCGAACACCACCAGCGTGATCACTTCCTGCATGCCCTTCAACTGCGGGGCCGAGTACACCGCGCTGCCCAGCCGGTTGCCCGGCACCTGCAGGCAGTACTCGAAGAACGCAATGCCCCAGCTGACCAGGATCACCATCATCAACGGCGCGCTCTTGTACTTGAGGTGCCCGTACCAGGCGAAGGTCATGAAGATGTTGCTGCCCAGCAGCAGCAACACGGGATACAGATAAGCGGTAAACGACGGGCCGGGCATCGGAAGATCTCAGGTAGGAACAACAAATCGTAGTGCCGGCCGCCGGCCGGCTCCAAGCGGGATCGGCTGCGCGAGGAGCCGGCCAGCGGCCGGCACTACGCGCCCAATCCCAATCACGCCTCGCGGAGGGCCAGCGCCGGCGGCGTATGCAGGATCCTGCGCGTACCCCACCAGCCCGCCAACATGCTCAGCGCCACGCCCAACGCACCTCCGAGCAGCAGCGCACCCCATGGCGGGCTGAGCTGCAATTCGAACACCTGCTTGGCCACCACGCTGCCCAGCAGCGCCGCCGTGCCCACCGCCAGCAGCGAGGACAACAGCCCCAGCGCCCCGAACTCCACCAGCACCGCCCCGCGCAACTGGGCGCGGGTGGCACCCAGCGTGCGCAGCACCGCGCTGTCGTACCGGCGCTCGCCCGCCGTGGCCTGCAGCGCGGCCAGCAGCACCAGCACCCCTGCCAGCAGGCTGAAGCCCATCACCAGCTGCACCGCCTGGGTGACCCGGTCGACCACCTCGCGCACCCGCTGCAGGATGCTGTCGATGTCCAGCAGCGAGATGTTCGGGTAGTCGCGGGTCAGCCCGGCCAGCGCCGGCGCCTGCGCACGCGGCAGGTGGAAGGCGGTGATCAGGTTGTACGGCGCATCGCCGACCGCGCCCTCATTGAGCAGCAGGAAGAAGTTGACCCGGAACGAGTCCCAGTCGGCCTTGCGGATGCTGGTCACGGTGAAGCGACGCTCCAGCTCGCCCATCTGCAGGGTCACCGTGTCGCCCAGCTTCATGCCGTAGCGCTCGGCCCAGCCTTCCTCGATGGAGGCTTCCGCCGCCGTGCTGCCGGCCGCCCAGTACGTGCCCGACAGCAGCGTATTGGCCGGCGGGAAGTCGTGCCGCCAGGAGAAATTCACCGGGCGGTTGGCGTCGTCGTCATCGTTGCTGTTGTCTTCGCGCGCCTGGCGCTGCGGCGGCCGGTCGTTGACCGCCAGCAGCCGGCCAGTACTGAACGGCTCGATCCCCGGCGCCTGTACGCCCAGGCCGTTGAGCGCATCCAGCACCGCCTTGCGCTGCTCGGGCTGGATGTTCATCAGGAAATAGTTCGGGGTGTCGCTGGGCAGGCGGTCGCGCCACTGCGCCAGCAGGCCCGGGCCGATCACCGAGAGCAGCAGCAACGCGCACAGCGACAGCGACAGCCCCACCAGCTGCATCACCGCCAGCCTGCGGCGCCGGGTCAGCGCGGCCAGACCGAGCTTCCAGCGCCCGCGCAGGCGCGGCTGCAGGCCGCGCAGCAGCCACAGCAGCGCCGCACCGGCGGCGCCGGCCAGCAGTGCCAGCGCGGCCAGCCCGCCCAGTACCCACGCCGCCAGCCGTACGTCGCCGGTGGCCTGCACGGTCAGCGCCACCGTAGCCGCCAGCGCAGCCGCGTAAACCAGCAGCGAGCTCGGCGGCATCGCGGCAAAGCTGCGGTTGAGCACGCGCATCGGCGGCACCCGGCGCAGCCGCAGCAGCGGCGGCAGGCCGAAGCCCAGCAGCAGCACCAGCCCGATCCCGGCGCCGGTCAGCGCGGGCGTGGCCTGCGGCAGCGGCAGCCGGCCGGGAATCAGCCCGCCCAGCGCCTGCACCAGCCCGGCCTGCGCGGCCATGCCAAGCCCGACGCCGACCACGCAGGCCGGAATCGCCAGCAGCACCAACTGCAGCGCCATCGCGCTCAGGATGTCGCGCTGGCGCGCGCCCAGGCAGCGCAGCACCGCCACCTGGTCGATCCGACGCAGCGCGAAGCGGTTGGCCGCCAGCGCCGTGGCCACGCCGGCCAGCAGCACCGCCAGGAGCGCGGCAAGCGACAGGAAGCGGCCGGCCAGGTCGAACGCGCCGCGCACGCCGCGCTGCGCGTCGGCAATGCCGACGATGCGAAGGCCCTTGGCGCGCGGCTGCAGCCAGCCGCGGAAGTCGGCGATCGCCGCGCTGTCGCCGGCGAACATCATCCGGTACGACGCGCGGCTGCCCGGACCGAGCAGTCCGGCACGGTCCACGTCGATCCGGTTGACCAGCAGGGGCGGGGAGAGCTGCATCAGCTCGCCCGAGGTGTCCGGTTCGGCCTGCAGGATGCGGGTCACGGTCAGCGTTCCGGCGCCGAACTCCAGTGCGTCGCCCACCTTCAGCCCCAGCGCCTGCATCAGGCGCGGATCGGCGTAGGCTTCGCCGGCGGGCGGGGTACCGGCCACTTCATCCGGTGCCCCGGGCGCCCGGCTCACGCGCAGCTCGCCACGCAGCGGATAGCCGTCGCTGACCGCCTTGATGTTGGCCATCTGGCTGTCGTCGCCATGGAACAGCACGCTGGGGAAGCTGACCATGCGCGTGCTGGCCAGCCCGCGCGCGCGCGCTTCGTCGGCGAACGCCTGCGGCACGTCTTCGCGCCCGCCCAGGCCGAGGTCGCCGCCGAGCATTTCCGCCGCGCTGCTGGTCAGGGCCAGTGTGACCCGGTTGACCAGCGTGCCCACCGCCGTCATCACCGCCACGCCCAGCACCAGCGCGGCGAACACGGTCAGCAGGTCGCCGGCCAGGAACTCGCGGCGCAGCGCGCGCGCCGCATGCCGGATCACGTTCATGCGCGCACGCCGGCAGCGTCGACCAGGCGGCCGCCGTCGAGCTGGTAGATGCGTTCGCAGCGTTGGGCCAGGCGCAGGTCGTGGGTGACCAGCACCAGGGTGGTGTCGCTGGTCGCATTGAGCGCGAACAGCAGGTCGCTGATCTGCTGGCCGGTGGCCTGGTCCAGGCTGCCGGTGGGTTCGTCGGCGAACAGGATCCGCGGCCGCGCCACGAACGCGCGCGCCAGCGCCACGCGCTGCTGCTCGCCACCGGAGAGCTGGCGCGGGTAGTGCCGCGCACGATGGCCGAGCCCCACCTGTTCCAGTACCTCGCGCACCCGCGCGGCATCCTCGCGCCCGGCCAGTTCCAGCGGCAGTGCGATGTTTTCCTCGGCGGTCAACGCCGGCAGCAGGTGGAAGCTCTGGAACACGAAGCCGACCTCGCGCGCGCGCAGCTGCGCGCGCGCTTCTTCGTCCAGAGTGCCCAGGCGGGACCCGGCCAGGTCGATCTCGCCGCGGCTGGGCAGGTCCAGTCCGGCCAGCAGGCCGAGCAGGGTGGTCTTGCCCGATCCGGACGCACCGACGATCGCCACGCTCTCGCCTTCATGTACCGTCATGTCGATGTTGTCCAGTATGTGGACTTCACCCTCCGGGCCACGCGCGGATTTGCCCACGTTGTGGGCGGCGATGGCGACGGACGCGCTGCGGGGGGACAGGCTGTCGATGAGGATTCTCCAATGTACCGAGCAAGGATGGGCCATGTGGCCCGGATGATGTGGCTGCTGGCAGCATTGCTGCTGTTGCCTGCGCTGGCGTGTGCCAAAGGTGCCGATACCCGCAACGCGGTGCTGGTGGTCGGCGACAGCCTCAGTGCCGCCCACAATATCCCGGCCGCTTCCGGCTGGGTGAACCTGCTTCAGCAACGGGTCAACCAGCAGCTCAAACCGCCGCCGGCGGTCATCAACGCCAGCATCAGCGGCGAGACCACGGCGGGCGCGCTGACCCGCCTGCCGGCGCTGCTGGAAAAGCATCGGCCGTCGGTGGTGGTGATCGAACTGGGCGGCAACGACGCCCTGCGCGGGCTGACTCCGGCGCAGCTGCGCGGCAACCTGGAAAAGATGATCGTGGCCAGTCAGAAGGCGGGGGCCCGGGTGCTGCTGCTCGGCATCGACGTGCCGCCCAACTACGGCCCGGCCTACCGCGACCGCCTGCGCCAGGCCTACGCGGGGCTGGCCAGCCAGTACAAGGTGCCGCTGCTGCCGTTCCTGCTGGAAGGGGTCGCGCTGAAGCCCGGCCTGATGCAGTCCGACGGCCTGCACCCCACCGCCGCTGCGCAACCGCAGGTGCTGGACAACGTCTGGCCGCTGCTCAAACCCCTGCTGAAAGCGCCTGCGCCGTAACCTGTGAGCGGCTTCACATCGCGTCCACCGTCGATCCGGCATGTTTCACAAAGCTGAAGAAAGAGGGACTCCCATGCGTCAGACAAAGGAAACCTCCGGCCTGGTGCTGGTGGTCGAAGACAACCGCAATATCTCCGAAATGATCGGCGAATACCTGGAAGGCCGCGGCTTCGAGGTCGACTACGCCCAGGACGGTCTGGACGGCTATCGACTGGCTGCGGAAAACAGCTACGACGTGGTGGTGCTGGACCTGATGCTGCCGCGCCTGGATGGCATCGAAGTCTGCCGCCGGTTGCGCAACGACGCCCGCAAGTCGACCCCGGTGCTGATGCTGACCGCGCGCGACACGCTGGACGACAAGCTCACCGGCCTCGGTTTCGGCGCCGATGATTACCTGACCAAGCCGTTCGCGATCCAGGAGCTGGAAGCCCGCCTGCGCGCGCTGATCCGCCGCGAGCGTCGCCAGGTCGGTTCGGAAGTGCTGAAGGTCGCCGACCTGGTGCTGGACCCGGTCAGCATGCGCGCCACCCGTGCCGGTACCGAGCTGCAGCTCTCGCCGATCGGCCTGCGCCTGCTCACCATCCTGATGCGCGAATCGCCGCGCGTGGTGACCCGACAGGAAATCGAGCGCGAAATCTGGGGCAACGGCCTGCCGGACTCGGACACCCTGCGCAGCCATCTGTACAACCTGCGCAAGATCATCGACAAGCCGTTCGACCGTCCGCTGCTGCACACCGTGCAGAGCGCAGGTTACCGTATTGCCGATATCGCCCAGCCGATGAGCTGATGCGACACGATGCCCCGGCGCTTGCCGGGGCATCGCCGTTTTTGCACTGGACGTCGTAATGCCGCACGGTCTGCCGCGCAAGATCAGAATTGCCTTCATCCTGCAGGCCGTGCTCGCCAGCCTGGGCATCCTGCTGGGTGCATGGCTGGTCTCGCTGGTCATCAAGCATAGCCTGGTCAGCAGCGCATTGCAGGAAGAAGCCACCTATTTCTGGGACCTGCACGCGGCCTCGCCCGTGCAGCCGCCGCCGAACACGCGCAACATCCGCGGGTACCTGCTCGAAACCGGGCAGTCGGCATTGAGCCTGCCGGCCAACCTGCGCGAGCTTGCACCGGGCTTCCACGAACTGAAGGCCGACGACCAGCTGGTGCTGGTCGACGCGCGTCCGGAAGGCCGGCTTTACCTTGTCTTCCTGCGCTCGCGCGCGGAGATGCTGGCGTTCTGGTTCGGCATCGTCCCGGTGCTGCTGACCCTGCTGGCCGTCTATGGCGCCTCATGGGTCACCTACCGCGCCTCCAAACGGCTGGTCTCGCCGGTCAACTGGCTGGCGCGCCGGGTCTCGCGCTGGGATCCGGGCCACCCCGAAGCGTCCGATCTTGCCCCGGACAAGCTGCCGGCCGACATGCAGGGCGAAACCCGGCAGCTGGCCGCCGCACTGCACTCACTGGCGACCCGGGTCACCGCGCATGTCGCGCGCGAACGCAACTTCACCCGCGACGCCAGCCATGAGCTGCGCACCCCGCTCACGGTCATCCGCGTGGCCAGCGACATGGCGCTCGGCGACCAGGACATGACGCCGCGCCTGCGTCGCGGCCTGAACCGCATCCAGCGCGCCGGCCGCGACATGGAAGCGGTGATCGACGCTTTCCTGATCCTGGCCCGCGAAGCCGACGTGGAACCGCAGATCGAACTGTTCGACGTCAACGACATCGTGCAGTACGAAGTGGACAACGCCCGCGAACTGCTGGCCGGCCGCCCGGTGGAAATCCACGTGCACAGCACCGGGCCGGTGCAGCTGCACGCACCGCCGCGCGTGCTGCAGGTAGTGATCAGCAACCTGCTGCGCAACGCGTGCAGCTACACCGACGAAGGCCGCATCGACGTCGACGTGCTCGACGACCGCGTCGTGGTCCGCGACACCGGCATCGGCATGTCGCCCGAAGCGCTGTCGCGCGCCTTCGAACCGTTCTACCGCGCCGAACCCAGCCGCCCCCAGGGCACCGGCCTGGGCCTGTCGATCGTGCGCAGGCTCTGCGACCGGTTCGGCTGGAAAATTGGACTCAGCAGCGAGCCGGGCGTCGGCACGCAGGCGACGATTGCTTACCGTTGAGCCGCGGGTGAGGTAGGGGCGGTTCCCAAACGGCCGCCGACTCTGCCCGTCGGCACGGTGACGCATGGACCCTGACCGGACCTACGCTCTTCGGAGCCGGGCAGAGCCCGGCTCTACCGCGAGATTACGGGCCTTGCGATTGCCGGCACTGGACTTGCGAGGCCGACGCCTTGTGCCAGATCGCATAGCCTTCCGGCTGTATGTGCAGCTTGTCCTCGCGGAACTGCGACGCACGCGGCTGGCCGTCGTCGCCCAGCATCGGCGTGTTTACATCGGTGAAACCAGTCTTGGGCAGGTTCGCCAACGCCTTCTCGATCAACCCATTTGCTTCCACCAACGCAGGCAGCGACTGCGCGCGCCAGGGGCTCAGCTTGATCGGAATGCCTTCGACGATAGTCTTCGGCAGATCGCGGTTCACGCGCTGCACGAACTCCATCACCTCGTCGCGCAACTGCGCCGCGTCGCGGCTGCCGTCGAGGTGAGTGTCGCCGGCGCTGAAGAACACGTATGCACGGCAAGCACGTGACAGCGAAACGGTCGGCGTACCAGGTGCTGTCGCCCATCTCCTAAGTGCCGAAATCACGGTGACCCCTTTTTGTCCCCAAATGCTCATCCGCTCGACGCTTGGGTTGGGAACTTGCGCTCTGATTGGAGTCCTGGCGGGCAATTAAAACGTGGGATCGTCAAGTTCCGAAGTTGATGCCAGTCTCGCATGGAAGTTCGAGTCCCGGGTTTACCAATATTGCTGCTCAATGCAAATGGCGGCGTTGATTGTTTATTTCTATCAATTTTTATTTTGTGGAGTGACGCTCAATTAGTCGTGCATCTCTATCGTTAGGATCTAAATCGCGGATCCGGTGGTTCGCGTGTATTTGCTTTTTTTCTGACGAATTATTCTTGTGGAGGTTGCTCGGTGAACCTATTGAAATTTGTTGTAACCCCTGTAGTCGTGCTCGCTTTCGCTGCTGGAGCTGCCGCCGCTGGTCAGGGAGGGGAGCCTGTTTCTGATGAGATTGTCCTGGCTCAGTTAGAGCGAGGAGCGTATCCAGTAAAGCCGACGGCAATAATGGAGCGACGAAAAATTAACGGGCACTGGGGTGATATGTTTAGCGAGAACTCGACGTATGTCGGGGGCGGTGACTGGCCCGAGGGCGGGTTTATGAACAACATTGGGCTCATTGCCCGCCATCCTTTCGAAGGTGCAAATGCACTGTATCAGTGCATTTCGAAGGCTGCGAAGCGATGGAACTACTTCACCTCAAACGACAAGAATTGCGAGGGCCATTCAAAGCCAAAGAAGCGTGCACTAATTGGCTACCTCTATGCATATCATCACCCGGGAACCTCTCCGCTATATCGTTGCCGTCAGGATCTGCCTGAAAAGGTGGATCACTTCGATAGTACCTTGGAGAACTGTGAGGGCTACGGAAGCACGGTTAATGAGGGGATTCTCGGATACCTCTGGGCTTACTGATCATTACGCTCTTTCGTAATGGCGGCGTGGCTACGTCGAGATTCTTAACTTATTGTGCCCGACAGGAGGCGTGCCGTTACTTGGGTAACGGCACGCATTTTTGTAATGGGTGTTCATCGTCCCAAATTCTCGAAGGACACGTCTCGTCCGACTCAGGTGCACTGCACCTTCGGTGTCAACGCCTTGCGCCAGATAGCATAGCCCTCGGGCTGCATGTGCAGCATGTCTTCGCGGAACAGCGACGCGCGCGGCTGGCCGTCATCGCCCAGCATCGGCGTGTACACGTCGGTGAAACCGGTGTTGGGCAGCTTCGCCAGCGCCTGCTCGATCAACCCGTTCGCTTCCACCACCGCCGGCAGCAGTTGCGCGCGCGACGGACTCGGCTTGATCGAAATGACGTCCACCGTGGTCTTCGGAAGGTCGCGGTGCACGCGCTGCACGAACGCCACCACATCGTCGCGCACCTGTGCCGGGCTGCGGCCGCTGTTGAGATCGTTGTCGCCGGCGTAGAAGAACACCTTGCACGGCGCGTACGGCACCACGATCTGGTCCGCGTACCAGGTGCTGTCGCGCACCTCCGAACCGCCGAAGCCCCGGTTGAACACCTTCTGGCCCGGGAAATCCGCCGCCAGCGTGTCCCACATCCGGATCGACGAGCTGCCGATGAACTCGATGCCCCCGCGCGGCGGCGGATTGGCGGCGTCGGCCTTGGCGAAGGCGGCCATGTCCCCGGCCCAGGCCACGTTGGACACCTGCTCCGGTACCTGCGGCGGCGGGACCGGGGTGGTCTTCAGGGCGAGGGCGGGCAGGCTGGCGGTCAGCGCCAGGGCGAGCAGCAGCGGACGGGCGACGCGGTGGGTCATGCGGAACTCCTGAACGGGTACAACGTCATCTTAGGCGGGCAGGGGGTGGAGGGGTTGTCCGGGTGTGTCGGGAGCCGGCCGGCGGCCGGCACTACGGATGTGGGTGGCCGGTTCGACGGGACCTTCGGGTGGGTCCGGCCGCCCTGTGGCAAAATGGAGGATTGTCCGTCGCTTACCGCGCTGCCCATGACCCGTTGCCGTGCCCTGGTTCTGCCGTCGTGCCCCCTTGCCAGCCATGGAGCGTGCCTGCGTGGCTGACGAATTCGGGCACCTGCCGCGCGGCCCCAGGCGCATCTTCAAGGCGGCCGTCTGGTCCTGGCAGGGCCTGCGTGCCGCCTGGCTGCATGAGTCCTCGTTCCGGCTCGAGGTCTACCTGCTGGTCGTGCTCGCACCGTTGGCGCTGTGGCTGGGCCAGACCCCGGTCGAGCGTGCCCTGATGATCGGCTCGATGCTGCTGGTGCTGGCCATGGAACTGGCCAACTCGGCGATTGAAGCGGTGATCGAACGCTATGGCCCCGAATTCCACGAACTGGCCGGCCGGGCCAAGGACATGGGCTCGGCCGCCGTGTTCGTGCTGATGATGAATGTCCTGGTGTGCTGGGCCCTGGTCCTGGCACCGCGAATCTTCTGACGCGTCCGCGCGTCATTCCCCCCTTGTAAGGATGTATCCATGTTCCTCGAGCTGCTCTCCGATCCCAACGTCTGGTTGACCCTGCTGACCCTGAGTGCACTGGAAATCGTGCTCGGCATCGACAACCTGGTGTTCATCTCCATCGCCGTGAGCAAGCTGCCCGAAGAACGCCGCCCGTTCGCCCGCAAGCTCGGCATCGCCGTGGCCTGCATCACCCGGATCCTGCTGCTGGTGTCGCTGGCGTACCTGGCGCACATGCAGACCAACCTGTTCACCGTAGCCGGCATGGGCATTTCCATCCGCGACCTGGTGCTGATCGTCGGCGGCCTGTTCCTGATCATCAAGGGCGGCATGGAAATCCGCGAGCTGATCACCGGCGGCGAGGACGAAGACCCCACCACCACCAAGGCCTCGGCCGTGTTCGGCATGGTGATCCTGCAGATCGCCATCATTGACATCGTGTTCTCGCTGGACTCGGTGATCACCGCCGTCGGCATCGCCCAGCACGTGCCGGTGATGGTCGCTGCGATCCTGCTTTCGGTGGCCGTCATGCTGCTGGCCGCCAACCCGCTGGGCCGCTTCATCGACGCCAACCCGACCGTGAAGATGCTGGCCCTGGCCTTCATCCTGCTGATCGGCGCGGTGCTGATCCTGGACGGCCTGGACGTGCACGTGCCCAAGCCCTACATCTACGCCGCCATGGGCTTCTCGGTGCTGGTCGAGTGGCTGAACCTGCTGATGCGCCGCCGCGCGCTGGCCCACCACGTGCCGGGCGCCGGCAACTGGTAAGGGGTCTCCGGGTACCGACCCAGGGTCGGTACCCGACCATGACGGGGAATTAACCCCTATTCATGCCATTCTCCGGCCGCGTCCACCCCGATCCGGAGCCGGCCATGCGTACCTCCATCCGCCTCATGCTGCTGGTCCTGCTGGCCAGCCTGTTGTCTGGTTGTGGCTACAACGCGATCCAGCAGAAAGATGAACAGGTCAAGGCCGGCTGGTCCGAAGTCGTCAACCAGTACAAGCGTCGCGCCGACCTGATCCCCAACCTGGTGCAGACCGTGGAAGGCTATGCCAACCAGGAACGCCAGGTGCTGACCGACGTGACCAACGCCCGCGCGCGGGTCGGCCAGGTCAACGTCAACGCCGACGACGCCGAGTCGCTCAAGCAGTTCCAGCAGGCCCAGGGCGAACTCAGTGGTGCGCTGTCGCGGCTGCTGGTGGTGACCGAGAACTACCCGAACCTGAAGTCCGACCAGGGCTTCCGCGACCTGCAGGCGCAACTGGAAGGCACCGAAAACCGCATCACCGTCGCCCGTGGCCGTTACATCCAGCAGGTGCAGGACTACAACACCTACATCCGCTCCTTCCCGCAGCTGATCACCGCCAAGATCTTCGGCTACGCGGCCAAGCCCAACTTCACGGTCGAGAACGAAGCGCAGATCGCGCAGCCGCCGGCGGTGAAGTTCGGCTCGCAGCCGGCCGCGCCCGCGCCGCAGCCGCAGCCGCAGCAGGCCCCGGCGCAGTAAGCCATGAGCGTCCGCCCGCTGCTGCGTGCGCTGCTGCTGTGCTGCCTGTGCCTGGCCCTGCCGGCCTGGGCGCAGCGCGACGCCGCGATTCCGCCGATGGCCTCGCCGGTGGTCGACACCACCGGCACCCTGGACGCGGCGCAGAAGCAGGCATTGGAAGCGCAGGCCCTGGCCCTGCAGCAGCACAAGGGCAGCCAGCTGCAGATCCTGATGGTGCCCAGCACCCAGCCGGAAACCATCGAGCAGTACACCCAGCGCGTGTTCGAGCAGTGGCAGGTCGGCCGCAAGGGCGTGGATGACGGCGTGCTGCTGGTGGTGGCCAAGGACGACCGCAAGGTGCGGATCGAGCCGGGCTACGGACTGGAAGGCGCGATCCCCGACGCGATCGCCAACCGCGTGATCCAGGAATACCTGGCCCCGAAATTCCGCACCGGCGACTACGCCGGCGGCCTGGCCGACGGCACCGCCGCCCTCGTCAAGCTGGTCGACGGCGAGGCGCTGCCGGCGCCGGTCAGCGACAACCGCGCGCCGCGCGGCAACGGCAGTGACGGCTTCACCGTCGCCCTGGTGATCGGCTTCTTCGTCGGCACCTTCGCCCGCGCCCTGCTGGGCTGGCTGCCGCGCCCGGTCCGCGCGCTTCTCGGCGGCGGCGCGGCAGCGGCGGCCGCGTTCCTGTTCACCTCGCTGCTGCTGGCCAGCGGCCTGGCCGGGCTGATCGGCCTGTTCGTCGGCTTCTCCTCCGGCCGCGCCGGCCGCTTCGCCCGCAACACCGGCTGGGGCGGCGGTGGCTTCGGCGGCGGCAGCTGGGGCGGTGGGGGCGGGGGCTTTGGCGGTGGCGGCGGCTGGGGTGGTGGCGGTGGACGTTCCGGAGGCGGTGGCGCCTCGGGAGGCTGGTGATGCGCATCTGGCGCCACCTGTTCGCTCCCTCGTTGCACCGCACCTTCAGCGAAGACAAGCTGCAGGCCATCACCGACGCGATTGCCGCCGGCGAGCGCCGCCACGGCGGCCAGGTCATGTTCGCGGTGGAAGCCGACCTCCCATGGCTGGCGCTGTGGCAGGGCGTCACCCCGCGCCAGCGCGCCGAGCACGCCTTCGCGCAGCTGCGCACCTGGGACACCGAACAGAACAACGGCGTGCTGGTTTACCTGCTGCTGGCCGACCACGCCATCGAACTGATCGCCGACCGCGGCCTGCGCGGCCGGGTCGGCGAAACCCAATGGCAGGCGATCTGCGAACACATGCAGGGCCTGCTGCGCGCCGACGACCTGCAGCAGGCGGTGCTGCTGGCCATTGCCGAGGTCTCCGACGTGCTGGCCGGGCACTATCCGCCCGGCAGCGGGTCCAAGGCTGACGCCCTGCCCAATACCCCCCAACTGCTCGGTTGAGGTAACGCGGCACTGGGCCGAGAATAGCCGCTTACCTGCAAGGCGCCGCCCATGATCTATTTCCACGATATCGACCCCATCGCCCTTTCGCTCGGGCCGGTCAAGGTGCACTGGTACGGCATCATGTACCTGCTCGGCTTCACCGCCGCCTGGTGGCTGGGGCGCAAGCGCATCGCCGCGGGGCGCCTGCCGGGCGTGGACGGCAATGGATTCTCCGACCTGCTGTTCTACGCCATGCTCGGCGTCGTGGTTGGCGGCCGCGTCGGCTACATGCTGTTCTATGCCACCGCCGATTTCCTGCACAACCCGCTGCTGCTGTTCAAGGTCTGGGACGGCGGCATGAGCTTCCACGGCGGCCTGCTCGGCGTGCTGTTCGCCTGCTGGTACTGGTCGCGCAAGCACCGCCTGCACCTGTTCGACACCCTCGACTTCATGTCGCCGCTGGTCCCGCTCGGGCTCGGCTTCGGCCGCCTCGGCAACTTCATCGGCGCCGAACTGTGGGGCAAGTACACCGACGGCACCTGGGGCGTGGTCTTCCCCAGTGGCCTGCCGGCCGCCTTCAACGGCGTGGACATGGACACCCTGCGCACCCAGTTCGCCAGCGGCGCGCTCAACCCGTACGCCCGCCATCCCTCGCAGCTGTATGAAGCGCTGCTCGAAGGCCTGGTGATGTTCGCCGTGCTCTGGGCCGTCTCGGCCAAGCCGCGCCAGCGCTACCTCATCTCCGGCCTGTTCGCGCTGATGTACGGCGTGTTCCGCTTCGCCGTCGAATTTGTGCGCATGCCCGACAACGGCGTCTACCTCGCCTTCGACTGGTTCACCCGCGGCCAGCTGCTCAGCCTGCCGCTGGTGGCGCTGGGCGTGGTCCTGCTGGTCCTGTCGCGCCGCGCACCGGTCCTGCAGCCGGTGCTGCCGGTCGCACCGGCCGCCGCCGGGAGCAAGGCATGAAAGCCTACCTCGACCTGCTGCAGCACGTGCTCGAACACGGCACCGAAAAGTCCGACCGCACCGGCACCGGCACCCGCAGCGTGTTCGGCTGGCAGATGCGCTTCAACCTCAACGACGGCTTCCCGCTGGTCACCACCAAGAAGCTGCACCTGCGCTCGATCATCCACGAGCTGCTGTGGTTCCTGAAGGGGGACACCAACATCGGCTACCTCAAGGACAACCAGGTCCGGATCTGGGACGAATGGGCTGACGAAAACGGCGACCTCGGCCCCGTGTACGGCAAACAGTGGCGCAGCTGGGCCACCGCCGACGGCGGCAGCATCGACCAGATGCAGTGGCTGGTCGACGAGATCAAGCGCAACCCCGACTCGCGCCGCCTCGTGGTCAGCGCCTGGAACGTCGGCGAACTCTCGCAGATGGCGCTGATGCCCTGCCACAACCTGTTCCAGTTCTACGTGGTCGACGGCAAGCTCAGCTGCCAGCTCTACCAGCGCAGCGGCGACATCTTCCTCGGCGTCCCGTTCAACATCGCCAGCTACGCCCTCCTGACCCACATGGTCGCCCAGGCCACCGGCCTCGGCGTCGGCGATTTCGTCCACACCCTCGGCGATGCGCACCTTTACTCCAACCACTACGACCAGGCCCGCGAACAGCTCGCCCGCGAACCGCGCGCACTGCCCACCCTCTGGTTGAACCCCGAAGTGACCGACCTGTTCGGCTTCCAGTTCGACGACATCCGCATCGACGGCTACGACCCGCACCCCGCCATCAAGGCGCCGGTCGCGGTATGAAGCTGTCCCTGATCGTCGCCCTCGACCGCGACCATGGCATCGGCCAGGACAACCAGCTGCCCTGGCAGCTGCCAGACGACCTGAAGCGCTTCAAGGCCCTGACACTGGGCAAGCCGATCCTGATGGGACGCAAGACCGCGCAGTCGCTGGGCCGCGCGCTGCCGGGGCGGCCGAACCTGGTGCTGACCCGTTCGGGCGAAGTGCCGTTCGACGGCATGCAGGCAGTTGCGTCCATCGAAGAAGCAAAGCAGTTCGCCGCCGCCACGGGCGCAGACGAGTTGTGCGTGATCGGCGGCGGTGAAGTATTCCGCCTGGTCATGGCGCAGGCCACCGACATGCACCTGACGTGGGTGGATGCGCAGGTGAACGCGGATACGCATTTCCCGGAATTCGATGCGGAGCAGTGGGTGGAAGTCGCGAGAGAGCATCACCCCGCGGATGCAAAGCACGCGTATGCGTTTGATTTCGTGGATTACGCGCGAGACCGATAGCGCCGCGCGCTGAAAGATCAGACACGCATGGCGTGTCTCTACGCATGGCCACCGACCCACTATCGAGGGGTCGGCGGGGGTGGGTTTGAGGGGGCACGAGCCGCATGGATGCGGCGATGAGCCTACATGGATGTATTTACGGCGTCCCCCACAAACCCACACCCGACGGCCCCAGCCAGGGAACGCCTGCAGCGCACGGTTGTTCGCCTGAATCCAACAACAGCCGGGCAGAGCCCGGCTCTACGGATGCTGCGCAATCAAGCGCGTTACGCGGTGGTGGGCGAGCTGTCGCCGCCGCTGTTGCCAGCCGGCTCACGCGGTCGACGTGGCTGCTGCTGGCGCGGCCCTCGGTCGCGCTGCCCTTCGCGCGGACCGCGCGGCGGCCGCCCGCTCGAAGGGCCACCTTCATTGGAAGGGCGACGCGCCGGCGGACGTGGCGGCGTGACCGGCTTGGGCACATCGCGGCCCGGTACCTGCACCACGCGCAGCTCCTCCGTATCCAGCTGCAGCGCCGTCAGCTTCCCGCCCCACACCGCACCCGTATCGATCGCATGCACGCCCTGCGTGATCGTCAGGCCCAGTGCCGACCAGTGCCCGCACACGATCTTCAGATCGCGCTCCACCCGGCCCGGCACCTCGAACCACGGGTACAACCCCTGTTCCTGCGTGCCCGGCGTGCCCTTGTCCTCGATCCCGATCCGCCCGCGCGGCGTGCAGTACCGCATCCGCGTCAGCAGATTGATGATCGCCCGCGACCGGTCGTAGCCCGACAGCCCCGGCGACCACACCGGCTTGTCCCCGTACATGTTGCGAAACAGCTTGCGGTACCCACCGCCATGCAACTGCTGCTCCACCTCCCGCGCATGCTTCTCCGCCAGCTGCGTCGTCCACTTCGGCGCCAGCCCCGCATGCACCATCATCCAGCCCAGCTCACGGTCCACGTGCACCAGCTTCTGCATGCGCAGCCAGTCCAGCAGCACATCCCGGTCCTCCGCCTGCACGATCCGAAGCAGGTCCGGATTCACCTTGCGCTGCTCCTCCTCCGTGCGCGCACCCACCGCCAACAGCGACAGATCGTGGTTGCCCAGCACCACCACGCTGTGCTCCCGCAGCGAATGCACCAGCCGCAGCGTCTCCAGCGACTGACCGCCGCGGTTCACCAGGTCGCCACAGAACCACAGCGTGTCCACCGCCGGATCGAAGCGGATCTTCTCCAGCAGACGCTGGGTCACCTCATAACAGCCCTGCAGGTCCCCGATGGCCCAGACACTCATGCGTGCGCCTCCATCAGTGCAGCGTGCGCGGAATGGTCAACACGAACGGCGCGATCGGTGCAGCGAACTCGGTGCCATCGTCGGCCACCATGTCGTAATGCCCCTGCATCGTGCCATGTTCGGTTTCCAGCATGACACCCGACGTGTAACGGAAGTCTTCACCCGGGCGCAGCCGCGGCTGCTCCCCGATCACCCCGTCACCGTCCACATGCTCCACCCGCCCGTTGCCATCGGTGATCCGCCAATGGCGCGCCACCAGCCGCGCCGCAACGCGGCCGCCGTTGTGGATCCGGATCGTATACGCGAACGCAAAGCGCCCGTCTTCCGGCGTCGACTGCTCATCCAGGAAGCGCGGCGCGACCTCCACCGAGATCGCATACTGATCGGCGTCGCTCATGCCGACTCCGCGCGCGGCACATTGGCCAGCGCAATGAACTGCGCCACCTCCAGTTGCTCCGCACGTGCATCGCTGCGCACTCCCGCCGCCTCGAACTGCTCCGTCGTCACCACCCCGTTCAGTGCATTGCGCAGCGTCTTGCGGCGCTGCCCGAATGCCGAGCGCACCACCTCCGCGAAACGCTTCCGGTCCAGGATCCCGACCGTCGCCGGATCGCGCGGCACCAGCCGCACCACCGCCGAATCCACCTTCGGTGGCGGGCGGAACGCCCCCGGCGGCACCACGAACAGCGACGTCACCTTGCACCAGGCCTGCAGCATCACGCTCAGCCGACCATAGACCTTGCTGCCCGGGTCGGCCGCCATGCGGTCCACCACTTCCTTCTGCAGCATGAAGTGCATGTCGCGGATCACCGCCGCATGCTCCATCGCATGGAACAGGATCGGCGACGAAATGTTGTATGGCAGGTTGCCGACCAGCCGGATCTGCCCGTCGCCGGCCAGCGGCGTGAAGTCCACCTGCAGCACGTCGCGGTGCACGATGGTCAGCTCGCCCAGCGGCTCGGCCGCAGCGGTCAGCGGCGCGATCAGGTCGCGGTCGAACTCGATCACCGTCAGGCGCGGGTGGCGACGCAGCAGCGGCAGGGTGATCGCACCCTGGCCCGGGCCGATCTCGACCAGCCGGTCGTCGTCCTTCGGATTGACCGCCAGCACGATCTTGTCGATGTAGCTGCGGTCGGCCAGGAAGTGCTGGCCGAGCTGCTTTTTGGCCGGGGCGGTGAAGCCGGGCGCAGAGGGGGAGTGCGAAGAAGTCATGTCGGCATTTTACGTTGCCGGGCCAGCCGCGCGCACAGCGCCGTGGCGGCCAGCAGGCTGGAAGGATCCGCGATGCCGCGGCCGGCCAGATCCAGCGCCGTGCCATGGTCCACCGCCACCCGGGGGTAGGGCAGGCCCAGGGTGATGTTCACCGCCTGTTCGAAGCCGCTGTACTTGAGCACCGGCAGGCCCTGGTCGTGGTACATCGCCAGCACCGTGTCGAACCCGGCAAGCTTCTGCGGCAGGAACGCCGTGTCGGCCGGCAGCGGCCCGACCAGGTCCATGCCCTGCGCGCGCAGCCGCTCCAGCAGCGGAATGACCACGTCCAGCTCTTCACGGCCCAGGTGCCCGTCCTCGCCGGCATGCGGGTTCAGCCCCAGCACCGCGATCCGCGGCGCAGCGATGCCGAATTCGCGGCGCAGCGCGTCGTGCACCGTGTGCAGGACCGTCGCCAGCCCATCGGCCGTGATCGCATCGGCCACCGCGCGCAGCGGCAGGTGGGTGGTGGCCAGCGCCACCCGCACGATGTCGTTGGCCAGCATCATCACCACCTGCACGCCCGCCTGGTCGGCCAGCAGCTCGGTGGTCCCGCTGTAGGCGATCCCGCCCTGGTTGATCACCGCCTTGTGCACCGGCCCGGTCACCACCCCGTCCAGGCGCCCGTCCAGGCAGGCCTGGCCGGCCTGGAGCAGGGCATCGATCACCGCCCCGGCATTGGCCGGGTCGGTCTGGCCAAAGCGCGACGGCGTCGCATTGGGCACTGGGCACAACGGCAGATCGCCCGGCTGGCGGGCGATCGCGTCTTCAGGCAGCAGGTTCAGCGGAAGCGATAGCGCTGCCGCGGCCGACCGCAGCGTGTCCGGGTCGGCGAACGCCAGCAGCCGGCAATCGGTGCGCGGCTGCTGGATCAGGCGAAGGCAGAGTTCCGGGCCGATCCCGGCGGGCTCGCCCGGTACCAGAGCGAGCTGCGGGATCATCGGCGCGGGCCTCAGGGGTTGGTCGGCGCCGGGGCCGGAGCGGCCTGGCCGGGGGTAGCGATGCGCAGGTCCACGTACGCTTCGCCACGCAGTTCCTGCAGGTAGCGGTTGTATTCCTCTTCCAGCTTGCGACGACCGATGGTCTCGCGGATCTGGGCGCGCTTGTTGTCGGTGCCGGCGTCGGTCTGGCGGGTGCCTTCGCGCAGCACGATATGCCAGCCGGCATCGGTGCGGAACGGCTGGCTGACGCCGCCGTCGGTCAGCGCGGTGACCTGCTTGCCGAAGTCCGGACCGAACGCGTCGGCCGGGAACCAGCCGAGATCGCCGCCCTGGCCCTTGCTGTTGCTGTCTTCGGAAGACTCGCGGGCCACGGCCTGGAAGTCCGCGCCGCCGGCGATGCGCGCCCGCAGGGTGTCGGCCTTGGCCTTGGCGGTGGCATTGTCCTGCTGGTCGTTGACCCGCACCAGGATGTGGCGCGCGTGGTATTCGGTGATGGTCTGGCCGCCGGCGCTGGCGCTGGCGTCACGTACTTCAACCAGCTTGAGCAGCTGGAAGCCGCTCGGGCCACGCAGCGGGCCGACCACGTCGCCGGCCTTCATGCTGGTCATCATCTGCGCGAACGCGCCGGGGATTTCATCCAGCGAACGCCAGCCCAGGTCGCCGCCTTCCAGCGCGTTGGGGCTGTCGGAATAGCGCACGGCGGCGGCATTGAAGTCCAGCTCGCCCTTGTCCAGCAGGCCCTTCACGCCGTCGGCCTTCGTCTGGCCGGTGGCGATCTGCTCGGCGGTGGCGCCTTCCGGCAGCGCGATCAGGATGTGCGCCAGGTGGTATTGGGTACCGGCGGTGGCTTCCTGCTTCAGCGCGGCATCCACTTCGCCCTCGCTGACGCTGATGCGGCTCTGCGCGAAGCTCTGGCGCAGGCGCTGCACGGTGATTTCGTCGCGGACCGAGCTGCGGAAGTCATTGAAATCCAGACCGTCGGCGGCCAGACGCTGGCGCAGGGCGTCCAAGTTGGAACCGTTCTGCTGGGCGATCGAATTCAACGCCTGGTTCAGTTCCTGGTCGCTGACCTTGATCCCGCTGCCTTCGGCGCGGGCCACCTGCAGCTTGACCAGCACCAGGCGCTCCAGCACCTGCCGGTTCAGCACGTCATCGGGCGGCAGCTGGTTTTCCCGGCCTGCGTACTGGGCCTTGATGTTCTGCACGGCGCGGTCCAGCTCGCTCTGCAGCACCACGTCTTCGTCGATGATCGCGGCAATGCGGTCCAGCGACTGGGTCTGCTGGGCCAGCACCTGCAGCGGCGCGGAAACGGTGGTGACGGCGAGGACGGAAGCGAGGAGGACGGGAAGGGTCTTGGTCATGGGATCAGGTTCGGATCGTAGTCGTCGCGCGTGGGCGCACCGGTAGTGCTGGGCGGCACGAGATAGAGGTCGTCCCGGTAATAGCCGAGAATAGCACGGCGCAAAGTGCGGTCCGTGTTCTGGCCGATGGAGCTCAGGCCCTTGAGCACGAACTCGATCTGGAACGAATTGTTCAGCTCACCCTCGCGGTTGCGCACGTAGCGGCGGGCCAGGGCGCGCACGGCCAGGCAGCAGCTGTCCCACTGCACGCCGCCGATGATCTCCAGCGGCGCCTTGTCCTCCAGCGAGTAGTAGTAGCGGCCGACCACGCTCCAGGAGGCATTGATCGGGTACAGGAAGGACAGGTCGACCTGCTCGAGCAGGGTGCGCTCTTCCTTGGTCGCGGTTGCCGGCGCGGCCGCATTGATGCGGTAGCGGTAGGTCAGGTTGACGATGCCGTCGTTGGACATCAGGTAGCGTGCGCGTACGCTGGCCAGGTCCTCGCGCTTGTACTTGGGGTCCCACTGGTAGGTGGCGCCCAGGTTCCAGCGGTCGTTGATCGCATAGTTGGCGTCGGCGATCCAGGCCGACTTGCCCTGCTCGATCTGGGCCTGCTGGCCCGGCAGAGTGACCCGCGAATCGTCGAAGTACAGGATCTGGCCGATGCTGCCGGAGAAGCGCTCACGGCCGGTCT
Source organism: Stenotrophomonas aracearum (assembly GCF_031834615.1). NCBI lineage: Bacteria > Pseudomonadati > Pseudomonadota > Gammaproteobacteria > Lysobacterales > Lysobacteraceae > Stenotrophomonas > Stenotrophomonas aracearum. The sequence continues at coordinate 805,262 of NZ_CP115543.1, forward strand.
TCTGGTCGATGAATCGCGTGCTCAGCGCCATGGTCAGCTGGTTGGCGTCGTTCTGGCGGTCCGCACCGGTGTAGCGCGAATCGCGGAACAGCTGGCCCCAGCTGAAGGTGAAGTCGCGCGTGTCGAAGATCGGCAGGTCGCTTTGGTCGCGGTACGGCGTGCGCAGGTAGAACAGGCGCGGCTCCAGCGTATGCAGGAAGCCCTTGCCGCCGATGGTGGTCTCGCGGTCGAAGTACATGCCCGCGTCGAGGCTGGCGATCGGCACGCTGCGGTGCGGCGAGGTGTTGCCGCGCAGCTGGTCCGGGGTAAGGGTGCTCAGATCGACCTTCGCGTCGTTCAATGCCTGCAGGCGGGTCTGGTCAGCCAGACCCTGATCCAGCTCGTAACCGGTGTACCGATAGGCCAGGGTCGGGGTGACATACCACGCGGCGCCGGCGAAGGGCATGCTCACGAATGGCTTCACGTCCAGGCGCGAGCCGTTGTAATACGGCGTGACCACGCCGCTGTCGGCGTAGTCGTCCTGCTCGCCCAGCTTGCCGTCCACATCATCATGGGTAAAGCGCACCGCCTCGGCATACACACCCACGTCCAGCCACGGCAGCACCGGCTTCTCCCAGGTGCCGAACAGGCGCGGCTGGCGCGCGTAGGGCAGGGAAGCGTCGGTCAGGGTGTAGTCGGTGTTCTGCCAGCGGTCGGCCATCAGGCCGCCACTCCAGTTCTCACCCGTGCCGTAGATGCCGATCTGGCTCTGCAGCGAGGAGGTGGTCACGCCCAGCAGCTTGCTGGAGAAATCCTCGGTGTAGCGTTCGTCGGTGACCCAGGCCAGGTTGGCACGGGCCTGCCACGTCGAATTGATGTTGTGGTAACCCTCGAACTTGAACTCGCCACGGTCGCGGTCGCGCAGCTTGTCGTTCGGCAGGTAGGCGGTGTCCAGCTGGCCGCGGCCGCCATCGTACAGATAGCGGAACTCGTTGTCGAGCATCAGCCCGCGCTTGCTCATGTAGCGCGGGGTCAGCGTGTCGTCGTAGTTCGGCGCCAGGTTGAAGTAGATCGGCTGCGCGTAATCGAACCCGTTGCGGCCGGACATGCCCAGCTGCGGGTAGAGCAGGCCGGTCTGGCGGCGGTCGTCGATCGGGAACTTGAAGTACGGTGCCCACAGGATCGGCACGTTGCCGATCCGCAGCACGGCGTTGCGGGCGGTACCGAAGCCTTCGTCGTTGTCCACGTCGATCTGCGGCGCCGACAGCTTCCAGATCGGCTGCGAAGGGTCGCAGGTGGTGTAGGTGGAGCGGTGCATCTGCCCGACCGAGCCCTGCAGGTCGATCGAGTCGGCGCCGCCATGGCCGCGCCGCGAAACCAGCTGGTACTGGATGTCGCTGATCTTGTGGGTGTCCGACTCCTGGTTGCCTTCGGCCCGCTTGGCGGTCATCCGGATCGACGAGTCCTGGTAGCGGACATTGCCTTCGGCGATGTAGTTGCCGCTCTCGGTGTCGAAGCTCAGGTGGTCGGTGCCCAGGAACTGGTCGCCGCGCTTGAGCGCCACGTTGCCCTGGTACTGCGGCACGGTGCTGGTGCCGAACAGACTGTCGCCTTCGATATCGGTCGGTTGCTGGTCGCGGGTTTCAGCCGCGGCCTTGTCCGCCGGCGGGGCGTCCTGGAAGACGGGCAGGACGTCGGTGACCGGGCAGAGTCCCCAGTTGACCGGTTTCTCGTCGGCCATGGCCGGCAGGCAGATGGCGATGCTCAGGGGGAGGGGCAGCAGGCGGAGGGCTCGGCGCACGCGGGCTTCGGATTCAGGCGAAAACGGATCACAGCTTGCCCCATCCCTTGCATAGGGGCAATGAAGGGAAATTCCTACGAGGGGTTCAGGTTCATGGATCCAGCAGCGCCCCGACGTGCGCGACGCTGCATTCGGCCAGCGCCTGCAGGTCGTATCCGCCCTCCAGCATCGACACCATGCGGCCGGCCGCATGGCGACGGGCGAGCCCGCGCAGCTCGGCGGTGATCCAGGCGAAATCGTCGGTTTCCAGCATCAGGTCGGCCTGCGGATCGCGCAGGTGGGCGTCGAATCCGGCCGAGACCAGCAGCAGCTGCGGGCGGAAATCGTCGATCGCCGGCAGCATCTCGTCGGCCCAGGTGTTGCGGAAGCGGAAGCTGCCGCTGCCCGGGGGCAGCAGGATGTTGAGCAGGTTGCCGGCGCCACGGTCGCGGCGCAGCCCCGAATGCGGGAACAGGCCGGCCTGGTGGGTGCTGTAGTAGGCCACCCGCGGGTCGGCCGCGAAGATGTCCTGGGTGCCGTTGCCGTGGTGCACGTCGAAATCGACGATGGCGATGCGCTCCAGCCCATAGCGGTCGCGCGCATAGGCCGCGGCGATGGCGATGTTGTTGAACAGACAGAACCCCATCGCCGTGGTGGCGGTGGCGTGGTGCCCCGGCGGACGGACCGCGCAGAACGCCAGCGGGTCCTTGCCCAGCATCACCGCATCGACCGCCGCCACCCCGGCGCCGGCCGCATGCACGGCGGCGCTGGCCGAGCCGGGCGAGGTCAGGGTGTCCATGTCGAGCTGGCGCAGGGGTTCGGTCTGGGTGGCCAGCACCTGGTCGATCAGCGCGCTGTCGTGCACCCGCGCCAGCTCGCCGAACTTGGCCGGCGGTGCCTGGCGCCAGTCCAGCTGCGCCGGGAAGGCCGCGTGCAGGGCGTCGAGCACCACCTGCAGGCGTTGCGGGCATTCGGGGTGGCCCGGGCCGGGATCGTGCAGCAGACAGTCGGGATGGGTGAAAGCCAGCATGCGGACGGGGTTCCGGGGCGGTAGGGCGGCTCAGCCGTGGCGGCGGGCGTGCTGCCAGAGCACTTCGCCGTGGCCATCGGCGCGGGCCAGCACCCGGGCCAGCACGAACAGCAGGTCCGACAGCCGGTTGAGGTAGTGCAGCGCTTCGGCGCGGACGGTTTCAAGCCGCGCAAGGGTCACCGTTTCGCGCTCGGCACGGCGCACGATGGTGCGCGCCAGGTGGCAGCGCGCGGCCGCTTCGCCGCCGCCGGGCAGGATGAACTCCTTCAAGGCCGGCAACGTGGCGTTGTAATGGTCCAGCTGCTGCTCGAGCGCGCCCACATCGCTGGCCTGGATGGCGGCATGGCCGGGAATGCACAGCTCGCCGCCGAGGTCGAACAACTGGTGCTGCACCGTGGTGAGCAGCGTGCGCACGTCGTCGGGCAGTGCCACCGCCAGCAGCACGCCCAGCGCCGAATTGGCCTCGTCCACGCTGCCGAAGGCGTTGACCCGCGCCGCATCCTTGGCCACGCGGCTGCCATCGCCCAGGCCGGTGCTGCCGTCATCGCCGGTGCGCGTGTAGATCCGCGAAAGACGGTTGCCCATGCGCGCCGGTCTCAGCGCAGCGCGTCGCGGCGGGCCTGCTGCAGTTTGACCACCTGTTCGGTGGCCAGCTGCAGCGCGGCGGCCAGCCCGACATAGATCGCGGCGGTGCGCAGGTACGGCAGGAACCAGTCTGCATAGTTCGTCGCCCAGCCCTGCAGGGTGGGCGCGGCGACCACGTCGCTTGACCAGTAGAACCCGCTCTGCGCGAACAGATGGCAGACCGCAACGGCACCCACCAGCAGCGCGGCGCCCTTGGCCAGCGCGGTCCAGTCGGCGCCGGTATAACCCTGGCGCAGCCACGCGCCGCCGCCCCACATCGCGAAGTAGGCCGGCACCAGCAGTGCGGTACCCGGCGACACGCAGTAGTGCTGCCAGTAGCCGATGCCGCTGGCGCGGATCACCAGCACATCGATGACGATCGCCAGCACCATCAGCAGCGGGAAGGCCCAGCGCGACCAGCTGCGCAGGTGGAAGCCGCCGATGAAGAACACCGCCCAGGACGCGTCGGGGATGGCGGCGAAGTGATTGACCCGGGTCGCGGCCATCAGCAGCACGAGCACGAACAGGATGAAGGCGCGTTGGGCGGTCGGGGTCATGGGCACGGGCAGTGGTGGTCCAGCGTTCATTCTAGCGCCTGCCGCCACGGGGCGTTGCCGGCCTGCACGCACTATCATGGCGGCATGAGTGAACGTCATGACGTAGTGATCGTGGGCGGTGGGCTGGTCGGTGCCAGCCTGGGCATCGCCCTGGACCGGGCCGGCCGCGATGTCGGCCTGGTCGAAGCCGCTCCGGCAGGCGCGTTGCCGCCGGTGTTCGACCAGCGCAACCTCAGCTTCGGTGCGGCCACGGTCAACGCGTTGACCGCGCTGGGCGTGATGCAGCTGCTGGGCGCGGCCCCCGGCCCGATCACCCGCATCCAGGTCACCCGTGCCGGCGACTTCGGCCGCGTGCAGATGGACGCGGCGGAGTACCAGCGGCCGTGGTTCGGCCAGGTCGTGGTCGCCCGCGATTTCGGCCAGGCGCTGGAAGCGCGCCTGCAGGGCCTGCAGCACCTGACCCGCTACCGCCCGGCACGCTTCGTGCGGTTGGGCGCGGTCGAGGACGGCTACCGGCAGGTGGTCATCGCCGATGACAGCGGCGAGCGCTGCCTGCTGGCCCGGCTGGTGGTCGGCGCCGATGGCACCCGCAGCGGCGTGCGCGACGCGCTGGGCATCGAGGTGGACGAGCACGACTTCCAGCAGAACCTGTTCGTGGCCCGCGTCCGCGCCGCACGCGCGCCGGACGGCACCGCTTACGAACGGTTCACCGACACCGGCCCCACCGCGCTGCTGCCACGTGGCGACCGCCATTTCGGTGCCGTGCACGGCGTGGCCCGCGACCAGGCCGACGCGGTGATGGCGCTGGACGACGCGGCCTGGCTGGCGCGGCTGCAGCGGGCCATCGGCTGGCGTGCCGGTCGTCTGCTGGAGAGCGGGCCGCGCAGCGCCTACCCGCTGGTGCAGGTGCTGGCGCGCGGCCTGGTCGGCGAGCGTGCGGTCCTGCTCGGCAACGCCGCGCAGACCATCCATCCGCTGGGCGCACAGGGGTTCAACCTGGGCCTGCGCGATGCGCTGACCCTGGCCGAACTGCTGGAGACGGCGACCGACCCCGGCAGTGACTCGCTGCTGCAGGCGCACGTGGCGCGCCGCGAGGAGGACCGCCGCCAGACCATCGCCTTCTCCGGTGGGCTGGCCCGGCTGACCAGCAACCCGGCACCGCTGCTGCGGCCGCTGCGCAGTCTCGGCCTGATCGCCGCGCAGGCGACCTCGATGCAGTCGATGCTGGTCGGCGGAGCGATGGGCTTCCGCGGCGAGGTGCCGGCGCTGTGCCGTGGGGTGGGCGCATGAGCCGCCGGACCCGCGATGCGATCGTGGTGGGCGGCGGCGTGGTCGGTGCGGCCTGCGCGCTGGCCCTGGCCGATGCCGGGCTGGAGGTCACCCTGGTGGAAGGCCGCGAGCCGGCCGGCTGGCAACCGCAGCAGCCCGACCTGCGGGTGTACGCCTTCGCCCCGGACAATGCGCAGCTGCTGCGCACGCTGGGGGTGTGGCCGTCGGTGCTGGCGGCCCGCGCCTGCGCCTACCGGCGCATGCGGGTCTGGGACGCCGCCGGTGGCGACGAACTGCAGTTCGACGCCGACCGCCTGGGGCGTGAGCAACTGGGCTGGATCGTGGAAAACGACCTGCTGGTGGACCGCCTGTGGGCGGCGCTGCCGGCCGCCGGCGTGCAGCTGTGCTGCCCGGCACGGGTGGAGGCGCTGGAGCAGGACGCCGACGGCGTGCGCCTTCGCCTGGACGATGGCCGCCGGCTGGAGGCCACGCTGGCGGTCGCCGCCGACGGTGCCGACTCGACCCTGCGCCGCCTGGCCGGGCTGGAGGTCAGCCGCCAGGATTACGGGCAGCGCGGGGTGGTGGCCTATATCGACACCGAACAGGACAACCAGGCCACCGCGTGGCAGCGCTTTCTGGTAAGCGGCCCGCTGGCGGTGCTGCCGGCCGGCACGCACCGGAGTTCCATCGTCTGGACGCTGCCCGATGCCGAGGCCGAACGCGTGCTGGCGCTGGACGAGCCCGCGTTCAACGCCTCACTGACCCGCGCCTTCGCCGGCCGCCTGGGCGCGATGACGCTGGCGTCGCGCCGCGCCGCGTTCCCGCTGCGTCGCCAGCTCGCCCAGGCCTATGTGGCCGGCCGCGTGCTGACCCTGGGCGATGCCGCGCATGTGGTCCATCCGCTGGCCGGGCAGGGCGTGAACCTGGGCCTGCGCGACGTGGCCGCCCTGCACGCGCAGGTGCTGCGCGCGCAGCAGCGGCGGCAGGACTGGTCTTCGCCGGAGCGCCTGCAGCGCTGGGCCCGCGAGCGGCGCAGCGACAACACGGTGTCGGCCTATGGGCTTGACGCAATCAACACCATTTTCTCGAATGACGAGATGCACCTGACCCTGGCGCGCGGACGCGCGCTGGGGTGCGCAGGCAAGCTGCCGCCGCTGGTCTCGGCGTTGTGGAAGCGCGCCGCCGGGCTTTGAGCCCGGAATGATCGAAAACTGGAAGTGCAGCCGTTCGCGGCTGCGCAGACTTTGGCGCGGCTGGCTCCATCCGGGTATCCGGTGACACGCCGCGCCCTGTCTCTTTCCGGAAGCTCCGTCAATGAATCTCTCCACATTCGCTCATCGACTGGCGCCTTTTGCCAGGCAGACTGCACGCAAGCAGGATCCGGCTGTTGCTGAGAAGGACGCGATCAACCGCGCGCTGGGAACGGCGAAGGGCATCAGCGAGGTGCTGATGGTGGTCCGTAATCTCCCGCTCAGCCTGGGCAATCGTGCCTTCAAAGAGGAGTTGAACCTCCAGAGGTTCATCCGGCAGCTCGATGTGAGGCTCCCGAGCGAGCAGGACTACGCGGCGGTGGAAAAAAGCGTGCGCTGCATCGACCGGGACCTTGAAGGCATGGAGAAGATCCTGTGCCTCGAACAAGGCAAGCCGGGGAGCCGGAACCACAGCGACTATGTCCACATCCTCAACAGCAGGAAGCAGGGCATTCCATTGAAGGCGCTGATGCGCACGAAATGAGGCGCGAGCCCGTCAGTACGTGCTCGAAGTGATCGATTCCTGCAAGTGATCGCCCCCGGCGCCCGGGCAGACTGAACGGGCGTTGCCGCCCCGGTGTGGAGGGTCTGGCGATGCGGAACCGTCGTCCCAGACCCTGCGGAGCGCCATGACCTTTCCGATCCGTCCTGTATCACCGATCAGCGCCACGCAGCGGAGCATGCGCACACGGCAAGATCCCGAACTTGCCGCTGCGGCAATGGAGAAGAAGCCCAGCGAAGCGACCGCCCTGCTGGGCGAACTGCTCGATCGCATCGAAAACGAGGGAAGTCGGCCTGGCGTCAGCCACTTCATCGATCCGGCCGCAGAGGCAAGTGCCCAACTCAGCCGCTTCGTGGAGAGCGCCTCGAACGGTCCCCCGCCATCGCGGGAGAGTTTCGCCCGCCAGCTCATCTATGTTGGTGAGGTGGAGAAAAACCTGCGCGAACAACTGGGCGCCGCCAGGACCGACGAAAAGCGGGAAGAACTGCGCGAAGCGCTCCAGACGCTGGTGAAAGTGAAGCGCTTCCGCGGCGATTGAGGTAGCGTAGCGCCACGCCATGCGTGTCCTCGCGGCCTCCACACCCTCACATCACCACGCCAGAACCGTGATCTCCTCACGATCGTGATACAGCTGCTTGGCGCGCACGTTCAACGGGCGGCCGGCCTGGTCCTGGAACAGCTCCAGGCACAACCGGGTTTCGTCCCAGCGCTTCTTCATGGGCAGCTTCAGGTTGAAGATCGCATGCCGGCACCAGCCCTCGCGGAACCAGGTCGCCATGCGCTCGGCCACGCGGCGCGGCTGTTCGACCATGTCGCACACCATCCAGTCCAGCGGTGCCTCGGGTTGCCAGTGGAAGCCGTCGGCGCGCAGGTGCTCGACCAGGCCGGTTTCCAGCACGTGCTCGCGCAGCGGGCCGTTGTCGACGCTGATCACGTGCATGTGCTGGCGGGTCAGCACCCAGGTCCAGCCACCGGGTGCGGCGCCAAGGTCGGCGGCGCGCATGCCCGGCCGCACCAGTTGTTCGCGTTCGTCCGGGCTCATCAGGGTCAGCAGGGCTTCGTCCAGCTTCAACGCGGAACGTGAAGGCGCTTCGGGCAGCAGCTTCAGGCGCGGAATGCCCAGCGCCCACGGTGCGCTGTCGCGGGTGTCGGCGACGCACACGAACGCGTGGCGGCCGTCGACGAACACCACATGCAGTCGCGGCAGGGCGGTGTTGGGTTTGTCGGTGAGCAGGCCGGCCTTGCGCAGCGCCGGGCGCAGCGCATTGCCGAAGGCGCGGGCCAGGCCGGCCAGCGGCTTGCCTTCATCGGAATCGGGGTGTTCCACCCACATGTCGCCGAAGCGCTGCTGGCCTTCGAGCGCGGCCAGGATCGGGGTGATGCGGTCGGACGGATCCAGCTCGCGCAGTTCGGCCAGTACCACCAGCTTCTGCCGGGCGAAGATCAGCGACCGCCAGGGCAGCGCCTTCGACAGCGCGGCGCCTTCGTCGGTGGCGAACAGCACATAGCCGTCGTTGCGCTGCGTACGCGCGTAGCCGGGAATGTTGGCGTAGGCGGCGCGCTCGGACAGCTCACCGGCCAGTTCCGGCTCGAAGCCCTGGCGGCACAGGCACAGCAGGCCGCTCATCGACGCACGCCGGTGGCGCGGGAATCAGTAGTGCGCACCGTTGAGCTCCCCGTACTGGCGCAGGACCACGCGCGCGGCGTCGCGCTGGATGCCCTGCACGACCTCGATGCCCCGCTTGTTGAGTTCACCGACCCAGTCGGCCGGCAGCGGGCCTTCGTCGAACGCGGTGAGTTCTTCCACGTCCTGGGCGCTGGCGCCGATCAACAGGCGGTCGATGCCGGCCCAGACGGTGGCGCCGTAGCACTGGCAGCACGGCTGGGAGGAGGTCGCCAGGGTGATCGGGGAAAGCACGGCGTTCAGGCGCGGGGTCTGCAGGCGCTGCTGGGCCAGCATGTAGGCCATGTTCTCGGCATGCGCGAGCGAGGTGTTGTGCGGGACCACGCGGTTGACGCCGGCGGCGATGACGCGGTCGTCCGGACCGAACACCACGGCACCGAACGGGCCGCCGGTTGCTGCTTCGACGTTCAGGCGCGAGAGCTCGATGGCCAGCGCGACCTTGGCGTCGCCGCCGGGATAGGCACGGCCGAGGTCGATCTGGTCGTGGATCCAGGCGGGCAGGGTGAGATGGACTTGCGCGTACAGCATTGAACAGGCCTTTCGAATACGGTGGGGCTTACGCCGACCAGGTGTCGCGCAGGGTGACGCTGCGGTTGAACACGGGGGCGGCGGCGGTGTGGTCGCGGCGGTCGGCCACGAAGTAGCCCGTGCGCTCGAACTGGAACGACTGTTCGGGTTCGGCGGTCGCGGCAGCGGGCTCGACGTAGCCGGTGACGGTGCGGCGCGATTCCGGGTTGAGGTAGTCGCGGTAGGTCTTGCCTTCGGATTCGTCGTCCGGGTTGGGCACCGAGAACAGGCGGTCGTACAGGCGGATCTCGGCCGGCACGGCGTGTACGGCACTCACCCAGTGGATGGTGCCCTTGACCTTGCGGTTGGCACCTTCCATGCCGGGGCGCGATTCGGGGTCGAGCCAGCCGCGCAGTTCGGTGATGGTGCCGTCGGCGTCCTTGATGACCTCGTCGCAGCGGATGATGCCGGCGCCGCGCAGGCGCACTTCGCCACCGGGTACGAGGCGCTTCCAGCCCTTGGGCGGGACTTCGGCGAAGTCTTCGCGCTCGATCCAGAGTTCGCGTGCGAATGGGACCTCGCGGTTGCCGAAGGCTTCATCCTTGGGATGGTTGGCGAACGCAAGCGTTTCGGTGTGGCCGTCGGGCAGGTTGGTCAGGACCAGCTTGACCGGGTCGACCACGGCCATGCGGCGCGCGGCGGCGCTGTCGAGGTCTTCGCGCAGGGCGCCTTCGAGCACGCTGAAGTCGATCAGCGAGTTCTGCTTGCTGATGCCGACGCGTTCGGCGAACAGGCGCATGGCGGCGGGGGTGTAGCCGCGGCGACGCAGGCCCTGCAGGGTCGGCATGCGCGGGTCTTCCCAGCCGTCGACGAGCTGTTCGGTGACCAGCGCCATCAGCTTGCGCTTGCTCATCACGGTGTAGTTGATGTTCAGGCGCGAGAATTCGATCTGGCGGGGCTTGGCGGCTTCGCGCGGCAGGCCGCGTTCGACCAGCGGTGCGGTCAGGGCGTCGTCATGGGCGAAGTCGACGTTGTCCACGCACCAGTCGTACAGGGGGCGGTGGTCTTCAAATTCGAGGGTGCACAGGGAGTGGGTGATGCCTTCGAGGGAATCGCCCAGGGCATGTGCGAAGTCGTACATGGGGTAGATCGGCCAGGCATTGCCGGTGTTCTGGTGTTCGACGTGCTTGATGCGGTACAGCGCGGGGTCGCGCAGGTTGATGTTGCCGCTGGCCATGTCGATCTTTGCGCGCACGGTACGGGCGCCGTCCGGGAACTCACCGGCGCGCATGCGGCGGAACAGGTCGAGGTTTTCCTCGACGCTGCGGTCGCGCCACGGCGAGGGGCGGCCGGGTTCGGTGAGGGTGCCGCGGTAGGCGCGCACTTCTTCGGCGGAGAGGTCGCAGACGTAGGCCTTGCCGTCGCGGATCAGCTTTTCGGCGGCCAGGTAGTAGGCGTCGAAGTAGTCGGAGGCGTGGCGCAGTTCGTTCCATTCAAAGCCGAGCCAGCGCACGTCGTCCTGGATGGCGGCGACGTACTCGGGGTCTTCCTTGGCGGGGTTGGTATCGTCGAAGCGGAGGTTGCAGACGCCGGCGAACTCACCGGCGATGCCGAAGTTCAGGCAGATCGATTTGGCATGGCCGATGTGCAGGTAGCCGTTGGGCTCCGGCGGGAAGCGGGTCTTGATGCTCGGGTGCTTGCCGCTGGCCAGGTCCTCACGCACGATCTGGCGGATGAAATCGCGCTTTTCGTGGGTGTCGGCGGTGGCGTCGGTGGGGGCGGCGGTAAGCTCGGACATGATGCGCTGGCGTAAGGCAAAGAGACGCACAGTCTAACGCGTCCGCGTTGGACGTAGTGCCGGCCGCCGGCCGGGGTATGCGCCATCGCATGCGCGCTGCCGCCCCACGGTTGGCTGCGCAAACCGTGGGCCCCTTCTTACCAGCACCCAGACCCCCGCCGCTTCGCGGCCGCCCCCTGACTCAGGGGGCTGTCCTCCAGACCCTTACCGGTGAAATTCCGGCCCGCCGGGTTCATGCCTGCGGAGTATGCTGGCCCCAACTTTGCCCGGAGGCCCGCCCATGCACGTGATCTACCAGGCCGACAACCTGTTCGACGCCCATCTGGTCAAGCATGCGCTGGAGGATGCGGGCATTCCGGCGTTCGTGTTCGGCGAGCAGCTGCTTGGCGGGATGGGCGAGCTGCCGCTGTTCGGGGTGCTGCGGGTCTGTATTCCCGACCTGGCCAGGCCGGAGGCGGAACAGATCGTGGCGGGGCTGGACTTGGGCGGGGCGCCGGACGACCCCATATTCGACGGTGACGAAAGCGCCGGCCTGTTGCCGGCCTAGGAGACCGCCATGTTGGGAATTTCCACTCTGCTGGGCATTGGCGCGTTCAAGCAGCGCCTGCCGCGCGCGGAAGAGGCCCTGCCGGGCCGCGAGCACCCGCTGCCGCTGCACAACCAGCATTACGTGAACAGCCATCCGCTGAAGGACGGTTTTGCGGGCCTGGAGCGGATCCGTTTCGCAATGGGCTGTTTCTGGGGTGCGGAGCGGAAGTTCTGGACGCTGCCGGGGGTGTATTCGACGTCGGTGGGTTATGCGGGCGGGAGCACGCCGAACCCGACCTATGAGGAGGTCTGTTCGGGCATGACCGGGCACACCGAGATCGTGGAGGTGGTATTCGACCCGGCGATCATCAGCCTGGCTCAGCTGCTGCAGGTGTTCTGGGAAAACCATGATCCGACCCAGGGCATGCGCCAGGGCAACGACACCGGCACGCAGTACCGCTCTGCGATCCACGCGACCAGCGAGGCGCAGTATGCGGCGGCCGTCGCCAGCCGTGAGGCCTACCAGCAGCGCCTCTCCGAGAAGGGGTACGGTGCGATCACCACCGAGATCGCGTTCCCGGCGCCGGAGTACTACTACGCCGAGGATTACCACCAGCAGTATCTGGCCAAGAATCCGAACGGCTACTGCGGCATCGGCGGCACTGGCGTGAGCTGCCCGATCGGCGTGGACGCCTGATATCTGGATTGGGCTGGATTGCCTACCCTTTGGATCGCCGGATTACCTGCACTCCGGATCCCCGGATTACCTGCACTCCGAATCCCCGGATTGCATGAACCCCGGTAGAGCCGGGCTCTGCCCGGCTGCTGTTGGATTCAGGCGAACAGCTGCAGGGTGCGCGGTTTCCCTGGCTTGGGCCGCCCGGTGCCGGTTTGCGGGGTCGCCGTAAACCCATCCATGGAGGCTAAGCGGACGCCATCCATGGCGCCGATTCCCCCGCAAACCGACCCCGGTCGACCCTTTGACAGTTGGCCGGTGGCCACGGGAAACGCGGATGCCGGGCAGAGCCCGGCACTACTTACCGCATACGACCATGTATGGGGGCGGCCGCCGGGTAGCCCCCGGAGGGACGCTAGAAAACATGGATGTTTTCTAGCAGCCCCCATGGATGGGTTCACGGCGTGTCCCGGAGCGGGGCTACCCGGCGGCCGCCCCTGCACGTAACACTGAGACGCTGCCTTACGCGCGAATCCAAAAAAAGAACGGGACGGCTGCAATGACTGCAACCGTCCCGCTTCTACTCTCGAAATTACTGGATTACAGCCGTTCGCGAATCGTCTGGCGCAGCGCTTCCAGATCCTTCGCAAACGCATCGATACCGGCAGCCAGCTTTTCAGTAGCCATCGGATCCGCAGCCAGGTCGGCAGCAAACTTCGCCGCATCGATCGGCGCTACCGACACCGACTCCGCCGCACCGGCCACCAGCTTGCGGGGAAGGTCGCCGTGGTCGGCGTCGAGCTTTTCCAGCAGGTCCGGGGAAATGGTCAGGCGGTCGCAGCCGGCCAGCGCTTCGATCTGCGCGGTGGAGCGGAACGAGGCGCCCATCACCACGGTCGGGGAGCCGCGGCGCTTGAATTCGGCGTACACGCCGCGCACGAACACCACGCCGGGGTCGGCGTCGATGTTGGCCGGGGCCTGGCCGTTGGCCACGTACCAGTCGAGGATGCGGCCGACGAACGGCGAGATCAGGAACGCGCCGGCTTCGCTGCAGGCCAGCGCCTGGGTCGGGTTGAAGATCAGGGTCAGGTTGCAGTCGATACCCTCGGCCTGCAGCTGGCGGGCGGCTTCCACGCCTTCCCAGGTGGCCGCGATCTTGATCAGCACCTTGCTGCGCGGCACGCCGGCCGCTTCGTACATGGCGATGAACTGGCGCGCCTTGGTCACCGTCGCCGCGGTGTCGTGGGCCAGGTCGGCATCGACTTCGGTCGAGACGCGGCCGGGAACCAGCGTGCTCAGCAGCGTGCCCACGCCCACGGTCAGGCGGTCGGCCACGGCGTGCACCACGGTCTCGCGCTCGCCGGACTGCTCGCGGCCCCAGGCCAGCTCGCGCTCGATCAGCTCGGCATACACCGGCAGGTCCAGGGCCTTCTTCACCAGGGTGGGATTGGTCGTGCAGTCGACCGGCTTCAGGCGCTTGATGGCCTCGTAGTCGCCGGTGTCGGCGACCACCACGGACAGTTCGCGCAGCTGTGCAAGTTTGGACGGGGTTGCAGTACTCATTACGGCTCCTGGAACGTTATCGGGGCCCTGCGCGATGCGCGGCAGGGACGATCAATGCTTGGGCGGATTGTGGACGGCGGTCACCCGCAGGCGCAATTTGCGGCCGCCAGGTGCGTCCCAGTCCATGGTCTGGCCGACCGCCAGGCCGAGCAGGGCGGTGCCCACCGGCGCGAGGATCGAGACCTTGCCCTGGTCGACGTCCGCTTCGCGCGGGTACACCAGGGTCAATTCGTGTTTTTCGCCCTGCAGCTCATCTTCGCACTCGACCCGCGAATGCATCATGACGACGCCCTCGGGCATCTGGTCACGGTCGACGACGGTCGCGCGCTCGAGCTCGTGCGCCAGGGCTTTGCCGGCGGGGCTCTGTTCTACAGCGGGGGATTCAAGCATGGCTTCGAGCTGGTTCATGTCGAAGCTGGAAACGGTAATGGACGGCGGCAGGCCGCTGGCGGTGGACATCTGAAACTCCTGTGGCGTGTGGAAGACCCATGCAAAAGGCGGCGCCTGCTGGCACCGCCCTGGCCTATTGTGCGGCGTATCCGCAGCGGATGCGACTGTCCCGCCGGGGCCGGTTCAGGGGGGGCGGTCAGGCCTGCGCGTGCAGGACACGCGGCGGGGCCGGGTCGCTTTCGTCGCGGTCCAGCGTGAACAGGGCGTCGGGCAGGCGCTTGAACTGCTCGGCCAGCTGCTGCAGGAACTCGGTCATGGCCGAGCTGCGCCGCCAGACCATGGCGATGCGGCGGCTGGGCCGGTCGTCGCCCTCGAAGTCGAGCAGGGCGATGTTGGTCGAGCGCGGGACGGGCGGCTTCACCGACAGGGTCGGCAGCAGGGTGATGCCGACGTCGGCGGCGACCATCTGGCGCAGCGTCTCCAGGCTGGTCGCGCGGAATTCGGACTTTTCGTTGGCGCCGAACAGGCGGCAGACCGCCAGCGCCTGGTCGCGCAGGCAATGTCCGTCTTCCAGCAGCAGCAGCTTGTGGGTGGACAGTTCCTGCACGTCCAGATGGAGCCGGCGCGCGAGCGGGTGCTGCCCGGAGACCGCCAGCAGGAACGGTTCTTCGAACAGGAACTCGGCGTGCAGCTGGTCGTCGTCCAGCGGCAGCGCCAGCAGCGCTGCGTCCAGGCGTCCGTCGCGCAGGCGGTGCAGCAGCTCGTCGCTCTTTTCCTCGACCAGCAGCAGCTCCAGCTGCGGGAAGCGGGCGCGGATGTTGGGGATCACGTGCGGGAGCAGGTACGGGCCCAGCGTCGGGAAGATACCCAGGCGCACCGCGCCGGCTTCCGGGTCGACGCTGCGCCGCGCGGCTTCCTTCATCTGTTCGATCTCGGCCACGATGACGCGCGCGCGCGCCGCCGCCTCCACCCCGGCCGGGGTCAGCATCACCTTGCGGGGGGAACGCTCCACCAGCGGCAGGCCCAGCTCATCCTCGAGCTTCTTGATCTGGGTCGACAACGTCGGCTGGCTGACGAAGCAGGACGCCGCCGCGCGACCGAAGTGGCGATGGTCGGCCAGCGCCACCAGATATTTCAGATCACGTAGGTTCATTTCCTTGTACCTCTAAACGGTAATGGACCGGGTGATGGCGTGGTTTACCCAGCAGGCAAAAGGGTCCCCGGCGAACCGGGGACCCCGACGTTTCAGGCAGCTTCGGCGACAGCGCCGCTGCTCTTGGGAACGTTGGTGCGTATCAGGTGATCGAAGGCGCTGAGCGCCGCGGTCGAGCCTGCGCCCATGGCGATGATGATCTGCTTGTAGGGGACGGTTGTGCAATCACCTGCGGCGAATACGCCCGGAACACTGGTCTGGCCACGGTCGTCAATGACCACTTCTCCGCGTGGCGACAGCGCCACCGAATCCTTCAGCCATTCGGTATTGGGCAGCAGCCCGATCTGCACGAACACCCCCTCCAGTTCCACCCGGTGCGCGTCGCCGCCCACGCGGTCCTTGTAGACCAGGCCGTTGACCTTCTGGCCGTCGCCCAGCACTTCCTGGGTGAGTGCGCTGGTAATGATGGTGACGTTGCCGAGGCTGCGCAGCTTCTTCTGCAGGACGTCGTCGGCACGCAGTTTGTCGTCGAACTCCAGCAGGGTCACATGCGTCACCAGACCGGCCAGATCGATTGCCGCTTCCACCCCGGAATTGCCGCCGCCGATCACCGCCACGCGCTTGCCCTTGAACAGCGGACCGTCGCAGTGCGGGCAGTAGGCCACGCCCTTGTTGCGGTACTGGTCTTCGCCGGGCACGTTCATCTGGCGCCAGCGCGCACCGGTGGACAGGATCACCGAGCGCGACTTCAGCGACGCGCCGTTCTCGAGCTTGATCTCGACCAGGCCGTCGTCGCCTGCCGGCACCAGGGCACTGGCGCGCTGCAGGTTCATGATGTCCACGTCGTACTCGCGCACGTGCTGTTCCAGCGCCATCGCCAGCTTGGGGCCTTCGGTTTCCTTGACCGACACGAAGTTCTCGATCGCCATGGTGTCCAGCACCTGGCCGCCGAACCGCTCGGCGGCCACGCCGGTGCGGATGCCCTTGCGCGCGGCGTAGATCGCGGCAGCGGCGCCAGCCGGGCCACCCCCGATCACCAGCACATCGTACGGTGCCTTGGCGGCGATCTTCGCGGCATCGCGCTTGGCCGAACCGGTGTCCAGCTTGGCCACGATCTGTTCCAGGCTCATGCGGCCCTGGTCGAACACTTCACCGTTGAGGTACACGGTGGGCACGGACATGATCTGGCGCGCTTCGACTTCGGCCGGGAACAGCGCGCCGTCGATCGCCACGTGCTGGATGCGCGGGTTCAGCACCGCGGCCAGGTTCAGTGCCTGGACCACGTCGGGGCAGTTCTGGCACGACAGCGAGAAGTAGGTTTCGAACCTGAACTCGCCTTCCAGGCCCTGCACCTGCTCGATCACCTCGGCGGTGGCCTTGGAGGGATGGCCGCCAACCTGCAGCAGGGCCAGCACCAGCGACGTGAACTCGTGGCCCATCGGTAGCCCGGCAAAGGCCAGGTGGATGTCCTGGCCCGGGGTGGTCAGGGCGAACGAGGGGGTGCGCTCGGCGCCATCGCGGCGCACGTCCAGGCTGATCTGGCTAGAAAGGCCGACCAGGGTCTCGAGCAGCTCCAGCATTTCCTGCGACTTGGCGCCGTCGTCGGCGTGCGCGGTGATCTGGATCGGACGGGTGACGCGTTCCAGGTAGGTCTTCAGCTGGGACTGGAGGTTGGCATCCAACATCGAAAAACTCCTTGATTCAGGCAAAGGAACGGCGTCGACGTACCGTTACGGTACATCTGGGCGACGTGGGGGAGAACCCAAGCCGGCGCGGCGGGCACCGGCTTGGGTTCACCCCCACTCCCGTCGGAACGGGAATGGGGATGGGCTGTTGCTTTAGATCTTGCCGACCAGGTCCAGCGACGGGGTCAGGGTCTTTTCGCCTTCCTTCCACTTGGCCGGGCAGACCTGGTTCGGGTTGGCGGCGGTGAACTGGGCAGCCTTCAGCTTGCGCAGGGTCTCGGAGACGTCACGGGCGATCTCGTTGGAGTGGATCTCCAGGGTCTTGATCACGCCTTCCGGGTTGATGATGAAGGTGCCGCGCAGCGCCAGGCCTTCTTCTGCAATGTGCACGCCGAAGGCGTTGGTCAGCTGGTGGGTCGGGTCGCCGACCAGCGGGAACTGGGCCTTGCCGACGGCCGGCGAGGTTTCGTGCCACACCTTGTGCGAGAAGTGGGTGTCGGTGGTGACGATGTAGACCTCGGCGCCGGCCTTCTTGAACTCGGCGTAGTGGTCGGCGGCGTCTTCGATCTCGGTCGGGCAGTTGAAGGTGAAGGCGGCCGGCATGAAGATCAGGACGGACCACTGGCCCTTCAGGGTGGCGTCGGAAACCTTGATGAACTCGCCGTTCTGGTAGGCGTTGGCTTCAAACGGCTTGATCTGGGTGTTGATGAGCGACATCGAATTTCCTCGTGGTGAAGGGGGATGGGTGAAGCGACCAACACAGGTTAGCGGCTTGCTTCCGATAAGGAAAATGCATTGATTCCATCAAATCGATAGGCACAGTCTATTGAAATGGGCTGATCCGCGAATGAACGGTGCGACGGTTTCAGGGCAGAAGGCTTGCGCTGCAAGGGTTCCTGGAAAATCCGGGGCGTCAGCGCTGATAGCCATTGCTTATCCGTGTGATGGCCAGGCTGAACAGACTTTCAGGAGGGCGGGCACGCTGCAACACCGTGTCGCGGTGGTCGGGCGATGCCGTCATTGGCCTACACTGCGCCCCCACCATCACCCAGGCCCGACATGACCCTCGCCCCCCAGGAGATCCGCCAGCTGCTCGCCGACGCTGCCCGCGACCTGCCGGGGGTGGAGGGCCGGCATGAGGCCGAGCTGCTGCTGCTGCACGTGCTGGGGCGGGAGCGTGGCTGGCTGTTCGCGCACGCGACGGACCTGATCGACCCGGCCAGCGCGGCGGCCTTTGCGGGTCTGTTGCAGCGCCGCCTGGCGGGTGAGCCGGTGGCCTACCTGCTGGGCCGGCGCGGGTTCTGGACGCTGGACCTGGCGGTCAGTCCGGACACGCTGATTCCGCGCCCGGAAACGGAGCGGCTGGTGGAGCTGGCGCTGGAGCGGCTGCCGGAAGACACGCCATTGCGGGTGGCCGACCTGGGCACGGGCAGCGGGGCGATCGCGCTGGCGCTGGCCCGCGAGCGGCCGCAGGCGCGGGTGCTGGCGACGGACATGAGCGCGGGGGCGCTGGCGGTGGCGTCCGGCAATGCGCGCGCGCATGGGCTGGACAATGTGGCGTTCCGCGAGGGCAGCTGGCATGCGCCGCTGGCGGGGGAGCGTTTCGATCTGATTGCGAGCAACCCGCCGTACATCGCCAGTGGCGATCCGCACCTGGTGCGGGGGGACCTGCGTTTCGAGCCGGCCAGTGCGCTGGCGTCGGGCGACGATGGACTGGACGACATCCGGGTGATCATCGAGGGCGCGCAGGCACACCTGCTGCCGGGCGGCTGGCTGCTGCTGGAGCATGGCTGGGACCAGGGCGGGGCGATCCGCGCGCTGCTGGATGCGGCGGGGTTCGTGGAGGTCGACACGGCGGTGGACCTGGAACAGCGCGACCGGGTGAGCCTGGGCCGGCGGCCGGCAACGTTAGAATGATGGACCGCTGCGGCTGGTTGCCGGGCGGGCTGTCATTCCACCTGGAGCTCTGCCCATGCGCACGCTGTATCCCGCGATCACCCCTTACGACGTTGGCAGCCTGAAGGTCGACGACCGGCATACGCTGTATTTCGAGCAGTGCGGCAATCCGCACGGCAAGCCGGTGGTGATGCTGCATGGCGGCCCGGGCGGCGGCTGCAGCGACAAGATGCGGCAGTTCCATGATCCTGCGAAGTACCGGATCATCCTGTTCGACCAGCGCGGTGCGGGCCGTTCGACGCCGCATGCGGACCTGGTGGACAACACGACGTGGGACCTGGTGGCGGACATCGAGAAGCTGCGCGAGCACCTGAAGGTGGAGCGCTGGCAGGTGTTCGGCGGAAGCTGGGGGTCGACGCTGGCGCTGGCGTATGCGCAGGCGCATCCGCAGTGCGTGACCGAGCTGGTGCTGCGCGGGATCTTCATGCTGCGCCGCTGGGAACTGGAGTGGTTCTACCAGGAAGGGGCGAACCGTCTGTTCCCGGATGCGTGGGAACACTACCTGGCGCCGATCCCGGCGGTGGAGCGGCACGATCTGATTTCGGCCTTCCACCGTCGCCTGACCAGCGACGACGAAGCGACGCGGTTGGCGGCGGCGAAGGCATGGAGTGTGTGGGAGGGGGCGACCAGTTTCCTGCACGTGGATGCGGACTTCGTGAACAGCCATGAAGACCCGCGCTTCGCGCTGGCGTTCGCACGCATCGAGAACCATTACTTCGTCAACGGCGGTTTCTTCGAGGTCGAAGAGCAGCTGCTGCGCGACGCGCACAAGATCGCCGACATCCCGGGCGTGATCGTGCACGGCCGTTACGACGTGGTCTGCCCGCTGCAGAACGCCTGGGAACTGCACAAGGCGTGGCCGAAGTCGACGCTGGAAATCAGCCCGGCGTCTGGACACTCGGCATTCGAAGCGGAAAACATCGACGCGCTGGTGCGCGCGACGGATCGTTTTGCAGGTTGATTGCGGCTTTGCTTGAAATCGCGGTAGAGCCAGGCCCTGCCTGGCTGCTTTTGGGATCGCACCGCACCCGTGTCGCCGGGCTCTGCCCGGCTGCTGTTGGATTCGTGCGAACAGCCGTGGGTTGCGGGGTTTCTCTGGTCAGGGCCGTCGGGTGCGGGTTTGTGGGGGACGCCGTAAATACATCCATGTAGGCTCATCGCCGCATCCATGCGGCTCGTGCCCCCTCAAACCCACCCCCGCCGACCCTCCGAGAGTGTGTCGCGGGCCACGGGAAATGCGGGTGTGTCGACCGATGGTCGACACGAATGCGTGCTTTGACGGTTTACGGCTGACACGCATGGCGTGCCACTACGAGGCGGGCATGCTCCGGTAGGGTTGGTTCCCAAACAACCGCCATGAACCAATCAACGTGCGGTTACGCATGAAAATTGAACGAATCAACGCGTCGGCCAACGGCCGACATCGGCGTTTCCCCAGGCCACCGGCCAACTGTCAAAGGGTCGACCGGGGTCGGTTTGCGGGGGGCTGAGCCGCATGGATGCGGCGACGCAGCCTACATGGACGTACTTGCGGCGACCCCGCAAACCGGCACCGGGCGGCCCAAACCAGGGAGCCGGTGCGCCTGCGGCTGTTCGCCTGAATCCAACAGCAGCCGGGCAGGGCCCGGCTCTACCGCAGATCGATTCCCGAGCAATCAACAGCGACTACAGCGCAGTCAACCGAGGTTCCAGCGCACCAAACACCCGCGCCAACCGCTCGGCCCACGCGTGCTGCCCGGCCGCATCCGCAATCAGATCCTGCCGGATCTCCAGCTCCACATGCACCAGCCCACGGCCTTCGCCGTGCACCGGCACCGCGTAATCGCTGGTGCTGCTGACCGAGTAGGGTTCGTTGTCGCCCACCACCAGATCGCCTTCATCGCGCAACGCCTGCAACAGCGCATGCGCGAACCGCGTGTCGCGGTGGTACAGCACGCCCGCATGCCACGGGCGCTGCATGCCGTTCATCGCCGGCGTGAAGCTGTGCATCATCACCAGCAGGGTGGGGCGGTGCGCGCTTGCGCGCGCTGAAAGTTCCGCCTCGATGCGCGCGTGGTACGGCGCATGGATCGCGTCGATGCGCTGCTGGCGTTGCGCATCGGAAAGACCCGCATTGCCGGGAATCACCGTGCCATCGCTGACCTCCGGAATCAGCGTGGGCGACGCCAGTGGCCGGTTGCAGTCGATCAGCAGGCGCGAATACGTCTGCTCGATCGCCCACGCATCCAGCCGCTCCGACAACGCACGCGTGACCCCGGCGATCCCGATGTCCCAGCCGATGTGGCGATCCAGCTCCGCCTGCGGCAAGCCCAGGCCTTGCAGCGAACGTGGCACCTGCTGGCCCGCATGGTCGGCCAGCACTACATACGGCGAAGCGCCCTTGGCCCGGTGGATGGTGTAGATCGCCGGATCCTCGCTGCCCAGCAGCGCCGGCAGCGCCTGCTCGCCCGAATCAGCCACGGGGCGTGCCGTCCAGGTGGTGCTCGATCATCCACAGGCCCGCCCACAGCTTCGCGTCCAGCTGGTAACCCTGGCCCATCTTCTCCACCAGCCACGCCGCCGCGCGGGCGCGCGGAATCTCGTGCACCGTGATGTCTTCGCTGGCATCGCCACCGCCTTCGCCCACCTTGCGCAGGCCGGTGGCGCGCACGAACGCGATCTTCTCGCTGCTCGCGCCCGACGAGGTCGGCCCGATCATCAGCACCTCCGCGTGTTCCGCAGTCCAGCCGGTCTCTTCCTCCAGCTCGCGCACCGCAGACACTTCAATCGTTTCGCCCGCATCGATGTCGCCGACCAGCCCGGCCGGCATCTCGATGGTCCTCGCCTGCAACGGCACCCGGAACTGTTCCACGAACAGTACGTTGTCCTCCGGGGTGACCGCGATGATGATCGCCGCCAGCCCACCGGCGTGGGTGCGCTCGCTGTATTCCCAGCTGCCGCGCACCACCATGCGCTGGTACTTGCCTTCGTAGACGACCTTCGGGGCTTGCGTGTTGGGACTCATGCGAACTCGCTGGCAGGTGAGGAATGGTCGGACAGGCCGGCCGCCGCGAACAGCCGGCGCCGGGTCAGCGGGCCGAAGCGCAGCGCGTCGCACAGGCCCTGCAGCATCTGCGCGTCGGCGCTGGCGCGGCTGAAATCGGCCTGCGTCGCGTCCAGCGGCGCGTCCAGCGCGATCGTGGTCAGCTGCCGCCACAGCAGCGCGTGCTCGCGCTGCTCGCGCAGCCGCACCGCCATCTGCGCCGCGCCGCGCAGGCGCAGGAAGGGCACTTCGTCCAGTCGCTCGTACAGGATGTCCAGGCTGCCGAAGTGGGCCAGCAGCACCGCGGCCGACTTCGCACCGACCCCGGTCACGCCCGGGATGTTGTCCACCGCATCGCCGCACAGCGCCAGGTAGTCCGCGATCTGGTGTGCATGCACGCCGTGGCGTGCCTTGACCCCGGCCATGCCCCAGCGCTGGTTGCGCGCGTAGTCCCACTGTTCGTCATGCTCGAACAGCAGCTGCGAAAGGTCCTTGTCGGCCGAGACGATCACCCCGCGCATGCCCGCCGGGCGGCGCGCATGCAGAGCGCTGCCGATCAGGTCGTCCGCTTCGTATTCGTGGTGGGCCAGCACCGCCAGGCCGAGCGCGCTGCACAGGGCCTTGCAGTGCGCGAACTGGCGGCGCAGCGCCTCCGGCGCCGGATCGCGGTTGGCCTTGTACGCCGCATACAGGCCATGCCGGAAGCAACTGTCCAGCGCCTCGTCGAAGGCGATGGCAATGTGCTGCGGGCGCTCGCGCTCGAGCAGGTCGAGCAGGAACCGGGCAAAGCCGTGCACGGCGTTGGTCGGCCAGCCCTGCTGGTCCTGGAACTCGTCGGGCATCGAATGCCAGGCGCGGAAGACGTACAGGCTGGCGTCGACCAGATACAGCGGCGTGCGCACGGGAACGAGGTCGGACACTCAGCCCACCCAGTCGTGCAGCAGCGCGGCCGGATCCGGGCGCTCGCGCTCGGGGACCTCGATCAGCGGCGTGCCGATATGGATGAAGCCGGCGATGCGCTCATGTTCGGCCAGGCCCAGGTGGGCATGCACGGCCGGGTCGAAGGCCATCCACGCGGTCAGCCACTGCGCACCGAAGCCCAGCGCCTGCGCGGCCTGGAGCAGGGCAAAGCAGACGCAGCCGGCGGTCATCAGCTGCTCCTGCTCGGGCACCTTGGGGCTTGGGGTGGGGCTGGCGATGACAGTGATGATCAGCGGAGCGTGCGAAAAGCGCTGGCGGTCCTTGTCCACCTGGGCCTCGGACGCGGTCGGGTCGCGCTCGCGGCTGCGCCGGGCCAGGAACTCGCCCAGGCTGTGGCGGGCGTCGCCGGCAATGCGCAGGAAACGGAACGGGACCCGCTTGCCGTGGTCGGGCACGCGTACGGCCGAGGCCAGCATCCGCTGCAGGGTCGCCGGGTCCGGTCCGGGGGCGCCCAGTTGCAGGGCGGGGACCGAACGGCGGGCGTCCAGGGCGTGCAGCGCGGGGGAGTCGAGCATGGGGTCGTAGGTCAGGCGTTTGGAGTGCCCTGAGTATAGTCGCGGCGGTTTGTGACACCGCTTTGGGGCATCTCCGGCCCATTTGCGACAAAGTGTGATGAACCGCACTTAATTAATGGCACTCCTTCAGATCCCTGTACTCGCTTCCCACCGGCGCTGGCCTTACGATACGAGGCCTGTCAGTACCCCGGTCATGAGGTTGAAAGTGCGGACTGAATCACTGTCCCGCACGGGCGGGCGGTCCTACCATCCGTGTGCTGGCGTCTTGGGGACGCCCGCTCCGGTCTTATCCATGCTGCATCCTGTACCAGCGAGGGTGGGGAGCCTTTTCGCATGATCGCCACGCCCACCAATCCGGGGCAACCGGGTCGCGACCCGGCGCTGTTGAAGCTTGCGCGCGAGGCCGCCCTGCCGGGCCTGGCCGAGTCGTTCGCGACCGTGCTGGCCCGCTTCGACGACGTGCTGTTCGACCGGGCCGGCACCGCCGGTGCGTCGCAGCTGCTGTTCCTGGATGGCATGCGCGAACTGCGTCGGCGCCGCGAGGAGATCGTGGCCGGGTTCCGTGGCCACCTGGCCCAGGCGTGGGAGGCGCTGGAGCGCGGCGAGCCGCTGTCGGCCGAGGCGACCCTGGCCGGCCAGGTCGAGGAAGGGCTGAGCCTGGTCCCCGAGCATGTGCTGGAATCGCGGCTGGCGGTGCGCAACTTCGCCACCGTGCTGCTGCGCGACTGGAAGCCGGTGCTGGGCCGGCTCGACCGCCGCCTGGGCTGGATCGCCGGCGGCTTGGAGCTGGATGCAGACAGCAATCCGATCAGCCCCGAACATATCGGCGTGGCCATCCATGAGGCGTTCGCCGTGTGCGAACTGGCCCCGGAAGTGCGCCTGGTGCTGATCAAGCTGTGCGAGCGCGACCTGCACGGGCCGATCGGTAAGCGTTACGAGAAGCTGGACGAACAATTGGCTGCTGCGGGGGTGATGCCGCAGATGGCCGCACCGCGTCGCGCGGCGCCGCGCCCGCCGTCGCCGCGCCAGGAGCTGGATGATCTGGTCGACGCGCTGGAAAACCAGCAGGCGGCCGCCGACGACGGCGCGGCTCCAGCCTGGGCCCAGCGTTTCGCCAACCGCTGGGCGGCGAGTCGCGGGCGCATGCAGTCGGCGCAGGCGGCGCACGAGCAGGCCGGCGATGGCGCCGATGGCATGAGCGGCAACCAGGGCATGCTGCTGGAGGCGCTGCATGAGCTGCTGCAGCAGACCCGCCATGTGCGCGAGGACGCGACGTCGGCGGCCAGCGTGGCGGTGGGGCAGCAGCGGCCGCTCAGCCAGCGCGAGATGATGTCGGTGCTGTCGCTGCTTCAGGCGACGCCGAGCGCGACGCTGCGCGCGGCGATTGGCGAAGATGGCGAGTCGCTGGCGCAGCGGCTGAAGAGCGAGGTGCTGTCCGGGGCGACCCGGCTCGGGGTGGATCCGGCGCAGGCGCGCCTGGATCCGCAGGACGAGGACGCGATCGATCTGGTCGGGATGCTGTTCGACGTGATGCTGGACGAGCGCGACCTGGAAGGGCGTTCGCGCGAGCTGATCGGTCGGCTGGTGGTGCCGTTCGTGAAGGTGGCGATGCTGGACCGCCGGATGTTCGTGCAGAAGACCCACCCGGCGCGCAAGCTGCTCAATTCGCTGGCCGAGGCCTGCGAGGGCAACACGGGCGAGAGCCAGGCCGAGCGCGTGCTGATGGGCAAGGTCGAGGAAATCATCGAGCGGCTGGTGGCGGAGTTCAACGAGAACCTGGCGATCTTCCTGACGCTGGAAGAGGAGTTCCGCGATTTCCTGACCCAGCATCGGCGCCGCATCGAGATTGCGGAGCGCCGCGCGGCGGAGACGCAGCGCGGGCAGGAAAAGCTGGAGGTGGCACGGACACGTGCGGCCTCGGAACTGGATTGGCGCATTGCGGATACGACGCTGCCGCAGGCGATTGGCGAGTTCCTGCGCCAGCCGTGGCAGCACCACCTGACGCTGGCGGTGCTGCGCGAGGGCGACGACGGTGCGTCGGTGAGCGAGGCGCTGGCGTTGGCGGACGGGGTGCTGGAAGAGGTTTCCGAGGCGCGCCGGCATGTGGTCGGCAAGCCGTGGCTGCAGGCGTGGCATCCGGTGCTGCGCAAGGTGTTCGCGAGCGTGGGTGTGCATGCCGACGGTGCGAGTGCGGCGATCGATACGCTGCACGATACGCTGCAGTCGATCGCCGAGTCGCGGCCAGAGCTGGAGCGTGCGCTGCCGGAGCTGCCGCAGGTGGTGTTGCCGGCGCCGCCGGCGGCGGAGAGCGCGGGGGTGGAGCTGGGCGGGAAGGTCGATGTGACCGATTTCGACAATGCCGATGCGGACCGCTTCCGTGGCCTGGAAATTGGCAGCTGGCTGGACTTCGTGGACAAGGACGGCAAGGTGCAGGCGGGCAAGCTGTCCTGGGTGAGCCCGATCTCGTCGCGCCTGCTGTTCGTGAACCGCCGCGGGGTGCGCTTCTGCGTGGCGTCGCCGGAAGAGCTGGCGGTCATGGTGCGCCTGGGTCGCCTGCGCGCGCACATCGACGATGGCGCGTTCGACAGTGCCATGCAGGGTGTGATCGACCGTCTCGACACCAAGGGCGCTACGGTTCACTGACGGTTCTGCGCCAAGAGCCGAGAGCCTTGGTTTGCAGGTTTCGCCTGGCTTGGGCCGGCAGGGGTGGGTCGGAGGCCCTGGGTAGAGTCGGTTCCCAAACGACTGCCGACCACGCTTGGCGCCCCGGTAACGCATGACCCTGATCGAAATCGCGCTCTTGCCGTTGCCACTCCCCTCAGACCCCGCATGCGGTTAGGATCGACCTCTATTCCGCTACCCGGGGTCGTGCATGGCTGTCGAGGTGTTGGTGGTTCGGGAACGTGCGTCGGGCGAACGGCGCGTGGCGATGACGCCGGAGACGGCGCGCAAATTGATCGCGCGGGGCGCTACCGCCTGGTTTGAACCGGGTGCAGGTCGCGCGGCGGGATTTCCCGATGCGGCGTATCTGGAGGCCGGTGCGCAGCTGGCCGATGACGCTCGACTGGGCGTGGCCGATATCGTGCTGTGCGTGCAGCCGCCGGAGACGGCGCGGTTGTCGCAGCTGAAGAATGGCGCCGCGCTGGTTGGCATGCTGCAGCCACAGGCCGATGCCGAACGGGCGGGGATGATCCAGTCGCGTGGGCTGCAGGCATTCCCGCTGGAGCGCTTGCCCCGCACCACGCGTGCGCAGTCGATGGACGTGCTGAGTTCGCAGGCGGGCATGGCCGGCTACAAGGCCACGCTGATCGCGGCGCAGCTGGCGCCGCGCTTCTTTCCGATGCTGACCACGGCGGCCGGTACGATCCGGCCGTCGCGGGTGCTGGTGGTGGGGGCGGGCGTGGCGGGGCTGCAGGCCATTGCGACGGCGCGGCGGCTGGGCGCGCAGGTGGAGGGGTTCGATGTGCGGCCGGAAACGCGGGAGCAGATCGAGTCGCTGGGCGGCAAGTTCCTTGACCTGGGGGTCAGTGCGGTGGGCGAAGGCGGCTATGCGCGGCCGTTGACCGACGAGGAGCGCGCGGAGCAGCAGCGCCGGCTGGGCGAGCACCTGCGGCTGGTGGACGTGGTGATCTGCACGGCGGCGGTGCCGGGTCGGCCGGCACCGAAGATCGTGACCCGCGCGATGGTGCAGGGCATGCGCCCGGGCAGCGTGATCGTGGACCTGGCGGCGGAGACCGGCGGCAACTGCGAGGCGACGGTGCCGGGCGAGACCGTGGACGTCGATGGGGTGGTGGTGGACGGGCCGGTGAACCTGGCCAGCCAGGGCGCGGTGCATGCCAGCGAGATGTATGCGCGCAACCTGTACAACTTCGTCGCGCTGTTTCTGAAGGACGGCGCGGTGGCGTTTGATTGGGACGATGAGCTGCTGGCGAAGACGCGCTGGGTGGCGGGGTGACGGTGCAGCCACGCAGGGCGTGGCTCTACCGGTAGATTCACGCCCTGCGTGGATGCACTCCCAATCAACGCGGCAACGCCGGCGGCGGCACGTCCTTCACCGGATTGGCCTTCAACCACTCCTGCCGCTGCTCCGGGGTCATCTTTTCCCACCGTGCGCGCAACGCGTCGCGCTGGGCCGGGGTCATCTGCCGCATCTGGGCGAACAGCGCACGCGCCTGTTCGCGCTGCTCCGGGCTCATGTTCTCGAACCGGTGGCGTCCGCGCCGGGCCAGCTCGCGCTGTTCCGGGGTCATGTCCTGCCAGCGCTGGCCATGCTGCAGCATGCGTTCGCGCTGCGGCGGGGCGGCGTTGTTCCAGCGGTCGCGCACCGGCGCGACCAGCGCTTCACGCTGCTGCGGGGTGAGCTTGTCCCATTCCGGCAACGCCGAAGTCTGGGCCCAGCTGGCTGCGCTCGACCAGAGCAGCACCAGCGCCAGGATCAGTCGCGGTTTCATGTTCACTCCATTGCCAGGTCGGTGGCGCCCAGCCACACGTACATGTCGGGATTCTCGTCGAGCAGCGCGTCGCTGTCATCGGCAAGCGTGGCCGCCACCTGCACCGGCGGTGCCAGCGGCGGATGGGCGGTGAAGCTGATGCCCAGGCCCAGCGCGACCACCAGCGAGGCGGCGGTGGCCAGCCACCAGCCGTGGTGGCTCGGGCGCTGCGACGCATGCCGGGCAGCGCGCAGGCGGGCCAACGTGGTCGGCGACAGCTGGCTCACGGCCTGCGCGTGCAGCTGCTGCAGGGCGGCGTCATCGGGAAGGCGGGAAGACATGGGGCGGCTCACAGTTCGATCTCCAGATGCAGCTGCAGCGCCTGCCGGGCGCGCGAAAGATGGGTTTTTACCGCGCCCTCGCTGCAGCCCATGGCCGCTGCGGTGGTGGCGCCGTCCAGCTGTTGCAGGACGCGCAGGCTGAAGGCCTCGCGCTGCCGGGCGGGCAGCGCGCGCAGAGCCTTGACCAGCGCGGCGTACTGGTCGCGTTGTTCATGCGCCTGGGCCGGGCCCGGGCCGGGGTCGGCCCAGTCGATGTCATGCTCGGCACCGGCGTCGTCGCTGCTGCGCCAGAAGCGCAGGCGGAAGCTGCGGCGGCGCTGCAGGTCGACCACGCGGCGGCGCAGGATGCTCCAGAACAGCGGCGACCACTCGGCGGCCGGCTTTTCCCGGTAGGCCAGCATGCGCAGCATCGCGTCCTGCACCGCATCCAGCGCGTCGTCGCGCTGGCGCAGGCCGGCTTCGGCGAAGCGGAACGCACGCGGGCCGATCCCGGCCAGGAAGGCGTCCAGCGACACCGGCAGCGCGGCGTCGGCATCGTCGGGCAGGGTCGGCAGGGAAGGGCTCACCAGCACAGGGTAGCGCTCGCGCAGGGGGGACACGGTGAGAACGTGCCGGCGCGGCATCGGTTGACCGCGCCTGCAGAACGGTTCAGCGCATGGTTATGATGCAGGGACGGGAAGACCGCCTGGGAGAGAGACTGCAATGAGCGACGGGTTCGTGGCGTTGTACATCTTCATGCTGGCCGCGATCGCGGGCCACGTGATCATTTCGCGGGTGCCGGTGATCCTGCACACCCCCCTGATGTCCGGGTCCAACTTCATCCACGGCATCGTGCTGATCGGCGCGATGGTGGTGCTGGGCCACGCGCAGACCCCGCTGGAGAAGATCATCGGCTTCATTGCGGTGGTACTGGGCGCGGGCAACGCCGCCGGCGGCTACGTGGTGACCGAACGCATGCTGGACATGTTCAAGCCCAGCCAGAAGCGCGACAGCGGGGAGAAGGCGCCTTGAACGTCTCCACCGCGCAACTGCTGCAGTGGCTGGTGCAGGTGAGCTACCTGGTCGCCGCCACGCTGTTCCTGCTGGGACTGCAGCGCATGGCCTCGCCGATGACCGCGCGCAGCGGCATCCGCTGGGCCGGGCTGGGCATGCTGATCGCCACCGTGGCCACCTTCTTCCTGCCCGACCTGCACAACGTGCCGCTGATCCTGGCGGCGGTGGCGATCGGCACCGGCGTGGCCTGGTGGTCGGCCAAGCGCGTGGCGATCACCGACATGCCGCAGATGGTAGCGCTGTACAACGGCATGGGTGGTGGCTCGGCCGCGGCGATCGGCGCGGTGGAACTGCTGCGCTTCTCGTTCCTGGGCAACCGCGATACCACCCATTGGAGTGAGCAGGCCATTGCCGAGCTGGCCGCGCGCCAGCCTTCGGCCACGGTGCTGGCGCTGGCCGTCATCGGTTCGGCCATCGGTGCGGTCTCGCTGTCCGGTTCGATCATCGCCTGGGCCAAGCTGGACGGTCGCCTCGATCGCCGCGTGACCTTCCCCGGCCAGCAGGCGTTCAACCTGGTGGTGGCGCTGGCCATGGTGGTGCTGGGGATCTGGGCGGCGGTGAGCCTGAGCCCGGTGGCGATCATCAGCTTCTTCGTGGTCGCGCTGGCACTGGGCGTGTTGATGACGCTGCCGATCGGCGGCGCCGACATGCCGGTGGTGATCTCGCTGTACAACGCGTTCACCGGCCTGGCGGTGGCGTTCGAAGGCTATGTGCTGGGCAATGAGGCGCTGATCATCGCCGGCATGATGGTCGGTGCGGCGGGCATCCTGCTTACCCGGCTGATGGCCAAGGCGATGAACCGGCCGATCAGTGGCGTGCTGTTCTCCAACTTCGGCGGCGGGGGCACCGCGCAGGAAATCAGCGGATCGCAGAAGCCGATCGAGGCCAGTGACGTGGCCGCGCTGATGGCGTTTGCCGAACGGGTGGTGATCGTGCCGGGCTACGGCATGGCCGTGGCCCAGGCCCAGCACAAGGTGTGGGAACTGGCGCAGCGGCTGATCGAGCGCGGGATCAAGGTGAAGTTCGCGATCCACCCGGTGGCCGGGCGCATGCCCGGGCACATGAACGTGCTGCTGGCCGAAGCGGGGGTGCCGTACGACCTGATCGCCGACATGGACGACATCAATCCGGAGTTTCCCAACACCGACGTGGCGCTGGTGATCGGCGCCAACGACGTGGTCAATCCGGTGGCGCGCACCGACCCGGCCAGCCCGATCTACGGCATGCCGATCCTGGACGTGGTCAACGCGCGCAACGTGGTGGTGATCAAGCGCGGCAAGGGCACCGGCTTTGCCGGCATCGAAAACGCGCTGTTCTACGCCGACAACGCGCGCATGCTGTACGGCGATGGCGCAGGGGCGGCAAGTGCGCTGGTAAGCGAGCTCAAGGCCCTCGACGGAACCCATTGACGGTGGTGCCGGCCGGCGGCCGGCACCACGCGATGCTGGATTCGTGCAGAGCCGGCCGGCGGCCGGCACTACCGGGTTACTTCGCCACCCACCAAGCGACCACCAGCGCTACACCGAGCCACAACCACTCGCCGACCCCGTTCGCGAGCTGGATCAGGGTGGCGGCCATGAACGGGCCCATGCGCAACGCTGAATTCCACGGATCCAGGCCCAGCGAGCCGCCCAGGTAGGCCGAGGCGATGCCCCAGTTGGCCGCCAGCGCGACCACCAGGGTGAACGCCACGGTCAGGCCGACCCGCAGCGGACCGGCCTGCAGCCGGCCCAGGCGCAGCATGAAACCCAGCTCCAGCGCGGCCAGTACGGCCATCCAGCCGACCTGGCGACCGCTCAGCAGGGCGATGACCAACCAGGCCAACGTGGCCGTGACGACTCCAAGCAGCAACAGCGGGGGCCAGAGCCAGTAGGCGGACCTGGCGGGCGCGGACGTGGGCGACATGCATTCTTCCTTTGGATCGCCACAGGATACCGGCTTGCGGGGTGACCGGCGCGTGGGCGGCCGCTGGGCTAAAATAGCCACCTTGCGGGAATTGGCCGCGACCCCATATCGATCCACATGTACTCCCGTAGCAGCGAACCCGTCCACTTCGAACGCGACTGCGAGGCCGTCATGGTCCCGCAGGGCGAAACGGTCACCCTGCCGGCCGGCAGCTATGGGTACATCACCCAGGCACTGGGCGGCAGCTACACCGTGTTCGTCGAAGGCAATCTGTTCCGCATCGCCGGCAAGGACGGCGACGCGATCGGCAAGGAACCGCCGCCGGCGCTGGAACTGCCCGCCGACGCCTCCGACGAGGAGGTCGAAAAGCTGGTGTGGCAGCAACTGCGCACCTGCTTCGACCCGGAAATCCCGTTCAACATCGTCGACCTCGGCCTGGTATACGAAGTCGAGCTCAAGCACCTGGACGATGGCCAGCGCGAGGTCGACATCAAGATGACCCTGACCGCGCCCGGCTGCGGCATGGGCGACATCCTGGTCGACGACGTGCGCAGCAAGCTGGAAATGATCCCCTCCGTGGCCGAAGCCGATGTCGAACTGGTGTTCGACCCGCCGTGGAACCAGCACATGATGTCCGAAGCGGCCCGGCTTGAAACCGGCATGCTGTAATTGATGTGCTCCCCGTAACCAGAACAGGAATCATCCGGTGTCCCAGTCTTCCGTGAACTTCACCACCACCCGTTCCGCCCACCCGCGCAGCAGCGAGGAGCGCGAGCGCATCCTGGCCGCGCCGGGGTTCGGTCTGCACTTCACCGACCACATGGTGGAAGTACGCTGGGACAAGGACACCGGCTGGCATGACGCCAGCGTGCGCGCCTACGGCCCGCTGCAGCTGGACCCGGCCGCTGCGGTGCTGCATTACGGCCAGGAAATCTTCGAAGGCATCAAGGCCTACCGCCACGCCGACGGTTCGATCTGGACCTTCCGCCCGGATGCCAACGGCCGCCGCCTGCAGCGCTCGGCGCAGCGCCTGGCGCTGCCGGAACTGCCGGTGGAGATCTTCGTCGAATCGCTGAAGCAGCTGATCGCGGTGGACGCCAGCTGGGTGCCGTCGGCCGACGAATCCAGCCTGTACTTCCGTCCGTTCATGATCGGCGATGAAGCCTTCCTCGGCGTGCGTGGCGCGCAGAAGGCCGGTTACTACGTCATCGCCAGCCCGGCCGGTCCTTACTTCGCCAAGGGCGTGGCCCCGGTGGCGATCTGGCTGTCCACCGAATACGCGCGTGCGGCCAAGGGCGGCACCGGTGCGGCCAAGTGCGGCGGCAACTACGCGGCCTCGCTGCTGCCGCAGCAGAAGGCGCAGGCGCAGGGCTGCTCGCAGGTGCTGTTCCTGGATCCGGTCGAAGGCAAGTACCTGGAAGAACTGGGCGGCATGAACGTGTTCCTGGTCTACAAGGACGGCACCCTGGTGACCCCGGAACTGTCCGGCAGCATCCTGGAAGGCATCACCCGCGAAAGCATCCTGCAGCTGGCCCGCGACCGCGGCATGAAGGTGGAAGAGCGCAAGGTCAGCATCGACGAGTGGAAGCAGGGCGTGGCCTCGGGCGAGATCGCCGAGGTGTTCGCCTGCGGTACCGCGGCGGTGGTCACCCCGATCGGCCAGCTCAAGGGCGAAGGCTTCTCGGTGGGCGACCTGAGCGCGCCGGCCGGTGAAGTGACCATGTCGCTGCGCAAGGAACTGACCGACATCCAGTACGGCCGCCTGCCGGACCGCCATGGCTGGCTGGTGCGCCTGGACGGCTGATCCAGCGATCCCGTGATGAATAAGAGGCCCGCCTGGTGACAGGCGGGCCTTTTGTTGGGGATCGTCGAGCAGCCACGCAGGGCGTGGCTCTACCGCCTCCGTCCAACGCGAATCGTGCGAGCCGTGTCCGTCACCCCTGTGAACCGTGTCCGTCACCGGTAGAGCCACGCCCTGCGTGGCTGGAGCCTTCCCGATAACCCCGCATCAGAACGATCAAAACCCACCTAACCCATTGTTGCGCAAACAATGTCTTGCCAATGACGCACAAGACAGTGACGCAGGACACGAATTACACGCGCATTGACCATTTCCCTACCCGAAAGTTTCTTCACATTCACAAACCCTTGACCCGAAAAGTCTCAGATCGAACTTTTCACAACCCTGAAAGCGCGCTGAAACATTGTTGCGGCAGGGCCGAACCACTAGCGTCCGGGGTCGGGCGGTTGCACAGGGGAAACCGATCCGTCTTCCAGGTTCGATACACGCCGTCTTTCATCGCGCTGCATCGAACCCACCTCGCCGCATCGACGGCTCCTCACGACTTGAAGGGAATTCCGATGTCTCATGATTCGCAGCGTCTGCGTCAGCGTGCAGTGGTTGTACTCGGTGGTTCTGTTCTTTCGACCCTGCTGCTGGCCGCCCCGGCGTTTGCCGGCGACGTGCAGCTCAGCGGCCTGGCCTCCGCGCCGACCCATCAGCGCTTCATCGTGAAATACAAGGACGGCGCCACCGACGTGGCGACCCCGAGCGTACTGGCCAGCTCGCTGAAGGCGGCGGCCGCCGCCGTTCCGGCCGCCCAGGGCCGCGCGCTGGGCCTGCAGAAGCTGCGCACCCTGGCCATCGGCCCAACCGTGGTCAAGGCCGACCGCCCGCTGGACGCAGCGGAATCGGAACTGCTGATGCGCCGCCTGGCCGCCGACCCGAACGTGGAATACGTCGAAGTCGACCAGCTGATGCGCGCCACGTTGACCCCCAATGACGCCCGCCTGTCCGAGCAGTGGGGCTTCGGCACCAGCAACGCCTCGATCAACGTGCGTCCGGCCTGGGACAAGGCCACCGGCACCGGCGTGGTGGTGGCCGTGATCGACACCGGCATCACCAACCATGCCGACCTCAACGCCAACATCCTGCCCGGCTATGACTTCATCAGCGACGCGGCGATGGCGCGCGACGGCGGTGGCCGCGACAACAACCCCAACGACGAAGGCGACTGGTACGCCGCCAACGAATGCGGCGCCGGCTATCCGGCCTCCAACTCCAGCTGGCACGGCACCCACGTGGCCGGCACGATCGCCGCGGTGACCAACAACAGCACCGGCGTGGCCGGTACCGCGTACAACGCCAAGGTCGTGCCGGTGCGCGTGCTGGGCAAGTGCGGCGGCTACACGTCCGACATTGCCGATGCGATCGTGTGGGCCTCTGGCGGCACCGTCAGCGGCGTGCCGGCCAATGCCAACCCGGCCGAAGTGATCAACATGTCGCTCGGTGGCGGCGGCACCTGCTCGGCCACCTACCAGAACGCGATCAACGGCGCGGTGTCGCGCGGCACCACCGTGGTCGTGGCTGCCGGCAACAGCAACACCAACGTGTCCTCGGCGGTCCCGGCCAACTGCGCCAACGTGATCGCGGTGGCGGCCACCACCTCGGCCGGCGCGCGCGCCAGCTTCTCCAACTACGGTGCCGGCATCGACGTCTCAGCCCCGGGCCAGGCGATCCTGTCCACGCTCAACACCGGCACCACGGTACCGGGCAGCGCCTCCTACGCGTCGTACAACGGCACCTCGATGGCGGCCCCGCACGTGGCCGGCGTGGTCGCGCTGGTGCAGTCGGTCGCGCCGACCGCGCTGTCGCCGGCGGCGGTTGAAACCCTGCTCAAGAATACCGTCCGTCCCCTGCCGGGCGCGTGCAGCGGTGGCTGCGGTGCGGGCATCGTCGACGCCGATGCGGCAGTGACCGCAGCGCTGGGTGGGACCAACCCGAACCCGGGCAACGGGACCCTGCAGAACAACGTGCCGGTCACCGGCCTGGGCGCGTCCAGCGGTGCGTCGCTGGCCTACACGGTCGCAGTGCCGGCGGGACGTTCGCAGCTGAAGGTGACCATTGCCGGTGGCTCGGGTGACGCCGACCTGTACGTGCGTTCGGGCAGCGCCCCGACAGACACGGTGTACACCTGCCGCCCGTACCTGAGCGGCAACAACGAAACCTGCACGATCACCGCTCCGGCGGCGGGTACCTGGCATGTGCGGGTGAAGGCGTACACCACCTTCTCCGGCGTGACCCTGACCGCGCAGTACTGAGGATGAAAAAAAGGCCCCGGCACTGCCGGGGCCTTTTTCATGGACGCGCGATCATGCGTCTTCGAATCGGTTGGCTGCCACGTTCTTGCGAACGTGTTCGGGGTTCCAGATGCGGCCGTTCATGGCGATGTACACGCCCGGCTGCAGCGACTGCACCGCGCCGATCGCGCAGCCGATGTTGAACTCGGCATCCGAACCACGGAAACGGGCCGGGCTGAGTGCGCCGGTCATCACGATGGTCTTGTCGGGAATGCTCTTGAGCACGCGGCCGGTCTGCACCATCGAATCGGTGCCGTGGGTGACCAGCACGTGGCGGGTCGGCTGCGCGGCGATGGTGGCGCGGATCAGCTCGCGGTCCTCGTCGCTGATGTGCAGCGAGTCCTTGCGCAGGATCGGGATCACGTTGAAGCGGAAGGTCACGCCCAGTTCGCGCAGGATCATCCCGATCTGCGGATCGCCGATCTGGTAGTCCGACTTGTCGTCGAAGTAGATCTTGTCGATCGTGCCACCGGTGGTGATGATCAGTAGTTCTTCCATTGCCGCAATCCTGGTGTGAGCGTGAGCCGCGCGGAACAGCCCGCGCCAGGCCGCCATGATACCGCGCGGCATCAGCCCTTCGGGCCGAACCGTTTCCGCAGCCCCGGTGCGCTCGACACTCCGATCACCGCCAACGCCAGCAGAAGCTCCGCCCAGGCCCAATGCGCGGTCTCCGGGTGGCTCCAGGCGCTCATCACGCCATGGCTGAACCAGAACAACGCCAGCACGCCCACCCAGAACGGCGCCTTGCCGCGGCCCAGCAGAACCCCGATCGCCAGCAGCAGCGGCGGCAGGGTGAAAACCAGCTGGCTGGCCAGCCAGTGCCGGTCCTGCGCGAACCACACCGCATACACCGCCGCCAGCGCGAGCAGCACGGCGGCCAGCATCCCCCTCTGCGCGCGCGGGCTCATCCCAGCCGCCGTGCGATATCGGCCACGCGCCGGCCCAGCGCGCGGGCCAGAACCGCTTCGTCCTCGCTCGGTACCGGGTTGTCGTCCGCGCCGGCCACATGGCTGGCGCCATAGGGCGTACCACCGGTCGTGGTGTGGCTGAGCGCCGGTTCCGTAAAGGGAATGCCCACGATCAGGCAGCCGTGGTGCAGCAGCGGCACCTGCATCGACAGCAGCGTGGACTCCTGTCCGCCGTGCAGCGACGCGGTCGAGGTGAACACCCCGGCCGGCTTGCCGGCCAGGGTGCCGTTGACCCACTCGGCGCCCAGCCCGTCCAGGAAATGCTTGACCGGCGCGGCCATGTTGCCGAACCGGGTCGGACTGCCGAGCAGCAGGCCGCTGCATTCGGCCAGGTCCTCCACGCTCACGTACGGGGCACCGTCTTCGGGCACCGGCGGTCGCGCGGTCTGGGTCACTGCCGCCACCGGCGGCACCGTGCGCAGGCGCGCGCTCATGCCCGGCACTTCGCCGACGCCACGCGCGATCTGGCGCGCGAGCCGCGCCACCGAACCGCCGCGGCTGTAGTACAGCACCAGAATCTCCGCCATCTTGCTTCCGTTGTGACCCATCCGGCCCGCAGTATGGCATTGCCTCCACCCGGCTTCAGGTACGCTTGCCTGGATGGAACCCCTGGATACCCTCAATCTCTGGTTGGAACGCGGGCGCGACCGGGCCCGTACCGCCAGCTTCGGTCGCTTCCTGTGGCGCCGCTTCCTGGACGACCGCCTGTTCCAGGCCGCCGCCTCGCTGGCCTACACCACGGTGTTCGCGCTGGTGCCGCTGGCGATCGTGGTGTTCGGGGTGCTCTCGGCGTTCCCGGTGTTCGACCGCTGGAGCGACACGCTCAGCGACTACGTGTTCTCCAACTTCGTGCCCAACGCCGCGCGCGCCGCTGAAGGCTACCTGCGCCAGTTCTCGGCCAGTGCCGGCCAGCTCACCGCCGCCGGCTTCATCGCGCTGGTGGTGTCGCTGCTGATCACCCTCAACAGCGTGGAAGAAACCTTCAACCAGATCTGGCGGGTCAGCTCGACCCGGCCCAAGCTCACCCGCTTCCTCGTGTACTGGACCGTGCTCACCCTGGGCGCGATGCTGGCCGCCGCCTCGCTGGCGGTCTCGGCGCGGGTGTTCGCGCTGCCGCTGTTCGGCACCAGCGAGGGCCGCCTGCTCGCCGACGCCTCGTTGACCATCGCCCCGATCCTGATCGAGTTCGTCTGCATCATGCTGGTGTACCGGGTGGTCCCGCACCACACGGTGAAGTGGCGTCACGCCATTCCCGGCGCGATCCTGGCGGCGGTGATGCTGGAGCTGGTGAAGTGGGGCATGGGCGCCTACCTCGGCAGTTTCCAGTCCTACCAGAAGCTCTATGGCACGGTGGCGTTCGTGCCGATCCTGCTGCTGTGGATCTACCTGTGCTGGGTCTCGGTGCTGCTCGGTGCCTCGCTGGCCTCGTCGATCGCCGCCTTCCGCTACCAGCCGGCCGACCTGCGCCTGCCCACCGGCTACGAGCTGTACGGCCTGCTGCGCCTGATCGGGCGCTTCCACCAGGCCCGCGTGGACGGACGCGGCCTGGACGAGGATGAAGTGCTGCGGCTGGAGCCGATGCTCACCGACTCGCTGCTGCAGAGCATGCTCTGCGACCTGGAAGCGATCCGCGTGGTGCGCCGCGACGAACAGGGCGAATGGCTGCTCGCGCGGGACCTGGACAAGCTCACCCTGGCCGACCTCTACGAATCCACGCAGCTGCGCATTCCGGTCAAGGAAGCTTACCTGCCGTACCGCGACGACAGCCTGGGCATTGCCTCGGTGGCGGCGCTGGACGCACTGCGCCTGCCCCTGCGCGAGTTGCTCAAGCGCCGCGTCAGCGACATCTATACCCCCCACGGAGATACGCCATGACCGCCAAGCCCCTGCTGCTTGCGCTGGGCCTGCTGGCCCTGGCCGGCTGCAACAAGCCCGCCCCGCAACCGGAAGCCGCTGCGCCCGCACCGGCGCCGG
This sequence comes from Stenotrophomonas aracearum, assembly GCF_031834615.1. Taxonomy (NCBI): domain Bacteria; kingdom Pseudomonadati; phylum Pseudomonadota; class Gammaproteobacteria; order Lysobacterales; family Lysobacteraceae; genus Stenotrophomonas; species Stenotrophomonas aracearum. The sequence continues at coordinate 843,522 of NZ_CP115543.1, forward strand.
TGGCCGAACCGGCTACGCCGGCCGACAGCGCCAGCCCCGACCTGGAGCGTGCCACCGCCGAGCAGCCGCGGCTGGTGCTGCCGGCCCTCGATGGCAGCACCTACGACCTGGCCGCTCACCGTGGCAAGTGGGTGGTGGTGAACTTCTGGGCGACCTGGTGCGCCCCGTGCCGCAAGGAAATGCCCGAGCTGTCGGCGCTGCATGCGATGCGCGAGCAGATCGAGGTGGTCGGCCTGGCCTACGAGGACATCGACCCGGCGGAGATGAAGGACTTCCTCAAGAAGCTGCCGGTGACCTATCCGATCGTGCTGGTCGACACCTACAACCCGCCGGAAGATTTCGCCGTGCCGCGCGGCCTGCCGATGACCTACCTGATCGCTCCAGACGGCAAGGTTGCCAAGCAGTTCCTGGGTCCGGTCACTGCGGCTGACATCGAGAAGGAAATCGCCAAAGGCGCGTAATCCGCGCCTTCAACCTTCGTCTTCGAATGCCCTGATCGGTTTCAACACGCCGAACTGTTCTTCATGCAGCTTGCCCTTCAGTGGCGGCAGCTCCGGTACCGGGTCGTCCACCTGGGTGTCGGGCAGGCGGTCGAGCAGGTTGCGGATCAGGCCCAGGCGGCCGCGCCGCTGGTCGTTGAAGTCGACCAGTGTCCACGGCGAGGCGTCGCGATGGGTAGCGCGCAGCATCGCCTCGCGAGCCTCGGTGTAGGCGGTGTACTTGCTGCGCGATTTGAGGTCCACCGGCGACAGCTTCCAGCCTTTCAACGGGTCCACGTGGCGCTCGGCGAAGCGTTCTTCCTGCTGCGCCTGGTCGACCGTGAGCCAGTACTTGAACAGCAGGATGCCGTCGTCCACCAGCAGTTTTTCGAACACCGGGGTTTGTTCCAGGAACGCGCGGTACTCCGTCTCCGAGCAGTACCCCATCACGTGTTCGACCCCGGCACGGTTGTACCAGCTGCGGTCCATCAGCACGATTTCACCGGCCGCCGGCAGGTGGGTGACGTAGCGCTGGAAATACCATTGCGTGGCTTCGCGCTCGGTCGGCTTGGGCAGCGCCACCACCCGGCACTGGCGCGGGTTGAGGTGTTCGGCGATGGACTGGATCGCACCGCCCTTGCCGGCGGTATCGCGGCCCTCGAACAGCACCAGCACGCGTTGCCCGGTGTGCTGCACCCAGCGCGCCATGGTGGTGATTTCCAGCTGCATCGGTTCCAGCAGTTCCTGGTAGGCCTTGCGCTTGAGCTTGCCCATGGGGACCTCGTGGCGGGACGGTGGACCTCAGGGTACACCGCGCCGTGTCAACGCCCCTGCCACCCGCGTTCCGTGGTCATGGCCTCGACCTGGGCGGTGAAATCAACCGCGAAACCCGTCATGTCGAACAGGCCGCTGTCTGCCCGCGCCTGCGCCAGTTTCGCGCGCAGCGCCGTCATCGCCCGCGGGTCGTTGCCGAGCGCGACCGCCGTGGCGACAAAGGCCGCGTCATCGGCAACGTTCAATTCCGCCAGCCCCAGATGATGGTTGAGCGAGCCGGCGACACGCGAGGCGAAGGTCGCGCCGGGAGCCGTCAGCACCGGGCATCCCGCCCACAACGCGTCGGAGGCGGTGGTATGCGCGTTGTACGGATGGGTATCCAGGAACAGATCCGCATGCTGGTACCGCGCCAGATACACCGGATGCGGCAGCTTCGGCATGAACACCAGCCGCGACGGGTCCACGCCGGCCTCGCGCGCGGCCGCCCGCAACCGCGCATCGGCGTTGCCCGGACCGGACAGCAACCACAGCACGCTGCCCGGTACGCCCTGCAGCACCGCGAAGGCGCGACGCATGCTGCGCGGGTTGAGCTTGTAACTGTTGTTGAAGCAGCAGAACACCACGCCCCGTTCGGGCAGGCCGCACGCCACACGGTCCGGCACCGCTTCCAGCACGCGGGTGTTGTCCGACGGCTGGAAGGCGCGTGGCAGGTAGCGGACCTGCTCGCTGAAGGCCGGTGCCAATGCATCGGGCAGCACGTAGCGGTCGGCGAGCACGTAGTCCATCCACGCCGCGCCGGAGGTGCCGGGATAGGCCAGCCAGGTCACCTGCACCGGGGCAGGGCGCATCGCCAGCACCGCCGGAGTGCCGCCGCCGCCCCAGCCGCGCAGGTCGAACAGCACGTCAACGCCCGCCGCGCGAATGCGCTCGGCGATGCCGGTGTGGGGCAGGGCAGATACATCGTGCAGCGTGCTGGCGGCCGCCTGCAGGCGCGCGCGGATCGCGCTGCCGTCATCGCGGTTGAGCGCGAACAGGTGCAGCTCCAGCCCGCCCAGCAGGCGCAGCTGCTCGAACAGCGCCACGGTCAGCAGGCCGGTCGGGTGCGCACCGAAGCCATTGGAGAGGAAGCCCACCCGCAGCGGACCCTGCGCGCGCACGCGCGTGGCCGGCAACGCGCGCACGCCGCTGGCAATACCGGCCGCGCGTTGCCGCGCACAGCCCAGTTGTTCGGCGGCACTGCTGTCTTCGTTGAGGAAGGCAAAGGGCTCGACTACCGCAGCGCCCTGCGCAACCGCCTGCCTCAGCTGCTGCGCCAGCGCGTCCAGCCCGCGCCAGTCGCACAGACGACGCTGCCAGTTGAGCAGCTGCGCGGTGATGTAGGGTTCGCCCGGCAGCAGCCGGTGCGCGTGCCGGTAGGCGTCAGCGGCCGCTTCGGGCTGGCCGGCGTCTTCCAGTGCATGGCCCAGCCACAATGCAATGCCCGGATGCTGCGGCACCAGGTTGGCCGCCTGCCGCAGCAGCGCGGCTGCTTCGTCGTGGCGGCCCTGCATCCAGCGGGTCCGGCCCAGCCGTGCCAGGGCCTCGGGATGGCCGGGGCGCAGCTGCAGCGCGCGTTGGGCAGCGAGGTCGCCGGCCCCGGTGTCCCCAGCTTCCAGCTCGGCATCGGCCAGCATCACCCAGGCAATGAAGTCCTGCGGCTGCCGTTGTACTGCCATGCGCAGCTGCGCGCGCTGCGGGTCCATGCTCACGCCCCGGCGGACAGCTGGGCCAGTTCGTCGGCCTGGTGTTCGTGGATCAGGCGTTCGACCAGGCCATCCATTTCGCCGGCGATGATGTTGGGCAGGTCGTACAGGGTCAGTCCTTCCACCCGGTGGTCGGTGATCCGACCCTGCGGGAAGCTGTAGGTCCGGATGCGCTGGCTGCGGTCGCCACTGCCGACCTGCAGGCGCCGGCTTTCCGCGGTCGCCGCAGCCTGCTTGCTGCGCTCGCTGTCGAGCAGCTGCGCCTTCAGCCGCTTCATCGCCTTGTCGCGGTTGGCGTGCTGGCTGCGTTCGGTCTGGCATTCCACTACCACGCCACTCGGCACGTGGGTAATCCGGATCGCCGACTCGGTCTTGTTGACGTGCTGGCCGCCCGCCCCGGAGGAGCGGAACGTGTCGACCTTCAGGTCGGCCGGGTTGATGACGATGTCATCGACCTCGTCGGCCTCGGGAATGATCGCCACGGTGGCCGCCGAGGTGTGGATGCGACCCTGCGATTCGGTGGCCGGCACGCGCTGCACGCGGTGGGTGCCCGACTCGAACTTGAGCTTGGAGTACGCGCCACGGCCCACCACGCGGGCCACGATCTCCTTGTAGCCGCCATGCTCGCCGGGGCTGTCCGATTCGATCTCGACCTTCCAGCCCTGGCGCTCGGCATAACGTGCGTACATGCGGAACAGGTCGCCGGCGAAGATCGCCGCCTCGTCGCCGCCGGTGCCGGCGCGCACTTCCAGGAACAGGTTGCCGTCATCGCGCGGGTCGCGCGGCACCAGCAGCAGGGCCAGGTCGTGGTCGAGCTGCTGCAGGCGCTCCTGCGCGGCGGCGATTTCCTCGTCGGCCAGCTCGCGCAGGTCGGGGTCGGCACGCATGGCCTCGGCCGCCGCCAGGTCGGCCAGCGCACGCGCTTCGTCGGCCAGGGCAGTGGCGATCGGCTGCAGCTGCGCGAACTCGCGCGAAAAATTGCGGAAGCGCTCGTTGTCGCCGACCACGTCCGGGTCGGCCAGCAGGCGTTCAAGTTCTTCGCGGCGCTCGGCCAGCGCTTCCAGCTTACGGCGCAGGGTCGGCGTCATCGGTCCTCTCAACAGCGTGGTGGTAGCCCGGCTTGGCCGGGAACAGGCGCTCGGCGGCGCGGGTCAGCTCAGTATCGCCGCTGAGCGCGGCCGCGCGCAGCGCGGCGGTCGGCGGATGCAGCAGGCGGTTGGTCAGGCCGTGCGCGAGCAGCTCCAGCACTTCTTCCGGCGACTTGCCGTGCGCCAGCTGCTGGCGGGCCTTGTCCAGCATCTCCACCCGGGTCGCTTCGCCATAGGCGCGCAGCTGCCGCAGTGGCGCCTGGTGCGCGCTGGCCTGCTGGGTCTCGACAAAGCGCGACACCTGCAGCTCGATGATCGCTTCGGCTTCGGCGGCGGCCTCGCGACGACTGCGGCGGTTGTCTTCCACCGCGCGCTCCAGGTCGTCCACGGTGTACAGGAAGGCGTCCTTCAGCTCGCCCACGCCGGATTCGATATCGCGCGGTACCGCCAGGTCGAACAGCAGCATCGGCTTGTGCCGGCGCGCGCGCAGCGCGGCGGCGACCTGGGCGGTGCCGATCACCGGCTCGCGCGCGGCGGTGGCCGAGAACACCACGTCGGCCTCGCCGAGGTGCCGGTCCAGCTCGCTCAGCGGCAGCGCCACCCCGCCGTGGCGGGTGGCCAGTTCCTGCGCATGGGCCAGGGTACGGTTGGCGATCAGCAGGCGCCGGACCCGGCCTTCGCTGAGGTGCCGGGCCGCCAGCTCGATGGTTTCGCCGGCGCCGACCAGCAGCACGGTGGAGTCTTCCAGCCGCGCGAACGAGTTCTGCGCCAGGCGCACGGCGGTGGAGGCCACCGAGATCGGATTGGCCCCGACCCGGGTGTCGGTACGGGCGCGCTTGGCGACCGAGAAGGTCTGCTGGAACAGCCGGTCCAGGCGCTGGCCGAGCAGTCCGTGGTCGCGCGCGGTGGCCCAGGCGTCCTTGACCTGGCCCAGGATCTGCGGCTCGCCCAGCACCATCGAGTCCAGCCCGGTGGCGACCCGGAACAGGTGGCGCACCGCATCGGCGTCGGCATGCTGGTACAGGTAGCCGTGCAGCTGGCCGGCATGGCGTTCCAGCCAGTGCGCCAGCGCCTCGGCGGAATCGGCCACCGCGTACAGCTCGGTGCGGTTGCAGGTGGAGAGCAGGACCGCTTCGGCCACCTGCGGGGTATCGCGCAGCGACGCCAATGCCTGGGGCAGGGCGTCGCCGCCAAAGGACGCGCGTTCGCGCAGCTCCACTGGCGCGGTCTGGTGATTCAGTCCGAGCACCCACAGGGTCATTGTTCAGTTGCTTGCGATAAGCTGCTGGCCATTCAAGTCGTCATTTTAAGGCCAGAAGCCCCCGATGCCCGCATTGATTCGCATCTCCAGCGTTCTGTTGCTGTCCCTGGCCGCCGCCAACGCCCTCGCAGCGGCCGTAGCGCCGGGCTCTGCCCGGCTGCCGACCTCCAAGGCGGCCACGGCCGAACCGGCCTCACTGACCCCGGTGATGGCCGGCGAGTTTGCCCTGCAGGCCGGCAAGCTGGCCGATGCCGCGCGCTGGTACCTGGAGGCGGCCGAGGCGGGCCGCGACGATGCCGGCCTGGCCGAACGGGCCACCCGCATCGCCATGCTGGCCGACGACGACAAGCGCGCCAGCCGTGCGCTGGCCCTGTGGGAAAAGCGCGCCCCGCGCTCGCTGGCCATGCGCAGCAGCGCCGCCGCGCTGGACCTGCGCAAGGGCGATGTGAAAGGCGCCCGCACCGAGCTGGCCGCGCTGCTGCGCGACCCGGACCCGCGCGGCTGGAAGTTCGCGCTGGCCGCCCTGGTCGGTGGCGGTCGCGACCCGGCCGCCGCGGCCGACGTGCTGGGCCAGCTGGTCGACGACAATGCCATCCCCAACCAGTTGGAGCCCTGGCAGGAATTCGGCCGCCTTGCCATGCGCATGGACCGCCCCGAGCTGGCCCGGCGCATGGTCGACGAAGTGGTGCGCCGGTTCCCCGGCGAACCGCGGGTGGCCTTGTTGAATGCCAGCCTGATGTTCCAGGCCGGCAAGGCCGACGAGGCGCTGGCCGCCCTGCGCGCGGTCGAGCCGCGCACCGTCGCCGACCCCGAGCTGCGCAACGCGGTGGCGATCGCCTACGACGCCATGGGCGATGCCAAGGCCGCCGAACGGGTGCTGTCGGTGGGCCCGCAGGACGTGCAGACCTGGGGCATGCGGGCCTCCCTGCTGGCCAAGCAGAAGGACGACACCGCGCTGCTGGCGCTGTACACCGACCTGTCGAAGCAGGCGACCAAGCCGGATCCGGCGCAGCGCCTCCTGCTCGGCAAGATCGCCGAGTACCTCAAGCGCCATGCCGAAGCGGTGGACTGGTACCTGAGCGTGCCTGGCGGCGAAGAGCGCGCCGAAGCGCGCCTGCGTGCGGCCAGTGCCGAATACGAACTGGGCCGCACCGACAAGGCGTTCGCCGGCGTGCATGCGCTCCAGTCCGACGCCAGCATCGACGACGAAGCGCGACGCGATGCCTACCTGCTTGAAGCCGAACTGCGCCAGCGCGGCAACGACCTGCCGGGCGAGCTCGACGCGCTGGCCCGTGGCCTGGCCGCCTACCCGGACGAGAATGCGCTGCTGTATGCCCGCGCGCTGGCCTGGGAGCGTCGCGACGACGTGCCGCGCGCCGAGGCCGACCTGCGCAAGATCCTGGTGACCGAGCCGGAAAACGTGGCCGCGCTCAACGCGCTGGGCTACACCCTGGCCGACCGCACCACGCGCTACCAGGAAGCGCTCGAGCTGATCGACCGCGCCCGCGTGGCCGAACCGGACAATGCCGCCATCGTCGACAGCTATGGCTGGGTGCTGTATCGCCTCGGCCGCAAGGAAGAGGCGCTGGTGCAGCTGCGCCGGGCCTGGACCCTGGCCAAGGACCCGGAAATCGCCGCGCACGTCGGTGAAGTGCTGTGGGTGCTCGGCCGCAAGGACGAGGCCCGCCGCTTCTTCGACGAGGCGCGCAGGCTGGACCCGGACAACCGTGCGCTGCAGCGCGTGATCGAGAAATACGGCGTATGAAGTGGATGTCGATGAAGGCCGCCTGCGCGGCGGCCCTGGCCCTGTCGTTGTCGGCCTGTGTGTCGCTGGACGCACGCAAGGCGCCGGCCGCACCGGAAGTGGTCAGTACCGTAAGTGCCGAAGCGGCGCAGGCCGAGGCGCTGCGGGTGGAGCAGGTGCGCGCCTGGCCGGCCTGGTCGTTCGAAGGCCGGGTCGCGGTCAGCAAGGGGCGCAATGGCGGCAGCGGCCGCATCGACTGGCGGCAGCAGGCGCGCCAGTACGTGGTGTCGCTCAGCGCGCCGGTGACCCGGCAGAGCTGGACCCTGACCGGCGACAGCGAACAGGGCGGCGGCCGGCTGGACGGCGTCGACGGCGGACCGCGCCAGGGCGCGGACGCGCAGCAGGTGCTGCTGGAGGCCACCGGCTGGGATATCCCGGTCAACCAGCTGCCGGACTGGGTACGCGGCCTGGTCGCCGAGGGTGCGAGCGCCGCCGGACAGGTCGATCGCGACGCGGAAGGGCGTCCGCGCCGCTTCCAGCAGATGGGCTGGGACATCCAGTACCTGGACTGGTACCCGGCCGAAGGCGACCGCCCGGTGCTGCCACGCCGGATCGAAGCGGTCAAGGGCGACGCCAAGGTGCGCCTGCTGGTGGACGGCTGGGTGCTCGACGCCCCATGAGCGCTGCGGACCTGAATGGCAACGGGGCATGGTGGCCGGCCCCGGCCAAGCTGAACCTGTTCCTGCAGATCACCGGTCGCCGGGCCGACGGCTATCACGCGCTGCAGAGCGTGTTCCGCCTGCTGGACTGGGGCGACCGGGTGCGGCTCGGCGTGCGTGAAGATGGAAAGGTGCGCCGTGACGGTCCCTCGGTGGCCGGCGTGGCGGAGGCCGACGATCTCGCCGTGCGCGCGGCGCTTCTGCTCAAAAAACATGCGAACGTCGCCCAGGGTGCTGACATCAGCATCGAAAAGCGAATTCCGGCCGGTGGCGGCTTCGGCGGTGGCTCGTCCGACGCTGCGACCGTACTGGTGGGCCTGAACCACCTCTGGCGCACCGGCCTGGACGTCGACACCCTGGCCGCACTGGGCCTGCAGCTGGGCGCGGACGTGCCGGTGTTCGTGCGCGGCCACAACGCCTGGGCCGAGGGCGTGGGCGAGCAGCTGACCCCGCTGGCCCTGCCGCCGGCCTGGTATGTGATCGCCGACCCCGGTGTCCACGTGCCCACCGCTGCGCTTTTCAGCTCGCCGGATTTGACGCGCGACGCCCCAGTGGCGAAAATAGCGGACTTCGCTTCCGGGTCTTTGCTCGGGAATGCGTTCGAGCCGGTACTGCGCCGTCGCGAACCTGCCGTAGAGGCAGTGCTCATCGCGTTGGACAGCATCGGCCGGGCACGACTCACCGGGTCGGGAAGCGGTTGTTTCGTCGAGTTCGACACGCGCGCTGCTGCAGAGCAGGGCCTGGCGGAGTTGCCGGAAGGACTGCGGGCATGGGTGGCTGCGGGCGTGGAGCGCTCGCCACTGCTTGATGTACTCGAGCGTTATTGATTTTGATGCAGGGGCGTCGCCAAGAGGCCCAAGGCACCAGGTTTTGATCCTGGCATTCGGAGGTTCGAATCCTCCCGCCCCTGCCACTTGCGGACGTCAACCGCGTATTCCAGCGCAGGCCTGCGCGGACACGGTTGATCGGCCGCAGTGTTGTCGCCAGTTCTCCGCCAATCGCTCCCGCCCGAGACCGCCATGATGCAAGAACACCCGAACCTGCTGGTATTTTCCGGCAACGCCAACAAGCGCCTTGCGCAGAGCATCTGCAAGGAACTGGGGGTCCGGCCGGGCAAGGCATTGGTGTCGCGTTTCTCCGACGGGGAAGTGCAGGTCGAAATCGAAGAGAACGTCCGCAAGCAGGACGTCTTCGTGATCCAGCCGACCTGCGCGCCGAGCGCCGAGAACCTGATGGAACTGCTGGTCCTGATCGATGCGCTCAAGCGCGCCTCGGTCAACAGTGTCACCGCCGTGGTGCCGTATTTCGGCTACTCGCGCCAGGATCGCCGCATGCGCTCCTCGCGCGTGCCGATCACCGCCAAGGTCGCCGCCAAGATGTTCAGCGCCGTTGGCGCCGACCGCGTCCTGACGGTGGACCTGCATGCCGACCAGATCCAGGGGTTCTTCGACATGCCGGTGGACAACGTGTATGCCTCGCCGCTGCTGCTCGCCGACATCTGGCGCGCCTACGGCACTGAAAACCTGATCGTGGTGTCCCCGGACGTGGGTGGCGTGGTGCGTGCGCGCGCCGTCGCCAAGCGTCTGGACGACGCCGACCTGGCGATCATCGACAAGCGCCGTCCGCGCGCCAACGTCTCCACCGTGATGAACATCATCGGTGACGTCGAAGGCAAGACCTGCGTGATGGTCGATGACATCGTCGACACCGCCGGCACCCTGTGTGCGGCTGCCGCGGCGCTGAAGGCGCGCGGCGCCCTCAAGGTGGCGGCGTACTGCACCCACGCCGTGCTCTCGGGCCCGGCGGTGGACAACATCAACAACTCCCAGCTCGACGAGCTGGTGGTGACCGACACCATCCCGCTGCGTGAAGAGGCGCGGGTGTGCAGCAAGATCCGCCAGCTCAGCGTGGCGGAAATGCTGGCCGAGACGATGCGCCGCATCGCCTTCGGTGAGTCGGTCAGCTCGCTGTACGTGGACTGAGTTTTTTCCGGCACGTCTGGTCGCGGACGTGCCTTTCACCGCCAAGCCATCCTGGCAAGGCAACAACTGGTAGAACGAAAATGTCGAAGACCCATGAAATCAAGGTCACCAAGCGTGAACTGCAGCGTAAGGGTGCGAGCCGCCGCCTGCGTCACGCCGGTGTGATCCCGGCCATCGTGTACGGCGGCAACGCCGAACCGGTCGCCATCAGCCTGGACCACAACGCTACCTGGCTTGCCCAGCAGCACGAGTGGTTCTACTCGTCGATCCTGAGCCTGAACCTGGACGGCCAGATCACCAAGGTCCTGCTGCGTGACATGCAGCGCCACCCGCACAAGCAGCTGATCATGCACCTGGACTTCCTGCGCGTGGACGAGAACCAGGCCCTGACCGCCAACGTGCCGCTGCACTTCATCAACGAAGACACCTCGCCGGCTGGCAAGGCTGCCGACGTCGTGGTCACCCACGAACTGAAGGAAGTGACCGTCAGCTGCCTGCCGAAGGACCTGCCGGAATCGATCGACGTCGACCTGGCCGACCTGAAGGCGGGCGACGTGGTCTACCTGTCGGACATCAAGCTGCCGAAGGGCGTTGAGATCCCGGCCCTGGCCCAGGGCAAGGACCACGACGACGCCATCGTCACTGCCAAGCACGGCAAGGGCGAAGCGGCTGACGAAGAAGCGCCGGCTGCAGAGTAATACCCATCGGTGCCTGCCTTCGGGCAGGCACCGTGCTGGAAGGGACAATGGCAGGATTGCGACTTATCGTCGGTCTGGGCAACCCCGGATCGGAACACGCCCGGACCCGGCACAATGCCGGGTTTCATTTCGTTGAGGCCCTGGCTGAGAAAGCGGGCGCACGCTGGAGCGTGGACAGCAAGCTGTTCGGTGAGACCGCCAGGGTCGACATCGCCGGCCAGCCGGTGTGGCTGCTCAAGCCCGCCACTTTCATGAACCTCAGTGGCAAGTCGGTCACCGCCGCACAGCGGTTCTGGAAGATCGAGCCGGAGGACACGCTGCTGGCGCACGACGAACTGGACCTGGCTCCGGGCGTGGCACGCCTGAAGTTCGACGGGGGCCACGGTGGCCAGAACGGCCTGCGCGACACCATGCGCCTGCTGGGCCACGGAAAATTCCATCGGTTGCGCATCGGCATTGGCCATCCCGGTCACAAGGACCGCGTGGTGGGCTGGGTGCTGGGACGCCCGTCCAAGGAGGACGAGATCCTGACGGCCCGTGCCATCGACGATGCGATCGACGTGCTGCCGCTGGCGGTGCAGGGCGATTACAACGAAGCCATGAAGCGGCTGCACACGCCGCGCTGACGCGAAACGGATTGGCCAAGCGGCGCGTGCGCCGTTTCACCAATCACTTTCACCCCAGAGGTTGTCAAAGATGGGTATCAAATGCGGCATCGTCGGCCTGCCCAACGTCGGCAAGTCGACCCTGTTCAACGCGCTGACCAAGGCGGGCATCGCGGCGGCCAACTTCCCGTTCTGCACCATTGAGCCGAACGTGGGCATCGTGCCGGTGCCGGATCCGCGCCTGAACGAGCTGGCGGCGATCATCAATCCGCAGAAGGTCATTCCGACCGCGGTGGAGTTCGTCGACATCGCCGGCCTGGTTGCCGGCGCGGCCAGCGGTGAAGGCCTGGGCAACAAGTTCCTGGCCCACATCCGCGAGGTGGACGCGATCACGCACGTGGTGCGCTGCTTCGAGCATGGCGACATCATCCACGTGGCGGGCAAGGTGGATCCGATCTCGGACATCGAGACGATCGACATCGAGCTGGCCCTGGCCGACCTGGACAGCGTGGAGAAGGCGCTGAACCGCGCCGAGCGCGCGGCCAAGGGCGGCGACAAGGATGCGGCGGCACGCAAGCCGGTGCTGGCCAAGCTGCAGGCGGCGCTGGCCGACGGCAAGGCTGGCCGTTCGGTCGGCCTGGACGAGGAAGAGAAGGCGCTGGTGCGCGATCTGTTCCTGCTGACGCTGAAGCCGGTGATGTACATCTGCAACGTGCTGGAAGACGGCTTCGAGAACAACCCGCACCTGGAAGCGGTGCGTGCGCACGCAGCGGCCGAGGGCGCGATGGTGGTGCCGGTTTCCGCGGCGATCGAGGAAGAGCTGTCGCAGCTGGACGACGAAGACCGCGACACGTTCCTGGCCGATCTCGGCCTGAGCGAGCCGGGCCTGAACCGCGTGATCAACGCGGCGTACAAGCTGCTGGGCCTGCAGACCTACTTCACTGCCGGCGTCAAGGAAGTCCGCGCGTGGACCGTGCGCAAGGGCGCCACCGCGCCGCAGGCGGCCGCAGTGATCCACACCGACTTCGAGAAGGGCTTCATCCGCGCCGAAACCATCGCGTATGACGACTTCATCAAGTACAAGGGCGAAGCCGGTGCCAAGGAAGCAGGCCGCCTGCGCCTGGAAGGCAAGGAATACCGCGTCCAGGAAGGCGACGTCCTGCACTTCCGCTTCAACGTCTGATCCGCGCCCGCGCAGATCGACCCGAACGCCCCGCCTCGTGCGGGGCGTTTGCGTTCTGGCCTGGACAATAATTCACCACGCTTCGAAACCATTGCAGCGCAGTCTTCAACGGAGTTGTCCACAGCAAACTCCCATGGCTTTCCACGAACGGTGTGGAAAACCCGTGCAGCTTCTGGACAAAAAATCACCACCGTTCGAGAGCGTTGCGCCGCGTGGCTTACGTGACTTGTCCACAGCAAACCCCCACTGCTTTCCACGCGTAGTGTGGAAAACCTGATCGTCCGCGAAGAGCAGCGTCTCAGTCGCTACGTGCAGGGGCGGCCGCCGGGCAGCCCCGCTCCGGGACACGCCGTGAACCCATCCATGGGGGCTGCTAGAAAACATCCATGTTTTCTAGCGTCCCTCCGGGGGCTACCCGTCGGCCGCCCCCATACAGGGTCGTGTGCGGTCGGAAGAAGCAGACACGCATGGCGTGTCCCTACGCGGATGGTCTGACGGCGAAATGGGGTTTCCCCTGGCCACCTGCCAACTATCGGAGGGTCGGCGGGGGTGGGTTTGAGGGGGCACGAGCCGCATGGATGCGGCGATGAGCTTACATGGACGTACTTGCAGCGTCCCCCACAAACCCGCACCCGACGGCACTGACCAGGGAAACCACACAGACGAGGGCTGTTCGCCTGAATCCAACAGCAGCCGGGCAGGGCCCGGCGACACGGTACAGCGTGCAACCCAAAAAAAAGGCCGCCGACAGATCTGTCAGCGGCCTTTCAAAACAACAAGGCTTACAGCGCAGTACCACCAAACTTATGCGTGTACTGCAGGTTGATCGTACGCCCCACCGTGTCGAACCAGGACACGTCGTAGTACGGGTACGGCGTGTAGGTCGCGTCCTTCGGCGGCATCTTGTTGAACAGGTTCACCACCGACAGCGACAGGCGCGAATGGTCGTCGAAGCGGTACTGCAGCGACAGGTTGTAGCGGTACGTCGCCTTCATCCACGGGCTGTCGCCGCTCTCCCAGTCGAAACTCTGGTCGTAGCTGTCGTAGGTCGGCAGCCTGCCCAGGCGCGACCCGTACAGCGTTGCCGACCAGGCCGCGTTCTCCCAGGTCAGGCTCGCACTGGTCTTCGTGCGCGGAATGTCGAACCCGCTGTTCACCGCGAACTGGTCCTCCACCACATCGCCCGCGAACTGCTGGAAATCGTGGCGCTGCACCCACGTATGGTTGCCGCTCAGGATGAAATCGCCGATCCCCGTGCCCAGCCGGTAGCGCACCCCCACGTCGATCCCGCGCGTCGTCTCCCGCGCGATGTTGATCGGGCTCACATGCACCCCGTACAGCCGCCCATCGTCGGTCCGCGTGACCCGGTTCACCGCGTCCACGCAGGTCGGCGACGCCGCGTCCGCGTCGCCCAGGCGGCAGGCCGCCTCGTCGCGCAGGATCGTGCTCACGTCCATGTCCTGCACCTGGTCGCGCATGTCGATGTCGAACCAGTCCACCGACAGGTCCAGCCCGATCGCCGGCGACCACACCAGCCCCGCACTCCACGACGTGCTGGTTTCCGGATCCAGCTGGCGGTTGCCCTCGCGCGTGCGGATCAGGTTCTCCTCGTAGTCCGAACAATCGTCCGCACCGTCCACCGCGCACGCGTAGTAATCGTTCGCGCTCGTCTCATCATTGCCCGGGCCCGCGTACACATAGTGCAGGTCCGGCGCACGGAACGCCGTGCCGTACGAACCGCGCACCAGCAACGTCTCGATCGGACGCCACTCGATCCCGCCGCTCCACGTCGCCTTGCCGATCGTATTGCCCGAATAGCGGTACTGGTCGAAGCGGCCCGCCACGCTCACGTTCAGCGTCTCGTGCAGCGGCAGGCGCAGTTCCGCCGCCGTCGCCCAGCGGTTGCGGCTGCCGTGGCCGTCCGAATCCTTCCAGCTGTAGTAGTAGTACTGCGTCGCCAGCGGATCCGGATTCAGCGCGTACGACTGGTTGCCGAACTCCGCCGTCGCCGCGAACCCGGCCTTGCCGCCCGGCAGCTCGAACAGCTCGCCGTTGGTCAGCGTCAACGCCGCCGTGTCCGTACGCGACTTCGGCGTATAGGTCGTGCGCGCCGCGATCGAATCGTATTCGGCGCGGCTCAGTGGCCGGTACAGGCGTGCCGGGTCCGCGTTGTAGATCGGGAAGCCGTCGTCGTCCTCGCCCAGCTGCGGGCCCAGGAACAGATCATTGGCCTTGGCCGCGATGATCTGCGGCCAGCGGATCGACGACTGGTACTGCGAATGGCTCAGCGACGCCTCGTAGTCCCACGCTGCGCCCAGCGAGCCCTTGAAGCCGGTGGTCACGCTGAAGGTCTTCTGCGTGCTGCGGATCATCCCCCTGTCCAGTCCGCCCATTTCCTCCGGCGAGAACTGGCGCTGCCAGAATTCCACCTGGTCGGTCGCCTGGTTGAAGAAGTAGCCGTCCTCGTTGCCGTCGGCCGCCATCAGGCCCCACTGGGTCACGTCGCGCATCAGCGCGATGTCGTGGTAGCCCAGCTGCACGTCCGCGAACCACTCCGCACCGTTGTCGAAGCCGTAGCGCAGCGACGCGTAGCCGTTGGCCCCGCGGCGCTTGCTCAGGATCGTGCCGTAACCGATCAAACGGTCGCTGCCGCAGTAGAACCCGTAGCGCGGCCGCTCCGCGTAATAGGTGCTGCCCTTGTTCTGCCCGGCCAGCGCATCGCAGGTGGCCTGGCCCGGATCCAGGTAGTCGTCGTTGTAGTCCGTGCGCAGGTAGGCGCGACGGGCCGCACGCGCGCTCTCGGTAGGTGCGTCCAGGGTCGAATCCTGCTGCGCACGCTCATACGCCCACAGTGGCGTCTGCGACTGCAGTTCCAGGCTGTATACCGCGCTGAAGCGTCCGCTGTCGAAGCCGCTGGCGATGCTCATGTCGAACGACTCGCCGCCGCCTTCGCTGGTGGTCCCCATGCGCACATCGACCGTGGTGCCATCGACCTGCTTTTTCAGGATGAAATTGACCACGCCGGCAATCGCGTCCGAACCGTAGATCGCCGACGCACTGCCGGTCAGGACCTCGATCCGCTCGATCATCCCCAGCGGGATGTTGGACACGTCGGTGAAGTTGCTGCGGCCCTGGAACGGCATCGGGAAATCGGCGATGCGCCGACCGTTGACCAGCACCAGGGTGTGGTTCGGGCCCAGCCCGCGCAGGTCGACCTGCTGCGCGCCCGGCGAGAAATCGGCACCGCTGGACGACTGCTGGCTCTGGGTCTCACCGCCGTTCTGGGTCATCGAACGCAGCACGTCCGGCACGCTGGTGAAGCCGTTGGCCTGGATCTGCTCGGCGGTGATCACCGTGACCGGCGCCGGTCCCTCGACCTGCGCGCGCGGGATGCGCGACCCGGTGACCTGCACCGTATCCAGCTGCTGCACCCCGGGAGCGGCCGGGGACTGCGCGGCCGCCGTTGCGGCCACGCCCATCAACGCCAGCTGGATCGACCACGCCATCGCCTGTTTACGCATGAGAATTCTCGGAAGAAAAGTGGGCCTCGAGGGAGGCCAAGACCCCCATTCACATTCGGTGGATGGGCGGCGCGCATTTAACGCCTTTTTTACGTAGGCCGCCAGTCGCCGGGCTTCAGGTAGCGCATGACGCGTCACCCATGACGAACAGGCGGTGCCTGCCGGGCCGGGGCTGGGCCATGATGGCCGCTTCACCCCTTGGTCCGGACTCTCCCTCATGCGCCTGCGCTCCGCCCTGCTGTTTGCCCTGTGCCTGTCTCCGACGGTGGCCCTGGCTGCCGATCCCGTCCTGGTCATCCATGGTGGGGCAGGGGTGCAGCGCAAGGATCTCTCGCCGGCCGAGGAAAAGGCCGCACGCGACGCCCTGCGCCTTGCCCTGCTGCAGGGTCACCAGGCGCTGGTCGCCGGCAAGCCGGCCCTGGAGGCGGTGACCGCAGCGATCACCGTGCTGGAGGACGCCCCCACCTTCAATGCCGGCAAGGGCGCGGTCTTCACCCATGACGGCCGCAACGAACTGGATGCCGCGCTGATGGACGGCGCCACCCTCAAGGCCGGCGCCGTGGCCGGGGTGCAGCGCGTGCGCAATCCGATCCTGCTTGCCGAAGCGGTCATGCAGCACTCCCCGCACGTGATGATGGTGGGGCAGGGCGCCGAAGCGTTCGCCACCCGCCAGGGCATGACGCTGGTCGATCCCGCGTACTTCCGCACGGAAAAGCGCTGGCAGCAGCTGCAGCGTGCGCTGAAGGAAGAAGCCAGCGGCCAGGCGCATGCCGACCTGGAGACCGCAAAGCACTTCGGTACCGTCGGTGCGGTCGCGCTTGACGCAGAAGGCCACCTTGCAGCCGGTACGTCCACCGGCGGCATGACCAACAAGCGCTACGGCCGGGTCGGCGATGCGCCGATCATCGGTGCCGGCACCTACGCCAACGCCACCTGCGCCGTGTCCGGCACCGGCTGGGGCGAGTACTACATCCGCACTGCGGCCGCGCATGACATCTGCGCACGCATGGAATATCTCAAGCAGGGACCGGAACAGGCAGCGCGTGACGTGATCAACACGCGCATCCCCGCGCTCGGCGGCGACGGTGGTGCGATCGTGCTCTCCGCCGATGGGCGCGCGGCCACGCCATTCAATACGCAGGGCATGTATCGCGGCTGGATCGGCGCCGACGGCGTGCCGCACGTGGCCATCTTCGACGATGAAACGCTGCCGCTTCCCGGCCAATAGGCCGTATTTGCGGCATTTGCGCGATTGGTGTGAAAAAATTCAAAAAGGTTGTTGACAGAACCCGCATTCACCCCCAAAATTCACGGCTCTTCCACCCCACACCGAAAACGCTTCGGCGCCAGGGACAGGGTGGTAAGGAGGGATACCCAAGCGGCCAACGGGGGCAGACTGTAAATCTGCTGGCTTACGCCTTCGGTGGTTCGAATCCACCTCCCTCCACCAGTTTCACGTAGTTTCAGTTGTGGCAAGAGCTTCCGTTGCGGGAGTAGTTCAATGGTAGAACCTCAGCCTTCCAAGCTGATGGTGCGGGTTCGATCCCCGTCTCCCGCTCCATTGAATGAGTTTGAATATATTCAAATTCGTGCCATAATTCAAAACTCGCTCACGTAGCTCAGTCGGTAGAGCACCTCCTTGGTAAGGAGGAGGTCGAAGGTTCGATTCCTTTCGTGAGCACCATCTAAGTGCCACCATTCAGACGATTTCGAGATAAGCAGCCATGGCCAAGGGTAAGTTCGAGCGCACCAAGCCGCACGTCAACGTCGGCACCATCGGTCACGTCGACCACGGCAAGACCACGCTGACCGCCGCACTGACCAAGATCGGTGCCGAGCGCTTCGGTGGCGAGTTCAAGGATTACTCCGCGATCGACGCCGCGCCGGAAGAAAAGGCCCGTGGCATCACGATCTCGACCGCACACGTCGAATACGAATCCCCGACCCGTCACTACGCCCACGTCGATTGCCCGGGCCATGCTGACTACGTCAAGAACATGATCACCGGTGCCGCCCAGATGGACGGCGCGATCCTGGTCTGCTCGGCTGCTGACGGCCCGATGCCGCAGACCCGCGAGCACATCCTGCTGTCGCGCCAGGTCGGCGTGCCGTACATCGTCGTGTTCCTGAACAAGGCCGACATGGTGGACGACGCCGAGCTGCTGGAACTGGTCGAGATGGAAGTCCGCGAGCTGCTGAGCAAGTACGACTTCCCGGGTGACGACACCCCGATCATCTCCGGTTCGGCCCGTCTGGCGCTGGAAGGCGACCAGAGCGACATCGGCGTGCCGGCCGTGATCAAGCTGGTCGAAGCCCTGGACACCTGGATTCCGGAGCCGGAGCGCGACATCGACAAGCCGTTCCTGATGCCGGTGGAAGACGTGTTCTCGATCTCGGGCCGCGGCACCGTGGTGACCGGTCGTATCGAGCGCGGCATCATCAAGGTCGGCGACGAAATCGAAATCGTCGGTATCCGTCCGGTCCAGAAGACCACCGTGACCGGCGTGGAAATGTTCCGCAAGCTGCTGGACCAGGGCCAGGCAGGCGACAACGCCGGTCTGCTGCTGCGCGGCACCAAGCGTGACGACGTCGAGCGTGGCCAGGTCCTGGCCAAGCCGGGTTCGATCAAGCCGCACACCACCTTCGAAGGTGAAGTGTACGTGCTGTCGAAGGACGAAGGCGGCCGTCACACCCCGTTCTTCAACGGCTACCGCCCGCAGTTCTACTTCCGTACCACCGACATCACCGGTAAGGCCAACCTGCCGGAAGGCACCGAAATGGTGATGCCGGGCGACAACGTGAAGATGGTCATCGAGCTGATCAACCCGGTCGCCATGGACGAAGGCCTGCGCTTCGCGATTCGTGAAGGCGGCCGTACCGTCGGCGCCGGCGTGGTCTCCAAGATCGTCGCGTAATCTGCAATACCGGCGGCAGCACAGCGCTGCCGGTCTCGCGAACGGCGGGCCGGGAACCTCGGTCCGCCTTCGCCGTCTAAGGGAAGGCAGTTTTCTAACGTACGCCAGTAGCTCAATTGGCAGAGCAGCGGTCTCCAAAACCGCAGGTTGGGGGTTCGAGTCCCTCCTGGCGTGCCACTTCTCCCTTCCAGCGGCCATGCCGCCTCAGCAGCCAGAGCCGGATGAACAGCAAGATCGAGCACACCAAGGACACCTCCACCGGGGGTGACATCGTCAAGTACGCCGCCGCAGTGCTCCTGGCACTTGCGGGTCTTTTTGCTTGGTTCTGGTTCGGTGCGCCCGAACATGCTGCCCAGAATGCCTGGTCCGGCCCCCTGCGTGGTCTGGGCGTCGCCGTTGGCCTGATTGCCGGCCTTGCGGTGTTCATGCTGACCTCCAAGGGTCGCGACACCCGCGAATTCCTTTCCGAATCCCGCTTCGAGCTGCGCAAGGTGGTCTGGCCGACGCGCCAGGAAGCCATCCGCATGACCTGGGTGGTGATGGTCGTGGTGATCATCCTCAGCCTGCTGCTTGGCGGTTTTGACTTCGTGATTCAGAAAGCGATCCAGTGGTTCCTGGGTCGATAAGGAGAAACCTGTGAAGCGTTGGTATGTTGTTCACGCCTATTCAGGCTTCGAAAAGTCGGTGGCGCAGGCCCTGCGCGACCGCATCGTCTCGCATGAGAAGCAGGACCTCTTCGGTGAAGTCCTGGTTCCGACCGAGGAAGTGATTGAAATGCGCGCCGGCCAGAAGCGCCGTTCCGAGCGCAAGTTCTTCCCGGGTTACGTGCTGGTCCAGATCGAGACCCACGAAGAGAACGGCATTCCGCGCATCGACAACGA
Organism: Stenotrophomonas aracearum; assembly: GCF_031834615.1. NCBI lineage: Bacteria > Pseudomonadati > Pseudomonadota > Gammaproteobacteria > Lysobacterales > Lysobacteraceae > Stenotrophomonas > Stenotrophomonas aracearum. The sequence goes on from NZ_CP115543.1 coordinate 863,114, forward strand.
AAGCTGGCACCTGGTCAAGGAAACCTCCAAGGTCATGGGCTTCATCGGCGGTACCGCCGATCGTCCGCTGCCGATCAAGGATTCCGAAGCCGAGGCCATCCTGAACCGCGTTCAGGAAGGTGTCGAGAAGCCGCGTCCGAAGGTGCTGTTCGAGCCGGGCCAGATGGTTCGCGTCACCGAAGGCCCGTTCAACGACTTCAACGGCGTCGTGGAAGAGGTCAACTACGAGAAGAGCCGCCTGCGCGTCTCGGTGCTCATCTTCGGTCGCGCCACCCCGGTCGAGCTCGAGTTCGGCCAGGTCGAAAAGGCCGTCTGACCCCCTTGGCGCCAATTCATACTGGCGCCTGAAAATCTGATATAGTGCGCGGCTTCCTGCCAGGAAGCTGGCAAAAGCATGGGGCCGCCGCAAGGTGGCCTTCTGCATGAATTCAAAACGCGATGCCGGGACGCGACATTCCCGGTCCGATGGGGAGCCTGTGGTCGCAAGGCGCTAGCACCCGGAGAGTATTCACATGGCAAAGAAAGTAGTTGGTTACATCAAGCTGCAGGTGAAGGCCGGTCAGGCCAACCCCTCGCCGCCGGTCGGTCCCGCGCTGGGTCAGCGTGGCCTGAACATCATGGAATTCTGCAAGGCCTTCAATGCCGCCACGCAGAAGCTCGAGCCGGGTCTGCCGGTTCCGGTGATCATCACGGCCTATTCGGACCGTACCTTCACCTTCATCACCAAGAGCACCCCGGCCACCACCCTGCTGAAGAAGGCCGCCGGCATTTCGTCCGGTTCCAAGCGCCCGAACACCGACAAGGTGGGCAAGGTCAGCCGTAAGCAGCTGGAAGAGATCGCCAAGGCGAAGGAACCGGATCTGACCGCCGCCGACCTGGACGCCGCCGTGCGTACCATCGCTGGTTCTGCCCGTTCCATGGGCCTTGTGGTAGAGGGTTAAGAAGATGGCACAGACCAAGCGTGAGAAGGCCATCAAGGCCGCCGTCGTCCCGGGCAAGGCTTATGCCTTCGAGGACGCGATCAAGATCCTGAAGACCGCCACCAAGGCCAAGTTCGTCGAGTCCTTCGACGTTGCCGTGCGCCTGGGCGTGGACGCCAAGAAGTCCGACCAGCAGGTCCGCGGTTCGACCGTGCTGCCGGCCGGTACCGGCAAGAGCGTGCGCGTTGCGGTGTTCGCCCCGGCCGGTGCCAAGGCTGATGAAGCCCTGGCCGCTGGCGCCGAAGCCGTCGGCATGGACGACCTGGCCGAGAAGATGCAGGCCGGCGATCTGAACTACGACGTCGTCATCGCGACCCCGGACGCCATGCGCGTTGTCGGTAAGCTGGGCACCGTGCTCGGTCCGCGCGGCCTGATGCCGAACCCGAAGGTCGGCACCGTGTCGGCCAACCCGGGCGAAGCCGTCAAGAACGCCAAGTCGGGTCAGGTCCGTTACCGCACCGACAAGGCCGGCATCATCCACTGCACCATCGGCAAGGCCGACTTCGCCGAAGACGCGCTGAAGTCGAACCTGCAGGCGCTGCTGCAGGACCTGATCAAGGCCAAGCCGGCCACCTCGAAGGGCACCTACCTGCAGAAGGTTTCGGTCAGCTCGACGATGGGCCCGGGCGTCACCGTCGACCAGTCGTCGCTGAGCCTGAAGTAATCGTTTCAAGCGGGTGCGTGGCCCAGGCCACGTACCCGTGACATTTGAAGGCAATCCGAGCGGGCCTGCCCGTGACGATAGCCGTCAAAGACCGCAGGGGCGGTGGGCGCAGGCCGACCGCTTAATCGATTCCCCCGGGAACCGCCCTGCGTAGATGGTGCCCTTCTGGAGTTTTTCTGGTTTTCGCACGTCTGGGTTCACCCAGGTTGGCCATCCAGGTCTAGAACGGCCCACCCTTGGAACATCGTCCCGATGTTCCCGGCGTCCAGGAGGGATGCCGCCCAGGACCGCACACGGCAGGAGCCGTAAGCGGAGTTCAATTGGAGGAGTGCAATGGCTCTCAATCTGTCCCAGAAGCAAGAAGTAGTCGCCGAGGTCGCGGAAGTCGCTGCCAAGGCTCACTCCTTGATTGCAGCACACTACGCCGGCACCACGGTCGCGCAGATCACCAAGATGCGCGAACAGGCCCGTAAGGAAGGCGTGTTCTTGAAAGTTGTCAAGAACACCCTGGCCGAACGTGCGGTGAAGGGTACTGAATTCGAAACCGCAGCGGCCAAGTTCACCGGCCCGATGCTGTTCGCGTTCTCGCTCGACGAGCCCGGCGCTGCCGGTCGCGTCATCAAGGAAGCTACCAAGACCAACGACAAGCTGCAGCCGCAGCTGGTTGTGATCGGTGGCGAAGTGTTCCCGGCAAGCCACGTTGACGTGCTGGCCTCGCTGCCGACCCGTGATCAGGCCCTGGCCATGCTGGCCCGCGTCCTGTCCGAGCCGGTCACGATGTTCGCCCGTGCCGTCAAGGCCGTTGGCGAGAAGCAGGAAGGTGGCGCTGTCGCCGCCGAGCCGGCTGCCGAAACCGCCTGAGTCGCTGTTTACGTGGTTCCTGACGGAACCTGAACCCAGAAAATTATCCAAAGGTATTCAAAATGTCCCTTACCACCGACCAGATCGTTGAAGCCATTGCCGCCAAGTCCCTGATGGAAATCATGGAACTGGTGAAGGCCATCGAAGAAAAGTTCGGCGTCTCCGCCGCTGCCCCGGTTGCCGTTGCCGCCGCTGGCCCGGCTGCTGCCGTTGAAGAGCAGACCGAATTCTCCGTGTCGCTGAAGAGCGCCGGCGACAAGAAGGTCGACGTCATCAAGGCCGTCCGCGCCATCACCGGCCTGGGCCTGAAGGAAGCCAAGGACCTCACCGAAGCCGGTGGCGTCCTGAAGGAATCGGCCACGAAGGAAGAAGCCGAGAAGATGAAGAAGGACCTGGAAGCTGTCGGCGCGACTGTCGAAGTCAAGTAAGCAGCTCCTTGCGTCGCCACCGAATCACGGCGATGCAGCAAAGGCTGGGGGCGTAAGCCCCCGGCCTTTGGTCGTTGTTGTTCTACCGGCCTCGGGCCGGCTACTTACCGGTCCCTGACCGGCAAGTTGGCAGTTGGAAGTAGCGGGAGAAGGCGTGCTGGTGCCGGCAATACCAGCGACTTCCAACTGACAATTTTCATGTTCCCTTCGGGTCGCGCCTGCATGGCGGGGCCCGCACAGCCAAGGTGAGACCCCATGACGTCATACTCGTTCACCGAAAAAAAGCGTATCCGCAAGGACTTCGGCAAGCAGCGCTCGATCCTCGAAGTGCCGTTCCTGCTGGCCATCCAGGTGGATTCCTATCGCGAGTTCCTGCAGGAGAACATCGATCCGGCCAAGCGCCGTGACCTGGGCCTGCATGCCGCACTGAAGTCGGTGTTCCCGATCGCCAGCTACAGCGGCAACGCTGCGCTGGAATACGTGGGTTACAAGCTGGGCGACCCGGTCTTCGACGAGCGCGAGTGCCGCCAGCGTGGCATGAGCTACGGCGCGCCGCTGCGCGTGACCGTGCGCCTGGTCATCTACGACCGCGAGTCGTCGACCAAGGCCATCAAGTACGTGAAGGAGCAGGAGGTCTACCTCGGCGAGATCCCGCTGATGACCGACAACGGCACCTTCATCGTCAACGGTACCGAGCGCGTCATCGTGTCGCAGCTGCACCGTTCGCCGGGCGTGTTCTTCGACCACGACCGCGGCAAGACCCACAGCTCGGGCAAGCTGCTGTACAGCGCCCGCATCATCCCGTACCGCGGCTCCTGGCTGGACTTCGAGTTCGACCCGAAGGACGCGCTGTTCACCCGTATCGACCGTCGCCGCAAGCTGCCGGTGTCGATCCTGCTGCGTGCGCTGGGCTACAGCAACGAAGAGATGCTGGCCGAGTTCTTCGAGATCAACACCTTCCACATCAATCCCGATGAGGGCGTGCAGCTCGAACTGGTCTCCGAGCGCCTGCGCGGCGAGACCCTGAACTTCGACCTGGCCGACGGCGACAAGGTCATCGTCGAAGCCGGCAAGCGCATCACCGCGCGCCACGTGAAGCAGCTGGAAGCCTCGGGTATTGCCGCCCTGGCCGTGCCGGACGACTACATCGTCGGCCGCATCCTGTCGCACGACGTGGTCGACGCCGCCACCGGCGAACTGCTGGCCCAGGCCAACGACGAAATCACCGACGAGCAGCTGCAGGCCTTCCGCAAGGCCGGCGTGGATGCCGTGGGCACCCTGTGGGTGAACGACCTCGATCGTGGTCCGTACCTGTCCAACACCCTGCGCATCGACCCGACCAAGACCCAGCTCGAAGCGCTGGTCGAAATCTACCGCATGATGCGTCCGGGCGAGCCGCCGACCAAGGACGCCGCGCAGAACCTGTTCCACAATCTGTTCTTCACCTTCGAGCGCTACGACCTGTCCACGGTCGGCCGCATGAAGTTCAACCGTCGTGTCGGCCGCAAGGAAGTCACCGGCGAAGCGGTGCTGTACGACCGCAAGTACTTCGGTGAGCGCAACGACGAAGAGTCCAAGCGCCTGGTCGCCGAGCACGGCGACAGCTCCGACATCCTGGACGTGATCAAGGTCCTGACCGAGATCCGCAACGGTCGCGGCGTGGTCGACGATATCGACCACCTGGGCAACCGTCGCGTGCGTTCGGTCGGCGAAATGGCCGAGAACGTGTTCCGCGTGGGCCTGGTCCGCGTCGAGCGCGCGGTCAAGGAGCGCCTGTCGATGGCCGAGTCCGAAGGCCTGACCCCGCAGGAGCTGATCAACGCCAAGCCGGTCGCCGCTGCCATCAAGGAGTTCTTCGGCTCCTCGCAGCTGTCGCAGTTCATGGACCAGAACAACCCGCTGTCGGAAGTCACCCACAAGCGTCGCGTCTCGGCCCTGGGCCCGGGCGGCCTGACCCGTGAGCGCGCCGGCTTCGAAGTGCGCGACGTGCACCCGACCCATTACGGCCGCGTCTGCACCATCGAAACCCCGGAAGGCCCGAACATCGGCCTGATCAACTCGCTGGCCGTGTACGCCCGCACCAACCAGTACGGCTTCCTGGAAACCCCGTACCGCAAGGTGCACGACGGCGTGGTCTCCGACGAGATCGAGTTCCTGTCGGCCATCGAAGAAAACGAATACGTCATCGCCCAGGCCAACGCCCTGACCGACGCAAAGAACACGCTCACCGAGCAGTTCGTGCCGTGCCGGTTCCAGGGTGAGTCGCTGCTGAAGCCGCCGGCAGAAGTCCACTTCATGGACGTCTCGCCGATGCAGACCGTGTCGATCGCAGCCGCGCTGGTGCCGTTCCTGGAGCACGATGACGCCAACCGTGCACTGATGGGCGCCAACATGCAGCGCCAGGCCGTGCCGACCCTGCGTGCGCAGAAGCCGCTGGTGGGTACCGGTATCGAACGCGCCGTGGCCCGTGACTCGGGTGTGACCGTGAACGCCCGTCGTGGCGGCGAGATCGTGCAGATCGACGCCGGCCGCATCGTGGTCAAGGTCAACGAAGTGGAAATCACCGACGCCAGCGACGCCGGCGTGGATATCTACAACCTGATCAAGTACACCCGTTCCAACCAGAACACCTGCATCAACCAGCGTCCGCTGGTCGAAGTGGGCGACGTGATCGCGCGTGGCGACGTGCTGGCCGACGGTCCCTCGACCGACATCGGCGAACTGGCCCTGGGCCAGAACATGCTGATCGCCTTCATGCCGTGGAACGGCTACAACTTCGAAGACTCCATCCTGCTCTCCGAGCGCGTGGTGGAAGAGGATCGTTACACCACGATCCACATCGAAGAACTGACCTGCGTTGCGCGCGACACCAAGCTGGGGCCGGAAGAAATCTCCGCCGACATCCCGAACGTGTCCGAGCAGGCGCTGAACCGCCTGGACGAGTCGGGCGTGGTGTACATCGGTGCCGAAGTGCGCGCCGGCGACATCATGGTCGGCAAGGTCACCCCGAAGGGCGAAAGCCAGCTGACCCCGGAAGAGAAGCTGCTGCGGGCGATCTTCGGCGAGAAGGCCTCCGACGTTAAGGACAGCTCGCTGCGCGTGCCGCCGGGCATGGACGGCACCGTCATCGACGTGCAGGTCTTCACCCGTGACGGCATCGAGAAGGACAAGCGTGCGCGCCAGATCGAGGAAAACGAGATCAAGCGCGTCAAGAAGGACTTCGACGACCAGTTCCGCATCCTGGAAGGTGCGATCTACGCCCGTCTGCGTTCGCAGATCGTGGGCAAGGTCGCCAATGGTGGTGCCAACCTGAAGAAGGGCGACACCATCTCCGACGCCTACCTGGACGGCCTGAAGAAGGCCGACTGGTTCGCGCTGCGCATGAAGGACGAAGACGCTTCGGAAGCCATCGAACGCGCCCAGAAGCAGATCCAGGCGCACGAGAAGGAATTCGAGCGTCGCTTCGCCGACAAGCGCGGCAAGATCACCGCCGGTGACGACCTCGCCCCGGGCGTGCTGAAGATGGTCAAGGTGTTCCTGGCCGTGAAGCGCCGCATCCAGCCGGGCGACAAGATGGCAGGCCGCCACGGCAACAAGGGTGTGGTCTCCAACGTGGTGCCGGTCGAGGACATGCCGTACATGGCCTCGGGCGAGACCGTGGACATCGTGCTGAACCCGCTGGGCGTGCCGTCGCGTATGAACATCGGCCAGATCCTGGAAGTGCACCTGGGCTGGGCCGCCAAGGGCCTGGGTCGCAAGATCCAGGGCATGCTCGAGGCCCAGGCCGCGATCAACGACCTGCGCAAGTTCCTGGACGAGGTGTACAACCACGACAAGACCCAGCACGCCAACCACGTCGACCTGACCCAGTTCAGCGACGAGGAGCTGCTGCGCCTGGCCGGCAACCTGACCGACGGCGTGCCGATGGCCACCCCGGTGTTCGACGGTGCCACCGAAGCGGAAATCAAGCGCATGCTGGACCTGGCCGGTCTGCCGAGCAGTGGCCAGACCCAGCTGTACGACGGCCGCACCGGTGAAGCGTTCGACCGCCACACCACCGTGGGTTACATGCACTACCTGAAGCTGAACCACCTGGTCGACGACAAGATGCACGCGCGTTCGACCGGTCCGTACTCGCTCGTCACCCAGCAGCCGCTGGGCGGCAAGGCGCAGTTCGGTGGCCAGCGCTTCGGTGAAATGGAAGTCTGGGCGCTGGAAGCCTACGGCGCGGCCTACACCCTGCAGGAAATGCTGACGGTGAAGTCCGATGACGTGCAGGGCCGCAACCAGATGTACAAGAACATCGTCGACGGTGAGCACGAGATGGTCGCGGGCATGCCGGAATCCTTCAACGTGTTGGTGAAGGAAATCCGCTCGCTGGCCATCAACATGGAACTGGAAGACAACTGATCGCGCAGGCGCGGCTGCCCCGGCAGCCGCGCCGCCGGCAGTGAATCGACAGCCCCATCGACAAGATTTCCTCCTTTCGGAGAAACACCATGAAAGACCTGCTCAACCTCTTCAACCAGCAGCGCCAGACGCTGGACTTCGACGCGATCAAGATCGCGCTGGCCTCGCCGGACCTGATCCGTTCGTGGTCCTTCGGCGAAGTGAAGAAGCCGGAAACCATCAACTACCGTACCTTCAAGCCGGAGCGTGACGGCCTGTTCTGCGCCGCCATCTTCGGGCCGGTCAAGGACTACGAGTGCCTGTGCGGCAAGTACAAGCGCATGAAGCACCGCGGCGTGGTCTGCGAAAAGTGCGGCACCGAAGTGACCCTGGCCAAGGTGCGCCGTGAGCGCATGGGCCACATCGACCTGGCCTCGCCGGTCGCGCACATCTGGTTCCTCAAGTCGCTGCCGTCGCGCATCGGCCTGATGCTGGACATGACCCTGCGCGACATCGAGCGCGTGCTGTACTTCGAAGCCTACGTGGTGACCGAGCCGGGCCTGACCGCCCTGGAGCGCCGCCAGCTGCTGACCGAAGAACAGTTCCTGCAGGCCCGCCAGGAGCACGGCGACGACTTCGACGCCGCCATGGGCGCCGAGGCCGTGTACGAACTGCTGCGCACCATCGACCTGCAGTCGGAAATGACCCGCCTGCGCGAAGAAATCGCCAGCACCGGTTCGGAAACCAAGCTCAAGCGCCTCACCAAGCGCATCAAGCTGGTCGAAGCCTTCCTGGAATCGGGCAACCGTCCGGAGTGGATGGTCATGACCGTGCTGCCGGTGCTTCCGCCGGACCTGCGTCCGCTGGTGCCGCTGGACGGTGGCCGCTTCGCGACCTCCGACCTGAACGACCTGTACCGCCGCGTCATCAACCGCAACAACCGCCTGCGCCGCCTGCTCGAGCTGAACGCGCCGGACATCATCGTGCGCAATGAAAAGCGCATGCTGCAGGAATCGGTCGATGCGCTGCTGGACAACGGCCGTCGCGGCCGTGCCATCACCGGCACCAACAAGCGCCCGCTGAAGTCGCTGGCCGACATGATCAAGGGCAAGCAGGGTCGCTTCCGCCAGAACCTGCTGGGCAAGCGCGTGGACTACTCGGGCCGTTCGGTCATCGTGGTCGGTCCGTACCTGCGCCTGCACCAGTGCGGCCTGCCGAAGAAGATGGCGCTGGAACTGTTCAAGCCGTTCGTGTTCGCCAAGCTGCAGCGTCGTGGCCTGGCCACCACCATCAAGGCCGCCAAGAAGCTGGTCGAGCGCGAAGAAGCCGAAGTCTGGGACATCCTGGAAGAGGTCATCCGCGAACACCCGGTCATGCTGAACCGTGCGCCGACCCTGCACCGCCTGGGCATCCAGGCGTTCGAGCCGGTGCTGATCGAAGGCAAGGCGATCCAGCTGCATCCGCTGGTCTGTACTGCGTTCAACGCCGACTTCGACGGTGACCAGATGGCCGTCCACGTGCCGCTCTCGCTGGAAGCCCAGCTGGAAGCGCGTGCGCTGATGATGTCCACCAACAACATCCTGTCGCCGGCCAACGGCGAGCCGATCATCGTGCCGTCGCAGGACGTGGTGCTGGGTCTGTACTACATGACCCGCGCCCTGGAAAACAAGAAGGGCGAGGGCATGGCCTTCGCCAACATCGCCGAAGTGAAGCGCGCCTACGACAACCGCGTGGTGGAACTGCACGCCAAGGTCAAGGTCCGCATCACCGAAGTGGTGACCGACGAGAACGGCGACAAGCAGAAGAAGAGCTCGATCGTGGAGACCACGATCGGTCGCGCCCTGCTGGCCGAAATCCTGCCGGAAGGCCTGCCGTTCGCGCTGGCCAACACCGAGCTGACCAAGAAGAACATCAGCCGCCTGATCAACTCCAGCTACCGCCAGCTGGGCTTGAAGGACACCGTGGTGTTCGCCGACAAGCTGATGTACACCGGCTTCGCCTACGCAACCCGTGCGGGCGTGTCGATCGGTATCGACGACATGCTGATCCCGGACGAGAAGCGCGGCATCCTCACCGAGGCCGAAGCCGAAGTGCTGGAAATCCAGGAGCAGTACCAGTCGGGCCTGGTCACCGCCGGTGAGCGTTACAACAAGGTGGTCGACATCTGGTCGCGTACCAATGAACGCATCGCCAAGGCGATGATGGACACCATCGGTACCGAGAAGGTGGTCAATGCCAAGGGCGAGACCATCGACCAGAAGTCGATGAACTCGCTGTACATCATGGCCGACTCCGGTGCGCGAGGCAGCCAGGCGCAGATCCGCCAGCTGGCCGGCATGCGTGGCCTGATGGCCCGTCCGGATGGCTCGATCATCGAAACGCCCATCAAGGCGAACTTCCGTGAAGGCCTGAACGTGCAGGAGTACTTCAACTCCACCCACGGTGCCCGTAAGGGTCTGGCCGATACCGCGCTGAAGACCGCGAACTCGGGTTACCTGACCCGTCGACTGGTTGACGTGGCGCAGGACGTGGTCATCACCGAAGTGGATTGCGGTACCACCGAAGGCCTGACCATGACCCCGATCGTGGAAGGCGGCGACGTCGTGGAGCCGTTGAAGGACCGCGTGCTGGGTCGTGTCGTGGCCGAGGACGTGTTCCTGCCGGGCAACGACGAAGATCCGATCGTGACCCGCAACACCCTGCTCGACGAAGCCTGGGTCGCCAAGCTGGAAGACGCCGGCGTGCAGAGCATCAAGGTGCGCTCGACCATCAGCTGCGAATCGGCCTTCGGCGTGTGCGCCAACTGCTACGGTCGCGACCTGGCCCGTGGCCACCTGGTCAACATCGGCGAAGCGGTCGGCGTCATCGCCGCGCAGTCGATCGGTGAGCCGGGTACCCAGCTGACCATGCGTACCTTCCACATCGGTGGTGCGGCATCGCGTGCGGCAGCCGTGGACAACATCACGGTCAAGACCACCGGTTCGGTGAAGTTCAACAACCTGAAGTCGGTCGAACACGCCAATGGTTCCCTGGTCGCGGTCTCGCGCTCGGGTGAAATCTCGGTGCTCGACGCGCACGGCCGTGAGCGTGAGCGTTACAAGCTGCCGTACGGCTCGATGATCGCGACCAAGGACGGCGACGCGGTCAAGGCTGGCCAGACCGTGGCCAACTGGGATCCGCATAACCACCCGATCGTTTCGGAAGTGGCCGGTTTCATCCGCTTCATCGACTTCATCGACGGCGTCACCGTCATCGAGAAGACCGACGAACTGACCGGCCTGGCGTCGCGTGAAATCACCGACCCGAAGCGTCGTGGTTCGCAGGCCAAGGAGCTGCGCCCGATCGTGCGCATCGTGGATGCCAAGGGCAATGACCTGACCATCCCGAACACCGATCTGCCGGCCCAGTACCTGCTGCCGCCGCGTTCCATCGTCAACCTGCAGGACGGCGCTGCCGTCGGCGTGGGCGACGTGGTCGCCAAGATCCCGCAGGAAGCGTCCAAGACCCGTGACATCACCGGTGGTCTGCCGCGCGTGGCCGATCTGTTCGAAGCGCGCAAGCCGAAGGATCCGGCGATCCTGGCCGAGCGTTCGGGCATCATCAGCTTCGGCAAGGACACCAAGGGCAAGCAGCGCCTGATCATCAAGGACACCGATGGTTCGGAACACGAAGAGCTGATCCCGAAGTACCGCCAGGTGATCGTGTTCGAAGGCGAGCACGTGACCAAGGGCGAAACCATCGTGGACGGCGAGCCGAGCCCGCAGGACATCCTGCGCCTGCTGGGTGTCGAACCGCTGGCGGCCTACCTGGTCAAGGAAATCCAGGACGTGTACCGCCTGCAGGGCGTGAAGATCAACGACAAGCACATTGAAGTGATCACCCGCCAGATGCTGCGCAAGGTCGAAATCACCGACCAGGGCAGCAGCAAGTTCCTGAATGGCGAGCAGGCCGAGCGCCAGCGCGTCATCGAGGAAAATGCACGCCTGACCACCCGCAACGAGCTGATCGCCCGTTTCGACCCGGTCCTGCTGGGCATCACCAAGGCGTCGCTGGCGACCGAGTCGTTCATCTCGGCCGCGTCGTTCCAGGAAACCACCCGCGTGCTGACCGAAGCTGCCGTCCGCGGCACCTCGGACAACCTGCGCGGCCTGAAGGAAAACGTCATCGTCGGCCGCCTGATCCCGGCCGGTACCGGCCTGGCCTACCACGCCAACCGTCGTCGCAACGCCTCCGGGCTGACCGAGTCGGAGCTGCAGACCCTGGCCGGCTCGCCGGTCGTGGCTGAAGCGGCACCGGTGGCCGCAGCGGTGGAAACCGCTCCGGAAGTCGATTCGACCGACGAGTGATGAAAACGGGGTAGGGCACGGCCGTTGGCCGTGCCTTCCCACCCGGCATCGGTGGCATTCCCGCCACCAATGCTGTAGGATGCCCGCCGGTCCTCGAAAGGGGGCTGGTAGACAACCTGAACGGGGGGTAAGGAGAAGGCGCCCCAGTAACGGCCCGGGATCAGGGCTGGCCTTCCGTGCGCGCGGTTGACCGCGTTTTCGGAGGGTTGCTACAATCGTCTGTCTCAGCAGGCCAGTTTTCACCGGCCTGCTTGCACATTTCCGCACTCATGGCCGTTTTTTCCCTCGGCCTCATCTCAGAAGAACTTACTGATGGCGACGATCAATCAGCTTGTCCGCAAGCCGCGGCAGGCAACCACTTACAAGAGCGCCTCCCCGGCTCTTGAAAAGTGCCCGCAGCGCCGTGGCGTCTGCACCCGTGTGTACACCACCACCCCGAAGAAGCCGAACTCGGCCCTCCGCAAGGTTGCCAAGGTCCGCCTGACCAACCAGGAAGAGGTCATCAGCTACATCGGTGGCGAAGGCCACAACCTGCAGGAGCACTCCGTGGTCCTGATCCGCGGCGGTCGCGTCAAGGACCTGCCGGGTGTGCGTTACCACACCGTTCGTGGTTCGCTGGACGCCTCGGGCGTTGCCAAGCGTCGCCAGGGCCGTTCCAAGTACGGCGCCAAGCGTCCGAAGAGCTAAGGGAAAGTACACATGTCTCGTAAAGGTAATACGCCGCAGCGCTCTGTCCTGCCGGATCCGAAGCACGGAAGTGAAACCATCGCGCGCTTCATCAACATGGTGATGCTGAGCGGCAAGAAGTCGGTCGCCGAAAAGATCGTCTATGGCGCCATGGACGTGATCAGCGAAAAGAACCCGAACTCCATCGAGCTGGTGCAGAAGGCTCTGGACAACGTGGCTCCGTCGGTCGAAGTGAAGTCCCGCCGCGTCGGCGGTGCGACCTACCAGGTGCCGGTCGAAGTGCGTTCGTCGCGCAAGATGGCCCTGGCCATGCGCTGGCTGATCGACTCGGCCCGCAAGCGTGGTGAGAACACCATGCCGAAGAAGCTGGCTGCAGAACTGCTGGATGCCTCGGAAAACCGTGGTGGCGCCATCAAGAAGCGCGAAGAAACCCACCGCATGGCCGAAGCCAACAAGGCCTTCGCCCACTACCGCTGGTGAGTTTGACGGCCTTGTAAAACAGGCACGGCAGCACCATTAAGGTGCTGCCTCGCGGCCCCAGAAAGGCTGCGCCAATCCGAAGGCCGCCGAAAGGCGGCGTTCGGCCATCCGAATTCCAAGAAATTGAGAGGCTCCCGTGGCCCGCACCACTCCCATCGAGCGTTACCGCAACTTCGGCATCATGGCCCACATCGATGCCGGCAAGACCACCACGTCCGAGCGCATCCTGTTCTACACCGGCAAGAGCCACAAGATCGGTGAAGTGCACGACGGCGCCGCCACCATGGACTGGATGGAGCAGGAGCAGGAGCGTGGCATCACGATCCAGTCCGCTGCGACCACCGCGTTCTGGAAGGGCATGGACAAGTCCCTGCCGGAGCACCGCTTCAACATCATCGACACCCCCGGACACGTCGACTTCACCATCGAAGTGGAGCGCTCGCTGCGCGTGCTCGACGGTGCGGTGTTCGTGCTGTGCGCCGTCGGTGGCGTGCAGCCGCAGTCCGAAACCGTGTGGCGCCAGGCCAACCGGTACAAGGTGCCGCGCATCGCGTTCGTGAACAAGATGGACCGTACCGGTGCCAACTTCACCAAGGTCGCCAGCCAGCTGCGCGCCAAGCTGGGTGCCGTTGCCGTTCCGATGCAGCTGCCGATCGGCGCCGAAGACAACTTCAAGGGCGTCATCGACCTGGTCAAGATGAAGGCCATCCATTGGGATGAAGCCTCCCAGGGCATGAAGTTCGAGTACCTGGACATCCCGGCCGACCTGAAGGATGCGGCTGAAGAAGCCCGTACCTTCATGATCGAAGCCGCGGCTGAAGCCAGCGAAGAGCTGATGGAAAAGTACCTGGGCGGCGAAGAGCTGGTCGAGGCTGAAATCATCAACGCCCTGCGTACCCGTACCCTGGCCACCGAAATCGTCCCGATGTACTGCGGTTCGGCGTTCAAGAACAAGGGCGTGCAGGCCATGCTGGACGGCGTGGTGCAGCTGCTGCCGTCGCCGATCGACGTGCCGGACGTGACCGGTACCGACGTGGACGACGAGACCGTTGCGCTGAGCCGCAAGTCCGACGACAAGGCACCGTTCTCGGCGCTGGCCTTCAAGATCATCACCGACCCGTTCGTGGGCGCGCTGACCTTCTTCCGCGTGTACTCGGGCACCCTGAATGCCGGCGACCAGCTGCTGAACTCGGTCAAGGGCAAGAAGGAGCGCATCGGCCGCATCCTGCAGATGCACTCCAACGATCGTGAAGAAATCAAGGAAGTGCTGGCCGGTGACATCGCCGCTGCCGTGGGCCTGAAGGACACCACCACCGGTGACACCCTGTGCTCGCAGGAGCACCCGATCATCCTGGAGCGCATGGTGTTCCCGGAGCCGGTCATCTCGATGGCCGTCGAACCGAAGACCAAGTCCGACCAGGAAAAGATGGGCCTGGCCCTCGGCCGCCTGGCGCAGGAAGATCCGTCGTTCCGCGTCAAGACCGACGAAGAATCCGGCCAGACCATCATCTCGGGCATGGGCGAGCTGCACCTGGACATCATCGTCGACCGCATGAAGCGCGAGTTCAACGTTGAAGCCAACGTCGGCAAGCCGCAGGTGGCCTACCGCGAAACCATCCAGATGGCCGACGTCAAGTCGGACTACAAGCACGCCAAGCAGTCCGGTGGTAAGGGTCAGTACGGTCACGTCGTGATCGAACTGTCGCCGATCACCGCTGAAGACCGTGCCGACCCGAAGATCGCCCCGAACATCAAGGACGACTTCCTGTTCATCAACGACATCACCGGTGGCGTGATTCCGAAGGAATTCATTCCGTCGATCGAAAAGGGCCTGCGCGAAACCATCACCAGCGGTCCGCTGGCTGGCTTCCCGGTCGTGGACGTCAAGGTGAAGCTGGTGTTCGGTTCGTACCACGACGTCGACTCCTCGGAAATGGCGTTCAAGCTGGCATCGTCGATGGCCTTCAAGCAGGGCTTCGCCAAGGCCAAGCCGGTGCTGCTGGAGCCGATCATGAAGGTCGAGATCGTGACCCCGGAGGATTACCAGGGTGACGTGATGGGCGACGTGAGCCGCCGTCGTGGCGTCCTGCAGGGTTCCGACACCACCGGTGACGGTTCGGCCAGCGTCATCAACGCGATGATCCCGCTGGGCGAAATGTTCGGTTACGCCACCTCGCTGCGTTCGCAGACCCAGGGTCGCGCAACGTTCACGATGGAATTCGACCACTACGAGCCGGCGCCGAACAACATCGCCGAAACCGTGATCAAGAAGGCCTGAGCGTAAGCTCAGGTCTTTACCTCCCTCTTTTCAAATTCAAGGTATACAACAATGGCAAAGGGTAAGTTCGAGCGCACCAAGCCGCACGTCAACGTCGGCACCATCGGTCACGTCGATCACGGCAAGACCACGCTGACCGCCGCACTGACCAAGATCGGTGCCGAGCGCTTCGGTGGCGAGTTCAAGGATTACTCCGCGATCGACGCCGCGCCGGAAGAAAAGGCCCGTGGCATCACGATCTCGACCGCACACGTCGAATACGAATCCCCGACCCGTCACTACGCCCACGTCGATTGCCCGGGCCATGCTGACTACGTCAAGAACATGATCACCGGTGCCGCCCAGATGGACGGCGCGATCCTGGTCTGCTCGGCTGCTGACGGCCCGATGCCGCAGACCCGCGAGCACATCCTGCTGTCGCGCCAGGTCGGCGTGCCGTACATCGTCGTGTTCCTGAACAAGGCCGACATGGTGGACGACGCCGAGCTGCTGGAACTGGTCGAGATGGAAGTCCGCGAGCTGCTGAGCAAGTACGACTTCCCGGGTGACGACACCCCGATCATCTCCGGTTCGGCCCGTCTGGCGCTGGAAGGCGACCAGAGCGACATCGGCGTGCCGGCCGTGATCAAGCTGGTCGAAGCCCTGGACACCTGGATTCCGGAGCCGGAGCGCGACATCGACAAGCCGTTCCTGATGCCGGTGGAAGACGTGTTCTCGATCTCGGGCCGCGGCACCGTGGTGACCGGTCGTATCGAGCGCGGCATCATCAAGGTCGGCGACGAAATCGAAATCGTCGGTATCCGTCCGGTCCAGAAGACCACCGTGACCGGCGTGGAAATGTTCCGCAAGCTGCTGGACCAGGGCCAGGCAGGCGACAACGCCGGTCTGCTGCTGCGCGGCACCAAGCGTGACGACGTCGAGCGTGGCCAGGTCCTGGCCAAGCCGGGTTCGATCAAGCCGCACACCACCTTCGAAGGTGAAGTGTACGTGCTGTCGAAGGACGAAGGCGGCCGTCACACCCCGTTCTTCAACGGCTACCGCCCGCAGTTCTACTTCCGTACCACCGACATCACCGGTAAGGCCAACCTGCCGGAAGGCACCGAAATGGTGATGCCGGGCGACAACGTGAAGATGGTCATCGAGCTGATCAACCCGGTCGCCATGGACGAAGGCCTGCGCTTCGCGATTCGTGAAGGCGGCCGTACCGTCGGCGCCGGCGTGGTCTCCAAGATCGTCGCGTAATCTGCTAGACTCTGCGCCCCGATGTTGCCTGGGTAGGGCATCGGGGCGTACCAAAACGGGAAAAGAGGCGCAGGACGCACCTCGTGTTCCCCAGACCAGGAAGGGTCGCGCCATTCAGGCAGTGTCAACAGGACCCCTGTTGACCGCCGCCTTGTATGCGCGCTATACTTTTTGTCTGGGCAGATCGGGAGACCGGTCTGCCTCGATTTTTGAGGTCTATGGAAAGATCTTGTCGCCGCGCAGGAATGCGCGGCGTCCGCATTCAGGATATTCATGGGACAAGGCAACCCAGAGGCCTTGTCCGTCGCTCTTTTAACGAAGGAACCCACCGTCATGGCGGACCAAAAGATCCGGATTCGGTTGAAGGCGTTCGATCATCGTTTGATCGACCGTTCGGCCAGCGAGATCGTAGAAACGGCAAAGCGGACCGGCGCGCAAGTGCGTGGCCCGATCCCGCTGCCGACCAAGATCGAGCGTTACACCATTCTCGTTTCCCCGCACGTCGACAAGGACGCGCGTGACCAGTACGAGACCCGCACGCACAAGCGCGTGCTCGACATCGTCGACCCCAACGACAAGACCGTGGACGCGCTGATGAAGCTCGAACTGGCTGCCGGCGTCGACGTTCAGATCAAGCTGACCTGAGGACTACGACCATGACGAAGAAATATTCGTTGGGCTTCGTGGGCCGCAAGGCTGGCATGAGCCGCGTGTTCACCGAAGATGGCCGCGCCATCCCGGTGACCCTGATTGAAGCAACCCCGAACCGCATCGCGCAGATCAAGACCGTCGAAGCCGACGGCTACAGCGCCGTGCAGGTGACCGTCGGCGCGCGTCGCGCTGCCCTGGTCAACAAGCCGGAAGCCGGCCACTTCGCCAAGGCGAAGGTGGAAGCCGGTCGTGGCCTGTGGGAATTCCGCGTTGAAGACGCGCAGCTCGGCGATTTCGCCGTTGGCGGCGAAGTCAAGGCGGACATCTTCGAAGTTGGCCAGAAGGTCGACGTCCAGGGTGTCACCAAGGGTAAGGGCTTCCAGGGCACCATCAAGCGCTACAACTTCCGTATGGGCGATGCAACCCACGGTAACTCGCTGTCGCATCGCGCGCCGGGTTCGCTGGGTCAGCGCCAGACCCCGGGTCGCGTTTTCCCGGGCAAGAAGATGTCGGGCCACATGGGTGCCGTGCAGCAGAGCACGCAGAACCTGGAAGTGGTCAAGGTCGACGTCGAGCGCGGTCTGATCGCGATTCGTGGCGCCGTGCCTGGCGCTGCGGGTGGTGACGTGATCGTGCGTCCGGCTAGCAAGGCATAAGGAGAGATGACGATGGAACTCGTTATCACGGGTAGCAACAACAAGGTCTCGGTCTCCGATGCCGTGTTCGGTCGCGATTTCAGCGAAGATCTGGTCCACCAGGTCGTCGTCGCCTATCGCAACGCCGGTCGCGCCGGCACCAAGGCACAGAAGACTCGCTCTGAAGTGGCTGGTACCACCAAGAAGTCGAAGAAGCAGAAGGGCGGCGGTGCGCGTCATGGCGCGCTGACGGCTCCGATCTTCGTCGGCGGCGGTGTCACCTTCGCGGCCAAGCCGCGCAGCTTCGAGCAGAAGGTCAACCGCAAGCAGTACCGTGCCGCCATGTGCGCGATCCTGTCCGAGCTGAACCGTCAGGGCCGCCTGACCATCGTGGAGTCCTTCGACGTCGAAGCGACCAGCACGAAGGGTCTGATCGCCAAGCTGGCCGGCCTGGAAGTGGGCAAGCGCCCGCTGATCGTCACCGAGGAAGCCTCCGAGCACCTGTACCTGTCCGCACGCAACGTTCCCTACGTGGAAGTGCGTGACGTCCAGGGCCTGGACCCGGTGTCGCTGGTCGGTGCCGACACGGTCGTCATCACCGCTGATGCGGTCAAGAAGGTCGAGGAGTGGCTGGCATGAACAGCAACGAAAAAATCTTCAGCGTGCTGCGTGCCCCGCGTGTCTCCGAAAAGACCGCGCGCCTGCAGGAACATTCCAACCAGTATGTCTTCGAGATCTCGAACGAAGCCACCAAGGCCGATGTAAAGGCCGCGGTCGAGCAGCTGTTCGACGTCAAGGTCGAAGCGGTCAACGTGCTGAACGTGAAGGGCAAGAACAAGTCCTTCCGTAACCGCAACGGCCGTCGCGGCGATTGGCGCAAGGCATACGTGCGTCTCGCCGATGGCCAGTCCATCGATGTAACGGCCAAGGCCTGAGGTACATCCCATGCCATTGATGAAATTCAAGCCCACTTCCCCCGGCCGCCGTTCGGCCGTGCGCGTGGTTACGCCCGATCTGCACAAGGGCGCACCGCACGCAGCGTTGCTGGAGCCGAAGAGCAATTCCGGTGGTCGTAACCACCACGGTCGCATCACCACCCGTCACGTGGGCGGTGGTCACAAGCAGCACTACCGTCTGATCGACTTCAAGCGCAACAAGGAAGGCATTCCGGCGCGCGTGGAACGCATCGAATACGATCCGAACCGCACCGCCCATATCGCCCTGCTGTGCTACGTCGACGGCGAACGCCGCTACATCATCGCACCGAAGGGCCTGAAGGCCGGTGACCAGGTGATCGCGGGTTCGGATGCGCCGATCAAGGCCGGTAACACCCTGCCGCTGCGCAACATCCCGGTCGGTACCACTGTCCACGGCATCGAACTGAAGCCGGGCAAGGGTGCACAGATCGCGCGTGCCGCCGGCGCTGCCGTGCAGCTCGTCGCTCGTGAAGGCGTCTTCGCCACCCTGCGCCTGCGCTCGGGTGAAATGCGCAAGGTGCCGGTCGAGTGCCGCGCCACCATCGGTGAAGTCGGTAACGACGAACACAACCTGGAAAAGCTGGGCAAGGCTGGCGCGAAGCGCTGGCGCGGTGTCCGCCCGACCGTTCGTGGTGCTGCCATGAACCCGGTCGACCACCCGCACGGTGGTGGTGAGGCGAAGGCCGGCCAGGGTAACCCGCATCCGGTCACCCCGTGGGGTGTCCCGACCAAGGGCTACAAGACGCGCAAGAACAAGCGCACCCAGCAATTCATCGTCCGCGATCGTAGGGGCTAATCGACCATGGCACGTTCACTCAAGAAGGGCCCGTTCGTCGATCACCACCTCGTCAAGAAGGTGGAGTCCGCTGCGGGTAGCAAGAAGCCGATCAAGACCTGGTCGCGCCGTTCGATGATCCTGCCGGAAATGGTAGGCATCACCATCGCCGTTCATAACGGTAAGAACCACGTTCCGGTGCTCGTCAACGAGAACATGGTCGGCCACAAGCTCGGCGAATTTGCCATCACCCGGACCTTCAAGGGTCACGGTGGTGACAAGAAGTCGGGCAAGTAAGGAGAGATGACAATGGAAGCGAAAGCAATCCTGCGCTCCGCGCGCATCTCTGCGCAGAAAGCCCGCCTGGTCGCTGACCAGGTGCGCGGCCTGCCGGCCGAGCGTGCGGTCAACCTGCTGAAGTTCTCGGACAAGAAGGCTGCCCACCTGATCAAGAAGGTGGTGGAGTCGGCTATTGCCAATGCCGAGAACAACCAGGGCGCCGACGTCGACGAGCTGAAGGTTCAGACCATCATGGTTGATGAAGGTCCGACCCTGAAGCGTTTCATGGCGCGGGCGAAAGGCCGCGGCACCCGCATCCTCAAGCGCACCAGCCACATCACTGTGGTTGTGGGCGCCGGCAAGTAAGCGGAAAGGAAAACACCATGGGTCATAAAGTTCATCCGATTGGTATCCGCCTCGGCATTTCCAAGGACTGGAACTCCAAGTGGTACGCCAACAAGGCCGAGTTCGCTGGTTATCTGGCGGCCGACCTGAAGGTGCGGGACATGCTGCGCAAGAAGCTCGCGCAGGCCGGCATCAGCAAGATCCTCATCGAGCGTCCGGCGAAGACCGCCCGCGTGACGATCCACACCGCCCGTCCGGGCGTGGTGATCGGCAAGCGTGGCGAGGACATCGAAAAGCTGCGCAAGGAAGTGAGTGAAATGATGGGCGTCCCGGCGCACATCAACGTCACCGAAGTGCGCAAGCCCGAGCTGGACGCACAGCTGGTTGCCGAGTCGATCGCGCAGCAGCTGGAGCGTCGCATCATGTTCCGCCGCGCCATGAAGCGCTCGGTCGGCAACGCGATGCGCCTGGGTGCCCTGGGCATCAAGGTCAACGTCGGTGGCCGCTTGAACGGCGCGGAAATCGCCCGTTCGGAGTGGTACCGCGAAGGCCGCGTGCCGCTGCACACGCTGCGTGCCGACATCGACTATGGCTTCGCTGAAGCCAAGACGACCTACGGCATCATCGGCATCAAGGTCTGGATCTACAAGGGCGAGGTTTTCGATTTCTCCCAGGTTGGCCAGGAAAAGCAGGACGACACCCCGTCGCGCAACGATCGTAACGATCGCGGCGACCGCGGTGACCGTCAGCGCCCGGCCCGTGAAGCGAGGTAACGACAATGTTGCAACCCAAGCGAACCAAGTACCGCAAGGTACACAAGGGCCGTAACGATGGCCTGAGCTGGAGCGCCAACGCTGTCAGCTTCGGCGAGTACGGCCTGAAGGCAACCGCCCACGGTCAGCTGACCGCGCGCCAGATCGAAGCGGCCCGCCGCTCGATCAGCCGCTACGTCAAGCGCGGTGGCAAGATGTGGATCCGAGTGTTCCCGGACAAGCCGATCACCAAGAAGCCCATCGAAGTCCGAATGGGTTCTGGTAAGGGCAACGTGGAATACTGGGTAGCCCAGATCCAGCCCGGCCGAATGATCTATGAAATTGAAGGTGTTGCAGAAGACGTGGCACGCGAGGCGTTCCGCCTGGCCGCTGCCAAGCTCTCCGTGACCACCACCTTCGTGACCCGGACGGTGATGTAATGGATATCAAACAACTTCGCGAAAAGTCGGCTGACGACCTGAAGTCCCATTTGGTTGACCTGCGTAAGGAGCAGTTCGCACTGCGCATGCAGCAGGTCACCGGGCAGCTGCCGAAGACTCACGAAACCCGCCGGGTGCGCCGCGAGATTGCTCGCGTCAAGACCCTGCTCGGCAGCACCAAGTAAGGATGGCCGCGATGAGCGACAATACTGAAAACAAGGCGCTGCGCACGGTCGAAGGCCGTGTCGTCAGCAACAAGATGGACAAAACGGTCACCGTGCTGGTGGAACGCCTGGTCAAGCACGCCCTGTACGGCAAGTACATCAAGCGTTCGACCAAGCTGCACGCCCACGATGCCGACAACACCTGCAACGAAGGTGATGTCGTGCGCGTGACCGAGATTGCTCCGATGTCCAAGACCAAGAACTGGCGCGTGGTGGAAGTCATCACGCGTGCGGCTCAATAAGGAGATCTGAATCATGATCCAGATGCAGAGCTACCTTGACGTCGCGGACAACTCGGGTGCCAAGCAGGTGATGTGCTTCAAGGTGCTGGGTGGTTCCAAGCGCCGTTACGCCGGCATCGGCGACATCATCAAGGTCACCGTGAAGGATGCGATCCCGCGCGGCAAGGTCAAGAAGGGTGAAGTGTATGACGCCGTCGTGGTGCGTACCCGCAAGGGTGTGCGTCGCGCCGATGGCTCGCTGATCCGTTTCGACGGCAACGCCGCGGTCCTGCTCAACAACAAGCAAGAGCCGATCGGCACCCGCATCTTCGGGCCGGTGACCCGTGAACTTCGTTCGGAGAAGTTCATGAAGATCGTCTCGCTCGCTCCCGAAGTGCTGTGAGCGACAGGAGATAATCATGGCTAACCGTATCAAGAAGGGCGACCAGGTCGTCGTCAACACCGGCAAGGACAAGGGCAAGCAGGGCGAAGTCGTCCGCGTCGACGGCGATCGTGTGATCGTCGCCAACGTGAACATCGTCAAGCGCCACACCAAGCCGAACCCGCAGGCAGGCGTTGCCGGCGGCGTGGTCGAGCGTGAAGCGTCGATCCATATCTCCAACGTGAACGTGCTCAACCCGGCTTCGGGCAAGGGCGAACGCGTTGGCTTCAAGGTGCTGGAGGATGGACGCAAACTGCGTGTGTTCCGCTCCAGCGGTGAGGCGCTCGACGCCTGAGGAATGTGAAGATGAGTTCCCGTCTCGAAAAGTTCTACCAGGACGAAGTGGTGCCGGCGCTGATGAAGCAGTTCGGCTACTCCAATCCGATGCAGGTTCCGAAGCTGGTCAAGATCACCCTGAACATGGGTGTGGGCGAAGCCGCGACCAACAAGAAGATCCTGGAAAACGCCGTGGCCGACATGGCCAAGGTCTCCGGCCAGAAGCCGATCGTGACCAAGTCCCGCGTGTCGGTGGCTTCGTTCAAGATCCGCGATGGCTGGCCGATCGGCTGCAAGACCACGCTGCGTCGTGCCAAGATGTATGAGTTCCTGGACCGCCTGATCAACATCTCGCTGCCGCGCGTGCGCGACTTCCGTGGTGTCTCGGGTCGTTCCTTCGACGGTCGCGGCAACTTCAACATGGGTGTGAAGGAGCAGATCATCTTCCCGGAAATCGACTTCGACGCTGTCGACGCGATCCGCGGCATGGATATCGCCATCACCACCACCGCCAAGACCGACGCGGAAGCGAAGGCGCTGCTCGCAGCGTTCAAGTTCCCGTTCCGTAACTGATACGTCGAGGATACCGAAATGGCAAAGACCTCCATGGTCAACCGCGACCTGAAGCGTGCGAAGCTGGCCCAGAAGTATGCCGGCAAGCGTGAAGAGCTGAAGAAGATCATCTCCAGCACGACCGCGACGTACGAAGAGAAGGAACAGGCCGTGATCAAGTTGCAGAAGCTGCCGCGCGATTCGTCGCCGAGCCGCCACCGCAACCGTTGCGAACTGTCGGGCCGTCCGCGTGGCGTGTACAGCAAGTTCGGCCTCGGCCGCAACAAGCTGCGCGAAGCCACCATGCGCGGCGACGTGCCGGGCCTGCGCAAGGCAAGCTGGTAAGGGATCACTCCCTGGAAGAGGGTGAACCCGTTCAGGTTCATCCTCTCTCGAAAGAGCCCGACGCAAGTCGGGCTCTTTTTGTCGTATACTCCCGGTCTTGCCTCGTCAGGGGCAGGGGGTAGAGCGGGGCTCTGCCCCGCTGAAGCAGGGGGCTCCGCCCGCTGGTTCATGTTCCAAGGGTCCTGGCCCATCCCAGATTTTCAAAAACAGCTAGATTTTCGCGAAAGCGGATATCGGTGCACTCAAAGGTATCGACTATGAGCATGACTGATCCCATCGCCGACCTGCTGGTACGCATCAAGAATGCGGCCGCGGTGGGCAAGCAGACGGTGAAGGCGCCGTCCTCCAAGATCAAGGTTGCAATCGCAGAAGTGTTGAAGGCCGAAGGCTACATCACCGACCTGCGCGTGACCAAGACCGAGAACAACAAGGCCGAGCTTGAAATCGTCCTGAAGTATTTCGAGGGCAAGCCGGTCATCGAGACCCTGAAGCGCTTCTCGCGTTCGGGTCTGCGCCAGTACCGTGGCAAGTCCGAGCTGCCGAAGGTCCTGAACGGCCTGGGCATTTCCATCATTTCGACCTCCAAGGGCATCATGACTGATGCGCAGGCGCGCCAGTTGGGCGTCGGCGGCGAAGTCCTGTGCTTCGTGGCCTAAGGCGAGAAGGAGAAAGTTATGTCCCGCGTAGCCAAGAAGCCGGTCAACCTGCCCAAGGGCGTTGAACTGAACATCCAGCCGGAATCCGTCAGCGTGAAGGGCCCGAAGGGCACCCTGTCGCTGCCGAAGGTTGCTGGCGTTGAAATCACCGTGGAAGACGGCGTTGCCACCCTGGCCGCCAACGACGCGAACCTGGTCCCGCTGACCGGTACCGTGCGCGCCATCCTGGCCAACATGGTCAAGGGCGTCACCGAAGGTTTCGAGCGCAAGCTCGAGCTGGTCGGCGTGGGTTACCGTGCTGCCATGCAGGGCAAGGACCTGAGCCTGTCGCTCGGTTTCTCGCACCCGGTCGTGTACGTGGCGCCGGAAGGCATCACCATCACCACCCCGACCCAGACCGAGATCCTGGTCCAGGGCGCGGACAAGCAGCTGGTGGGCGAAGTTGCCGCCAAGATCCGTGCGTACCGCAAGCCGGAGCCGTACAAGGGCAAGGGCGTGAAGTACTCCGACGAAGTCATCATCCGTAAGGAAGCCAAGAAGGCGTAAGGGCGAGTCCCTCTCTTCGAGGGAAGCATCCTGTCTTCAGCTTTCAAGGAACATACACATGAACAAGAACATCGCTCGCCTGCGTCGCGCCAAGTCCACCCGCGCGCACATCCGCATCCTCGGCGTGCCGCGCCTGTCGGTGCTGCGCACCGGTCAGCACCTGTACGCACAGGTCTTCACCGCCGACGGCTCCAAGGTGCTGGCTGCTGCCAACACCACCCAGGCCGACGTCAAGGAAGGCCTGAAGAACGGCAAGAACAGCGACGCCGCCGCCAAGGTCGGCAAGCTGGTCGCCGAGCGCGCCAAGGCTGCGGGCATCGAGAAGGTCGCGTTCGACCGCTCGGGCTACCGCTACCACGGTCGCATCAAGGCACTGGCCGATGCAGCCCGCGAAGGCGGCCTGCAGTTCTAAGGGATAAGGAAGCGGGGCAGGTCCCCGCTTCCGCCTGCCTGCCGGCACGGGCTGTGCCGGGCGACGTCCTTCTTCTGCAGGGGCGCTCGATCCACCGCTTCAACTCACAGCTATAAGCGGCCTCGAGCCGTACATACCCAATCAATCAAGGAATCAACATGGCAGAAGAACGTCAGCAGCGGGGTCGCGATCGCGACCGTAACCGCGAAGAGAAAGTCGACGACGGCATGATCGAAAAGCTGGTCGCGGTCAACCGCGTCAGCAAGACCGTCAAGGGTGGCCGCCAGTTCACCTTCACCGCACTGACCGTGGTCGGTGACGGCGCAGGCAAGGTCGGTTTCGGCTATGGCAAGGCGCGCGAAGTGCCGGTCGCCATCCAGAAGTCGATGGAGCAGGCCCGCAAGAACCTGGCCGACGTCGACCTGAACAACGGCACCCTGTGGCACCCGGTGAAGTCCGGCCACGGCGCAGCCCGCGTGTTCATGATGCCGGCCTCGGAAGGTACCGGTGTGATCGCCGGTGGTGCCATGCGCGCCGTCCTGGAAGCCGTTGGCGTCAAGAACGTGCTGGCCAAGGCCGTCGGTTCGCGTAACCCGATCAACCTGGTCCGTGCCACGCTGAAGGGCCTGACTGAAATGCAGTCGCCGGCCCGCATCGCGGCCAAGCGCGGCAAGAAGGTGGAGGATCTCAACCATGGCTAATGACAAGACTGTCAAGGTCCGCCTGGTGCGTGGCCTGCGTGGCTCCCAGTCGCGTCACCGCCTGTCGGTGCGTGCCCTGGGCCTGAACAAGCTCAACGATGTGCGTGAACTGAAGGACAGCCCGCAGGTTCGCGGTCTGATCAACAAGGTCCACTACCTCGTCAAGGTTGAGGAATAATCCAATGACCATGCGTCTCAATGAACTGAGCCCGGCACCGGGCGCCCGCACCGAACGCACCCGCGTCGGCCGCGGTATCGGCTCTGGCCTGGGCAAGACTGCCGGCCGCGGTCACAAGGGCTCGTTCGCCCGTAAGGGTGGCGGCAAGATCAAGGCGGGCTTCGAAGGCGGCCAGACCCCGATGCAGCGTCGTCTGCCGAAGATCGGCTTCCGTTCCAAGATGGCCAAGGACACTGCTGAAGTGCTGTCCTACCAGCTGGATCGCCTGGAAGCCGGTGAGATCGATTTCGCCGCGCTGCGCGCTGCGAAGCTGGTCCCGAGCACGGCCAAGAAGGCCAAGATCGTCATGAAGGGCGGCCTGACCAAGGCCTTCACCCTGAAGGGCGTCGCAGCAACGGCCGGTGCCAAGGCCGCGATCGAAGCTGCCGGCGGCAGCGTACAGGAGTAAGACATGGCGCAAGCTGGCATTGGTAACCTGGGCGGCGGGCTCGGCAAGTTCACGGAACTTCGCCAGCGTCTGCTGTTCGTCGTCGGGGCTTTGATCGTCTACCGCATCGGCTGTTATGTGCCGGTGCCGGGCGTCAATCCCGATGCCATGCTTGCGCTCATGGAGGCGCAGGGCGGCGGTATCGTGGACATGTTCAACATGTTCTCGGGCGGCGCCCTGCACCGTTTCAGCATTTTCGCGCTGAACGTGATGCCGTACATTTCGGCGTCCATCGTGATGCAGCTGGCGGTCCACATCTTCCCGGCGCTCAAGGCGCTGCAGAAGGAAGGTGAATCCGGCCGTCGCAAGATCACCCAATATTCCCGCATCGGCGCCGTGTTGCTGGCGGTGGTGCAGGGCGGCAGCATCGCGCTGGCGCTGCAGAACCAGCTGTCCCCGACCGGTGCGCCGGTGGTGTACGCGCCGGGCATGGGCTTCGTGCTCACCGCCGTGGTCGCGCTGACCGCAGGCACCATCTTCCTGATGTGGGTCGGCGAGCAGGTCACCGAGCGTGGCATCGGCAACGGTGTGTCGCTGATCATCTTCGCCGGCATCGTGGCCGGCCTGCCGGGCGCGGTCATCCACACCTTCGACGCGTTCCGCGAAGGCAACCTGCAGTTCATCCAGCTGCTGCTGATCGCGCTGGTGGTGCTGGCCTTCACCTTCTTCGTGGTGTTCGTCGAACGCGGCCAGCGCCGCATCACGGTGAACTACGCGCGTCGCCAGGGCGGCCGCAACGCGTACATGAACCAGACCTCGTTCCTGCCGCTGAAGCTGAACATGGCGGGCGTGATCCCGGCCATCTTCGCTTCCAGCATCCTGGCGTTCCCGACCACCCTGGCCATGTGGTCCGGCCAGGCCAGCTCGGCCACCTGGCTGCAGAAGGTCGCCAACGCCCTGGGTCCGGGTGAACCGCTGCACATGATCGTGTTCGCGGCGCTGATCACCGGTTTCGCGTTCTTCTATACCGCGCTGGTGTTCAACTCGCAGGAAACCGCCGACAACCTGAAGAAGTCGGGCGCGCTGATTCCGGGCATCCGTCCGGGCAAGGCCACCGCCGACTACATCGACGGCGTGCTGACCCGCCTGACCGCGGCCGGCTCGGCCTACCTGGTGATCGTCTGCCTGCTGCCGGAAATCATGCGCACGCAGCTGAACGCCTCGTTCTACTTCGGCGGCACCTCGCTGCTGATCGTGGTGGTGGTGGTGATGGACTTCATTGCGCAGATCCAGGCGCACCTGATGTCGCACCAGTACGAGAGCCTTCTGAAGAAGGCCAACCTGAAGGGCGGCAACCGCGGCGGTTTTGCCCGCGGCTGACAAGCCTGTTACACTTTCGTCTTCCTGACGTGATGGTCCTCCGCTTCGCGGACCTGGCCACACAAACGAAGGGCGGCCCCCGCAGCGGTTCCGGGTGGGGGTGAGATCGGGTGGTTCCGCGCTGGAGTAGCGCGGGCGGCACCGGCGGAAGGGCTCGCAAGGGTCCTTCCATCGAGGTCAACCTGGTCCGGCGCCGGAGCCTGGGCACACTCCCTGGGCCGGGTCCATGAAACCTTTCAGGTTTCACGGGCTTCCAAGCACACCGGAACCTTGTTAGTATTGCTGGTTCAATTTTTGATCCATCCCGCCGGAACCGCGCGCCTCCAAGGTGCGCTGTCGGCCATCACTCAGCTGGAGAACCGCGTCATGGCGCGTATTGCAGGCGTCAACCTGCCAGCCCAGAAGCATGTCTGGGTCGGGTTGCAAAGCATTTACGGCATCGGCCGTACCCGTTCGAAGAAGGTCTGCGACGCTGCAGGCGTGACCTCGACCACCAAGATCCGCGATCTGTCGGAGCCGGAAATCGAGCGTCTGCGCTCGGAAGTGGCCAAGTACATCGTGGAAGGCGATCTGCGCCGTGAAATCGGTATCGCGATCAAGCGCCTGATGGACCTGGGCTGCTACCGCGGTCTGCGTCACCGTCGCGGCCTGCCGCTGCGTGGTCAGCGCACCCGTACCAACGCCCGCACCCGCAAGGGCCCGCGCAAGGCGATCAGGAAGTAAGGGACCTAAGAAATGGCTAAGCCCGTCGCTAAGACCAAGAAGAAGATCAAGCGCGTCGTCACTGACGGCGTTGCCCACGTCCACGCTTCGTTCAACAACACCATCGTGACCATCACCGACCGCCAGGGCAACGCTCTGTCGTGGGCGACGTCCGGTGGCGCTGGCTTCCGCGGTTCGCGTAAGTCCACCCCGTTCGCTGCCCAGGTGGCTGCCGAGAAGGCCGGCCGTGCCGCGCTCGACTACGGCGTCAAGTCCCTGGAAGTCCGCATCAAGGGCCCGGGTCCGGGTCGTGAGTCGGCCGTGCGCTCGCTGAACAACGTGGGCTACAAGATCACCAACATCATCGACGTGACGCCAATCCCGCACAACGGGTGCCGTCCGCCGAAGAAGCGTCGCGTCTAAAGGAGCGATAAGAAATGGCTCGTTATATCGGTCCTACCTGTAAGCTCGCCCGCCGCGAAGGCGCCGACCTTTCCCTCAAGAGCCCGGCCCGTGCGCTGGACTCCAAGTGCAAGCTGGAGCAGAAGCCCGGCCAGCACGGCGCGACCGCCCGCAAGGGCAAGCTGTCCGACTACGCCACCCAGCTGCGTGAAAAGCAGAAGGTCAAGCGTATCTACGGTCTGCTGGAGCGTCAGTTCCGCAACTACTACAAGAAGGCCTCGACCAAGAAGGGCAACACCGGCGAGAACCTCCTGCAGCTGCTGGAAACCCGCCTGGACAACGTTGTCTACCGCATGGGCTTCGCTGTGACCCGTCCGGCTGCCCGTCAGCTGGTCTCGCACCGCGGTGTCACCGTGAACGGCAAGTCGGTCAACCTGGCTTCGTACCAGGTCAAGGCTGGCGACGCTGTTGCCCTGTCCGAGAAGGCTGCCAAGCAGCTGCGCGTGCAGGAAGCCCTGACTGTGTCCAGCACGCATGACCTGCGTCCGTCGTGGATCGAAGTCGATGCAGGCAAGTTCGCCGGCATCTTCAAGGCCGTGCCGGATCGTTCGGACCTGCCTGCGGATATCAACGAAGCGCTGATCGTCGAGTTGTATTCGAAGTAATTCACATTGGAGAGCCCCCGGCGACGGCCGGGGGTTCACTAGGAGAACCCGCAACATGACGGTTACCGCCAACCAGGTTCTGCGTCCTCGCGGTCCGCAGATCGAACGCCTTACCGACACCCGCGCCAAGGTCGTTATCGAACCCTTGGAGCGTGGTTACGGGCATACGCTGGGCAACGCCCTGCGTCGCGTGCTGCTGTCGTCCATCCCGGGCTTCGCCATCACGGAAGTCGAGATCGACGGCGTCCTGCACGAGTACACCACCCTCGAAGGCCTGCAGGAGGACGTTCTTGAAGTCCTGCTCAACCTGAAGGACGTGGCGATCCGTATGCACACCGGCGACAGCGCTACTCTGTCGCTGTCCAAGCAGGGTCCGGGTGTCGTGACCGCTGCCGATATCAAGGTCGACCACAACGTCGAGATCCTCAACACGGATCATGTCATCTGCCACCTGACCAAGGACACGGCAGTCAACATGCGCCTGAAGATCGAGCGTGGTTTCGGCTACCAGCCGGCGGCCGCGCGTCGTCGTCCGGACGAAGAAACCCGTGCCATCGGTCGTCTGGTCCTGGACGCCTCGTTCTCGCCGGTCCGTCGCGTCGCCTATTCGGTGGAAGCGGCCCGCGTCGAACAGCGTACCGACCTGGACAAGCTGGTGCTGGACATCGAAACCAACGGCACGATCGATGCCGAGGAAGCCGTGCGCACCGCCGCCGACATCCTCAGCGATCAGCTGTCGGTGTTTGGTGACTTCACCCACCGCGACCGCGGTGCGGCCAAGCCGGCCAACAACGGCGTGGATCCGGTGCTGCTGCGCCCGATCGACGACCTGGAACTGACCGTGCGTTCGGCGAACTGCCTGAAGGCCGAGAGCATCTACTACATCGGCGATCTGATCCAGAAGACCGAAGTGGAGCTGCTCAAGACCCCGAACCTCGGCAAGAAGTCGCTGACCGAGATCAAGGAAGTCCTCGCGCAGCGTGGTCTTTCGCTCGGCATGAAGCTGGAGAACTGGCCGCCGGCCGGTGTCGCCCAGCACGGCATGCTCGGCTGATCGAGTGTCACAGTTTTACCCCGCACCTTCGGGTGCGGGGGCTTTACCCGCAGCATCTCGCACCGACAGGCACCAGCCTGCGGTGACGGTCGGCCAGGAGGGCCGGCACCGGACCATCCGCAGTCCAAGCAGCAACGCCGGGAAGGCGACAGCGAAACCCAACCGATCCAACATTCTTTGAAGGAATACCCGTCATGCGTCACATGAAATCCGGCCGTAAGTTCAGCCGTACCAGCGCCCACCGCGAAGCGATGTTCAAGAACATGGCCGCGTCGCTGTTCAAGCACGAGCTGATCAAGACCACCCTGCCGAAGGCCAAGGAACTGCGCCGCGTCGCCGAGCCGCTGATCACCCTGGCCAAGGTCGACTCCGTCGCCAACCGCCGTCTGGCGTTCGCCCGTCTGCGCGACAACGAAGCCGTGGGCAACCTGTTCACCACCCTGGGCCCGCGTTACGCGAACCGTCCGGGCGGTTACCTGCGCCTGCTGAAGTGCGGTTTCCGCGCCGGCGACAACGCGCCGATGGCCTACGTGGAACTGGTTGACCGTCCGGCCGTTGCCGAAGCCGTCGAAGAATAATCTTCGACTGGCGGTACCCCAAGAATCATCGAGAAACCCGGCCTTGTGCCGGGTTTTTTGTTGGCTGCTGTTTGGTGCGTGCTACTGATTGCTGCGTAGAGCCGGGCGCTGCCCGGCTCGCTGTTGGTTTTTGGCGAACAGCTGCACGCTGATCGTTGCGTCGGTCCGGGCTCCGCCCGGTATGGGTTTGCGGGGTCGCCGCAAGTACGTCCTTGTAGGCTGCGTCGCCGCATCCATGCGGCTCAGCCCCCCGCAAACCCACACCGGGCGGCGCCCCCACAGTGCGTCGGTGTGCGTAGGGCCCATCGGCCGGGCGTGGGAGGTCGCGATCGTTTGGATGCCGGGCTGCGCCCGGCGCCTCTCCGCCAGGCGGCCGGGCAGGGCCCGGCTGCTCTTCCCCAACGAAGTAGGGCCGGGCGTGCCCGGCGTGCCTCAGATCGCGACCTCCCGCGCCCAGCCATTGGGCCCCATGCGCACCGACGCAACATTCGGGGCGGTGCCGGGGGTGGGTTTGCGGGGGAATGAGCGGCATGGATGCCGCGACTTAGCCTACATGGACGTACTTGCGGCGACCCCGCAAACCCACCCCCGGCGCCGCCGGGCACTGAACGTTTCGGCTGCGCGGCTGTTCGCCCAAAACCAACCGCAACAGCGCAGTCGGCAACCCCCGACCGACATACGGCAATCGTCTCCAAACCAACCCAATCACCACCCTGTTAATCTTGGCGCCTGGACTATTCACGAGTATCTGCAATGAATCCATTGCGCTGGAATTACCGCGCCCAGTTCCTGCTGGGTTTCCTGGTCTGCGCCGCCCTGCTGGGTTACGCGATCTGGCTGCAGTTGAAGATGGGCCTCGAGCCGTGCCCGCTCTGCATCTTCCAGCGCATCGCGTTCGCCGCGCTGGGCCTGTTGTTCCTGATCGGCGCACTGCATGGCCCGCGCGACCGGCCTGGGCGGATCACCTATGGCGTGTTGGCCTTCATTGCCGCAGCCGTGGGTATCGGCATTGCCGGGCGCCACGTGTACGTGCAGATGCTGCCGCAGGACATGGGTTCCAGCTGTGGGCCGCCGCTGTCGTTCCTGAGCGAAACCATGGGCCCGTTCGAAGTGTTCCGCACCGTGCTGACCGGTACCGGCAACTGCGGCAACATCGACTGGACCTTCCTTGGCCTGACCATGCCCATGTGGAGCCTGGTCTGGTTCAGCCTGCTGGGATTGTGGGCGCTGCTGGTCAGCTTCCGCCGCGTTGCCCGCCGCCACTGATTTTCTGTTGACCCCCTCGATTGACTGGATACTGCGATGACTGCCTCCGACCGCGCCACCCCCAACGCTTCCGTGCCGACCCACTGGTCGCCCGAGAGCTGGCGCGGCCGGCCCGCGCTGCAGATGCCGACCTATCCCGATCCGGTCGCGCTTGACGCCGCGCTGCATGAACTCAAGCGCCTGCCGCCGCTGGTGACCTCGTGGGAGATCCTCGCGCTCAAGCAGCAGCTCGCCGACGCCCAGGAAGGCAAACGGTTCCTCCTGCAGGGCGGCGACTGCGCCGAGAACTTCAGTGACTGCGAATCCACCACCATCTCCAACCGGCTCAAGGTCCTGCTGCAGATGAGCCTGGTGCTGGTGCACGGCATGCGCAAGCCGGTCATCCGCGTCGGCCGTTTCGCCGGCCAGTACGCCAAGCCGCGCTCGGCCGACATCGAGACCCGCGATGGCGTCACCCTGCCGAGCTACCGCGGCGACGTCATCAACGCGCCGGAGTTCAGCGAAGCCGCGCGCCTGCCCGACCCGCGCCGCATGCTGCAGGCCCACGCGCACTCGGCCATGACCATGAACTTCGTGCGCGCCCTGATCGATGGCGGCTTCGCCGACCTGCACCATCCCGAGTACTGGAAGCTCGACTGGGTACGGCACTCGCCGCTGGCCACCGACTACCAGAAGATGGTCTCCTCGATCGGCGACGCCGTGCATTTCATGGAGACCCTCTCCGGTGCGCAGGTCTACAACCTCAACCGGATCGACTTCTACACCTCGCACGAAGCCCTGCTGCTGCCCTACGAACAGGCGCTGACCCGCCAGGTGCCGCGCCAGCACGGCTGGTTGAACCTGAGCACCCACTACCCGTGGATCGGCATGCGCACCGCCGCACTCGATGGCGCGCACGTCGAATACCTGCGTGGCGTGCGTAATCCAATTGCGATCAAGGTCGGTCCGTCCGTGCAGCCCGACCAGCTGCTGCGCCTGATCGACGTGCTCAACCCCGACGACGAACCCGGCCGCCTCAGCTTCATCCATCGCATGGGTGCGGCGCAGATCGCCGAAAAGCTGCCGCCGCTGCTGGACGCCGTCAAGCGCGATGGCCGTCGCGTGCTGTGGGTGTGCGATGCCATGCACGGCAATACCGAAAGCACCAGCAACGGCTTCAAGACCCGTCGCTTCGACAACGTGCGTAGCGAAGTGGAACTGTCGTTCGACCTGCATGCCGCCGCCGGTACCCGCCTGGGGGGCGTACACCTCGAGCTGACCGGCGAAGATGTCACCGAGTGCACCGGTGGCGCGCGCGAACTGACCGAGCGCGACCTCGAGCGTGCCTATCGTTCTTCGGTGGATCCGCGCCTGAACTACGAACAGTCGCTGGAGATTGCGATGGCGATCGTGCGCAAGCAGGGGGGCGCGACGGCGTAAATGCCGCCGCGTGGCTGAAACTCCGGGTTGCCCCACGGACACGCGTGGCGTGTCCCTACATGACGATCATCCCGGTTCTGGCAACGTGGTTCCCGTATTTGAATCAATGCGGGAGCACGCATGCGAGTGGACTGGCAGATGGCCTCGGCGTACCTGTGGCCGATCGGAATCGCGCTGGCGGTGGGCATCACCGGGTGGTGGCTGCTGATGCTGTTGACCCGTCGGCTCAAAGGGCGCGACTACCGGCGTGCGCGCATCGCGCGCGTGATCAGTCGACCGCTCGCCTTCGCGCTACCGATGCTGGTGCTGATACCCGCACTGGAAGCCACCCCGCTAGACGGGCGCTGGCTCGACCAGTCCCTGCGCCTGCTGCATATCGGTCTCACCGCCTGTTTCATCTGGCTGCTGGTGCGCGCCGTGGCCGCCGGCGAACAGGCGATCCTGCGCGACAACCCGATGGAGGTCGCCGACAACCTGGAAGCGCGCCGCATCCAGACCCAGACCCGCGTGCTCAGCCGCGTGCTGATGGGCGCGATCATCCTGGTCGGCGCATCCATGGTGCTGCTCACCTTCCCGATGGTCCGCCAGATCGGCACCGCACTGCTGGCTTCGGCCGGCATCATCGGCCTGGTCGCCGGCATCGCGGCCAAGCCGGTGTTCGGCAACCTCATCGCCGGCCTGCAGATTGCGCTGACCCAGCCGATCCGG
Organism: Stenotrophomonas aracearum; assembly: GCF_031834615.1. Classification (NCBI taxonomy): domain Bacteria; kingdom Pseudomonadati; phylum Pseudomonadota; class Gammaproteobacteria; order Lysobacterales; family Lysobacteraceae; genus Stenotrophomonas; species Stenotrophomonas aracearum. Next base: position 897,477 of record NZ_CP115543.1, read on the forward strand.
CTGGATGACGTGGTGATCGTCGAAGGCGAATGGGGGCGTGTCGAGGAGATCGGCAGCAGCTACGTGGTCGTCCGCATCTGGGACGAGCGGCGCATGGTGGTGCCGCTGACCTGGTTCATCGAGAACCCCTTCCAGAACTGGACCCGGCGCAGCGCCGACCTGCTCGGCACCGCCTTCCTGTGGTTGGACTACCGCGCACCGATCGTGGCGATCCGCGGCGAGCTCGAGCGCATCTGCAAGGGCGAGCCGCTCTGGGACGGCCGCGTCTGCGTCACCCAGGTCACCGAAACCAGCGAACACACCCTGCAGGTCCGCCTGCTGGTCAGTGCGCGTAACTCCGGCGACGCCTTCGACCTGCGCTGCATCGTGCGCGAACGCATGCTCGATTTCCTCGCACGCGAACACCCGCAGGCGCTGCCGCGCACCCGCGCCGAGCTGCTCGAACGCCCCGATCCGCCCACCCGCACCCCGCGTTCGCAACCGGCCGACGACGTACGCTCCCCGGGCGCCGAAGACGGGCCGCCGGCGGTGGTGCCGGTGGACGAAACCGTGGGGTGACGGTTACCGCGGGGTATCGTTGCCGAAAGTTGGCGGCTTCCGCGCCCGCGTACGCTGCTCGTAGTCGTACGCCAGCTCGATCAGCTTCGGCTCGCTCCACGCGGTGCCCATGAACAGCAGTCCCAGCGGCAGCCCGTTCACGTGCGCCATCGGCACGCTCAGGCTGGGATAGCCCGCCACGGCGGCGGCACTGTAGTTGCCACCGGGGAACGCGTCTGTCTCGCCGGTGCGGATCGGCCAGGCCGTGCCCGTGGTCGGTGCCACCAGCGCGTCCAGCTGGTCGGCCTTGAGCACCGCGTCGATCCCCTCGGGGCCGGCCAGGCGGCGCGCCTGGGTGCGCGCGGCGATGTAGGCGGGGCTGCCCAGCCCGTCGGCCTGCGCGGCGCTCTCCATCAGGTCCTGGCCGAACAGCACCAGTTCCTTGTCGGCGTGCTCGCGGTTGTAGGCGATGATCCCGTCCAGGTCGCGTACCGGCGCCTGGTGGCGGGTCAGGTAGCGCTGCATGCCCGCCTTGAACTCGTGCAGCAACACCACCTGTTCGGCCTCTTCCCACTGGCCCTGGGTCGGCAGCTGCACCGGCACCACCACCGCGCCGGCGTCGCGCAGCACGCCCACCGCATGCTGCAGGGCCGGGGCCACCCCGGGCAGCTGGTCCAGCGGGCCATGCAGCACCCCGATACGCGCGCCGCGCAGGCCGTCCGGGGTCAGTCGCGCGGTGTAGTCGTACACCGCCCGGCCGGGCATGGTGGCGGTCGCCGGGTCGGCGTCGTCGCGGCCGGCCATCGCGGTCAGCAGGGCGGCCGCGTCGGCCACGCTGCGGGTGATCGGGCCGGCGGTGTCCTGGCTGAAGGAAATCGGCACGATCCCGTCGCGACTGACCAGCCCGACCGTCGGCTTGAGCCCGACCACCCCGTTCATCGCCGCCGGGCAGACGATGCTGCCGTCGGTTTCGGTGCCCACCGCGGCGGCGGCCAGGTTGGCCGAGACCGCCACCGCGCTGCCGCTGCTGGAACCGCAGGGCGTGTAGCCGGGCCGGTACGGGTTGCGGGTCTGGCCGCCGCGCGCGCTCCAGCCGGAAATCGACGCGCTGGCGCGGAAGTTGGCCCACTCACTGAGGTTGGTCTTGCCCAGGATCAGCGCACCGGCCGCGCGCAGCCGGGTGACCAGGAAGGCGTCGTCGGGGCGGAACCCGGTCAGCGCCAGCGAGCCGGCGCTGGTGGCCATCGGGCGTGCGCCGATGTTGTCCTTGAGCAGCAGGGGAATGCCGTGCAGGGGCCCACGCAGCTGTCCACGGCGGCGTTCGGCGTCCAGCGCGGCCGCTTCCTTCAGCGCATCGGGGTTGAGCTCCAGCACTGCATTGAGGCGCGGTCCGGAGCGGTCCAGCCGGGCGATCCGCTCCAGGTAGGCGCGGGTCAGGGTGACGCTGTCCAGCTCGCCGGCGGCCATCGCGGCCTGCAGCTGGGTGATGTCGGTTTCCGCGTAGGCGAACGGCGTGTCCGCCGGCGCGGCCGCATGCGCCTGGTTGAACAGATGCGCAGGCGAGGGCGTGCAGCCCGCAGAGGCCAGGGCCAGGATCAAGGCAGTGAGTGGCAGGCGCATCCGTGTATCCCCGGTACCCGTGCTCAGGCTAACCAGCGCATGCCGCGCTTGGCAACTCTCAGGCCCGCGGGTGGGCCGGGCCATGGCGCTTGCGGATGTCGCGGGCGAGCACGCCGACCACGATGAGGTTGATCACCAGCACCGTCCACGAGGCCCAGCCCGGGTGGCGGATGATCGCGAAGATGTCGAACGGCAGGTAGATGCCGGCGGTGACGCAGCCCAGCCAGGAGGCCCAGGCCTTGGCGCGCCAGAGGCCCCAGGCCTCGAAAAGATGCAGGATGCCGTAGGCGACCATGGCGGCAGCGGCCAGGTGCACGGCATCGGGGCTGATCATGTTGAGCAGCGAGGGCAGGGTGCCGTGATCCGGGTCCAGGCTGAAACGCCGGATCAGGGCATTGACCCCATTGCGCAGCGGCTGTGGGCCGAGGACTTCCAGCCCGGTGGCAGCCAGCAGCGCCAGGACCGCCTTGCTGGCTTCCAGCAAGGCGATCAGGTGAAGCCCCGGATGCTTGTGAGGATCCGGGTTGTAGACGGTGTCGGTCACGAGGGTCCGATCAGCCGCGCGAGGCCTTCTTGCGGTCGCTTTCGGTCAGGAACTTCTTGCGCAGGCGGATCTCCTTCGGGGTGATCTCGACCAGCTCGTCGTCCTCGATGAAGTCCAGGGCCTGTTCCAGCGAGTACTTGATCGCCGGCGACAGCTGGATCGCATCGTCCTTGCCCGAAGCGCGCATGTTGGTCAGCGGCTTGGTCTTGATCGCGTTGACGGTCAGGTCGTTGTCCTTGGAGTGGATACCGACCAGCTGGCCTTCATACACGTTGTCGCCTTCGGCAGCGAAGAGCTTGCCGCGTTCCTGCAGCGGGCCGAGCGAGTACGCCGGGGTGGCGCCCGGGGCATTGGCGATCATCACGCCGTTGATGCGCTTGGCGATCGCGCCCTGTTCCTTCGGACCGTAATGGTCGAACACGTGGAACAGCAGGCCCGAACCCTGGGTCAGGGTCTTGAATTCGTTCTGGAAACCGATCAGGCCACGGGCCGGGATCTGGTATTCCAGGCGCACGCGGCCCTTGCCGTCCGGCTCCATGTTCTTCAGCGCGCCCTTGCGGGTGCCCAGCTTCTCCATGACGCCGCCCTGGTGCTGCTCTTCGATGTCCACCACCAGCTGTTCGATCGGCTCCATGGCCTGGCCGTCGATCTGCTTGATGATCACTTCCGGGCGCGACACGGCCAGTTCATAGCCTTCGCGACGCATGTTCTCGATCAGCACCGACAGGTGCAGTTCGCCACGGCCGGAGACCAGGAACTTGTCGGCGTCTTCCAGCTGTTCCACCTTCAGGGCCACGTTGTGGACCTGTTCGCGGTCCAGGCGGTCCTTGATCTGGCGGCTGGTCAGGAACTTGCCACCGGACAGGTCCTTGTTGCCGGCGAACGGCGAGTTGTTGACCTGGAAGGTCATCGAGATGGTCGGCTCGTCGACGGTCAGCGCCGGCAGCGCTTCCGGGGTTTCCGGGTGGCACAGGGTGTCGGAGATGGTCAGCTCCGGAATACCGGAGATGGCGACGATGTCACCGGCTTCGGCGGTGTCCTGCTCGATGCGCTCCAGGCCCAGGAAGCCCAGCACCTGCGCGACCTTGCCGTTGCGCTTCTTGCCTTCACGGTCGATCACCGCGACCTGCATGTTCTTCTTCAGGGTGCCGCGCTGGATGCGGCCGATGCCGATCACGCCCACGAAGTTGTTGTAGTCCAGCTGGCTGATGCGCATCTGGAACGGACCTTCCGGGTCCACTTCCGGCTTCGGCGCGTGCTGCATGATCGCTTCGTACAGCGGGGTCATGTCGCCGTCGCGCACGCTGTCTTCCAGGCCGGCGTAGCCGTTCAGGGCCGAGGCGTAGACGATCGGGAAGTCGAGCTGCTCATTGGTGGCGCCGAGCTTGTCGAACAGGTCGAAGACCTGGTCGATCACCCAGTCCGGACGCGAGCCCGGGCGGTCGACCTTGTTGACCACCACGATCGGCTTGAAGCCCATCGCGAAGGCCTTCTGGGTCACGAAGCGGGTCTGCGGCATCGGGCCGTCCATCGCGTCGACCAGGATCAGCACGGTGTCCACCATCGACAGCACGCGCTCCACTTCGCCGCCGAAGTCGGCGTGTCCGGGGGTGTCGACGATGTTGATGCGGTTCTTGATCCCGGTCCGCTTGTCTTCCCAGGTGATGGCCGTGTTCTTGGCCAGGATCGTGATGCCACGCTCCTTTTCCTGGTCATTGCTGTCCATCACGCGCTCGGCGAGCACGGTGCGCTCGGAGAGGGTGCCGGACTGCTTGAGCAGCTGGTCGACGAGGGTGGTCTTACCGTGGTCGACGTGGGCGACGATGGCGATGTTGCGAAGATTTTCGATAGACATGCGAAAGGGGGCCAGTCGGCGCCGGATTTGGAAAAAGAAGTCCATCATTATACGGCTTTCATGACAGAACGCGAAAAGGCCCGTCCGCGCATTCAGGTGGAGCCTCGGACGGACCCCCGGCACCGCCCGTTCATCCATCGTCGGGGATGCCCGATCTGCTGCCGGGTGTAGAATCAGGGGGCTCAATACACCCCCGAATTCCCAAGGATCCACATGTCCCTTATCGCTACCTTCGACACCACCCAGGGCCCGATCAAGGTCGAGCTGTTCGCCGACAAGGCGCCGCTGACCGTGGCCAACTTCGTGAACCTGGTCAAGAAGGGCTTCTACGACGGCCTGATCTTCCACCGCGTGATCCCCGACTTCATGATCCAGGGCGGCTGCCCGCAGGGTCGTGGCACCGGCGGTCCGGGCTACAAGTTCGAAGATGAGAAGAACGGCGTGAAGCACCAGGTCGGTTCGCTGTCGATGGCCAACGCCGGCCCGAACACCAACGGCAGCCAGTTCTTCATCACCCACATCAAGACCGATTGGCTGGACGGCAAGCACACCGTGTTCGGCCAGGTGCTGGACGGCCAGGCCATCGTCGATTCGGTCAAGCAGGGCGACGTGATCCATTCGATCACCCTGGAAGGCGACACCGACGCCGTGCTGGCCGCCCAGGCCGACCGCGTCGCGGAGTGGAACAAGATCCTCGCCGCCTGATCCACTCCCACACAGCTTTTTAGCAGAGGAAATCCCCATGAAAGCACCTGTTCGTGTTGCCGTGACCGGCGCCGCCGGCCAGATCGGCTACGCCCTGCTGTTCCGCATCGCCTCCGGCGAAATGCTCGGCAAGGACCAGCCGGTCATCCTGCAGCTGCTCGAGCTGCCGGTCGACAAGGCCCAGGCCGCCCTGCGCGGCGTGATGATGGAACTGGAAGACTGCGCGTTCCCGCTGCTGGCCGGCATGGTCGGTACCGATGACGCCGAAGTGGCATTCAAGGATGCCGACATCGCCCTGCTGGTCGGCGCGCGTCCGCGCGGCCCGGGCATGGAGCGCAAGGACCTGCTGCTGGAAAACGCCAAGATCTTCACCGCGCAGGGCGCGGCGCTGAACAAGGTGGCCAGCCGCAACGTGAAGGTGCTGGTGGTCGGCAACCCGGCCAACACCAACGCCTACATCGCCATGAAGTCGGCGCCGGACCTGAACCCGCGCAACTTCACCGCCATGCTGCGCCTGGACCACAACCGTGCGCTGAGCCAGCTGTCGTCCAAGCTGGGCAAGCCGGTCGGTGGCATGGAGAAGCTGGTGGTGTGGGGCAACCACAGCCCGACCATGTACCCGGACTACCGCTTCGCCACCGCCGACGGCGCCTCGATCGCCGATGCGATCAACGACCAGGAATGGAACGCCAACACCTTCATCCCGACCGTGGGCAAGCGCGGCGCGGCGATCATCGAAGCGCGCGGTTCGTCCTCGGCTGCCTCGGCCGCCAACGCCGCCATCGACCACGTGCGCGACTGGGTGCTGGGCAGCAACGGCAAGTGGGTCACCATGGGCGTGCCGTCCGACGGTTCCTACGGCATTCCCGAAGGCGTGATCTTCGGCTTTGCGGTCACCACCGAGAACGGTGAGTACACCCTGGTCAAGGACCTGCCGGTCGACGACTTCAGCCAGAAGTACATCGACAAGACCCTGGCCGAGCTGGAAGAAGAGCGCGCCGGCGTCGCCCACCTGCTGGGTTGATCGGTTCGCACTGCGAACGACGAAACGGGGACGCTTCGGCGTCCCTTTTTCATATCCGGCATACCATGGCGGCATGATCCACCTGCATTACCTCGATGACGCCCTGCTGGTCGCGGAAAAACCCGCCGGCCTGCTCTCCGTGCCCGGCCGCCTGCCGGAAAACCAGGACTGCGTGATCGCGCGCCTGCAGGCGCTGTATCCCGACGCATTGACCGTGCACCGGCTCGACCAGGTCACCTCCGGGCTGCTGCTGCACGCACGCGGCAAGGTGATGGAAGCGGCGCTGTCGGTGCAGTTCCAGCAGCGCCAGGTCGGCAAGCGTTACCAGGCGGTGGTGGAAGGCGTGCTGGACCGCGATGCCGGCGAGGTCGACCTGCCATTGATCGTCGACTGGCCGAACCGGCCGAAGCAGCGCGTGGACCATGAAACCGGCAAACCCGCACTGACCCGCTGGCAGGTGTTGGCCCGCGACCTCGAGGCAGGCCGCACCCGCGTCGAGCTCGAGCCGGTGACCGGACGCAGCCACCAGCTGCGGCTGCACATGGCCAGCCTCGGCCATCCCATCGTCGGCGACGTGCTGTACGGCGCCGCACCGGCCGCGCGCGTGTACCTGCACGCCTGCAGCCTGCAGTTCACCCACCCGTTGACCGGGCAGGCCATGCGCTTCGACTCGACCGTACCCTGGTAGTGCAGGCCGCCGGCCGGCAACCACGCACGCGTGCCGTACGACCAAGGTCGGACGGTCTGCCGGCTGCCATCGGACTATGCTCGATCCCATGGCTTTGTCTGGGAGGGCTGTCATGCGTTACGAAGATGTCTACCGCCGATCGGTCGAGGAACCTGAAGCCTTCTGGGCCGAGGAAGCGCACCGCATCTACTGGCACGTGCCGCCGCAACAGGTGCTGGACTACAGCAACCCGCCGTTCCGTCGCTGGTACGTCGGGGGCCAGACCAACCTCTGCTACAACGCGGTCGACCGTCACCTGGCCGAGCGCCCGGACCAGCTTGCGCTGGTGGCCATTTCCACCGAAACCAACGTCACCCGCGAAATCACCTATCGCGAGCTGTACCGCGAAGTGAACGCGTTTGCCGCGGTGCTGCAGCGCCTGGACGTGCAGCGCGGCGACCGCGTGGTCATCTATATGCCGAACATGGCCGAGGCGGTGTTCGCGATGCTTGCCTGCGCGCGCATCGGCGCGATCCACTCGGTGGTGTTCGGTGGTTTTGCCGCGCACAACCTGGCGCTGCGCATCGATGATGCCGCGCCCAAGCTGCTGATCGCCGCCGACGCCGGCAAGCGCGGTGGCAAGGTCATTCCGTACAAGGCCATGGTCGACGCGGCCTGTGCCGAAGCGCAGTCGCCGCCGCCGCATGTATTGATCGTGTCGCGTGGTCTGGACCCGGCCGAACCGAAGGTGCCCGGCCGCGACGTCGACTACGCCACCCTGCGCGACGAAGTGGGCGACCAGGACGTGCCGGTGGTGTGGCTGGAATCGAGCGAGCCCAGCTACCTGCTGTACACCTCCGGCACCACCGGCAAGCCCAAGGGCGTGCAGCGCGATGTGGGCGGCTATGCAGTGGCGATGGCGCAGTCGATGGAAACCGTGTTCGACTGCAAGCCGGGCCAGGTGATGTTCTCCACCTCGGACGTGGGCTGGGCGGTCGGTCATTCCTATAATGTGTACGGCCCGCTGATCGGCGGCTGCACCTCGCTGTTGTACGAAGGATTGCCGACGAATCCGGACCCGGGCATCTGGTGGGCGCTGTGCGAACAGTACGGCGTGCGCACGCTGTTCTCCTCACCCACCGCGATCCGCGTGCTGAAGAAGCACGACGCCGATTTCATCAAGCGCCACGACCTGGCCGCACTCAAGTATGTGTTCCTCGCCGGCGAGCCGCTCGACGAACCCACCGCGCACTGGATCAACGACGCGCTCGGCAAGCCGATCATCGACAATTACTGGCAGACCGAAACCGGCTGGCCGGCGTTGACCCTGCTGCCCGGCGTGGACCTCAAGCCGGTGCGTTTCGGATCGCCCGGTTTCCCCAATCTCGGTTACCGGATGAAGGTGATCGACGAGAACACCGGCGCCGAAGTGCAGCCGGGGCAGAAGGGCGTGCTGGTGATGGTGCCGCCGCTGCCGCCGGGCTGCATGAGCACGGTCTGGAACGACGACGCGCGCTTCCTGCAGAGCTACTTCAGCCACTTCAAGGAGCTGTTGTACAGCTCGCTGGACTGGGCGATCCGAGACGAGGACGGCTACACCTTCATCCTCGGCCGCACCGACGATGTGATCAACGTGGCCGGGCACCGGCTCGGCACCCGGGAAATCGAAGAGTGCATTTCCGGGCATCCGCTGGTGGCCGAAGCCGCGGTGATCGGGGTCAAGGACGAACTGAAGGGCCAGGTGCCGCTGGTGTTCGTCACCCTCAAGCAGGCCGTGGGCGAGGAGGGCGCCGCAGTGGTCGCCGAAATGATGCAGCGGGTCACCCAGAGCCTGGGCGCGGTGGCGCGCCCGGCGCACATTCACCTGGTCAACGCCCTGCCCAAGACCCGCTCCGGCAAGCTGCTGCGCCGCTCGCTGCAGGCCCTGGCCGAACACCGCGACCCCGGCGACCTGTCGACCCTGGACGACCCGGGCGCGCTGGACGAGATCCGACGCGCGCTGGGGCGCTGACGCCACGGGGCCCGGGCATGCAATGCCCGGGTCACCGGCCCTTGATGCGTTGCACCAACCCAATGTATGAACGTCGGTTAAGCTTCGGGGGCAATGTGCCGAACCTGCCGATGGCAGCTGCTCGGGGGAGTAGGCGATCGCAAGGGGGCGTACCTCCGGGCTCAGATGTCCGGGAAGGGCGTGGCAGCAGAAGTGGGACAGGGGGAATACATGGCGTACATCCATGCCAAGACGGCCGCTGGCCGTCAGGAAATCGAAGATCGTGCGCGTCGGCTGCTGCCGGGGCTGCGCTCCATTCTGCTGATGGTCGATGGTCAGCGTGATGACAATGAACTGACGGCCATGTTGCCGGGGCTGCGCGCGCCGGATGACGCGCTGCTGCAGCTGGCAGAGATGGGGTTGATCGAAGTGGTCGGCGGCGCGCTGGCGCCGAGCGCGCCGCGCGCGCTCACCGCCGGTCGCGAGCAGGACCCGCTGCTGTACAAGCAGCTGTATGACTGGATGAGCGAGTCGGTGCGAAAGCACCTGGGCCTGAAGGGCTACTTCATGCAGCTCAAGATCGAACGCTGCACCGACGCGGCCGGACTGGAAAAGCTGTGGCCGGACATGGCAGCGGCGGTGTCGAAGGCGAAGAGCCCGGCGCTGGCCAACCGCTGGATGGAGGAGACCCGCGCGTTGCTGCAGAGCGACGCGCAACCGGCCTGAAACGAACGAAGCCTCGGCTCACCGGGCTTCGTTCGCGGGGGCGCTTTATTGCAGGCCTTCGGCCTGCAGGACCGCCTTTACGCCCGCGTCGGCTTCCATGCGGGTCTTGAACGCGGCCAGGTTGTCCAGGCCGCTGAGGTCGATCTTGGCGGCAGCCGCCCAGCGCAGGGTGATGTAGAAGTACGGGTCGGCATAGCTGCGGAAACCGGCCAGCCACGGCTTGTCGGCGAGCTGGCGGTTGGCGGTTTCGAACAGGCCGCGCAGGCGCTTGCGGGCGGCGTCGCGGACCGCGTCGTACTGCGCTTCGTCGCCGATGAACTTGCCCGGCCCGAACAGCGGCGAGAACGCCGGGTGCACGTCCGAATTGACGAAGGCCAGCCAGCGGTTGGCTTCGGCACGCTGCTGCGGGCTGCCGTCGCCGGCCAGGCCGGCCTGCGGGTAGCTGTCGGCGATGTAGCCCATGATGGCCGAGTTCTGGGTCAGCACGAAGCTGCCGTCGACGATCGCCGGCACCGCGCCGGCCGGGTTGATCGCCAAGAACGCCGGGGCCTTCAGCGTGTCCTTGTCGAGCAGCTCCACCTCATAGGGCTGGCCGGTCCACTGCAGGGCGATATGGTCGGCGGTGGAGCAGGCTCCGGGCTTGCTGTACAGCTTCATGGGGAACTCCGTCGGATTGCGGGAAAAATGAACGGCCCACTATTCCAGAGCCGCCTCCGCATCCTCAACGGTATGGCCGTAACAGACCGTTACGACGCGCGTGGCTTGAGTTTCTGCACGCGATAGAAGGTGTGGTCGCCGATGGTGGCCACCTGGTAGGCGTTGCGCCAGCTTGGGTTGGCAATCGACAGCGCCGCGAAGTGGCTGGCCCCGGGCACGATCTCCTTGCGCTCGCCGGCCGGCAGGGCCCAGTTGCGCTCGGCATCGAAGGCCACGGTCATGGCTTCTTCCCAGGCGTCGCTGTTGGCCAGCTGGGTGCCGGGCGCGACGATGGTCGGGGCGAACTGCTTGCGCGCAGTCACCACCTTGCACATCGAGTCGCCCCACAGCCCGCTGTCCAGGCGGCGCAGTGCCACTTCCGCAACGGCTTGCTGGCCGCGCAGGGTCTGGTCACGCGCTTCGAGGTAGACGGTCGTGCTCAGGCACAACGAATCGGCGGCCGGCTGGGGCAACAATTGCGACAGCCAGAGTATCCAGGCCAGTTTCATGTATCTCCTTGCTCCGTATGGGCCGCACCTGGCTGTCCATCCGATCAACGGGACGGGGCGGGGGGTACGACTTGGCGTCATGGGGAGGCGGCCATCGGGGCCGCCCGTAAGCAGCTCCCGAAAGACGTGGGGGCCGCGCGCTCACTCGAACTGGGTGGTGAGCGGGAAAGTTGGCGCACGATAGGGGGGGATTTCGCAACGCATCCTGAACCGGAAAGCTTGACATTCAGGTTCAGGGGTGGGGCGGATAGTCGTATTCAGGTTCTACAGGCAGCCGGCCACAGGCCGGCTCTACCCAGGTCAAACGCGTGTCGTATCGGCAACCGGCCGGCACGTTACAAGTCAGCCGCCAACCGGCTGCCCTGGTTGATCGCGCGCTTGGCATCCAGTTCGGCGGCCACGTCCGCGCCGCCGATCAGGCGCGCGTCCACACCCGCCGCCTGCAGCGCCGCGTGCAGGTCGCGGCGCGGTTCCTGGCCGGCGCAGATCACCACATGGCTCACCGGCAGGGTCTGTTCCTGGCCGTCGATGCGGATCCGCAGGCCGCTGTCGTCCACGCCCAGGTACTCCACGCCGCCGAGCATCTTCACGCCCTTGGCCTTGAGCGTGGCGCGGTGGATCCAGCCGGTGGTCTTGCCCAGCCGTGCGCCCGGCTTGCCGGGGCTGCGCTGCAGCAGCCAGACCTTGCGTGCGGGGGCTTCCGGTTGCGGCCGGGCCAGTGCGCCCCGAGCCTCGAAGCTCGGGTCCACGCCCCATTCGGCCATCCAGCGCGCCGGGTCCAGGGCCGGAGACGGCCCCTCGTGGACCAGGAACTCGCCCACGTCGAAGCCGATCCCGCCGGCGCCGATGATCGCGGCCTCCGGGCCGACCTGCACCCGGCCCAGCAGCACGTCCAGGTACGTGACCACCTTGGGGTGGTCGGCGCCTGGGAAGTCGACCTCGCGCGGGCGGATGCCGGTGGCCACCACCACCGTGTCGAAGCCGGCCAGGGTGGCCACGTCGGCCTGGGTGTCGAGCTTCACGGTGACGCCGGTTTCCTCCAGCTTGTGCTGGAAGTAGCGCAGCGTTTCGTGGAATTCCTCCTTGCCCGGAATGCGCTTGGCCACGTTGAACTGGCCGCCGATCTCGCTGCCGGCATCGAACAGGGTGACCGCGTGGCCGCGCTCGGCGGCCACCGTGGCGCAGGCCAGCCCGGCCGGGCCGGCACCGACCACGGCGATCTTTTTCGGCGCGCTGGTCGGGCGGTACACCAGCTCGGTTTCATGCACCGCGCGCGGGTTGACCAGGCAGCTGGCGGTCTTGTTCTCGAACACGTGGTCCAGGCAGGCCTGGTTGCACGCGATGCAGGTGTTGATCGCCTGCGCACGGCCGGCGCGGGCCTTGTTGGCCCACTCCGGGTCGGCAAGCAGCGGGCGCGCCAGCGACACCATGTCGGCACCGCCGCCGGCGAGGATGCGCTCAGCCACGTCGGGCATGTTGATCCGGTTGGTGGCGATCACCGGCAGCTGCACATGCGGCTTGAGCTTGGCGGTGACCCCGGCGAACGCCGCGCGCGGTACCGAGGTGGCGATGGTCGGTACCCGCGCTTCGTGCCAGCCGATGCCGGAGTTGATCAGGGTGGCACCGGCCGCTTCGATGGCCTTTGCCTGCTGCACGATCTCGTCCCAGTTGCTGCCGTCTTCGACCAGGTCGACCAGCGACAACCGGTAGATGATGATGAAATCCGGGCCGCAGGCTTCGCGGATGCGGCGCACGATCTCCACCGCGAACTGCATGCGGCGGCGTGCATCGCCGCCCCAACGGTCGCTGCGCAGGTTGGTGCGCGGCGCGATGAATTCGTTGATCAGATAGCCTTCCGAACCCATCACCTCGACGCCGTCGTAGCCGGCCTCGCGGGCCAGCCGCGCGCTGCGCGCGTAGTCGGCGATATGCCGTTCCACCCCGCGCGAAGACAACGCACGCGGCGTGAACGGATTGATCGGTGCCTTCTTCTTCGACGGCGCCACCGACAGGGGATGGTAGGCATAGCGGCCGGCATGCAGCAGCTGCAGGCAGATCTTGCCGCCGTGGTCGTGCACCGCGCCGGTGAGCTGGCGGTGCGGGCCCACTTCCCACGGCCACGACAGCTTGCCGCCGAACGGCTTGAGCCAGCCGACCACGTTGGGCGCGTAGCCGCCGGTGACGATCAACCCGACTCCGCCCGCCGCGCGTTCAGCGAAGTACGCCGCCAGTCTGGGGAAATCGCGCGCGCGGTCTTCCAGCCCGGTGTGCATGGAGCCCATCAGCACCCGGTTGCGCAGGGTGGTGAAGCCCAAGTCGAGCGGGGCGAACAGATGCGGATAGGGGGTGGATTCGGCGGCTGGCGACATGTCGATACGCTTGCGTACGGAAGGCGGGCAGGGTGCCGCGAATGGCCCTCACGCGCAAGGGCCTGCGACACATCGGTAGCGCCGGCCGTTGGCCGGCCCTCGCATGACCTGGCGACCCCATGAGCCGGCCAGCGGCCGGCACTACGGTGAAACCCGGATCACCAGCCCTCCAATACGATCTTCCCGGTCACCCCACCGCCCTCCAGCAACCGGTGCGCTTCGCGCAGGTTGGCCGCATTGATCGTGCCCAGCGAGGTATGCGCGGTGCTGCGCAGTTCCCCGGCGTCGACCAGGCTCGCCACGCGGCTGAGGATGCGGTGCTGCTCGATCATGTCCGCGGTCTGGAACCGCGAGCGCGCGAACATGAATTCCCAGTGGATGCCAATGCACTTGGCCTTGTAGGGATCGCCGATCCGCAGCGGCCCGCGCGGTTCCACCACCAGTCCCACATGTCCCTGCGGGGCCAGCAGTTCGCCCAGCACCTCCCAATAGTGGTCGGTGTCGGCCAGGTTCAGCGCCACCTCCACCTGGGCGATACCGAGCGCCTGCAGCTGCGCCGGCAAGGGCTGGCGATGGTCGACCACATGGTCGGCGCCCATCCGTCGGCACCATTCCGCCGAATCCTCGCGTGATGCGGTGGCGACCACGGTGAATCCCGCGTGGCGCGCCAGCTGGATCGCGATCGAACCCACGCCACCGGCGCCGCCGATCACCAGCAGCGTCTGCCCGACGTGGTGTTGATCATCGAAGTGCAGCGGCATGCGTTCGAACAGCAGCTCCCACGCGGTCAGCACGGTCAACGGCAACGCGGCCGCTTCGGCGAAATCCAGCGTGGTCGGTTTGCGTCCGACGATCCGCTCATCCACCCACTGCAGCTGTGCGTTGCTGCCGGGGCGGGTGACATCGCCTGCGTAATACACCTCATCGCCCGGCGCGAAGGCAGTGACCTGCGCGCCGACCGCAAGAACAGTGCCGGAAGCGTCAAAACCGAGAATGCGCGGTGGCGACACCTCACCCGCACGCGGCGCACGCTGCTTGGTGTCCACCGGATTCACCGACACCGCGTGAACGCGCACGAGCAGGTCGTGCCCGTGCGGCGCTCCCGGTTCAGGAATGACGAGATCGCCCAGCGCGTCAGGGTCGTCGATGGGCAGGTAGCGGGTCAGTCCTACAGCGTTCATATCGGCTCTTGGAGAGGTGAAACACGTTCATCATAGGGACGCTTTCAAACCTGTTTTTGAGCTGAATCGCGACACACCGCCGAATTGCATCAAATACTGTAGCGAGTCGTTGAAATCTTTGGGAAAGTGCCCAAAACCCTTGTCATTGTTGGGCCTTGCGGAAATTCACCAACCTGTATAGGGTGCCTCCAGCTGGACCGGTGGAGGTCTGGCGGTCGATTTCACATGTTATGTGACCGTTAACATCGCCTTCACTCCCCTGAGCATAATGTTCGCGGCGGTGGCGTGCTGAATCGGCAGTCTTAACGACGCAGTAGTGCTGGCCCATGCCTCTACCGGTTTCATACCCCCGAAATAGGAGCTGTATTACATGAACAAGAAGATCCTCACTGCCGCGCTGCTGGGCGGCCTGGCGTTTGCCCAGGCAGCTTCGGCGCAGTCGTCCTTTGATGACCGCTGGTACCTGACCGGTTCGGCGGGCTTCAACTTCCAGGATAGCGACCGTCTGACCAACGATGCTCCGTTCGTGACCCTGGGCCTGGGTAAGTTCGTCAGCCCGAACTGGTCGCTCGATTTCGACCTGAACTACCAGAACCCGAACTTCGACGCCAACCAGGATCTGAACTGGAGCCAGTACGGCGCGTCGGTCGATGCCCGTTACCACTTCATCCAGGACGGCCGTGGCTGGAACCCGTACCTGCTGATGGGCCTGGGCTACCAGAAGTCGGAAGAAGAGTTCGACAACTTCCCGTCGCCGGACAGCCCGGGTGAGCGCAAGGACGGCAACTTCGCCGCCAAGGTCGGCGTCGGCCTGCAGACCACCTTCGAAAAGCGCGTTGCAGTCCGTGCCGAAGTGGCCTACCGCGGTGACTTCGACGACAAGAGCATCGCTGCTCCGGACGAAAGCTGGTTCGGCGACGTGCTGGCCTCGGTCGGCGTCGTGATCCCGCTGGGCCCGCCGCCGGCTGCCCCGGTTGTCGCTCCGCCGCCGGCTGCCCCGAGCTGCGCCGACCTGGATGACGACGGTGACGGCGTCAACAACTGCGACGACAAGTGCCCGGATTCGCAGCCGGGTCAGACCATCGGTCCGGACGGTTGCCCGGTGCCGGTCTCCATCGACCTGAAGGGCGTCAACTTCGACTTCGACAAGTCGAACCTGCGTCCGGACGCCGTGGCGATCCTGAGCGAAGCCACCCAGATCCTGGTGCGTTACCCGGACCTGCGCGTCGAAGTGGCTGGCCACACCGACCTGTGCGGCAAGGAAGACTACAACCAGAAGCTGTCCGAGCGTCGTGCGACCACCGTGTACAACTATCTGACCCAGAACGGCGTTGCTGCCAGCCGTCTGACCGGTCCGATCGGTTATGGCGAGAGCCGTCCGCTGGAGCAGACCCCGCAGACCTTCCCGGCCTGCAAGAGCGAGAAGAACCGTCGTACCGAGCTGAACGTCCAGAACTGATCGTTCGGGAACATCAGCCTCAGGACAGGGCCCGGCAATGCCGGGCCCTGTTTTTTTGTGTGCGTTCCAACAAATTGGAATTAAATTCAACAAGTTGCCGTATTCATTGAATGTGGGATCTTGAAAGCGGTTGTGGCGCTGTTAAACTCGGTGCGTCACCCTCTTTCCTGGATGCATCCCATGCTGCGTATCGCACTGGCCGCCGCCCTCGGCATGGCCCTGGTTCCCACCGCTTACGCAGCCGTGGATTGCTCGGCCACGGCTACCGCCGTAGCGCCGCTGCCGCTGCCGGCCACCGCGATCGCACCGGTCGCCAACGAGCTGTACATCCGCAACGTGCAGCTGGGCATGCCGGCGGGCGTGCTGACCTCCAACTTCGACCAGCAGCAGTCGCTGGACCGCGTGCTGCAGCGCCTGCGCATCGACGGCTGCCAGAACATCGCCAAGGCGATGCCGGGCGCACCGGCGGTGAAGCCGAATGATCCGGCCGCCTACAAGCCGCAGACCGAATTCGACAACACGCCGTGGCGCTTCGACATGAGCCAGAACGGCAAGCGCATGACCGCCGAGGAATTCGACGCCTGGATGAAGGCCAAGGGTGTGCGCGTGGTCAAGGCGCGCCCGGCACCGGCAGCTGCCGCCGCTCCGGCCCCGGCTGCCCCGGCTGAAACCAAGCCGGAAGGCAAGAAGTAAGACCCGCGCGCTGCGACCGATGAGCACCCGTCGGCCACCCGCGGCGCCTCCTGATCGACCACGCCGCGACCCGCGGCGTGCGTCCGCCCCGGCCAGAGCCGGCACCGCGCGCGCCCCCGATGCGCCGCGCCACGGGCTGGCGCGGGTACTGTCCAAGGCCGGGCTGTGCTCACGCACCGAGGCCGCGCGCTGGATCGCCGACGGCCGGGTCACGGTCGACGGCCGCACCATCAACAACCCGGAGTTCCCGATCGTCGACGGCCGCCATGTGGTCCGCGTCGACGGCCAGCCGCTGGGCAGCGCCCGGCGCATCCACATCATGCTCAACAAGCCGCGCGGACTGGTCACCACCGCGCAGGACGAGCGTGGCCGCGACACCGTCTACCGCTGCTTCGACGGTGCTGGCCTGCCGTGGCTGGCCCCGGTGGGGCGCCTGGACAAGGCCAGCGAGGGGCTGCTGCTGTTCAGCAACGATCCCGAGTGGGCGGCCCGCCTGACCGATCCGGAAACCGGGCCGGACAAGACCTATCACGTGCAGGTCGACGTCATTCCCGATGAGACCCAGCTGGCCGCGCTGCGCGCCGGGGTCGAGGACGACGGCGAGTTCCTGCGCGCACGCGCGGTGCGGTTGCTGCGCAGCGGGGAAAAGACCGCCTGGCTCGAAGTGGTGCTGGAAGAGGGCCGCAACCGGCACATCCGCCGCCTGCTGGCGGCCTTCCAGATCGGTGTTCTACGTTTGGTAAGGGTAGGGATCGGCCACTTGGCACTGGGGACGCTGGGCAAGGGCGCCTGGCGCGAGCTGCAGCCGCACGAACTGGAGTTGCTCCACACCACGGCCGGAAGTGCCGTGGTCGCATCGTAGTGCGTGGCCCGCTGGGGAGCGGGCGCACCACCGGGCAAGGGACGGCCTGTCGTTTACCGACTGACCACTACCGGGAGAAGTGTCATGCAAACCCTCGTCAATCGCCGCCCCGTGCTGGGCGGTGCATGCCTGTTGCTGCCAGCCTTGTTGCTGAGTGCCTGCAGCGGTCATAAACAGGCGGCCAGAACGACGCCGCCGGTCACCGACAAGGTGGTCGAGATCCAGTTGCCGGCCACTGAGCGCGACGGGCGCGGCGCCTACCGGTTCCACATGAGCAACGGCGAGAAGCGCATGACCGCCGAAGAGTTCGACGCGTGGATGAAGGCCAACGGGATTCGCGTGGCGAAGGGCAATCCGACCGCGACCACCCGGAACAAATGACGTAGAGCGGGGCTCTGCCCCGCTCCATGGTGCGCCGCCGTTACGCCTTGATCACACCCAGCTCCACGCCGATGCGGGTGAACGCATCGATCGCGCGGTCCAGGTGCGCGCGGGTGTGCGCGGCGCTGATCTGGGTGCGGATCCGCGCCTGGCCCTTGGGCACCACCGGGAAGAAGAAGCCGATCGCGTAGATGCCTTCTTCAAGCAGGCGCTGCGCGAACGTCTGTGCGAGCGGGGCGTCGTACAGCATCACCGGGCTGATCGGGTGCACGCCCGGCTTCACGTCGAACCCGGCTGCGGTCATCTTCTCGCGGAAGTACGCGGTGTTTTCCTGCAGGGTGGTGCGCAGGTCATCGGCGCTGGCCAGCATGTCGAAGGCCTTGATGCCGGCGGCGACCACGTGCGGCGGCAGCGAGTTGGAGAACAGGTACGGGCGCGAGCGCTGGCGCAGCAGCTCGATCACCTCGGCGCTGGCGGTGGTGAAGCCGCCCAGTGCACCGCCCATGGCCTTGCCCAGGGTGCCGGTGATGATGTCGATCCGATCCAGCACGCCCTTGACCTCGGCCGAGCCGCGGCCAGTGGCGCCGAGGAAGCCGGTGGCGTGGCATTCGTCGATATGCACCAGTGCGTTGTACTTCTTCGCCAGCGCGGTGATCTCATCGAGCGGGGCGATGAAGCCGTCCATCGAGAACACGCCGTCGGTGGTGATCAGCTTGGTGCGGCAGCCGGCGGCGTCGGCGGCCTGCAGCTGCGCTTCCAGGTCGGCCATGTCGCAGTTGGCGTAGCGGAACCGCTTGGCCTTGCACAGGCGCACGCCGTCGATGATGGAGGCATGGTTGAGCGCATCGGAGATGATCGCGTCGTTCTCGCCCAGCAGCGGCTCGAACAGGCCGCCATTGGCGTCGAAGCAGGCCGCGTACAGGATGGTGTCCTGCTTGCCGAAGAAGCCGGCGATCTGCTGCTCCAGCTGCTTGTGCAGGTCCTGGGTGCCGCAGATGAAGCGCACCGAGGCCATGCCGAAGCCGTGGCTGTCCAGCGCGTCCTTGGCCGCCTGGATCAGGTCGGGGTGGTCGGCCAGGCCCAGGTAGTTGTTGGCGCAGAAGTTCAGCACCTGGCGACCGTCGTCCAGGGTGATCTCGGCCGACTGCGGACTGGTGATGACGCGCTCGGACTTGAACAGGCCCTGGGCGCGGATCGCCTCCAGTTCCTCAACATAGTGCTGGGTGAGCGGGGCGGTCTGGGCGTCGGTCATGGCAGGCGGTCATCGGCACGGGAAAGCCGGGATTTTACCTGCCCGGGCCGTTGCCCGGGGCGGTCAGTGGTGGGACCCGGGGCAGGGCGGGCGCGCATCGGTTGCGCATGCAATTGTTGCAACGCAATATCAATCGGGTTAAAAATCCGTAAACTCCCCACCCCTTCACCCCCACCGTCTGGAGAGACCCGCATGAACCACGCCACGCGCCATACCGCCGCCGCTGTGCTCTGCGCCGCCCTGTTTGCCCCGTTCATCGCCAGCGCCCAGGACGAGGCCGAATCGCCGTTCAGCTGGAACGTGACGGGTGTGTCCGACTACGTGTTCCGGGGTGTCTCGCAGACCGATGAAGACCCGACCCTGCAGGCTGGCTTCACCTATACCTCGCCGGTCGGCCTGTACGCCGGCATCTGGGGCTCGGGCGTGGACTTCGGCGACGGCGGCCCGGATGCCGAGGTCGACTACTTCATCGGCTACGGCGTGGACGTCACCGACAACGTCAACTTCGACGTCATGCTCAACCACTACAGCTACCCGGGTTCCAGCGAGCTGGCCTATACCGAGCTGATCACCAAGACCAGCTTCGCCGAGCATTACAACGTGACCGTGGCCTACACCAACGACGTCTGGAACACCGACACCGACGGCTGGTATTTCGCTGCCGGCACCGAGTGGGCGCTGCCGCAGGAATTCAACCTGACCGCCAACGTCGGCCGCAACACCTTCAAGGACGAGATCGCCAAGGACTACACCGACTGGAACATCGGCGTGAACCGCACCTGGGGCCTGTTCACCCTGGGCCTGGGCTACTACGGCACCGACGGCAACGGCCGCGACAACAGCGGCAAGCTCGCCGACAACCGCGTCGTCTTCACCGTCGCCGTCGGGCAATAACACCTCCGGAACGGTTCCGTGGGCCGGCCAACGGCCGGCGCTACCGCAGCCGACGTAGTGCCGGCCGCCGGCCGGCTCCAAGCAAACCCAAAACGAAAAAGGCGCCCATTGGGCGCCTTTTTCTCAGTTCCAGCTCAATACAACCTTACCCGCCTTGCCCTGTTCCATCAGGTCGAACCCCTTCTGGAACTCGTCGATCGGCAACTGGTGGGTCATCACCTTGCCGAGCGGGAAGCCGGACAGCACCAGCTGGGTCATCTTGTACCAGGTCTCGTACATCTTGCGGCCGTAGATGCCCTGCACGGTCAGGCCCTTGAAGATGATCTTGTCCCAGTCGCAGCCGGCGCCCTTCGGCATGATGCCGAGCATCGCGATCTTGCCGCCGTGGTACATGCAGTCGAGCATGTCGTTGAACGCGCGCGGGTTGCCGCTCATTTCCAGGCCCACGTCGAAGCCCTCCATGTGCAGTTCCTTCATCACGTCCTTGAGCGAGGTGTTGGCCACGTTGACCACGCGGGTGGCGCCCATGTCGGCGGCCAGCTTCAGGCGGAAGTCATTGACGTCGGTGACCACCACGTTGCGCGCACCGATGTGCTTGCAGATGCCCGCGGCAATGATGCCGATCGGGCCCGCGCCGGTGATCAGCACGTCTTCGCCGATCACGTCGAATTCCAGCGCGCAGTGCGCGGCGTTGCCGTACGGGTCGAAGAAGGCGGCGAGTTCCGAGGGGATCTGGTCGGGGATCGGCCACAGGTTGCTGGCCGGCATCACCATGTATTCGGCGAAGGCGCCATTGACGTTCACGCCGATCCCGACCGTGTTCGGGCACAGGTGCGGACGGCCGCCACGGCAGTTGCGGCAGTGGCCGCACACGATGTGGCCTTCGGCCGAGACGCGCTGGCCGAGCTCGTAGCCGGTCACGCCCGGGCCGATTTCAGCGATGCGGCCGACGAATTCGTGGCCGATGGTCAGGCCCGGCTTGATCGTGCGCTGGCTCCACTCGTCCCACAGGTAGATGTGCAGGTCGGTACCGCAGATGGCGGTCTTCTCCAGCTTGATCAGGACCTCGTTCGGGCCCGGCACCGGCACCGGCACGTCTTCGAGCCAGATGCCCTTGGCGGCTTCGCGCTTGACCAGGGCCTTCATTGTTTGCTGCGCCATCGGGGTGGAGCTCATCTGGGGGGAAAGGCGGAATTATAGGGGGTGTGGGGGCGGGGGCATGTTGCGGTGCGTCCATGACGTTCGGCCGACGGGCCGTGTGGCGGACCCGGCTACAATCGGCGGTTCTTTCACCCAAGGGCCGCTCATGCGCTCGAATCTGCTTGCGTTTTCCGTCGTTGCCAGCCTTGGGCTGGTCCAGGCCGCCGCTGCCGCCGAGGGCATGTGGGTGCCGCAACAGCTGCCGGAGATTGCCGGGCCGCTGAAGCAGGCCGGCCTGAAGCTGTCGCCGGAACAGATCTCCGACCTGACCGGCGACCCGATGGGCGCGGTGGTCGCGCTGGGCGGCTGCACCGCCAGCTTCGTCTCGCCGCAGGGCCTGGTGGTCACCAACCACCACTGCGCCTATGGCGCGATCCAGCTCAACTCGACCGCCGAGAAGAACCTGATCAAGGACGGCTTCAATGCGCCGACCCTGAAGGACGAACTCAGCGCCGGTCCGAACGCGCGCGTGTTCGTGCTCGACCAGATCACCGACGTCACCGACCAGGCCAAGGCCGCCATTGCCGCCGCCGGCAAGGACCCGCTGGCCCGTACCCGCGCGCTGGAAGCGTTCGACAAGGCGCAGACCGCCGCCTGCGAGGCCGACGCCGGTTTCCGCTGCCGCCTGTACAGCTTCTCTGGCGGCAACACCTACCGCCTGTTCCGCAACATGGAAATCAAGGACGTGCGCCTGGTCTACGCGCCGCCCGGCAGCGTCGGCAAGTTCGGCGGCGACGTCGACAACTGGATGTGGCCGCGCCACACCGGCGACTTCTCGTTCTACCGCGCCTATGTCGGCAAGGACGGCAAGCCGGCCGCATTCTCGGCCGACAACGTGCCGTACCAGCCGAAGCACTTCCTGAAGTTCGCCGACCAGCCGCTGGGCGCCGACGACTTCGTGATGGTGGCCGGTTACCCGGGCCGCACCAACCGCTACGCGCTGGCTGGCGAATTCAATGAGACCGCCGACTGGTCCTACCCGACCATCGCCCGCCACTACAACGCGGTGCTGGACCTGATCGACAAGGCCGGCAAGGCCGATCCGGACGTGAAGGTGAAGTACGCCAACACGGCCGCCAGCATGAACAACGTGGCCAAGAACTACAAAGGCCAGCTGGAAGGCTTCAAGCGCATCGACGCCGCCGGCCAGAAGCAGGCCGAGGAAGCGGCCGTGCTGGCATGGCTGAAGAAGCAGGGCGCGGCGGGCAAGCCCGCACTGGCCGCGCACGCGCAGCTGGTCAAGCACCTGGACACCAGCCGCACCACCCGCGAGCGCGACCTGTTCGTCAGCCAGTTCAACAACACGTCTGCGGTCGGCGCCGCGCTGTCGCTGTATCGCCTGTCGATCGAGCGCGCCAAGCCGGACGCCGAGCGCGAAACCGGCTACCAGGAACGCGACCTGCCGACCCTGGAAGGCACCCTGCGCCAGATGGACCGCCGCTACGTGGCGAAGATGGACCAGCAGCTGCAGCAGTACTGGCTGAACCAGTACGCGGCCCTGCCGGCGGCACAGCGCAGCAACGAGGTGCTGAACCAGTGGCTGGCCGGCAGCGATGCCGCCGCCGTCGACGGCCTGGTCCGCAAGCTGTCGGGCACGAAGCTGGGCAGCCTGGACGAGCGCCTGACCTGGTTCAAGGCCGACCGCGCCGCCTTCGAAGCCAGCACCGACCCGGCCATCCAGTACGCGGTGGCAGCGATGCCGGCGCTGCTGAAGCAGGAAGAGCAGAAGAAGACCCGCGAAGGCGAATCGCTGCTGGCCCGCCCGACCTACCTGCAGGCCGTGGCCGACTACAAGAAGAGCCAGGGCGGCTTCGTCTATCCCGACGCCAACCTGTCGCTGCGCATCACCTTCGGCAATGTCATGGGCTACGGCAAGGACGGCGTGAACTACACCCCGTTCACCACGCTGGAAGGCGTGGCCGCCAAGGAAACCGGCGAAGATCCGTTCGACTCGCCCAAGGCGCTGCTGGACGCGGTCAAGGCCAAGCGATACGGCGGGCTGGAAGACAAGCGGATCGGCTCGGTGCCGGTCAACTTCCTCTCCAACCTGGACATCACCGGCGGCAATTCCGGTTCGCCGGTGCTTGACGCGCACGGCAAGCTGGTCGGCCTGGCCTTCGACGGCAACTGGGAATCGGTCAGCTCCAACTGGGTGTTCGACCCGGTGATGACCCGCATGATTGCGGTGGACAGCCGCTACATGCAGTGAATCATGCAGGAGGTGGCGCCCGCGCCGCAGCTGCTGAAAGAGCTGAACCTGACCCACTGATTCACCGAAGACCCCGCGGCCAAAACCGCGGGGTTTTTTCTTAGGTATCATGCGGTTCCCCCCACGATCGTTCACGCAATGTGAACGATTGCGACTGCCAAGGATCTCAAGTTCGCATGCGCATCCTGCTTGCCCGTCACGGTGAAACCCCGTGGAATGCCGAAGGCCGTTACCAGGGCCAGATCGATATCCCGCTGTCGCCGATCGGCGAAGCCCAAGCCCAGGCGCTGGGCGAACGCCTGAAGTCGGTGGACATCACCCGCGCCGTCGCCTCGCCGCTGTCGCGCGCGCAGCGCACCGCGCAGCTGGCGCTGGGCGCCGAACGGGCGCCGGTGCTGCTGACCGAACCGGACCTGCAGGAGATCGCCCACGGTGAGTGGGAAGGCCTGCTGGCCAGCGAAATCCATGAGAAAGACCCGTCGCGCCTGCAGGCCTGGCGGGAGGAACCGGACACCGTGCTGATGCCCGGCGGCGAATCGCTGCGCCTGGTGCTGGACCGCAGCTGGCGTGGCCTGGCCCGCGCCGCCGAAGGGTTGGGCGAGCACGACACCCTGCTGGTGGTGGCCCATGACGCGGTCAACCGGGTGATCCTGTGCCGGATCCTGGGCCTGCCGCTGTCGCGCCTGTGGACCTTCCGCCAGGCCCCGACCACGCTCAACCTGCTCGAAGGCGCCGACCTGGACAGCCTGGAAGTGGTGCGCCTGAACGACTGCGCCCACCACACGCCGTTCTTCGGTGAAGCCAAGCACCGCGCGCTGTAACCCCGACCCACACGATCCATCGCCATGAATACCGCCCGCCCGCAGACGCTCGCCGATTGGCTTGCTTACATCGAACAGCAGCACCCGGCCACCATCGACATGGGGCTGGAGCGCGTACGCACGGTCGCCACCGCCATGGGCCTGGGCCAGCCGGCGCCGCACACCATCGTGGTCGGCGGTACCAACGGCAAGGGCTCCACCGTGGCCTTCGTCGAGGCCATCGCGCGGGCGGCCGGCTGGAAGGTGGGCGCGTATACCTCGCCGCACTTGCTGCAGTACAACGAGCGTGTCCGCATCGATGGCGAGGACGCCTCCGACGCGGCCCTGGTCGCGGCCTTCAACGCGATCGAGGACGCCCGCGGCGATACCACGCTGACCTATTTCGAGTACGGCACGCTGGCTGCGCTGCACCTGTTCGCAGGCGCCGGGCTGGACCTGGCGGTGCTGGAAGTGGGGTTGGGTGGGCGCCTGGACGCAGTCAACATCGTCGACGCCGACGTCGCGATCATCACCACGGTGGACATCGACCACGCCGACTGGCTGGGTGAGGACCGCGAGGCCATCGGCGTGGAGAAGGCCGGCATCATCCGCGGCTGGAAGCCGGTGATCCTGGGCGAGACCGATCCGCCCTCGAGCGTGCTGGCGCGCGCCTATCTGCTGGGCGCCAATGCGATCCGGGGTGGCAGCGATTTCTTCGCCGACGTGATCGATGCGCAGGCATGGCGCTGGCGCGATGTCGGTTTCCGTATCGAGCTGCCGATGCCCTCGCTGCGCGGCCCGATCCAGCTGCGCAACGCAGCGTCGGCCATCGCCGCGCTGCGCGCGCTGGACAAGCCGCTGTCGCGCGCGGCGATCATCGACGGCGTGGCGCAGGCGCGCATCCGTGGCCGCCTGCAGGCGTTCGAGCGCGACGGGGTGGAAGTGCTGGTCGATGTCGGGCACAACCCTCAGGCCGCACGCGAACTGGCAACGTCGTTGAAGGTGGCGCCGCGAAGCGGACGCACGCTGGCTGTGTTCGCCGCGCTGCAGGACAAGGACGCGGTGGGCGTGGTCGAGGCCCTGGCCGACCGCGTCGATGCCTGGTACCTGGCCGGGCTCGATGGCGCGCGCGCGCAGAGCGCGACCGCATTGCAGGCACGCCTGGCCGATACCGCCGCTGCCGGCGCGTCCACGCACGCCAGCGTGGAGGTCGCGCTGCAGCAGGCGCTGGCAACTGCGAAGGCAGGCGACCGCGTGCTGGTGTTCGGTTCCTTCCATACCGCTGCACAGGCCGTGCAGTGGCTGGAACAGGCCCGCTGACGCGGGCGGCCGGCCACCTCGTTCAGTTGTCTTCGACGCCGCACCCGCGCGCGCCCGTATAATCGCCGTGGCATTCCGCCGCGCCGCCTGCCTGCCTTCCGTGGATACTCCTCTGAAACAGCGTCTGATTGGTGCCATCGTCCTGGTGGCGCTGGCCGTGATTTTCCTGCCCATGCTGGTCAAGGGCCCAGCGCCCGACAGTGGCGTGGCCAATGTTCCGATCAGTGCTCCGGATGCTCCGGCCGACGGCCAGTTCCAGACCCGCGAACTGCCGCTGGTAGCGCCCACCGGCGGGGCCACTGGCCTGCAGGGTGCGGCCAGCACCACCGCGCCGTTGCAGGACGCTGCCGCGCCGGCCGAAGCGGCCGTTGCCGACACCTCGCCCGCCGTGGCTGCGGGCAACTATGCGGTCAGTTTCGGCGCCTACGGCAGCCAGGCCGACGCCAATGCGGTCATCGCCTTCCTGAAGAAGGCCCAGCTGCCGGGCTTCAGCGAAGCGGCGATGATCAACGGCCGCCCGGCCTGGCGGGTCCGGGTAGGACCGTACGCCGACCGCGCGCAGGCCGAAGCCGCGCGCCTTGAGGCAGTGAAAGTTCGCAATGACGTCAAGGCCGAAGTGGTAACTCTGGACGCCGGTGCGAACAGCGCGGTGGCCACCGCGCCGACTCCGACCACCACCCCGGCCAGTCCGGCGCCGGCGGCGGCCTCCAGTGCCAGCGCCGCCCCGGCCGCCGCGGCAGTCAAGACCGAAGCGCTGCCGCCGGAGCCGGTGGCCGCCGCCAAGGCGGCGCCGAAGCCGGAAGCACCCAAACCCGAACCGAAGCCTGCCCCGGCCAAGCCGGAAGCACCGGTCGCGGCGACCAAGCCGGCCGTGGTGCCGGCGGCGCCGGCCGCCAGCAGCGTCGGCTTCGCCGTGCAGCTGGGCGCGTTCGGCCAGGCCAGCGACGCCAACGCGCTGCGCGACAAGGTCCGCGCCGCCGGTTTCAGCGCATTCGTGGAGCAGGTACGCACCGACAAGGGCACGCTCAACCGCGTGCGTGTCGGGCCGGTCGCCAACCGTGCCGAGGCGGAGAACCTCAAGGCCCAGGTTGCGTCGAAGGTCGGCGTGGCCGGCATGGTCCGGCCGCATCCCTGATGCGGCGCCATGACCTGACCGGAGCGCGGCATGCTTGATGTCGTGCTGCTGGCGGTAATCGGCATTTCCACCCTGCTGGGGCTGATGAAAGGCTTCGTCAGCATCGTCATCAGCACCCTGTCATGGCTGCTCGGCGGCTGGGCCGCACTGATGTTCGGGCGCAGCGCGGCGGCCTGGTGGTCGGCTCCGGCGGCGCCGGGCAGCGGCCATTACGTGGCCGGGTACCTCACCGTGTTCCTGCTGGTCATGGTCTCGGTCTGGGCGATCGGCCTGGTGGTCCGCCAAGCGGTCCGTTCGACCAGCCTGAACGGCGCCGACCGCATGCTGGGCGGCGGCCTGGGCGTGGCGCGCGGCGGCCTGATCGCCTGCGTACTGCTGCTGCTGGGCTCCTACACGCCGTTGACCCGTGAGCCGACCTGGCGGAATTCCTACCTGCGCGTCGCGCTGGACCCCGGCGTGGGCTGGATGCAGGCGCACATGCCGCGCATGCCGGACCTGCCGGCGCTGCCCGATCTGGACGCCATGCAGGGGCTGCAGGCCCTGCCTGCCGCGCTGCCGGAGGTGAACATGGCGCAACTGCCCGGCGTGGAGTTGGGCAAGCCGGGCGCGACAGGCGATAATGGCGTACTTGGCCAGTTGCTGGGTGGGCGCGGATGGCCGCGACCACTGGATGAGACCCCGCAGCAGGCGGTGGACCCCGCCGATGTGTGGGCCAACCAGGCACGACCAGGCTCCCCCCAGAACACCGATCCGGCGCTCGTGCGGCCGGACGACACCGGTCCGGCACGGAACGGTTCCCCCGGCCAGGCACGGCCACCTTCACAGTAGATGGGCCCAGCCCAGCGGAGATTCGCACCATGTGTGGCATCGTCGGTATTGTCGGCAACCAGAACGTCGCCGGGCAGTTGTATGACGGCCTGACCGTCCTCCAGCATCGCGGCCAGGACGCGGCGGGCATCGCCACCGCCGACGGCACCCGCCTGCGCGTGCAGAAGGCCAATGGCCTGGTCCGGGACGTGTTCGACGCCAAGACCATGTCGACCCTGGAAGGCCGGGTCGGCATCGCGCATGTGCGGTACCCGACCGCCGGTTCGGAAGGGATGGACGAGGCGCAGCCGTTCTACGTCAATTCGCCGTACGGCATCGCGCTGGCCCACAACGGCAACCTGATCAATACCGAAACGCTGCGCCAGCAGGTGTTCGAGCAGGACCGCCGCAACGTCAACACCGATTCGGACAGCGAAGTGCTGCTGAACGTGTTCGCGTTCGAGCTGGACGCCCAGCGCCAGCTGAGCCCGGAAGCGGCCATCCGTGCGGTGGCCGGCGTGCACCGCCGCTGCAAGGGCGGGTATGCGGTGATCAGCGTGGTATTGGGCCTGGGCCTGGTGGCGTTCCGCGACCCGCACGGGATCCGTCCGCTGGTGCTGGGCAAGCGCGCGCATGCCGAAGGCGATGAGTACATCGTGGCGTCGGAATCGTCGGCGCTGGACGTGCTGGGCTTCCAGCGCGTGCGCGATGTGCGCCCGGGCGAGGCGCTGGTGATCACCGCGCGCGGCGAGCTGTTCTCGGAGGTGTGCGCCGAGCCGGTCGAGCACAGTCCGTGCATCTTCGAGTACGTGTACTTCGCGCGTCCGGATTCGATGATCGACAACGTGTCGGTGCACAAGGCGCGCATGCGCATGGGCATCAAGCTGGGCGAGAAGATCCTGCGCCTGCGCCCGGACCACGACATCGATACGATCATTCCGATCCCGGATACCTCGCGCGACGCTGCGCTGGAAATCTCCAACGTGCTCGGGGTGAAGTACCGCGAAGGCTTCATCAAGAACCGTTACATCGGCCGCACCTTCATCATGCCGGGGCAGGGTGAGCGGGTGAAGTCGGTGCGCCGCAAGCTCAATCCGATCCACCTGGAGTTCCGCAACCGGGTGGTGCTGCTGGTGGACGATTCGATCGTGCGCGGTACCACCAGCCAGCAGATCGTGCAGATGGCGCGCGACGCCGGCGCACGCAAGGTGTACCTGGCCAGCGCGGCACCGCCGGTGCGTTACCCGAACATCTACGGCATCGACATGCCGGCGGCGGAGGAGCTGGTGGCGCACAACCGCAGCGTGGAGGAGATCGAGGCGCACCTGGGCTGCGACTGGTTGATCTACCAGGACATCGAGGACATGGAAGCGGCGGTGCGCGAGGGCAACCCGGAGCTGAAGTCGTTCGATTCGTCGTGCTTCAACGGGGTGTATCCGACCGGGATCGAGCCGGGCTACTTCGAGCGCATCCAGCAGCTGCGTTCGGACGACGCCAAGCACAAGCGCCGCGCCTGAGGCTTGGCGGTGAGTGCGAGCGTGCTGCAGGATGCGGCGGCCGGTGACCTGCTGCGCGCGGCGCAGCAGTGCATGGCGGAAGCCGATCCGCTGCGCAAGGTGGCGCTGACGCGGGAGTACGCGGGGCAGTATCGGGCGGGGCAGTTGAAGCTGGCGGCGGACGCACCGATGCCGGAGCCGATCCGGATGCCGGGTCGGCCAGCGCAGCTGCGACTGGTGCATCCGCGCGAGGTACCACGGCGTGGGTTGGGCAACGCGGAAGGGCGTGCGGCATTCATCCACGCGATCGCGCATATCGAGCTCAATGCGATCGACCTGGCCTGGGATGCGGTGTACCGCTTCCGGGGGCTGCCGTCGTCGTTCCATGCGGACTGGGTGGGGGTGGCCGACGATGAGTCGCGCCATTTCCTGTTGCTGCGCGAGCGGTTGCAGGCCTACGGGTTCGACTACGGCGATTTCGCGGCGCACAACGGGTTGTGGGAGATGTGCGAGAAAACGGCGCACGATGGCCTGGCGCGGATGGCGCTGGTGCCACGCGTGCTGGAGGCGCGCGGGCTGGACGTGACGCCGGGGATGATCACCAAGCTGCGCTCATCCAACGACCACGCGACCGCCGATGTGCTGGAGATCATCCTGCGCGAAGAGGTGGCACATGTAGCGGCGGGGACGCGGTGGTACCGCTGGTACTGTGCGCGCGAAGGGGTGGAGCCTCGCGCTCGGTTCATCGCGTTGTTGAAGGAACACGCGGGCGGTTATCTCAATGGTCCGTTCAATCTGGAAGCGCGTTTGCTGGCAGGGTTCGACGAAGAGGAAATGGCGGATCTGCTGGAGCAGGCGACCCGCCGGTAGAGCCACGCCCTGCGTGGCTGCATCCACCAGTCAAACGTTCCCCAACACCACGCGTTTCCCATCGTCCGTTGGCCGGTTGATGTAAAACAATCCCGGCCCTGGCCGATACGGCAGTTCCCGCGTGGCCTCGTCCGCTGCATACAACAACGCGGTGTCGCCCAGCGCATCGAAATTCCAATGCGCGGACTGCATCAGGTAGCGCTGTCGCAACAACGTTTCCTGCGCGGCATCCAATGCCTGCCCGGCCACCAGGCGCGTGGCAATCGGCTGCAGTTCCGTCGGCAACGCCAATGTCGGATCGGCATCCGGCGTGCGCGCCCACACCACGCCCGCCGCTGCGGCGCGTGCATGCACCAGGCGCAGTGCGATCAACTGGTAACGCCAGTCGATCTCGCGCTTGAGCACCACGGCGGCATGCGCGAACAGCACCCACTGCGGCAGCACGCTGTCGCTGCCGGCCACGCGCATCTGCTGCCAGCGGTGCCATACGTCGACCCAGATGCGGGCGTCATCCAGTCCGAGCGCGGCCTGCCAGCGTCGGCAGTCGGCCTGGGCGCGCGCGTACACCTGCGTGGCCTGGAGTACGCCGAGCGGCGGGGTCGTGGTGTCGGGCACGCCGTGATTGCGCAACCGTTGTCCCTGCGGCCGGGTCAGCAGTTTCGGTCCTTCGATGCGCTGGTCGTAGCCGCCGCCGATGTTGGCGTGTACGCCGGGCAGGGCGATTTCTTCATGCGCCGGTGCGACGGTGGTGAGTGCGAAGTAGTGGCGGTGTTCGTCGCGGGCGACGACCTGCACGACCTTGTCGGCGCAGCCGGGGGCGAGCACCACGCGGGGCAGTTCGTCGCGCTGCCGGGCATCGATGGCGACCACGGTGTCGAACAGGCCGACGAAGCGCACCGGGCGGGCGGTTGCGGTGGCGGCGGCGGTCCAGCCGGTGCGCCGCAGCTGTTCCTGCAGCCAGCTGCGGCCGTCGGCGGCGTTGAGGCGGTTGACCGCGTCGCGGGCGGAGGCGGCGCCGCGCGAGAAGCCGAACAGATCCAGGCGTACGCTGCCTACGAGCTGCGCGGGCAGGGTCCGTGCCAGGGCGCGCAGGGCCTCGGGCAGGCGCACGTCGAGCGCCTGGTGGACCTTGGCTTTCACACCGGTGGCGCCGATGCCGAAGGCCAGGCCCATCAGGTCGTCGTCCTTGCCGGTGCGGGTGCCGGCGCCTTCGATGTAGATCGCCAGCGACAGCAGGCCGGGCGTGGACGCCGCGCCATTGCGGTGGTCGGGGTAGAGCGCATGCAGGCGCGCGATGTTGGTCAGGCCGTTACTGAAACTGCTGGTCAGGCGGCTCTGGTAGGGCGAGGCGTCGTCGGCGAGCACGGCCGGCGCCGGTGCGAGCGGGGCGGGGGCGGCGCGGCCGGCGGGACGCGAGGCGTGCCGCAGGTTGTCGGCGTTGTTGCGGGTGCCGTCGAAGAACAGGCCGATCTGCAGCGTGACCGGCACGGGAGTGGTCGGATCGGGATGCCCAGCCATGCCTCGGTGTCCCCTGTCGATGCAGGCCAAAGGTAGCGCGAAAACGACACGAGCGCGACGTAACTGAACCGCTTCGGGTCGGGGTCACAGTTCCGACATGTGATCGAGGGCCTCTATTGAATTCACGCGACCGATTGGCGCCAGATGGTCACGCCTGCTGACAGGGGTGGCAGCGCGAACACGTTCCTTACTGAAGATCACTCATAGCGAGGCGACATGATGTCCAGTCCGATGAGAAAGACCGCAGTTGCGATCACGCTGTTCCTGGTCACCGTCGGCACGGCGGCGGCCGCGCCCCTGTTCGCGCCGGTCACGGTGTTGAGCCGTGCCAGTGCGGCCAGCCAGCCGGCCGCGCAGGCGGTGCTGGCGGCACCGTCCACGGCGGCGGTGCAGGAAGTCCGGGTCGATGCAGGCGCGGTGGTGGCCGGCCAGCGCCAGCTGGAGTTCGAGCTGCTGGGCACGCCGGTGCAGGCACTGCAACAGCGGGTCGAGAACCTCCCCGATGGCGGCAGCATCTGGTACGGCAGCCTGCGGGATGCGGGATCGAAGCTGACCCGCCAGGCGGGCGGCAATGACCCGGGCAATTCGGTGATCCTGGTGCAGTCCGGCGGGACGGTGACCGGATCGATCCGCAGGAACGGCACGCTGTACCGGTTGCGCCCGCTCAGCGACGGCCGCCACGTGCTGGTCCAGGTCGACGAGTCGCGGATGCCGGCCGAGCATCCGGCCGACTACAACACGCTGCCGAAGATCGAGATGCCGGCCAGTGAGCGTGCCGGCATCGCGGCCGCGTCGTCGGGCAGCCCGGCCACCATCCGCGTGCTGGTGGCCGCCACCAATGCAGCGGTGAGTGCCTACGGCGGCAACATGCAGCAGCTGGTGCAGCTGGCGGTGGCCGAGTCCAACCAGGGCTACACCAACAGCAACGTGGGCATCACCATGCAGCTGGCCGGCTACCAGGCCGTGGCGTATGCCAGACCGGCAACTTCAGCACCGACCTGGCGCGCTTCCGCTCCACCAATGATGGCTACATGGATGCGATCCACACCACCCGCAACAGCACGGCGGCGGACGTGGCGGTGTTGATCCTCAACAACAGCAGCTACTGCGGGCTGGCGTCGGGAATCGGTTCGACCGCGTCCAGCGCGTTCGCGGCGGTGTACTGGGACTGCGCCACGGGCTACTACTCGTTCGCGCATGAGATCGGCCACCTGCAGAGCGCCCGGCACGACATCGCCACCGACTCCAGCACCACGCCGTATGCGTATGGCCACGGGTATCGCTACCAGCCGGCCAGCGGCGCGCGCTGGCGCACCATCATGGCCTACGACTGCACCTCGGGCTGCCCGCGCCTGAACTTCTGGTCCAACCCCAACATCAGCTACAACGGGGTGCCGATGGGCATCGCCTCGAGCGCGGACAACCAGCGCGTGCTGGTCAACACCAAGGCGGCGGTCGCCGCGTTCCGGTAACGGACTCCGGGGCTGCGCGTCAGGCCAACGCGTCCAGGGTCCAGCCCTGTGGCGTGACGCGCAGTACCGAACCCTGTTCGTACCAGTCGCCGAGCACGATGCGCGTGCAGCTGCGGCCACCGGCCTGCAGGGTATGGATTGCAGGGCGGTGGGTATGGCCGTGGATCATGGTGTCCACGCCGTGCCGCACGAAGGTGGCGGTGACCTCGTCCGGGGCGACGTCGGTGACAGTCTCGAAGGTGGCGCGGTTGCCCTGCTTCATTTCCGACTGGCGGGCCTGGCTGGCATCGCGCGCCTTCTGTGCGAAGGCGATGCGCGCGGCCAGCGGCTGCGCCAGGAACTGCGCCTGGAACACCGGGTCGCGGGTCTGCGCGCGGAACTGCTGGTAGGCCACGTCGTCGGTGCACAGCAGGTCGCCGTGCTGGAGCAGCACCGGCTGGCCGTACAGGTCGATCACGCTGGGGTCGGGCAGGATCCGGAATCCGGCGCGGCGCGCGTAGTCGTCGCCGACCAGGAAATCGCGGTTGCCGCGGATGAAGTACACCGGCACCCCGGCTGCAGACACCGCCTTGAGCGCGTCGGCCACCGCGTCGGCGGCGGGCGAGGGGGTGTCATCGCCGATCCAGGCCTCGAACAGATCCCCGAGGATGTACAGGGCGTCGGCCTGCATCGCCTCGCGCTGCAGGAACGCCAGGAACAGCTCGGTGATGGCTGGACGGCTGGGGTCCAGGTGCAGATCGGAAATGAACAGCGTGGTCATGCCACGCATTGTATTCGGTTATCAAACCGGCAAAGGCAACCATTGCAGGCTCGCACCCGCCAAGGCCGTGGCTATGGCCGTCGCCGCCAGCACGTCACTGGGGTAATGCAATCCCAGGACCACCCGCGACACGCCGACCGCTGCGGTGAACGGCACCAGGAGCGGGGCCAGCCACGGGTAGTACGCCAGCGCCACGATGGTGAACGACACCGCGTGCAGCGTATGCCCGGACGGGAAGCTGAACTCGTCCAGCGGCGCCACCCAGGCGCGGATCCGCAGGTCGGCCGCGTAGGGCCGCGGACGCCTCGTCCAGCGCTTCAGGCCCTTGTACAGCAGCAGCGCCATCAACCCGGTGGCCGCCATGTGCAGCGACGCGCGCAGGCCGTCGAAACCGTCGACCAGCACCAGCGCGCCCATCAGGGCATACCAGAACACCCCGTCGCCGAGCCGGCTGACCACCGCGAATGCGCGGCGCACCCGACGGTGCCGGCAGTAGTCGTTGGCGCGGCGGCACAGGCGGGTTTCGCGCCCGCGCAGGGCTTCAAGCGGCGTGGTCCGCATGCGGCCTCCGGGCGTGGGCCAGTTCGGCAAGGAGGGCCTCGAACTCGGCCACCACCTGCTGCGGATGCAGTCGCTGCATCGCCACGGCGGCATTGCGGCCCAGGCGTTCGCGCGCGGCATCGTCGCCGGCCAGGCGCACGGCGGCGTCGACGAAGGCGGCATCGTCGTCGACCGCCACGCCGGTTTCATCGGTGCGCAGGTGCTCGCGCGCGGCACCGTAATCGAAGGCGACCGTGGTCACGCCGCTCGCCATTGCTTCCAGGGTGACATTGCCAAAGGTCTCGCTGCGGCTGGGGAACAGGAACAGGTCGCCACTGGCGAAGTGCCGGGCCAGCGCGTCGCCGCGCTGCACCCCGCAGAAGATGAAATCCGGGTTTTCATGCGCCAGCTTCCCGCGCGCCGGGCCATCGCCGACCCACACGAAGCGCGCCTTGGGGCGCACCTGCTGCAGGCGGCGGAAGGCCTTCACCGCCAGCGCCAGGTTCTTTTCCGCGGCAATGCGGCCGACGTAGATCGCGGCAAAGCCGGTGCCGTCGATGCCCCATTCCTCGCGCAGCGCCGGGTCGCGCCGCGTCGGCTCGAACTGGCTGCTGTCCACCGCGCGCGCGAGCAGGCGGACCCGGTCGAAGCCCTGGCCGGCCAGGAACTGCTGCAGCTCCTGGGTCGGCACCAGGGTCGCGTCGGCCTGGTTGTGGAAGCGGCGCATCCAGCGCAGTGCGGCGGCCTGCAGCCAGGCCACGCCGTAGTCGGGCAGGTACTCGTCGAACCGGGTGTGGAAGCCGGTGGCCACTGGAATGCCCAGCCGCCGCGCGGTGCGCAGCGCCGACCAGCCCAGTGGGCCCTCGGTGGCGATGTAGATCGCATCGGGCCGCTGCTGTTGCCACTGCCGGGCCAGCCGCTTGGGGGCCGGCAGGCCGAAACGCAGCCCGGGGTAGCGCGGCAGGCCCGCGCCCTGTACCAGCAGCGCGCCGCCGGCGTCGGTCTCATCGCCCTGGCGCGGGCGGACCAGGTCCACCTCGTGCCCGGCCGCGCGCAGTCCCTGCTCCAGGCCCTGTACGGTCAGGGCGACGCCGTTGACTTCGGGGGGATACGTTTCGGTGACGATCGCGTAGCGCATGGGAACCTCCCGGTTTGGCGCATGCTCGCGGGCGGCGATGTAGCCGACATGACGCGGCCATGACCAGCAGATGACGCCGTGACCGGGCACAAAAAAACCACGGCCCCGAAGGGCCGTGGTCATGTTCCATCACCCGCGGGGGGCGATCAGAAGCGCTGCTGGTACTTCATGTAGATCACGCGGCCGATGTCGTAGCCGCCGTAGTACGAGAAGGCCGAGTTCGGCTTGCTGTACATGATCGGACCCAGGCGGTCGAACACGTTGTTGGCGCCGACCGACACGGTGCCGTCCCACGGCAGGTTGTAACGGAACTGCACGTCGTGGAAGGTGACCGAGCCGCGCTCGTTGTAGTTGCGCGACCCCTTGTACCACGGGGCGTACTGGTTCGGATCCGAGCACTCTTCCGGGTACAGGGCGATGTTGGCGCACTGTTCCTTCACACCCGAGTAGTAACGCGCGGTCCAGCTCATGCCGAAGTCTTCGCGGTCCCAGCCCAGCACCAGGTTGGAACGGACGCGGAAGCCGCTGCCGATGCCGTTGGTGGTGGTCGGGACGACGCTGGCGTCGTTGGTCGAACGGTAGATGTTGCTGGACACGTAGGTGGTGGCCGAGTTCAGCGAGAACTTGCCGAACGCGGTATCCAGGCGGTAGCTCAGGTCCAGGTCGTAACCTTCGGTTTCCAGGAAACCGGCGTTGCGGTTGCCGAACTTCAGGTTGGTGACGATGCCGGTGACCGGGTCGCGATCGAAGCGGGTGCAGCGTGCGTCGATGCCCTGCTCATAGCAGTCGATCAGGATCTGGGAAGGCGTATCGGCAATGATGGTGTTGTCGATGCGGATCTTCCACCAGTCCAGCGAGGCGTTGAAGTTCTGGATGAAGCCGGGGCTCCAGACCAGGCCCAGCGTCTTGCTCTTGGAGGTTTCCGGGGTGAGGTCCGGGTTCGAGCCGCTGGTGAACGGCACCGGGGTGGCGTCGGTGGCCACGGTCACCGGCGTGCCGCCCTGGCGCAGCTGGCGGAACGTGGCGGCGTTGGCGATGTCACGCGAGCAGCGTGCGCGCACTTCGGCGCTGGTGCGCGAAGAACCGAACACGGTGTCGCACGGATCGCTGAACTGGGCGAAGGTTTCCGAACCGCCACCGAACAGGTCGTTGATGGTCGGGGCGCGGAAGCCCTCGGCCCAGGTGCCGCGCACCATCAGCGAATCGATCGGCTTCCACTTGAAGCCGAACTTGCTGTTGAGCGTGTTGCCGAAGGTGTCGTAGTCGGAGAAGCGGGTCGCGCCGTTGAAGGTCAGTTCCTTCGCGCCCGGCAGGTCGGCCAGCACCGGCACGTTCAGTTCCAGGTACGCCTCGTTGACGGTGTAGTCGCCACCGGTCGGGCCTGCGGCCAGGTTGGTGGTGGCACCGGTCTGGGCCAGCGGATCGGGCGTGTAGCGGCCGTCTTCCTTGCGGCTTTCAACGCCGAACGCGAAGCCCATGTCGCCGCCCGGCAGGGTGACGATGGAACCGGCGATGTTGGCGAAGAAGTTCTTCGAGGTGGTGCGGCCCTTGGTGACTTCTTCCGGGAACAGCCATGCCTGCAGCTCTGCATTGCCGTACAGGCCGTCCGCAGCGGTGGTGCCGTACGGAACCAGCGGGTTCCACGGCTTGCACACGTCGTAGCCGATCGGCGCGGCGGCGGTACCGCACTGGACCTTGCCGGTGGCGGTGTTCAGGAACGACGGGCCGACGCCGGCGGCGACGCGCGCCTTGTGCAGGTTGCCGGTGGCGATCGATTCCAGTTCGTTGCGGTTGTACTGGTAGCCCGCTTCCCAGTCGAAGTAGCGCTCGCCGATGTCGAACGAACCGTCGAACGAGGCCACCGCGCGGTAGGTCTTCAGTTCGCTGGTGGTCACGCGCGGCACTTCCCAGGTACGGCGGTTCCAGGCCACCGCGGTCGGGGTGGCGTAGCCGTGCTGGTTGCCGAACGGGTTGAAGTAGCTGTTGATCGACATCGAACCAACGCCGGCGGTGCTGGACTGCAGCGGGTAGCCGGCGATCTGGCGGGTCGACTCACGCTCGTTGTAGCCCAGCTCGGTGCGGAAGTTGATGCTGTCGGTGATCGCGAAGCGACCATCGAAGTACACCGAGTCGCGCTTGAGCGGATACATCACGTGCATCTGGTCGTTGGCGTTGCTCACGTCACCGGTGAACGGCGTGGTGTCGGTGCGGTGGTAGTTGCCCGGACGGGTCGGGTCGCTGCCACGGTTGAGCGAGTAGCCGCAGCCGGCGGTGGCCGTGCAGCCCGGGCCGCGCAGACCGGTGATCTGGCCGTACTGGCTGATCGTGGTCCAGTTGCTCGCGTCCAGCGGGTGGCGGTCGGTCATGCCGTACTGGCTGAAGCCGCGGTTGCGTGCCCACACGCCGTCTTCTTCGGAGTGCTCCAGCGCCAGGGTCAGCGACAGGCGGTCGTTGCTCCAGCCGGTGACCGCGTCGATACGGTCGCGCGCGCCGTCGCCTTCGCTGTACTGGCCGTGGTAGACGTTCACGGTGGTGCCGGTGACGTTGCTGCGGGTGATGATGTTGACCACGCCGGCCATCGCGTCCGAACCGTAGATCGCCGAGGCGCCGTCCTTCAGCACTTCAATCCGCTCCACCGCCGAGACCGGCAGGGTGGACACGTCCTGGTAACCGGAGGTGCTGATGCCCAAGCGCTTGCCGTTGACCAGCACCAGCGTGCGCTGGGTGCCCAGGTTGCGCATGTCGATGTAGGTACCGCCGGCATTCTCACCAGCGGTCAGCGCGTTGGCGCGGCTGATCGTCGGGCTGCCCATGGCGGTGACGTTCTGCAGGATGTCGGCCACCGAGCTGAAGCCCTGGCGTTCGATGTCGGTGCGGCTGATCGCAAACACCGGCTGGGCGGTCTCCACGTCAACGGTGCGGATGCGCGAACCGGTGATCTCGATGCGATCCAGGTTGGTGGGGCTCGGCGCGTCCTGTGCCATGGCCGGGGCGGCCACCAGGCCGGCGGTACCGGCGACCAGGGCATAGCGGATCGCCTGCCCCAGTACGTTGATGCGTGAAGTCATTTGGCTCTCTCTCTGGTTCAGAACTGAATCAAAAGAGGTCGGCGGGGTCCCAAGTCCCCGCGTCGCTCGAAAACCGTCCCAAGTGGGCCGGTGACTCGATCTTAGTCCCAGTCGTTAAGCCGATGTAAAGCTTTTTGCCAAAAATAATTCACCACCCCGTAACCAATGGGATGTATTACCTTGTAAATCAACAGATTGTGACAAAGCGCACCCATCAGGCGCTGTGTCCTGATGTATCGAAATGTATCGGGATGGTGCGGCGCGTCACGCAGATCTGCGCAACGCGGCGCGATTACGCCACGAAGGGGCGGAACAGGATGCCGAGTCCGGCCATGCCGTCGGTCTCGCCGATCAGGTCGGCGCGCAGAAGGGGGCGGGCGTCGATGTAGGCCTGCGGCAGGATCAGCGACAGGCGGTTGTCGTCCGCGCTCAGCTCCAGCGCCGGCATCGGGCTGTCTTCGTGGGCGCGGTTGAGCAGCACCGCCAGCCGGAGCAGGGCGGTCATGCGCCGGGCCGGCAGCAGCAGGCGCTCGGGCAGGGCGTCGAACGCGGACTTGGACACGTTGCGGCGGTGGCTGCGCACCAGCGCGGCCAGCAGCTGCTGTTCCTGCCGCGAGAAGCCGGCGATGTCCGAGTTCTCCAACACGTAGCTGCCATGCACGTGGTAGCCGCTGTGCGCGATCATCAGGCCCAGCTCGTGCAGGCGTGCGGCCCAGCCGAGCATGCGCGCGTCGTCGGGGTCCAGGTTCCATGCCTTTTCCACCTGGCCGAACAGGTCCATCGCGGTGCGCTGCACCCGGTCGGCCTGGACGGTGTCGATGCCATAGCGCTGGGTCAGGGCATCGACCGACTCGTCGCGCAGGTCGTTCTCGCTGGCACGGCCGAGGATGTCGTAGAGGATGCCTTCGCGCATCGCGGCCTTGCTGACCAGCAGCTTCTGCAGCCCCAGCGCGTGGAACGCCGCTTCCAGCACCAGGATGCCGCCGGCGATGATCGGGCGGCGGTCCGGCGACAGGCCGGGCAGGTCGATGTCTTCGATCCGCTTGGCCTTGAGCAGCTCGTCGCGCAGCTGCGGCAGCGCTTCGGCGGTGATCGCGCCCTTGCTCAGCTTCATGCTGGCGCAGATCTCGCTGATCGCCTTATGGGTGCCCGATGACCCCAGGGCCTCGTCCCAGCCCAGCGAACGGTACTTGGTGGCGAACTGCTGGAACTCCGCACCGATCTCGGTCAGTGCGTCCTTCCAGCGCTTCTTGCTCAGCTTGCCGCCGGGAAAGAAGCGCCGCGTGCTGGCAATGCAGCCGGCCTGCAGGCTTTCGCGCTCCAGGGTCTGCATGCCCTGGCCGATGATGAATTCGGTGGAACCGCCGCCGATGTCGATCACCAGCCGGCGCTGGTCCGGCTTGGGCGGCTGGGCGTGGGCCACGCCCAGGTAGATCAGGCGGGCCTCTTCACGCCCGCTGACCACTTCAATGGCATGTCCCAGCGCGGTTTCGGCCGGCATCAGGAAGGCTTGCGGCGAACGCAGCTGGCGGACCGTGTTGGTGGCCAGTGCGCGCACCCGCACCGGGGGAATGCCGCGGATGCGCTGGCCGAACCGGGCCAGGCACTCGAGCGCGCGCTGGCGCGCCTCGGCCGACAGGCCGCCCTTGCCATCCAGGCCGTCGGCCATGCGCACGGTCTCGCGCAGGCGGTCGACCACCCGCAGCTGGCCGAGCGTGTAGCGCGCGATGACCATGTGGAAACTGTTGGAGCCCAGGTCGATGGCGGCGAGCAGGTCGCCATCCTGCAGGGCGGGCGGTGTCGTGGAGGTATGCGGCATGGACGAATGGTAGCCGATGGCCTACAACCCGGCCATCAATGCCATCTGCGCCGAATGCGGGGGCTCGTCGTGGCCCGGCGTGCACTTGCGGTAGGTGCCGTCGGCCTGCAGTTCCCAGGCATTGAGGTTGTCGTCCAGGTAGTTCTGCAGCACGTCGCGGTAGACCTTGCGGGCCAGCTCCGGGTCCAGGATCGGGAAGCAGGTCTCGACCCGGCGCAGCAGGTTGCGTTCGAGCCAGTCGGCGCTGGCGCAGTAGAGTTCCGCAGCGCCGTCGTTGCCGAACCAGTACACACGACTGTGTTCCAGGAAGCGGCCGACGATCGAGCGCACCCGGATGTTGTCCGACACCCCGGGCACGCCCGGGCGCAGCGTGCAGGCACCGCGCACGATCAGGTCGATCTGCACGCCGGCCTGCGAGGCCGCATACAGCGCACGTACCACCTGCGCCTCGTTGAGGGCGTTCATCTTGGCGATGATGCGCCCGGGGCGGCCCTTGCGGGCCAGGTGCATTTCGCGCTCGATCCGCTGCAGCAGGCCGTCGTGCAGGGTGAACGGCGACTGCAGCAGGCGCTTCAGGCGGGTCCGCGGGGCCAGCCCGGACAGCTGCTGGAACAGCAGGTGCACGTCATTGCCGATGTCCGCGTCGGCGGTGATCAGGCTCAGGTCGGTGTACGCGCGCGCGGTGCCGCTGTGGTAGTTGCCGGTGCCCAAATGCACATAGCGGCGCAGCTTGCGGCCTTCGCGGCGCACGATCAGCAGCATCTTGGCGTGGGTCTTGTAGCCGACCACGCCGTACACCACCTGCACGCCGGCTTCCTGCAGGCGGTCGGCCAGGCCCAGGTTCGCTTCTTCGTCGAAGCGCGCGCGCAGCTCGACCACCACGGTGACGTCCTTGCCGTTGCGCGCGGCCAGGATCAGCGCATCGACGATCTGCGAATCCTTGCCGGTGCGGTAAAGGGTCTGCTTGATCGCCAGCACGTTCGGATCCACCGCCGCCTGCTTGATCAGGTCCAGCACGGCAGTGAACGCGTCGAAGGGGTGGTGCAGCAGCACGTCCTTGCGCGCCACCACCTCGAAGATGCCGTCGCTGTCGCGCAGCGTGCGCGGGCTCATCGGCGGGTACTTCAGTTCCGGGCGGGCCAGCAGGTCGTACAGCTGGATCACGCGGTTGAGGTTGACCGGACCGTCGATCTGGTACACCGCGTTTTCGGTCAGGCCGAAGTTCTGCAGCAGGGTGCGCACGATGTCGCGCGGGCAGTCCTGCGCGATCTCCAGCCGCACCG
Source organism: Stenotrophomonas aracearum (assembly GCF_031834615.1). NCBI lineage: Bacteria > Pseudomonadati > Pseudomonadota > Gammaproteobacteria > Lysobacterales > Lysobacteraceae > Stenotrophomonas > Stenotrophomonas aracearum. The sequence continues at coordinate 938,876 of NZ_CP115543.1, forward strand.
CCGGCCGGTAGCCGCGGTCGACCAGCTCGTCGCGCAGGGCCAGGGCGAGGTTTTCCACTTCTTCCTCGTCCACCACCAGTTCCGAATTGCGGGTTACCCGGAACTGGTACGCGCCCTGGACTTCCATGCCCGGGAACAGCTCGCCGACGAAGGTCGACAGCACCGAGGACAGGAACACGAAGGTCTGCGGGCCGCCCAGGGTCTGCGGCAGCTGGATGATGCGCGGCAGCGAGCGCGGTGCGCGCACGATGGCCAGGTGGCCGGCGCGGCCGAACGCGTCGGTGCCCTTGAGCACCACCACGATGTTCAGCGATTTGTTGAGGATCTTCGGGAACGGGTGCGACGGGTCCAGGCCCAGCGGCGACAGCACCGGCATGATCTCGTTGCGGAAGTACGCGCGCAGCCAGCGCTTCTGGCGGTGGTTCCACGAATGCCGACCCAGCACGTCGATGCCGGCCTCGTGCAGGGCCGGGCGCAGGGTGTCGTTCCAGCAGCGGTACTGCTGGTCCACCAGCTCGGCGGCGCGGTCATGGATGGCGCTGAGGATCGCCTGCGGGGTCATGCCGTCCGGTGCCGGCGGCAGGCCGAACTCCTGCGCATGGCGCACTGCCGCGGCGCGGATCTCGAAGAACTCGTCCAGGTTGGTGCAGGAAATGCACATGAAGCGCAGCCGCTCCAGCACCGGTACCTGCGGGTCCATGGCCTGGGCCAGCACCCGGAAGTTGAAGTCCAGCTGCGACAGCTCGCGGTTGATGTACAGCGCCGGGTCGCGCAGGTCATCGGTTTCCGCCGGCACGGCGATGGGAACGAGGCTGCTCATGCGGAAAAGTCTTCTGCGGAAGGAAGGAGGGCCGCGTCGGTGCGCTCGCGCACGTGGTCGGCATCGAAATGGCAGGAGAACGTGCTGCCCTTGCCGACTTCGCTCTGGATCTCCAGGCGGGCGTGGTGCAGGCCAAGGATGTGTTTGACGATCGACAGGCCCAGCCCGGTGCCGCCGCTTTCGCGCGAACGGCTGCTGGAGACCCGGTAGAAGCGTTCGGTCAGGCGCGGCAGGTGGGTGGCGGGAATGCCATAGCCGGTGTCACGTACCGCCAGCACGACGCCCTGGCCTTCGCGCGCCAGCTCCACCTCGACCCGGCCACCGGCCGGGGTGTAGCGCACCGCGTTGGTGACCAGGTTGGAAAACGCGCTGTGCAGTTCCTTGTTGGAACCCTGCAGGTCGACCCCGGCGTTGTCGATGACGCTGATCGTGTGGCGGCCCTGGCTGTGCGCTTCGGCTTCGCGGCGCAGCGTGGCCAGCATCGGCGCCATCGCCACGGTTTCTTCTTCGGTGTGTTCCTGCGATTCCAGCCGCGACAGGGTCAGCAGGTCTTCGACCAGCTGCGCCATGCGCTGCGACTGCTTGCGCATTTCTTCCAGCATCGGGCCGGTGCCGGGGAAATCCTCCGGCTCCATCATGTCCAGGTAACCGTGCACCACGGTGAGCGGCGTGCGCAGTTCATGCGAGACGTTGGCCACGAAGTCGCGGCGGACCTGCTCCAGCCGCAGCAGCTTGCTCACGTCGCGCGCGATCAGCAGCCAGTAGTCGGGCGAATACGGAATCAGGCGCAGGTTGAGGCGGATCGCCGGATCGACCGGCGAGGGCACGTCCAGGATCGGCTCGGCATTGCGGCCCCCGGCCAGCCAGTGGGCCAGCGGCATCGGCTGCAGCCGTTCGACCAGCGCCTCGCCGAGGTCGCCGGGATGGTGCAGGCCGAGCAGGGTGGTCGCCGATTCGTTGAACCACTGCACGCGCTGGCTGTTGCGGTCCACCACCACCACCGCGTCGGGCAGGGCCGCCGCGGCGGCGCGGTAGCTGCGCAGCATGTCCAGCAGGCGTCGCTTGCGCGTGCGCATTTCCAACTGGTTGCGGTAGAGCAGGCGGTCCAGTTCGTTCCAGACCCCGTTGCCGCCGCTCATGTCCCAGCGCTGGCGCGCGGTGAGCCGGCGCAGCACCTTGCGCAGCCGCCAGTAATGCCAGGCCAGCGCGCCGATCGAGGCCAGCGCGATGCACATCCAGACCTGCCCGGTGGCCAGGCCCACGAGCACCGCAGCCAGCAGCAGCACGGCCAGGGTCGCGAGCGTTTTCAGCCAGGCAGAACGGATGTGGCGCGGCATTGCAGTCTCGTGGTTCACGTGGACGTCGAGAAACGATACCCCGCGCCGCGTACGGTCTGCACCATGTTCTCCGCACCGAACGGTTCCAGCGTCTTGCGCAGGCGCCGGATGTGCACGTCGATGGTGCGTTCCTCCACGTATACGCTGCCGCCCCACACGTGGTCGAGCAGCTGGGCGCGGGTATACACGCGCTCGGGATGGGTCATGAAGAAGTGCAGCAGGCGGTATTCGGTCGGCCCGATCGGCACCGGCTGGTCGCCGGCGAACACGCGGTGCGCGGCGCCGTCGATGCGGATGCTGCCCACTGCCACGCTGCCGTCTTCATCGTCGTCGCGCGCGCGGCGCATCACCGCGCGGATCCGCGCCAGCAGTTCGCGCGCCGAGAACGGCTTGACCACGTAATCGTCCACGCCAGCTTCGAGCCCACCGACGCGGTCGTTCTCTTCGCCACGCGCGGTCAGCATGATGATCGGCACCTCGCGGGTGAGGGCCTCCTTGCGCCAGCGCCGGGCCAGGTCCAGGCCGCTGGTGCCCGGAAGCATCCAGTCCAGCAGGATCAGGTCCGGCACGCGGTCGGCGATGGCGGTCTGCGCCTCGCGGGCGTCACCGGCGTGAATGGGGTCGTAGTCGCCCTTGCGCAGGGCGAAGGCGACCATTTCGCGGATCGCGGGTTCGTCATCGACGATCAGGATGCGTTTCTGCACGTGCCCACCGTATTGCTCATCAGACCGGGATTGGGCCCAGTAGACTACGGTTTCATGACATGTTTGTGACCATGATGACGGGGCTGCAATCTTCACGTCATCTTTACGGAACCAACGTCCGGCCAACGGCCGGGGCTACCGTCGCTCGAGTTCGGGGTCATCTATGCCCTGGCGGCGCATTTCGAGCACGGTCGGGGTGATGCTCTCGATCCGGGCGTCGACCCGGGCGCGGCCCACGTAGTCCAGGTCCGAACGCTTCTTCAGCGCCTGCAGCTGGATCAGCGCCTGCTCCGGGCGGCCGTTCAGGAACGCCGCCTCGGCGTAGGCCTCGCTGGCGCGCAGGGTGTCGCCGGCCAGCTCACTGGCGCGGGCATAGCGCTGCTGGAACACCGGGTCGTTGCCGCTCTGGGCCAGCAGCGGGCGCAGCATCGCCTGGGCGCGCTGGCCGGCCTCGCGGCCGCCCTGTTCGTTGAGGATTTCCGCGTAGGTGAGGGCCACCGGCCGGCTGCCCGGGTGCTGGCGCAGCAGGGTGTCGAAGCGGGCATTGGCCTCGGCCTTCTGGCCGCTGCGCGATTCGGCCTCGCCCAATGCCAGCGCCACCCACAGGTTGTCCGGGTGGTCCTGCAGCAGCGCGGCCAGGTCGCGTCGTGCTTCGGTCGGATTGCTGTTGCGCAGCCGCGCCAGGGCCAGGCCGTAGCGTTGCGGTTCGGTCAGTCCGTTCTTCTGCGCGCGCTGCAGGTTCTGGTACTCGGTGGCGAGGTCGGCGGGTGTGTCGGCGCTGAGCACCCGCAGGCGTTCGCGGGCCCAGTCGAACTGGCCGCTGGCGCCGCGGCTGAGCGCGTTCACCGAGAACTGCATCGACGCCGGCAGCAGCGGGTTGTTGCGCTGGACGACCGGCTCGGACAGCGCCGGGTCGGTCGGATTCACCCGTTCCTGGCGGACCCCGCCGGGGACCTCGGTGGTCAGCAGCACCGTGTCCTTCTTCATCTGTTCGGCGCGGGCCTTGGCTTCGCTGATGCGGGTGGTGTTGACCGGGTGGGTCTGCAGGAAGTCCGGCACCGAGTAGCCGCCGGCATTGCCGCGCATGGAGGCCGACATGCGCTCGAAGAACCCGGCCATCGCGTCCACGTCGTAGCCGCTGCGGGCCAGGGTGCGGATGCCCAGGCGGTCGGCCTCGGACTCGTTGCTGCGGGTGTAGTTGATCTGGCGCTGCTGCATCAGCCCCATGCCCGAGGTGATCGCGGCCATGGTCGCATCGCCGGAGGAATTGCCGTCGGCCTGCTGCGCGGCCACCACTGCGGCCAGCATGCCGAGCAGGATCGGAATCTGGTCGCGCTGGGCCCGTTCCACCCCGCGCAGCACGTGCTGCTGGGTGACGTGGGCGATTTCGTGGGACAGCACCGCGGCCACCTCGTCCTCGCGCTCTGCGGTCAGCACCAGCCCGGCATTGACACCGACGTACCCGCCGAGGGTGGCGAACGCATTGATCTGGCGGTCGCGCAGCATGAAGAAGGTGTAGGACTGGCGGGGCTGGGCGCTGTTGGAGCCGAGCCGGGCGCCCATGGTCTGCAGCCAGTCGTCCACCAGCGGGTCGTCGAGCAGGTAACCGTAGTTGCGCAGCTCGCGCAGCATCATGCCGCCGTACTCGGCCTGGCGGGCCGGGGTCAGCAGCTCGCCGGCCGAGGAGCCGATGTCCGGCAGCTTGCTGTCCTGGGCCGACGCCCACGGTGCGGCCAGGGCCAGGGTCAGGGCGGCGGAGAGCAGCAGAGGGCGCAAACGGGTACTCCTGGAAGCGGTGGTTGAGTCACTGTGTTGCGGTGATGACATGGAATATCCGACGCAGGGCTACCATATACAGACAATCGTTCCGTTGTGGAGTTTCCCGTGAGCCAAGATGTCGCTTCCAACCCGGGTGGGACCCCCGCCATCACCATCTATTCGACCGCGGTCTGCCCCTACTGCGTGGCGGCCAAGAACTTCCTGAAGAGCAAGGGCCGCGAGTGGACCGAGGTCCGCATCGACCTGGACCCGGAAGAACGCCAGAAGATGATGGCCAAGACCAAGCGCACCAGCGTGCCGCAGATCTTCGTCGGTGAGACCCACGTGGGCGGTTTCGACGACATGATGGCGCTGCACCAGGCCGGAAAGCTTGAGCCGTTGCTGAACGGGGAGGGCGCATGAGCGCCGCCGACGACGCCGGCAAGGACCGGATCGCCGAGTTCACCGAGTTCCGCCAGCGCATGAACCAGCGCATCCTGGGCGAGCCCAACCAGGTGGTGCGGCGCTTCTTCGCGCTCGACACCCAGACCTACCAGGCCGGCGCGCTGGATGTGAAGACCAAGGAACTGCTGGGCCTGGTCGCCTCGATGGTGCTGCGCTGCGACGACTGCATCAGCTACCACGTGGCCCAGTGCAAGGACGCCGGGGTGACCCGTGAGGAGTTCTTCGAGACCTTCTCGGTCGGCCTGGTGGTCGGCGGCTCCATCGTGATCCCGCACCTGCGCCGCGCGGTGGACTTCCTGGACCAGCTGGAAGGCGGCGCCGCCGCCCCGGACGCCCACGAGCACGCCTGAACCGCCCCTTGGCCGTAGTGCCGGCCGCTGGCCGGCTCCTCGGAGTAGCCGGCAGCAAGGGGAGCCGGCCGGCGGCCGGCACTACCCGGTTGCCACCATTGGCTAACTTGGGGTCCAACACCGGGTAAGGCATAATTGCCGTTGAAACTTCCCTTGCGCCGGTGCTCCTGCACCTGCTTGACGGCGCTCCCCCTCGGTTCGGAAACAGATCAAATGACGCAGAAAATCACGGTCATCCGCGGTGACGGCATCGGCCCGGAGATCATGGACGCCACCCTGTTCGTGCTCGGCAAGCTGGACACCGGTTTTGAGTACGAAGACGCCGACGCGGGCCTGGTCGCCCTGGAGAAGCATGGCGACCTGATGCCGGCTTCGACCCTGGAGTCGATCGCGCGCAACAAGATCGCCCTGAAGAGCCCGCTGACCACGCCGGTCGGTGGTGGTTTCACCTCGATCAACGTCAGCCTGCGTCGCCACTTCGACCTGTACGCCAACGTGCGTCCGGCGGTGTCGTTCCCGAACACCAAGTCGCGATTCGGCGACGGCGTGGACCTGATCACCGTGCGTGAGAACACCGAAGGCGCCTACCTGGCCGAAGGCCAGGAAGTGTCGGCCGACGGCGAGACCGCGTTCTCCGGCACCCGCATCACCCGCAAGGGTTCCGAGCGCATCGTGCGCTACGCCTTCGAACTGGCCCGCAGCACCGGCCGCAAGAAGGTCACCGCGGTGCACAAGGCCAACATCATCAAGTCGACCTCGGGCCTGTTCCTGGCCGTGGCCCGCGAAGTGGCGGCCAAGTACCCGGACATCGAGTTCCAGGAAATGATCGTCGACAACTGCTGCATGCAGCTGGTGATGCGCCCGGAACAGTTCGACGTGATCGTCACCACCAACCTGTTCGGCGACATCATCTCCGACCTGTGCGCCGGCCTAGTCGGCGGCCTGGGCCTGGCCCCGGGCGCCAACATCGGTGAGAACGCGGCGATCTTCGAAGCCGTGCACGGCACCGCGCCGGACATCGCCGGGCAGGGCAAGGCCAATCCGTGCGCGTTGCTACTGGCGGCCGCGCAGATGCTGGACCATGTCGGCCAGACCGATAACGCCGAGCGCCTGCGCAAGGCGATCGTGGCTACCCTGGAAGCCAAGGATTCGCTGACCGGCGACCTCGGCGGCACCGGCAACACCATGGGCTTCGCCCAGGCCATCGCGAGCCGCCTGTAAGGGGTTCGCGACGGAACGAAAAGGGGCCGCTTTCGCGGCCCTTTTTTGTTTGCGGTTCCGTGGAGCCGGCCAGCGGCCGGCACTACGCGTTGATGCTTCGCCTCAACGCTGGTTGAGCTTGGACAGCAGCCGCAGGAACTCCACATACAGCCACACCAGCGTGACCATCAGGCCGAACGCGCCGTACCACTCCATGTACTTGGGCGCGCGCGCTGCCGCACCGTTTTCGATGAAGTCGAAGTCCAGCACCAGGTTCAGCGCGGCGACCACGACCACGAACAGGCTGAAGGCGATGCCCAGCCAGCTGGCTTCATGGATCACCGGCACGTTGATGTTGAAGAAGCTGAGCACGAACGAGGCCAGGTACAGCAGCGCGATGCCGCCGGTGGCCGCGACCACGCCCAGCTTGAAGTTCTCGGTGACCTTGATCAGCCCGCTGCGATACGCCACCAGCAGCGCGAACAGGGTGCCGAAGGTGAGCAGCACGGCCTGGAACACGATGCCCGGGAAGCGTGCTTCGAACACGGCGGAGATCGCGCCGAGGAAGAAGCCTTCCACCAGTGCGTACATCGGCGCGGTCACCGGCGACCATTCCTTCTTGAACACCGTGACAAGGGCGAGGACCAGCCCGCCGATCGCGCCACCGATGGCGTAGATCATCGCGCCCGGTGCGATCTGGCCGTCGACGCCGATGGTCTGGCTCCAGGCGAAGGCGGCGGTGATGACCGTCAGCAGCAGCAGGATGCCGGTCTTGTTGACCGTGCCGTTGATGGTCATCGCCTGGTCGGGCGAGGTTACGACCGAGCCACTGGCCAGGTCGAGGAAGGTCGACTCGGAAAGTGCGGGGTTGCCGCTGCGCATTGCCAATCTCCTTGAAGGGTAGGGGTCCGGTCCATCCGGTACTGTGCCGAGCATAGCGGATGTGAAAAAGTCCGTGAAAACCGTTGACAGATGGGTCGGCGATTCCCACAATAGCCGACTCTTTCGGGGGGAGCCTCGAGGGATGAAACCACCGGGGTATAGCGCAGTCTGGTAGCGCGCCTGCTTTGGGAGCAGGATGTCGGGGGTTCGAATCCCTCTACCCCGACCACGTCCCGCTGCTCAAACCGGGATGGGAATGCGACAATCCGGTCAGGGCGCCCGTAGCTCAACTGGATAGAGCACCGGCCTTCTAAGCCGGCGGTTACAGGTTCGATTCCTGTCGGGCGCGCCACTTGGCGCATGCGGCAGGTGTTCAAAAAGCGGTAGTGACGCGCCATGCGCGTCAAACGTTCAAAAGGTTTTCAGTGGTGGCTGTAGCTCAGTTGGTTAGAGTACCGGATTGTGATTCCGGTGGTCGGGGGTTCGAATCCCCTCAGCCACCCCACTGATTTGATGTATCCGATTCGCCGAAAGTGAATCGGGGTTGCAAAAAAAGGCGGAATCGTTACAATGATCGCCTGAGTTTTCAGGGCTGTTAGCTCAGTTGGTAGAGCAGTTGACTCTTAATCAATAGGTCCAAGGTTCGAATCCTTGACAGCCCACCAAGACAGAAGCCACCCGGTCACCCGGGTGGCTTTTTTCTTTCGCGTGTTCCGGCATTGCGTGGGACACGCCATGCGTGTCCTTCGCGATCCGTGATCGTTCATTCATACAAACCCCTTGCGCATTCCTGCGGCAGTGCGTCATAATTCGCCTCCCGATTTTCGGGCTGTTAGCTCAGTTGGTAGAGCAGTTGACTCTTAATCAATAGGTCCAAGGTTCGAATCCTTGACAGCCCACCAAGACAGAAGCCATCCGGTCAGCCGGGTGGCTTTTTTCTTGCCTGTAATCCGGGCATCGCGCGGGACACGCATGGCGTGTCGCTACGCCCGGACTCCCCCGTAGTGACACGCCATGCGTGTCCCTCCAATCCCGACCCTCCCGCAGCTATACTGCGCGTCCTGCGAAAGTGGCGGAATTGGTAGACGCCCTGGATTTAGGTTCCAGTGCCGCAAGGCGTGGGGGTTCGAGTCCCCCCTTTCGCACCAGGTACCGGGCATCGGCCCCGGACGGGATTGCCTGAACAGGCCTCTGATTGACGCTTCCGGCCGCATGCTGGCGGCGCTGGCCGTTATCGGCGAAACTACAGGGCTGCGGCGGGCAGGCGCGTCCACGACCCGCGTTCCCAACCCGTTCCATCCAATCACATCGTGCCGGGGGCGTGCCCACCGGTTGGCAGGAGTCAACATGCAAGCTTCGATCGAATCCACCGGCAATCTGGAACGCCGCCTGACCTTCTCGCTGCCGGAAGACCGCCTGCAGACCCACATCAGCGGCCGCCTGGGCGAAATCGCCCGTACCGCGCGCATCAAGGGCTTCCGCCCGGGCAAGGTGCCGGCCAAGGTGATCGAGCAGCGCTTCGGCCAGCAGGTCCGCAGCGAAGCCGTCGACGGCCTGCTGCGCGAAACCTTCGACGCGGCCATCCGCGAGCACGAGCTGCGCATCGCCGGCGCCCCGCGCATCGACAAGGGCGATGACGGCGAGTTCTCGTTCGTCGCCACCGTCGAGCTGGTGCCGGACTTCGGCGACGTCGACGTCAGCAAGCTGACCGTCGTGCGCCACACCGCCGAGATCAACGACGCCGACATCGACCAGATGATCACCAACCTGCGCGAACAGCGCCGCAGCTGGAGCCCGGTGACCCGTGGCGCCCAGGACGGCGACCTGGTCGCACTGGAAACCTGGTCGCAGGCCGGCGATGAGCGCCTGCCGGCCGAAGGCACCGAAAAGGGCAGCGTGGTGGTGGGCCAGGGCATGATGTTCGAGCAGATCGAACAGGGCCTGGTCGGCCTGGCCAAGGGTGAAGAGAAGACCTTGGACGTCGAATTCCCGGCCGACTGGCGCGTGCCGGCCCTGGCCGGCAAGCAGGTCAAGGTCACCGTCAAGGCGGTGGACGTGTCCGAGCCGGTACTGCCGGAAGTCGACGCCGACTTCATCAAGAGCTTCGGCGTGAAGGGCGGCGACGTAGAGCAGTTCCGCAAGGACATCCGCGCCAACCTGGAACGCGAGCTCAAGGGCGCGCTGATGAACCGCCTGCGCAAGGAAGTCGGTGAGCAGCTGATCGCCGCCTACGCCTCGGTGGAAATGCCGCCGCGCCTGGTCGACAACGAAGCCCGCGCCATGCTGGCCCAGCAGGTCGAGCAGATCCGCCGCAGCGGCCGCAACCCGGGCGAGATCCCGGCCGACGCCCACGAAGGCTTCAAGGACGCCGCCGCCAAGCGCGTGCTGGTCGGCCTGCTGGTTGGTGAAGTGGCCCGCCGCAACGACCTGCGCCTGGACCCGAAGCGCCTGAACGAAACCATGCGTCTGATTGCTTCGACCTATGAAGAGCCGGAACAGGTCATTGAGATGTACCGCAACGACCCCCAGCTGATGAGTGGGCTGCAGAACCGCGTGATGGAAGAGCAGGTGATCGACTGGATCGCCGAGCGCGCCCAGCACACCGAGCAGTCGCTGTCGTTCCAGGACGCCATCCGCCAGTAAGCGGGCGGCGTTTCATGCCCCGCGCCGCTGGCGCGGGGTGGTTTCCCCCAAATAGGTGCCTCAGAAATGGACAACCAAACCAAAGCCCTGAACATGGTTCCGATGGTGGTCGAACAGACCAGCCGCGGCGAGCGCGCCTATGACATCTATTCGCGCCTGTTGAAGGAGCGCCTGATCTTCCTCGTGGGCCCGATCGACGATCACATGGCCAACGTGGTGGTGGCGCAGCTGCTGTTCCTGGAAGCGGACAACCCGGAAAAGGACATCAGCATCTACATCAACTCGCCGGGTGGCGTGGTCACCGCCGGCATGGCGATCTACGACACCATGCAGTACATCAAGCCGGACGTGAGCACCATCTGCGTCGGCCAGGCCGCCTCCATGGGCGCGCTGCTGCTGGCATCCGGCGCGGCCGGCAAGCGTTACGCGCTGCCGAACTCGCGCGTGATGATCCACCAGCCGCTGGGCGGCTTCCAGGGCCAGGCCACCGATATCGACATCCACGCGCGTGAGATCCTCACCCTGCGTGCGCGCCTGAACGAAGTGCTGGCCAAGCACACCGGGCAGTCGCTGGAGACCATCGCGCGCGACACCGAGCGCGACAACTTCAAGAGCGCGGCCGACGCGGTGGCCTACGGCCTGGTCGACCAGGTGCTGGAGCGCCGTCCGGAAGAGTCGATCACCCCGGCCTGATGGCCTGTTTCCGCAGGGTCGGGCTGGACTGGCGTCCTCCCGGCCCTGTGTTATTCTCGAATCGAACCCCCGTTCAGCGGGTGGGGTAACTGGGTAAGCGAAGCATGAGCGAAGACCGCCAAGGTCGTTCCACGGACACCGGCAAGATCCTCTACTGTTCTTTCTGCGGAAAGAGCCAGCACGAGGTGCGCAAGCTGATTGCTGGGCCCAGCGTGTTCATCTGCGATGAATGCGTGGAGCTGTGCAACGACATCATCCGTGAAGAGCTCGAGGAAAAGGCGCAGTCGGCGCGCAGTTCGCTGCCCAAGCCGAAGGAAATCCTCGAAGTCCTCGACCAGTACGTGATTGGCCAGAACCGGGCCAAGCGCACGTTGGCCGTGGCTGTGTACAACCACTACAAGCGCATCGAGAGCCGCCAGAAGAACGACGAAGTCGAACTGGCGAAGTCGAACATCCTGCTGGTCGGTCCGACCGGTTCGGGCAAGACCCTGCTGGCCGAAACCCTGGCCCGCCTGCTCAACGTGCCGTTCACCATGGCCGACGCCACTACGCTGACCGAAGCCGGTTACGTGGGCGAAGACGTGGAGAACATCATCCAGAAGCTGCTGCAGAAGTGCGACTACGACGTCGAGAAGGCACAGCAGGGCATCGTCTACATCGATGAAATCGACAAGATCTCGCGCAAGAGCGAGAACCCGTCGATCACCCGTGACGTGTCCGGCGAAGGCGTGCAGCAGGCCCTGCTGAAGCTGATCGAAGGCACCGTGGCCAGCGTGCCGCCGCAGGGCGGTCGCAAGCACCCGCAGCAGGAATTCCTGCAGGTCGACACCAAGAACATCCTGTTCATCTGCGGCGGCGCGTTCGCCGGGCTGGACAAGGTGATCCAGGCCCGTTCCAACGACGCCGGCGGCATCGGCTTCGGGGCCAAGGTGAAGAGCTCCGAGCGCAAGCAGGAAGTGGGCAAGGTGCTGGCCGAAGTCGAGCCAGAAGACCTGATCAAGTTCGGCCTGATCCCGGAATTCGTCGGCCGCCTGCCGGTGGTGGCGACCCTGGAGGAGCTGGACGAAGCCGCCCTGGTCAGGATCCTGACCGAGCCCAAGAACGCCATCACCAAGCAGTTCAAGAAGCTGTTCGAGATGGAGCACGTGGAGCTGGAGTTCCGCCCTGACGCCCTGTCGGCCATTGCCCGCAAGGCGCTCAAGCGCAAGACCGGCGCCCGTGGCCTGCGCACCATCGTCGAATCGGTCCTGCTGGACACCATGTACGACCTGCCTTCGGCAGAAAACGTCAGCAAGGTGGTGGTGGACGAATCGGTGATCGAGCACAAGTCCGAACCGTACCTGATCTACCAGACCCCGCCGGCCCCTGAACAGAAGGCCGCAGGCGCTGAATAATCGATTCAAATACTTGAATTGATGGAGTTTTTTCAGAGCATCTTGCATCTGGACGCCGATGGCCCCATAACGGGGCCATCGGCTTTTTTGTATCCGGGCGAGGCTGCCCGGAGGCCATCCCCACCGTTCCTTTGGAGCCCTCATGGCCCGTTCCCCTACTGAGACTCTCGACCTGCCGGTACTGCCGCTGCGTGACGTGGTGGTGTTTCCGCACATGGTCATTCCGCTGTTCGTCGGCCGCGACAAGTCCATGCACGCGCTGGAGCAGGCGATGGAAGCGGACAAGCGCATCCTGCTGCTCGCGCAGAAGTCGGCCGAGACCGACGACCCGACCGCGGCCGACCTGTACCAGGTCGGTACCCTGGCCCAGGTCCTGCAGCTGCTGAAGCTGCCCGACGGCACCATCAAGGTGCTGGTCGAAGGCCTGTCGCGGGTCAACGTCACCCAGGTGACCGAGCGCAATGGCGCGCTGCAGGGCGTGGCTTCGGAAATCGAGTTGGACGAGTCGCGCGAACCGCGCGAGATCGAGGCGATCGCCCGCTCGCTGATGTCGCTGTTCGAGCAGTACGTCAAGACCAACCGCAAGCTGCCGCCGGAGCTGCTGCAGACCCTGGCCGGCATCGATGAGCCGGCGCGCCTGGCCGACACCATTGCCGCGCACATCAGCGTGCGCCTGGCCGACAAACAGCGCCTGCTGGAAACCCTGCAGATCGGCGAACGCCTGGAGATGCTGGTCGGCCTGGTCGACGGCGAGATCGACGTGCAGCAGATGGAAAAGCGCATCCGCGGCCGGGTCAAGTCGCAGATGGAAAAGAGCCAGCGCGAGTACTACCTCAACGAGCAGATGAAGGCGATCCAGAAGGAACTGGGCGACCTCGACGACGCGCCCGGCGAGCTGGAAGAACTGGCGCGCAAGATCGCCGATGCCGGCATGCCCAAGCCGGTGGAAACCAAGGCCAAGGCCGAACTCAACAAGCTCAAGCAGATGTCGCCGATGTCGGCCGAAGCCGCGGTGGTGCGCAACTACCTCGACTGGCTGCTGGGCGTGCCGTGGAAGAAGCGCACCAAGGTCCGCAAGGACCTGAAGGTCGCGCAGGACACCCTGGACGCCGACCACTTCGGCCTGGACAAGGTCAAGGACCGCATCCTCGAGTACCTGGCGGTGCAGTCGCGGGTGAAGCAGATGAAGGGCCCGATCCTGTGCCTGGTCGGGCCGCCGGGTGTGGGCAAGACCTCGCTGGGCCAGTCCATCGCCAAGGCGACGAATCGCAAGTTCGTGCGCATGAGCCTGGGCGGCGTGCGCGACGAAGCCGAGATCCGTGGCCACCGTCGTACCTACGTCGGCTCCATGCCGGGCCGCATCGTGCAGAACCTCAACAAGGTCGGCAGCAAGAATGCGCTGTTCGTGCTCGACGAGATCGACAAGATGTCGATGGACTTCCGTGGCGACCCGTCCTCGGCGCTGCTGGAAGTGCTCGACCCCGAGCAGAACAACGCGTTCAACGACCACTACCTGGAAGTGGACCTGGACCTGTCCGAAGTGATGTTCGTGGCGACCTCCAACTCGCTCAACATCCCCGGCCCGCTGCTGGACCGCATGGAAGTGATCCGGATCCCCGGTTACACCGAGGATGAGAAGCTCAACATCGCGATGCGTTACCTGGTGCCCAAGCAGCTCAAGGCCAACGGACTGAAGCCGGAGGAACTGGAGATCGAAGCCGACGCCATCCAGGACGTGGTGCGTTACTACACGCGCGAGTCCGGCGTGCGCAACCTCGAGCGTGAAGTGGCCAAGATCTGCCGCAAGGTGGTGAAGGAAATCGCGCTGGGCGGACCGGTCGCACCGGTCAAGCAGGCCAAGGCCGGCAAGAAGGTCGCGGCGAAGAAAAAGGCGCTGGTGGTGGTCAATGCCAAGAACCTGGAGAAGTACCTGGGCGTGCGCCGCTTCGACTTCGGCCGTGCCGAGGAACAGAACGAGATCGGCCTGGTGACCGGCCTGGCCTGGACCGAGGTCGGTGGCGACCTGCTGCAGATTGAATCCACGCTGGTGCCGGGCAAGGGCGCCATGATCCTCACCGGCCAGCTCGGCAATGTGATGAAGGAATCGGCCTCGGCCGCATTGTCGGTGGTGCGTTCGCGTGCCGAACGGTTGGGTATCGACGCCGACTTCCTGCAGAAGCACGACGTGCACGTGCACGTGCCCGATGGTGCTACGCCGAAGGATGGCCCCAGTGCCGGCGCCGCGATGGTGACCTCGCTGGTGTCGATGCTGACCAAGGTGCCGATCCGTGCCGAAGTGGCGATGACCGGCGAAATCACCCTGCGTGGTCGCGTCACCGCGATCGGCGGGCTGAAGGAAAAGCTGCTGGCCGCGCTGCGCGGTGGCATCACCACCGTGATCATTCCCGAGGAGAACCGCAAGGACCTGGCCGACATTCCGGCCAACGTCACCCGCGACCTCAAGATCATTCCGGTGAAGTGGATCGAAGAGGTGCTCGACCTGGCATTGGAAACGCCGCTGACGCAGCCCAAGCCGAAGAAGGATGGGCAACGCGTCACAGTGCGGAGCAAGGGCAAGACAGCTTCCACAACGCGCGTCAAGCACTGACGCGCGCTGTGGAATTCCCCGAAACCCGCGTCGTTATTGGCTTTTCAGCTTGCGCGGGTAGGGGTGCACTGGTATAAAAGCACCACTCGCAGGTCAGCAGAACGTTGATCGGTGCGAATCGAGAACTCACTGGTGTCCGGCCACGTTGCGGGTCGGATGCTTCACTGTCGAACATGCGGAATCCCCGCCAAAGGAGCTGTACAGAATGAACAAGACCGAATTGATCGACGCCGTTGCCGAAACCGCCGACCTGACCAAGGCCGATTCGGCTCGCGCCGTCGATGCCGTCATCGCTGCCGTCACCAAGGCCCTGAAGGGCGGCGACGCAGTGACCCTGGTGGGCTTCGGTACGTTCCAGGTGCGTGACCGCGCCGCTCGTACCGGCCGCAACCCGAAGACCGGCGACACCATCAAGATCGCTGCGTCGAAGAATCCGTCGTTCAAGGCTGGCAAAGCCCTGAAGGATGCCGTAAACTAAGCGGCTTGCTGGGGTGCTTAGCTCAGCGGTAGAGCGTCTCCTTTACACGGAGAGGGTCGGGGGTTCGAAACCCTCAGCACCCACCAGGCACCGCAGTAGAAAGTTTGAAATGTGGAGCGGTAGTTCAGCTGGTTAGAATGCTGGCCTGTCACGCCGGAGGTCGCGGGTTCGAGTCCCGTCCGCTCCGCCAGTTTCAACGAGGCCCCTGAGCGATCGGGGGCCTTGTTTTCTGCGACGATCCAGATCGTGGTGGAAGGCAGCAGAAGGTTTAAGTGCGGAGCGGTAGTTCAGCTGGTTAGAATGCTGGCCTGTCACGCCGGAGGTCGCGGGTTCGAGTCCCGTCCGCTCCGCCAGTTACAAAAAATCCTCGAAAAGCAGCATATCGGGGTGGGTTTTCTGAATATCTTCGGATATAATGAGCGCCTGCAAAGTTTCAAGCGCGGAGCGGTAGTTCAGCTGGTTAGAATGCTGGCCTGTCACGCCGGAGGTCGCGGGTTCGAGTCCCGTCCGCTCCGCCAATTCTTGAAGGCCCCTGGTGAAAACCAGGGGCTTTTCTTTTGCCTGTCGCCCGCCCCTGTTGGGGAGCGGCGCGAAGCGGGGTACACTGCCGGATTCGCCAATCGGGCCTTGATTTCTCCCATGCTGCAGAAACTTCGCGACAAGACCTCGGGCTGGATCGTTACCGTGATCCTGGGCCTGCTGATGATCCCGTTCCTGTTCGTGATCGACTCCAGCTATCTGGGCGGTGTCGGTGCGCAGAACGTGGCCAAGGTGGCAGCGCCGCCGACCTGGTGGCGTTCGGCGCCGTCGTGGTGGCCGATGTCGTTCCTGTGGCAGCACCATGAGATCAGTGCACAGGACTTCCGTACCCGCTTCGAACAGGCACGCCAGCAGGCGCGCCAGCAGCAGGGCGAGAACTTCGACCCGCGCGAGTTCGAAAGCACCGAAAGCAAGCTGGCCGTGCTCGACCAGATGATCGACGAACAGGTCGTGCGCCTGGCCGGCGAGCAGTCCGGCATCGTCATCGGCGACGCCCTGGTGCGCGAGACCATCGCCTCCATTCCGGCGTTCATCGGCGCCGATGGCAAGTTCAGCCAGGACCAGTACCGCCTGGCGCTGAGCACCGGCAATCCGCCGCGCACGCCGGCCCAGTTCGAAGCGCTGGTGCGCGAGAACATCCAGCAGTCGGTCATTCCGACCGCACTGCAGAACTCGGGCTTCGTCACCAGTGCCGAAGCGACGCGCATGATGAACCTGCTGGGGGAAACCCGCGACGTGGAAATCGCTGCGCTGCCGGAACTGCCGGCCGACACCGCCGACGTCACCGACGCACAGATCAAGCAGTGGTACGACAGCCACGGCAAGGATTTCCGCCAGCCGGAAACCGTGTCGCTGGAGTACGTGGAAATCAACGCCGCCAGCCTGCCGGCGGCCGCGCCGGCCGATGACGCGGCGCTGCGCAAGCGCTACGCCGACGAGAAGGCGCGGTTTGCCACGCCCGAAGCGCGCCAGGCGTCGCACATCCTGATCGCCGCCGACGGCAGCGACCCGGCCAAGCTCAAGGCCGCCGAAGAGAAGGCCACTGCGCTGGCTGCACAGGCCAAGGCGCCGGGCGCCGATTTCGCGGCGCTGGCCAAGGCCAATTCGGACGACACCGGCTCCAAGGGCACCGGTGGCGACCTCGGCTGGGTGGAGCGTGGCGCCATGGTCAAGCCGTTCGAAGACGCCCTGTTCGCGATGAAGGCGGGCGAGGTCAGCGCACCGGTCAAGACCGAGTTCGGTTACCACGTGCTGCAGCTGCGCGAGATCAAGGGTGGCCAGGAGCGTCCGTTCGAAGAAGTGCGCGACCAGCTGGCTGCCGAGCAGCTCAAGGCCGACACCGAAGGCGCGTTCTCCGAACTCAGTGGCCGCCTGGTCGACGAGGTCTACAAGAACCCGACCTCGCTCAAGAGCGCGGCCGACACGGTGAAGCTGCCGGTGCAGACCATCGGTCCGTTCAGCCGTGCCACCGCCAGCGGCATTGCCGCCAATCCGGCGGTGCTGCGTGCGGCGTTCTCCGACGTGCTGGTCCAGGACGGAACCGTCAGCGACCCGATCTCGCTCGCGCCGGACCACAGCGTGCTGATCCGCGTCACCGACCACAGCCCGGAACAGGCGCTGCCGCTGGACAAGGCGCGCGACCAGGTGATCGCCGCGATCCGCGCCGACCGTACCCGCCAGGCCTCGGAGATGGCCGCTGACGCGCTGCTGGCCAAGCTCAAGGCCGGTCAGACCCTGCAGGCGCTGGCGGCTGAAGAGAAGCTGCAGCTCAGCCCGCTGCCGGGCCTGCCGCGCACCCAGCCGGTGCCGACCCCGGAAATCAACAAGGCCGTGTTCGCCGCCCCGACGCCGACCGAAGGCAAGCCGAGCTACGGCAAGGTCGCCGTGCAGGACCGTTACGTGGTGTTCGCGGTCAACAAGGTGAGCCCGCCGAACCTGGCCGAGGTGCCGGCCGAGCAGCAGAAGCAGTTCCGCGACCAGCTCGACCAGGTCGACGGCATGGCCGCGGCCAAGGACTTCGTCCAGGCCCTGCGCAAGAGTTACAAAGTGCAGGTCGAGGAAGCAAACCTGTAAGCATCACGTAGCGCCGGGCTCTGCCCGGCCCACGGAAACAAGGAAGGCCCGGCAATGCCGGGCCTTCTGCGTTCTACGTGATTGGAATCGCGCTTCAATCCTCTACGCGCAGGACCGCCCCGGGCTTCAACACACTGCTGCCGCTGAGGTTGTTCAACGACAGCAGCGCCTTCAACGGCATTCCGTACCGCTTCGCGATCGTCCACGCCGACTCGCCGTTACGCACCGTATGCCGGCGCGCACGCGGGCGGTCCGCACTGGCCACCGTCCGGCTTGCCGTCAGCGCATCGGAACGCGGGCTGACCGTGTCGGCCACCTGCGCTTCCACCTGCGCCACCCTCACCGAGGTATCGGCCGGCGCATGCGTCGCCGGGGCCAGAACCGTCACCTGCCCACTGGGACGCCCCTTGCCGCTGGCCAGGGCCGGGTTGAGCCGGGCAATGCGGGCAGGATCCAGGGCGCGCTGTGCGGCCCATTGCTGCACGCTGGTGCCGGCCGGCAGGGTGTGGCCCTTCAGCACCGGCACGGTGCGGTCCAGCGAGGCCATCACGCCGGGCGAGGTTTCAGCGTCTTCCAGCACGCACGCCAGCGCGTGCAGCTTCTCGACATACGCGTAGGTGATCGGCGACAGCCCCGGCAGTGCCTGCGGGCGCGCGTTCTGCGCGTTCATGCCGGCCTTGCGCAGCGACTGCAGCACGCGGTACTCGCCCGCGTTGTAGGCCATGGTGGCCAGGCGCCAGTCGCCGCCGAACATTCCGTGCAGGGTCTTGAGATAGCGCACCGCGGCCTGGGTGGAATCGGCGGCCGAGAGGCGACCGTCGTAGCCGCTGGTCATCTGCACGCGGTGGTTCTTCGCGGTGCTGGCAATGAACTGCCACAGCCCGGCCGGGCCGCTGCCATTGCGGGCATTGGGCCGGTAGCCGCTTTCCACGAACGGGATCAGCGCGAATTCTGTGGGCAGGTCGGCCTTGCGCAGTTCTTCGACCACGTAGCCGAACAGCACTAGCGCATCGTCATCCTGGTTGGCCAGGCGCGACGGCGCATGTGCGAACTGCTTCTGCCAGCGCGGGCTGGTGGCCTCGGCATCGCAGGTCGGTTCGGCCAGGCCCTCGCGGAAGCTGGCGAAGATGTCCTGGCCGTTGCGGACCGAAGCGGGGGGCAGGGCAGCCGGATCCAGTGGCAGCTGCGAAAGCCCGGCCACGTTCTGCGACATTCCTGCACTCAACGACTGGGCGCCCGCAGTGCCGGCCAGGGCGATCGCCAGGCCGGCCGCGAGCGGCAACCATCGCCGACTCATGTTCGGAATCCGTCTTTCCAGCCCCTCAGACCCGCCAGGACATCGACTTCATCGGTAACGGGGCGGCCGAGGTGCTGGCTTACCGCAGCACGGACGGCGGGGGTATCGGTACGCAGGAACGGATTGCATTCCAGCTCGCTGGCCAGTGCAACGGGCAGCGTGGGGCGTTCATCGCGGCGCATGGCCAGGGCCTCCTCTTGGCGTCGCGCGAGCGCGGCGTTGGCGGGGTCGACATGCCGCGCGAAGACGGCATTTGACACGGTGTACTCATGCCCGCAGCACATCAACAGGTGCGGCGGCAGGGACGCCAGCTTCTTCAGGGATGCCAGAAGCTGGGGCGGCGTACCTTCGAACATGCGTCCACACCCCAGGCTGAACAGCGTATCGCCACTGAAAAGATGTTCAGCAGTGTGAAACGCGACATGCGAACGGGTGTGTCCGGGCACGGATACTACGTCGATCTCCAGCCCCAGTGCCTGAACGCGTTCACCCCCGGCGACCCGCTGGGTGGCCATCGGAATGCGCGGATCGTCAGGGGCCAGCACCGCAAGCCCGGGATACCGGGCCTGCAGCTCGGCCACCCCGCCGATGTGGTCGTCGTGGTGGTGGGTCAACAGAACGGTGTGTGGGCGCCAGTTCTGCTGCGTTGCCGCAGCCAGCACCGGAGAGGCCTGGCCGGGGTCGACCACGATCGCGCGGCCGTCGTCGGCGACCAGCGCCCAGATGTAGTTGTCCGCGAATGCGGGTAGGGCAGTCAGTCGCATAGAATTGGACCATGCCCGCCGCGCCGAGCCTCCGTCAAGCTTCAGTCGCATCCTGGTTTGATACTGAACCGGCGCAGGTGCTGCGCGAACTGGAGCGGCAGGCGCTGGAGCCGGCCTTGGCCTCGCACCCGGTGACTCCGTGGCTGTGGATCGCGCCGACCCCGTCCTGGCACAAGGGGGTGGAGCTGCCGGGGCAGGGCATGCGTCTGTACCGCACCTCCCGGGGCTACACCGGTGATGTCACCTGCGCGCTGCCGTTGCCGTTTCCCAGCGAAAGCGTCAACGCGATCGTGCTGCAGCACGTGACCGCACGCGATGCCGAGCAGCTGATCGCCGAATGCGAGCGGGTGCTGATGCCGGGCGGGCGCCTGTGGCTGTCCACGCTCAACCCGTTCAGCCCGTTCCGCCGCCAGTGGCGCCACCACGGGCTGGTGGTGCGCACCCCGCAGCGGTTGCGGCATACCCTGGAGCAGGCCGGGCTGGCCTGCGACGCGCTGGACTGGCTGGGCCCGATGTGGCGCGACCGCGCGCCGGGCCGGCGCAGCGTCGCGGCGCTGCGCGCGGCGTGCCTGTTCTCTGCCGAAAAACGCACCCTGGCCCTGCCAGGACCCAAGCCACTGCCGGTACGCCGCTGGCACGGCACCGTGGCGACCTGATCTGGAGTTGTATTGAAAACCATTGAAATCCACACCGACGGTTCCTGCCTGGGCAATCCCGGTCCGGGCGGCTGGGCCGCGTTGATGCGCTACAAGGGCCACGAGCGCGAGCTCAGCGGCGGCGAAGCGCACACCACCAACAACCGGATGGAACTGATGGCGGCCATATCCGGCCTGGAAGCGCTGACCGAGCCGTGCGAGATCGTGCTGTTCACCGACTCCCAGTATGTGCGCCAGGGCCTGACCCAATGGCTGCCGGGCTGGCTCCGCAAGAACTGGAAGACCGCCGGCGGCGACCCGGTCAAGAACCGCGACCTGTGGGAGCGCCTGCACGCGGCCACGCAGAAGCACAGCATCGACTGGCGCTGGGTGAAGGGGCATTCCGGCGACCCGGACAACGAGCGGGTGGACACGCTGGCGCGCGACGCCGCGATCCGTATCCGCGCCGGCGGCCCGGTACACTGAGCGCATGCGTCAGATCATCCTCGACACCGAAACCACCGGCCTGGAATGGCGCAAGGGCAACCGCATCGTCGAAATCGGCTGTGTGGAACTGCTTGAGCGCCGCCCGAGCGGCAACAACTACCACCAGTACCTCAAGCCCGACTGCGAGTTCGAACAGGGCGCGCAGGAAGTCACCGGCCTGACCCTGGAGTTCCTGGCCGACAAGCCGGCGTTCGCGCAGGTGGCCGAGGAGTTCCTCGCCTACATCGACGGCGCCGAGCTCATCATCCACAACGCGGCGTTCGACCTGGGCTTCCTGGATTACGAGCTGTCGCTGCTGGGCGACCAGTACGGGAAGATCACCGACCGCTGCACGGTCATCGACACCCTTAAGATGGCGCGAGAGCGCTATCCGGGGCAGCGCAATTCGCTGGACGCCCTGTGCAAGCGGCTGGGCGTGGACAACGCGCACCGCCAGCTGCATGGCGGCCTGCTCGATGCCCAGATCCTGGGCGATGTGTACATCGCGCTGACTTCGGGCCAGGAGGAAATCGGCTTCGGTTCTGCCGACGACGTCCGTCCCGGCAGTGCACAGGCGCAGGCGTTCGACACCAGCCGCCTGCTGCCGCGCCCGCGCGTGGTCGCCACCGTCTCGGAGCTGGAAGCGCACGACGCGCGCCTGGCCAAGCTGCGCAAGAAGGCCGGCCACGCGATCTGGGACGGCCCGAAGGTGGAAGAAGCCGTAGCCTGATCCTGTAGTGCCGGCCGCTGGCCGGCAACCCCCTAATTCAATGGCAACGCACAAGAATCGCCGTGATGTTGTCCGACCCACCGCCATCCAGCGCGGCGGCCACCAGCGTGTCCACGCATTCCTGCGCACTGGCGTCGTCGTAGGCCAGGGTGCGGGCGATGTCCTTGTCCTCGACCTCTTCGGTCAGTCCGTCGCTGCACAGCAGCAGCTGCATGCCCGGGCGTAGTTCGCCGGTGGTCGTGGCGACGTTCAGGTGCGCCGGGTCGGTCACCCCCAGCGCCTGGGTCACCACGTTGCGGTGCGGGTGGGCGCGGGCCTGTTCAGCGGTCAGGTTGCCCTGGGCGACCATTTCCTGGACCACGCTGTGGTCCTGGCTGAGCTGGGCCAGGCTGCCGTCGCGCCACAGGTAGGCGCGGCTGTCGCCGACCCAGGCCACTTCGTAACGGTTGCCCTGCACGCGCGCGGCGACCACGGTGGTGCCCATCGGCAGGCTGTCGTTGCGGCGGCGCGACGTGCGGATGATCTCCTCGTCGGCCACCCGGATCGCGTGCGCCAGGGTGGCGCCCTGGCGGATCTCGCGCACGATGGTTTCGCGCGCCAGTGCGCTGGCCACCTCGCCACAGGCGTGCCCGCCCATGCCGTCGGCCACCAGCCACAGTGCCAGTTCGCCGTCCCCGTAGTAGGTGTCCTCATTGAGGTCACGGCGCAGGCCAGGGTGGGTCAGGTGTCCGAATTCGATCATGGTCGCGCGCAGGCCAGGGAGTGTATTGCTGAGGGATAACGGCATGATCGCGGCCCTGCGGACATCCGGCAAGGCATCGATACAGAAGAAATTCATCGGCAACGGCGGAATGGCTTGCCGTCGGCGCGTCCTCACCGTATTATTCGCTCCCCGGTTCGCCGGGGACCATCTGGAGAGGTGGCAGAGCGGTTGAATGTACCTGACTCGAAATCAGGCAGGCGTTTATAGCGCCTCGGGGGTTCGAATCCCCCCCTCTCCGCCCGACACGCAAAAAAGGCCGCCCTTTGGGTGGCCTTTTTTGCGTGTCTGGCGGAGAGGGGGGGATTGCAACGGCGCGTAGCGCCGTTGCCCCCGCATGCTTCCTCTCCCCGTCCCTGTCGGGGCAGCCCCTCAACAGAGGGGCTTGCTTCTTTGGGTGGGTGCGCGGGTGCACATCTTTGCTGATGCGCTTTGCTGCGATGGGGTAGAGCCACGCCCTGCGTGGCTGATTTGCCCGGTAAACTCATTGCATTCCACTCAACGGCCACCCCCATGACCGCAGAAATTTCGGTTCCCGTCTCCTTTGGTGAGCTGCTCGACAAGATCTCGATCCTGCAGATCAAGTCGGAGCGCATCAGCGATCCGGCCAAGCTGGCCAACATCCGTGCCGAGCTGAGCGCGCTGGAGAAGACCTGGATGGCGCACCCGGCCGGGGTCAAGGACATCGCCAAGCTCCGCGCTGAGCTCAAGGACATCAACGAGAAGCTCTGGGATATCGAGGACAACATCCGCCTGAAGGACCAGGCCGGGGAATTCGATGCGGACTTCGTCGCGCTGGCACGCAGTGTCTATCTGAACAACGATGAGCGGGCGCGGATCAAGAAGGATCTCAATGGCGCGCTCGGGTCGCTGTTCGTGGAAGAGAAGTCGTACAAACACGCCAAGTGACTGCGTGAGGGGGAGGGCAACGCCTGGGCCGGCCAACGGCCAACGGCCGACGCTACCGTTGCTGCTGGTCCGTTACGTAGCGCTCGAAGGCGGCGATGCCGTCTTCCACGGTGATCAGCTGCATCACGTCGTCGAACTCGATCTTGGTGCCCCACTTGAGTTCGCTGGCGGGCTTGCCCAGGAACTTGCGCGCCGCGTCGTCGTAGCGGTCCACGCAGTAGCGACGGTCCGAGTAGGGGCCGCTGCGGTGAGGGTTGCTGGCGGCATGCAGGCCCAGCACCTTGGCGCCCATCGCGTTGGCGATGTGCATCGGCCCCGAGTCGGGGGTCATCACCAGCGCGGCGCGGGCGAGAAGGGCGGGCAGCTGCTTCAGCGTGTCCTTGCCCACCAGGTCCAGCGCCGGGGTCGCCAGCTGGGCCTGGATGGCGTCGGCCATGCCGCGCTCCAGCTCGCTGCGGCCACCGCACAGCACCACCCGCCAGCCGCGCGCCACCGCATGGTTGGCCACTGCCGCATAGCGGTCGGCGTACCAGTTGCGGCGCACATGGCTGGAACACGGCGAGATCATCAGCACCGGCCGGCCGTCGTCCTGCCACTGTGCCTGTGCCCATTCCACCGCCGCCGGTGGCACCGCCAGGTCCCAGCTGACGGTGGTCTGGCGGATGCCCAGCGGCTCGCCGAAGCTGCCGATCGCGTCCAGTACGTGGATGCCCGGGCGGTCGGGAATGCGTTCGTTGATGAAAAGCCCATGCAGGTCCTTCGAGCGCGCCTTGTCGTAGCCGATCCGGCGCGCCGCCGGCACGAAGGCCGACAGCACGTTGGCGCGGAAGGCCACCTGCATCTGCAGCAGCGCCTCGAAGCGGCCCGGCGGCAGCTCGGCGCGCAGGGCGCGCATGCCGGCCAGGCCGGTCTTCTTGTCGTAGGCATGGAATACGACGCCCGGCAGGCCGTCGAGCAGCTTGTGCCCGACCTTGTCGATGATCCAGTGCAGTTCAACGCCCGGCCGTGCCTGCTGCAGGGTCCGCACCAGCGGCACCACGTGGGTGACGTCGCCCAGCGCGGACAAACGCAAAAGACACAAGGAAGAGGACGCTGATGCCATGGTGTTGTTAGACTCGAAGGAATGGTCGCATTCGACGCCACTGAAGCACTGACGCCCTGCCGCGACGGACGCGGCATGGGGGCCATTCTGTTCGACCGCGAACGCCTGCGGCAAGCCGACATGAGCCTGTTCTCGCCTGCCCACTGGGGCGAACGGGCGCGGCCGGTGGGCGAGGGCGGCCGTGGCGGGGCCTTTTTCGTCGACGCGCCGTTCGGGCATTGCGTGCTGCGCCAGTACCTGCGCGGCGGCATGGCAGCCAAACTGAGCCACGACCAGTACCTGTGGCGCGGGGCCAACCGCACCCGCAGCTTCGCCGAGTTCCGCCTGATGCGCGCCCTGCGTGCGCTCAAGCTGCCGGTGCCGCAGCCCATCGCCGCGTTCTACATGCGCGACGGCCTGCGTTACCGCGCCGCGATCCTGATGGAACGGCTGGAAGGCGTGCGTTCGCTGGCCGACCGCGCGCTGGTGGCGGGGCGGGGCGCGCCCTGGGAAGAGACTGGGCGGCTGATCGCGCGATTCCACCGCGCCGGCCTGGACCATGCCGACCTCAACGCCCACAACATCCTGTTCGACGCCAACGGCCATGGCTGGCTGATCGACTTCGACCGCGGCGTGCAGCGCATCCCGGCCACCGCCTGGCGCGAGCGCAATCTCAAGCGCCTGCACCGTTCGCTGGTCAAGCTGCGTGGTGAGCGCAGCCATGAAGACGTCGAAAAAGACTTCGCGCGGTTGCGTCGTGCCTACGACCTGGCCTGGAACCGGGGGTACTGATGGACTGGTCGCTGCGGTTGATGGGGGTCGGCAACGCGTCGGCCGTGCAGCTCGGTTCGCCGATGGCGGTGATCGAGCGCGCGGGCCAGCCGTGGCTGACCATCGACTGTGGCGGCGAAGGCCTCACCGCATTCCTGGCGCAGTACGGGCGCATGCCCGACGCCCTGTTCGTCACCCACGTGCACCTGGACCACGTGGCCGGCTTCGAGCGGCTGTTCGTGGACGCGTATTTTTCGCCGGAACGTCGTGGCCGCATCCGCGTCTACGTGCCGGCGACGGTAGTGCCGCTGCTGCACCGGCGCGTGGCCGACTACCCGAACGTGCTGGCCGAAGGCGGCGCCAACTTCTGGGACGCGTTCCAGCTGATCGTGGTTGGCGATGCGTTCTGGCATGACGGTGTGCGCCTGGAAGTCTTCCCGGTGCGCCACCACTGGCCGGAAACCGCTTACGGCCTGCGCCTGCAGGGCGCCCTGGTGTGGAGCGGGGACACCCGCCCGATTCCGGAAATGCTGGCGCGCTTCGCGGCCGACAACGAACTGATCGCGCACGACTGCGGCCTGCACGGCAACCCGTCGCATACCGGCGTGGACGATCTGGAACGTGAGTATTCGCCCGAGCTGCAGGCGCGGATGATGCTTTATCACTATGCCAGCGAGGCCGATGGCGACGCACTGCGCGCGCGCGGACATCGCGTGGCGCTGCCGGGCGAGTGCGTCGTCCTGGCCACCCCGACCGCACCGACGCCAACGGCGTAACCGCCCCCTGAAACGGGTGACGGCCCCGCCGGCTGACCTCGGCGCCCGCGTCGATCGATACCGTTGCTGCCTTCCGGCCCTGGCGGGATTTTCGATCTAGCGTCGCGAGGGGCCGACGGGGCCGCCATAGAGACGTTGCACCGAAGTGCAGTCCACTAGTGTATCAGCAAACCCACGCCGACTAGAACCCGCGTAGCGACACGCCACGCGTGTCCCACGCACCGCCTGAATCCCCCGTATCCCACACCGCCCCCGGAACGCCCCCCAACCACCCCAATTGCTAGAATCCACCCCACACGTAGAGCGGGGCTCTGCCCCGCTGCAGGAGGACGGCCTCCCCCATATCGGGCAACAATCACCAGGACGACCTGGCCCCATAAGGAGGGCCCCATGGCCTGGATCTATCTACTCGTTGCCGGTGTACTGGAAGTCGTCTGGGCGTTCTCGATGAAGCAATCCGAGGGCTTCACCCGGCTCACCCCGTCCCTGATCACCTTCGCCACCATGGCCGCCAGTTTCTGGCTGCTCTCGCTCGCCATGCGCAGCCTGCCGCTCGGCACCGCCTACACCATCTGGACCGGCATCGGCGCGGTCGGCGCCTTCATCGTCGGCATCATCTTCCTCGGCGAGCAGGTCAGCGCGCTGCGGATCGGCGCCGCGGTGCTGATCGTCAGCGGGCTGGTGCTGATGAAGGTGTCGAGCAGCTGACGAAAACGCCGGCGGAAACAAACAAGGCCCCCGGGAGGGGGCCTTGTTTATGCGTCTCAACCGCGCGGCCTGCGTCATTTTGCAAGTCTTTGAAACGACTTCCGCTGCATCAGAGAGGATGGTTGAGCCTGACCTTGAGGTCCAAGGAAGGGGCATGCCTCTAGATGACAATGCCGCTGAGCTTATCCTGCAGCAACTACACAGAATCGAGCGCGGAGAGAGGGTGGGGCTCCTGGAAATCGGCGAGCTGACCTCGGCGCAATTTGAAGAAATCGTGCGCCTGAAACGAGAGCTGGGGCACGAGCCCCCTGGCAGTAGTCGCTTGGTGTACCTCGGTCGACACCACTACGACAGCCGTGTGCGCAGGGATGGTTACACGATCGGTGATCTGGTACTGCAGTTGGAAGCTGCGCTCGCCGAATCGTCAACAATAGAAATCGCCAAGCACATGACTGCCGTCGTAAGTGCCAGTGAGCGCGTCGATGGGTACGGAAACAGCGTTCGCGACCGCGCAATCCTTGAACTGCAGGCGCGCAAGCCAAGGGCAGAAGTCTATTCGGCAATTCCCAAGGGCGACAGAGTCAGCCCCCGAAACAAGCAAAGCCCCTGAAAGGGGCTTTGTTGAAGCGCCAATCCCCGGATAACGAAAACGGCCGGCGGCATTGGCGACCGGAAAAGGCTACCCCCAAGAGGACGCGTCTGCAAGCCCCCGATGAGTGGGAAACCCGTCGAACCAGCATCAGCGCTACGTCCATCAGCCCTTCAATGGTCGGGTATCCAGGATAGGTTGTGTCGCGTTCATCCCTGAAGCCAAATTTCCCACCAATCCGAGCGAAGCACTGAGCGCAATCAACGTCCGAATCCGGCCAGCAACCCTCCCCCGAAACGTGCACACTCGCGCTTTCCGCCCGGAGCTGCCCCGATGAACGACCTTCACGCGCGTTTCGAAGCACTGCACCACGCCAGCGAGCTGCTGGTCCTGCCCAATGCCTGGGACGCAGGCAGTGCCCGTCTCGCGCAGGAGAAGGGCGCGCAGGCGGTAGGCACCACCAGCGCCGCCATGGCCTGGTCCTGCGGGTACCCGGACGGCAGTGCCTTGCCGGAGGCAGCGCTGCTGCAGCGGGTGGCCGAGATCGTGCGGGCCACCTCGATCCCGATCACGGTGGATATCGAGAATGGGTACAGCGATGACCCGGAGCAGGTGGCGGCGCTGGCATCGAAGCTGGTGGAGCAAGGTGTGGTGGGTATCAATCTTGAAGACGGTGCGGGAGCGCCGGGGTTGCTGGTTGAGAAGATCAGCGCCATCCACCGTGCGTTGGCGGGCCGCCCGCTCTTCATCAATGCGCGTACCGATGTGTACCTGCGTGGCATGGCGGAGGGCGAAGCTGCCGTGCGGATGAGCGTGGAGCGGATGCAGGCTTATGCTGCCGCTGGGGCGAGCGGGGCGTTCGTGCCGTGCGTTGTGCAGCCTGCGGAGATGCGTGCGATGGCCGATGCGGTGCCACTGCCGCTCAATGTGATGTGGTTGCCGGGGTTGGTTGGGCATGCTGACCTCGTCTCTGCCGGCGTGCGCAGGTTGAGTGCGGGACCTGCGTTGTATGTGCATGCGTGGGCCGCGTTGGCGGGTGCGACGGAGGCCATGTTGGGTGGCGCGCTGGCGTGGCCGGAAGGGGCGCCGGGGTATGGGGAGTTGAACAGGCTGTTCGCGTGAACGGCGATGCGTAGTGACACGCCATGCGTGTCATCGGGGTGTGAGGCGAAGAGCTGACACGCGTGGCGTGTCACTACGAGAAGGGCGCGCTGCGCGCGGCGGTGCTTGTCCGGGCGTTTGGTCGAACTCGGGACGATGGTGGCCGTTTCATTGCCGGGGATTGCGGGGCCCATCCATGGGCCCCGCCCCTCCGCGCAGGCGCAGAGGGGCCAGCCATTCGGCTGTCCGGATTCGCTCCGGTCGAATCCGTCGAACCCGGCGTGGCTTCGATCACCCCCTCTCTCCGCCAAACCAATAAAAAAGCCGCCCCATGGGGCGGCTTCTTCATTGATCTGGCGGAGAGAGGGGGATCGGATCGACCCGAACCTAACCTCTTGACCCTGCAGCAGATCGCAAACCGGACAAGTGTCCTGTGTTGTGTCCCATGATTGTAGACGAACAGGTTCTGTCCGCGGTATCTCAAAGGTCCAGCATGTCACCATGGATTTGACTTCAAGTGAATCCTTGCTATGAATGTAGTTGGCCTTTGATGGGAGAGCACACGTGGAGTCTTGTAATGAGCAGGCGGGCGGCGACGTGCTAAAGCTCGCTAATTCTTCTGACGCACCCATTGACGACAACATTGTCGAATTATTCGAGGAGGTTTTTTCCTGGGATAAAGATCAGCTCACTTGGGTCCGCATTTGTTCGGGCCAACCTGCGTCGTTGATGGGGTGTAGGCTTTAACGGGGTGACTCGTTTGTAGCTTCTGGTCTGGCTGGGGCGTTAGCGCGAGAACGTCGCTCTGACACTTTGCCCAACGTTGCAGGGGTGGGGTTGGCTTGGTGTTTGGCTCGGGCGTTAGAGATAGGCTCATGGCTATCGAGCTCAAATCAGCAACGGTTTTTGCGATCCTCATAAAACCTGTTGTGGAGAAAGCTATAAGGTTGAGCGGCTCGGTGCCGCCTTCGCTGTCCTCGCAAAGGAAGTTAAGATAGTTTTGGAATTCTTCAGGTCCGAGACCTATTTCGAACCAATCAGTGCTCTGCTGCGTTCGCACGCCTAGCCTTTTCTCAAAGGCATAAGCCAAGGTAAAGGCCGCGCACGGATTGCCATCGGCTATTGTCAAATCAAAGCAACCCGCTGTCTTTTTAATGGTGGATGGGTCTGTGAGTCTGGATAAAGATCCGAGCGCTGTTTCGATGAAATAGGGGGACAAGCAGATTGATTCGATTGCGCTATCTTTGTCCTTGTCCTGCCAATACGCGAAATAGTGGCAGAGTGATGAGCGAAGCAGCATGTTAAACGCATTTTGTTGTGATAGCGGCTGGCTGTGATCAACTTCGGTGGCCGTCTTTATTAGCTTCTCATACGCATACTTGGCCCGCCGAATCTTGTCCTTCCCCCGCTTTCTTGGTCGCCACTCTGATGAGAACTCGCTCCTCTGGGACTTCGCTTCAAAGAGGAAAAACCTGCCGTTTAATGCCGTAGCTATATCGCCGGCTCTGCCTTCAGCGTTGCCCGCAAGATTGAATGTTGGATCGGGAATGGTGTCTTTAGTTAGCACCCATTGCGTATCTCTGATTCCGACTACTACAGATACTTCCCAAAGATCATCCATGGCCATATTCCTTATCTTGAAAGTAGAGTGGAAGTTGGTTTTTCAACTTGCAGCTCGATCATAGCAGCGAGCGGCCATTGTACCTGTTGCGAGATGTGGGAGGTCTATCCTGAGAGCTTTGCGTGGAGGACATATGGAAGCATTGGCAACCCACTCAGCAGGCCAAACACCCACGAGGCGCCTATCAGACTCAATAACGTCATGGTCCACCACTTCCACCAAGTGAACTAGTGCCCCTGCCCTAAGCCGCGCTCCTCAAACGGATACCGCAAAGCTGCCCTCCACGTTACGCGTGGGACCACGACCGGCCCGACGACGAGTCCGAAAAGTCCGAGGAATGCCGAGGCGGCGCGGCCCAGCAGGATGTGCCGTCCGATGGGTCATCAGCTAGCGCTAGGCGACGCGCGGGTAGTGCCGGGGAGAGATTCGTTCCACGTGCCTAAGGCGCTTTGGGAAGGTCAGCATCGGCTGACGGTCCAATCTTGAACAATACGTTTTTCTCGGGCCCATGGCCAAGAACGACCTGCCATCGAGTGAAACCGACGGAAATCTCCCCTGTAGAAGGAAGGTTGTCCTCCACGATTACGAAGTTCTGGCCTCGAAACTCATGGGATTTGGCGCAGACCGCCAAGCAAGTCCCCTTTCGTATCAGGTTGCCCAAGGCGACTTGTGTGTAGTCGGGGCTGAAGACACTGGTCTCATCCATCTCGATGCGCACCGAGGGATACGCTAATCCGATCCATCCATCCGCACCCTCCGATTCAAACCAGGAGAATTGACGGTGTCCGCTCAACACGAGGCAGGCGCTCTTCCCGCTCGGCGAGTTCCCGATGAGCAATGGTTCGTCCAAGTGCCTTCTGGGGAGGAGCAGCGAAAGCGGAGTGCAGGAGCTTGCACTTGCCACGTGAAACTCGCCTGTCGTAATCACTTCAGCGCCTCCTGGGATGATTGCTAGAGCTTTGAAGTGGCGCGATCAGTTGCTCCCAGAGAAGCTCTGCCGCGCCTTCCTGGGTAAGTTTTTGATCGCGATTGGAGCCGAACGCCGACATCCCCATGCTAGTAAGGAATAACGATTGGTCATCATGACCAACCGTGAGGGCCTCGTTGTAGGAGTTGCTGTCAAGCGTCTCGCCTTGCATGTAGTGAATGCCTCCGAGCATCCCGCCAAGGTAGACGGTTGCTCGAGCAACGTCGTGCCCGTCTTCGTAGATGGTGGCAAAGAATCGATTAGCGTCCACGCGCCGGAACGTGCCTTCATAGCCTGGATTGCGCCGTTGGAGTTCGCTCAGGGAATTCTCAAAGTGCTTGGCTATGTATTCAAAGGTCTCCGCTTTGAAGTGGTCCTTGTCACGCTGCGTGAAAGCTTTAGCCAATCGCAGATTGCTGGAGCGCGGTCCTGAGGTCGCTTCGGGACTGCGGTTGGCAGCTTCGGTTGGCATGGTGGGACGGGCAAGCAGCGGCGAAGATGAGGCGGGCACCCGATCCGCTTCGGTTACGCCTATCTTTCGTGCATGCTCAGCCGCAGCAGCGCGAACGGCCTTGGCCACTTGCAAGAAAGCTTCGTCCAGATCAGCCCATTGCTTTACGGGCTTGCCATCGGTTGGGGTAGCCATAAGCTTCCCAAAGGGGGCGTGATGCCATTCGCAGGCCCGCAAGATGACAGGGATGACGATTGCTTCGCCCGAGTCGTGCCTCTCCAGCGCACGCTTCATTTCCCGGTCATAGCAGTAAGGAGAGGCAAGGAAGTCGGGACTGACCAGCAGAAGAATGATGTCATCGGAGTTGATGTGCTCATCAATCGTCTTATCGATCTCCTGGCCGGCAACGATCCTGCGGTCGTGCCACGTTTCGATAGTCCCCTGATGCTTAAGCATTGCTAGCTGCTTTTCGAGCTGGTCGCGGAGTTCTTCGTCTGCGTGGCAATAGGAAAAGAAGACGCTGGGCAAGATCATGCTCCTTAGGGCGCTGGGGCGTAGTTTCGTGGGCTAGATTCTATCCAAATGTAGGCGATTCTGGTTCATGGCACAAAACGTGCCACCCCATCCCTGAATGTCGCTTTTAGGCGTCGCGTTAGGTGAGACCAAGGGGTGATCTAATGGGTCTCCAACCCAGTGGAGGTGTGACAATGAAAGACGGCATTTACCACGTGCGTTTCTCGTCGAACATGCAGGGCGTGGGTGAGGGTATCGCTGTATTCAAGGGGGAGGGCGTCAATGGTGGCGACTCTGGCTACACGTATTCAGGGTTTAAGCAGGGCAGTGGCGCTGGTTTTACAGCCAAGCTGACCATCAAGCGCTGGGATCCGGCCTCTGAATCTGTGTTCGGTGGACTCGACCAGTTCGAGCTCGATTTTCAAGGAATCGCAACGGCATCTGGCTTCATCGCTGAGGGCAGCATCGTTGGGCACTCAGAAGCTACGTTGACAGCAGAAGGACGCTATCTGGGCCCTGCGGCCTGACAGACCCCCAACAAGAAGGCCCCCAACTAGGGGGCCTTTTTTGATTCTGCGAATGCTTTTAGGCCTGCGTCAGGTGTGCGTAAAGCACGAAAAGGAACATTGGCAACCCACTCAAAAGTCCAAACACCCAGAAAGCGCCCATCAGCGTCAGCGGCGTCATGATCCACCACTGCCACCACGTAAAGCCCACATCGCGTGCCTGAGCTGCTCGGGCCTCGACCGGATAGCGAAGCGCCGCCTTCCGGGTTGCGCGTCGCGCCAAGAGCGGCCCGACGACGAACCCGAAAGGTCCAGTGAGAAGCAGGGCACCCGAATACCACCAGAAGAACCGGTCCCTGGGGGTCATCAACTTGCGGTCGACGGGCGCCGGTTGGCCGGAAAGGGGAGGCGGCGGAGCACTCATTTGGCGTAGGCCTTCCAGGTTCCCGACTCCTTGGCATACCGAAGATTTTTGCTGACCGGGACAGGCACCTGCTGGCCGCCAATGTCGATGGTCACCTTCCCCGTGGTGTCGCACCGATAGCCCGCCGTGTCCTGGGCCTCCACGCACCCGGTGAGCTGGAAGTCTTGGATGTTGGTGATCTGACCGGCTCCGCTCTGGGTAAGAAGGGAGGCCAATGCCTTTTCGGCATCGCTGCTGGAAGGCGGGCCGCCGCAGGCAGTCAGTGCAAACGCGGTCGCCAAGCCGGCGAAGGCAATCTTCGGTGCTTTCATAGTCATTCCTTGAGAGTTGAGCAGGGGCGGCGGTGGGCCGCCCTAGGGAATAAACGAACCGGTGGGCCGGTTTACCGGTCCCGGTTTCCTTCAGGCTTGAAGCCCGCAATCCACATGCGACCGTCCTTGAAGGGGGTCAGGAGCCCAGAAGCGCCGGGGTAGATGTCGGCGGTTTGGATAAAGCCGCTGACCCACGCCACGCGCAGCGCCACCTGGACAGCCTTGTCGGACACGCCAGGTCGGGAGACGTTGACCACGAACGGTTGGCTGGGCGGGGTGGGGCCAGAGGAGCGGGTTGCCCCGGTGTTGGGCTTACTGGGAGGCACGCGAACCCCCATCAACGTGTCCCGGCCCTTCCAGAGGGCCGAGGTGTTCAGCTCGGCGGAGTCGCCCAAGTCGTCCGTCTCGGTCAAGGCGGCATTGGCGCAGGTGCGGAAGGTCTCCGTCGTGGAGGCGCTGGCGCTGGTCCAGATCCTCGCCTCGACGGTCCAACAAGGAAGGGTCGTGCCCCATTCGGTGTAGGTCAGTGCCACCCGAGGCCAGTCGAGCTTCCCAAGTTGGGCTTGCTGGTGGTTGTCCTGCTTAAACAGACCAGGCAGCTTCCCCGCGCCGCTGACGGGCACGTAGATGGCCCCGCCATCCGCACTCGCGTTGGCCCCACCTTGGGTCGGTTTGACCCCCACCATCTGCTGCCCAGCGTCTTTCAGGCTGCTGCCCAGCTGCCGAAAGAATCCCGGTTTGTTGGGCCTTTCTTCCTGCTCGGGGTGGCTCGGCGCGGCTGCCCCTTGGGCGGTCAGCAGCAGTGCGGCCGCGAGGGCGGTGGCGATCCGTGTCTCGATCTTCTTCATGAAAACCCCTGTGGTTGGTCGGGAGGGTGCTACATTTCATGAAGAGTCTGCCATGCATTGAGGGACCACGTCATGCTGTCCACCCGAGTTTTCAACATCCGTTCACTTGCCCAGCACCGCCGCCCGTTCCCTGTTCGCCGCCCGCCTCAAACAGGCCCGAGAACTGCGCGGCATCGCCAGTCAGCGAGCGCTGGGGGTTTTGATGGGCCTCGATAAGAAGCTGGCCAGCAGCCGGGTCAATCGCTACGAGACCGAGGTCAGTGGCATCGACCTGGACGGGCTGGGGAAGTTGGCGGGCGTGCTTGGTGTCCCAATGGCTTATCTGGTCGCCGAAGACGAAGCGACGGCCGCCGTCGTGCTGGCGCTCTCCAAGCTCACGGCCAGCCAGCGCGTTGAGTTAGCAAAGCAGTTGAGCCAAGCGCAGTAGTCTTGCCTTCCCAGCCTGCTCGCGACACGCGTCCTGCGCTTCAGACTTTTTGATCAGCCGAAATCGGTGTGCAAGCGCCGCATGAATGTCGGGCGAAAGGCGGTCCGGGTATGATTTCGCTCTCACCTTCCACTGGCAGCCCATGCGCCTTACCAAGCTACAAATGGCTATCGGTCACTTGCAGGCGGCTTGTGAGCTGTATCTCGCAGATGCCCACCCGGCGAGCGTCGTGCTCTTGGCAGGGACAGCGGAAGACATGTTTCGGTGCCTCCCCGCGACCAACGACACCCCTGCCGTGGGTGAGCACATGCTGCAATATGCGAGGCAACTGACGACTCGCCCAGACCTGCGCTACCGTGAAATCGAGGACGACATGGTTGGCCTTCGCAATTCGGTCAAGCACGTCAATCGCGATGACGAATCCCACGTGGAGGTTGGTCGCAGCGACATTCACCGCTACTTGGTCGGGGCCCTTATGAATGGGTTTCGCTGCGGAGTGGAGCTCAGCGAATCGATGGTCGAGACGTATGTCCGCATCGTTGACGTCGACGATGGCCTGGAGCGCCCGACCGGTTAGGAATTAACCTTTGCAGGACGGGCCGGCCGCGCCTGCACCTGCTCATTCTTCCCGTATAGCACGGATGAGCTGGGTAAAGCGATAGGGCTTGGGAAGGTAGCGCACGCCTGGCGGGATGGGGGGGAGCTGCGCCTTTTGGAAGCCAGAGACCACCAGCACGCGGGCTTGTGGCTGGGTATTCACGACCTCGGCGGCCACCTCAAGACCAGAGACGCCTTCAGGCATGCAAACGTCGGTCACGACGACCTCGTATCGGGTCTCGCTTCGGAGCTTTGCGATCGCTTCGACCCCATTGCTGGCTGCGGTAACGGCGAAGCCCTGGCCCGCGAGGGCTTCCACAACAACCGACCTCAGGTCGTCCTCGTCTTCTACAAAGAGAACATTAATAGCCATTTCAGACCTCTTGAGCCGGGAAGCACAACGTGACCTGCGTGCCTTGGCCTGGCGTGCTGGCGAGCTGGGTGAAGCCCTTGGAGTGGGATGTGAAGCCGAACACTTGGCTGAGCCCGAGACCACTGCCACGCCCGACGGGCTTGGTAGTGAAGAACGGCTCAAACACGCGAGCTTGGTCGGCCAGGGAAATGCCTTCCCCATTGTCTGTAACGGCCACGCAGACGTAGGTCTGAAGCGCCGAATCCGGTCGAGACGGATCCCGTAGCTGCTGCGCAGACGCTGTGATCTCGATGTTCCCGCCGTGGGGGAGCGCGTCCCGGCTGTTGCACACCAGGTTAAGAATCGCCGCCTCCAACTGCGACCGATCCAACTCTAGGGCGGGAAGAGAAGCGGGGACGGCTGCGGACAGCCGAATGTTCCCGCCTGCTGCCCGCTGGAGGAGCGGCTGGATGTCCTCCAACAGACCCGCCAGCGTCAATTCCTCGGGCGCCAGCGCTTGGCCGCGGCCGAAGGTCAGCAACTGCCGGGTCAGCAGGGCACCGCGTTCAATGGCCCGCTGCGCGGTGTCCACCAAAGTGGCCAACGCGCCGTCCTTGACGCGAAGGCTGAGCAGATCAAGGCAGTTAGCGATGATGGTCAGCAGGTTGTTGAAGTCGTGGGCCAGGCCCAAGGTGAACTTGCCGATCGCCTCCATCTTCTGGGCCTGCAGCAGGCTCTGCTGCGCCTCCTCAAGCTGCTCCTGGGCCGTGTGCCGCTCGGTGATGTCGCGCGTGATCTTGGCGAAACCCAACAACTCGCCATTTTCATAAATGGGGTCAATCACGACACTGGCCCGGAATCGGGTCCCGTCCTGCCTTAAGCGCCACCCCTCATCGACATAGCGACCCTCGGTTGCAGCGGTTTGCAGGTTTCGCTGCGGCAGGCCTGCCTCGACCTCCTCGGGGAGATAAAACCGTGCAAAGTTGGTCCCTATGACCTCCTCGGCGAGGTAGCCCTTGATGCGCTGCCCGCCTGGATTCCAAGTGCGAATGACCCCCTCCGGGTCGAGCATGTAGATCGCGTAATCTGTGACAGAGTTCACCAACAGCGAAAACTGGCGCGATTCGTCGTTGAGGCCGTGTGGCGTGGTCGAACGTGGGGTCACTGGACATCCTCGGGTTGCCGCCAAGGTAGTGGCCGACTTGTAAAAAATTCGTAAAGAAGCAGGTTTGACGCTTCCTTCACCCAGTCCTTACACTAGGCTGTATGGGTCAGACTCCGGCGTTGCCCCCGACCTCACGCCTCAGTGGAGATCCACCATGCTGCTCCCTAACAAAAAGCTCCATGTCTTCCTGGTGGAGGATGAGCCGACGTTGATGGACGTGGTCGAGCAGACGATCACCCAGTTGGGCCACAGCGTGACGGAACGCGCCGAACGCTTGGAAGACGCGTTGAGCAAGGCCGCAGCAGGCGGGTTCGACGTAGCAGTGCTGGACGTCAACCTCAATGGCCAGGATTCTTTTCCGGTTGCTGACGCGCTGATCGCCCGAGGCATCCCCTTCGTTTTCACCACCGGCTTTGGTGCGAACAACTTGCCGGAGCGTTTCCAAGGCGGCTACCTCTTGGAAAAGCCGTTCAGGCTGCGCGACATCGGTCAGATGCTGGATCGCTTGGCGCAATCGCTCTAGCGGGGCGTCACCGCTGATCCTTCCTAGGCTTCGAGGGTGGACTGTCGATCCCACTCCGCAATCTTTGCGTTGCTGACGGCTTGGTGCGTGCCGCAATGTTCGCAGCGGACCAAGGTGCCTCCGGGCAGATGGACCAACGCATGGTCGTCTGAAGTGGACGCCCTGTCGCAGCGGCCGCAGTTCAGCGTGACCCCTGTCACACGATCCACGCCGCCGGCGGCATTGAAGACGGCCTCGAACCGCTCGATGCTAAATAATCCAATGGTGTTCATGCGCTGCCCCCTGTCTCAGTATCCGCAGCATGAGGGAACCCGGATGATTGGGGCGTTAGCGTAGTCATGAAGGGGCTGCACGGGGCCTTCACGCCGCACCCTCCATCACCGGACGTTTCTTAATAGGCAGGTAGGGTGGGGCTGTCGCTTTACCTGGAGTCCAACATGCCCCTGCGCGCCATCGCTTACGTCAGTGAAGCCGACCAGCCTTGGGAGCGAGCCGAGGTGGAATCCATGGTGGAGCGGGCAGCGGCGTTCAATGTCCAAGCAGGCGTAACGGGGATCTTGTTCTTCGACGGCCAACGCTATCTTCAATACTTCGAAGGGCCTGAGGATGGCGTCTCGGTCGCATATCAACGGATCCAGAGCTCGTTGCTGCACTCCAATGTCATGGAGCTCGCGCGGGGCCCCGTGGGGCGGCGCCTGGTGCCGTATTGGAGCATGCGGTGGCTGCTGGCCGACCCCAGCCACGTGCTAACGATGGTGAAAGCCGACTGGACGGGGTTCGTTCGCTCCGACGCGCGGCAGAACGACCCAGTCACGGCCATGGAGCACCTGCATCGTTACGTTCAGCCTTACATCGCCGGGGCGGTGGCTTAGCCGCTGAAGCCACCGCCGGACGAATCGTCGCCTTAGGCACCGCCCCGATTTGAAAAGATGCCTACACACCGGCGCCGCTCCCCGTGTGTTGCGAGCGGCGCCGAATGTAGCGAGCGTCATTTAAGGGGGGGCGTCGTCTGTTGGTAGGTGCCGATGGCCTCGCCTCCGCCGATTACATGGCCCTTGGCCGCTTCAAGCACTTCGTCTCTGCTCGCCCCGGGCTTCAGATCCAGCAGCGCATCCAGGGCCAGCAGCTGGAAGTGATAGTGATGCGGCGGATCGCCGACGGGGGGCTTAGGCCCAAAGTAACCAATCGAGCCGCGGCTATTTTTCCCTTGCAGCATGCCTGCAGGCTTCAGGAGGCGTGGGTCCGCGGGAAGGCCTTCGGGAAGTCCGTTGGCGGTCGCTGGGATGTTGTAAGCCACCCAATGCACGAACGGTTTGGGGTCCGCGGCGTCCGGGTCTTCCATGATCAGCACATACGACTTGGCGTTCGGCGCCGAGGCCCAGGACAGCGGCGGAGAGGCATCGTCGTGATAGGCGCTGAAGCGAGGGGGCAGCGGTTGGCCCGAGACGAAGCCCGACGACCGCACGTCCGTCTTTCCGACGTTCCCCACCCGTTGCAACGCCAAGGGAACGCCCGAGCCCGCTTGGACCTGGGCTGCTAAGACGTCTGCGGGAACGGTCTTGGGCGCAACAGTGGTTGACGGTGCTGCGCCGTAGCTCACGCGATAGATGACCCCATTGGCATCGTCACCCACCAGCAACGCACCGCCCTTGGTCATGGCCAACCCGACAGGGCGTGCGATGTGGGCCTTCCCGCCGTCGACCAGGAACCCGGTCAGGAACGGCTCAAATCCCACCGGTTTTCCGTTTTCGAAGCGAACCCGCACGACCTCGTAGCCCGAAGCCGGTTTGCGGTTCCAAGACCCTCGCATTGTCACGAACGCGTCGTCGCGATACGCGGCGGGGAACTGACCGCCGTTGTAAAACACGAGTTGCATCGGGGCCGCGTGGGCGGTGTAGCCCAGCACCATGGGCTCGCTCATCGCCGCCCATTGCTTCTTGCTGATCTGCCCCGGCGGCGTGCTTTGGGGGTTCTCCCCGCCTTTGCCCCAGATGTGGGGCCATCCGTATTGCTTCCCCTTTTGGATCCGGTTGAGTTCTTCGGGCTGCTCGTTGTCGCCCAAGTAGTCGATGCCGTGGTCCATCCCCCACAGCTCCCCAGTCTTCGGGTCCCAAGCAAAGCCAATGGTGTTGCGCAGCCCACTGGCGAAGATGGAGCGGGACTTTCCGTCTGGGGAAGAGCGGAGGAGGGTGGCGTGCTCCGGATTGGTCTCATTGCAGGCGTTACAGGATGACCCGACGCTGATGTAAAGCATCCCGTCCGGTCCAAACGCCAAGGTCCGATTGGGGTGCTGACCCCCGTCGGGCAGGTCACTGATGATGCGCTCCTCCGGCCCCAGCGTGCCGTCCGGACGGATAGGGGCGCGGTAGACATCATTCACCGTGGCCACATACAACATGCCATTGGCGACGGCCAAGCCGTGAGCGCCCGGCCGAGTGAAAACGACCTTGGGCTCTGAATCGAGCGTGCCATCCTCGTTCTGGTCCTCGAGAAGCAAGACATCCCCTTGGTCTCTGCGTGACACGTAAATACGCCCGTCGGGAGCAACGGCAATGATGCGGGGATTCTGGAGGCCTTGGGCTAAGGGGCGAACCTGAAACCCGTTTGGAACCTTCAAGGCCTGCATCCGGTTGGGCGTGGCGTCCACCTTGGCCGGCTTGAAGGTATGGACGCCAGCCTGCACGTCGGTGCCATCGCCCTGCTGGGCGAACACTGCGGGGGAGGAGAGAAGAAGCAGCAGTAGCGCAGATCGATTCATTGTCAGGTCCAGGCGCATCGGGGCATTCAGCTTCCGCCTGGGACGATCAACACCTCGAGAACAGGATGCATGCGCCGCGTTATGGGCGCTGCTGGCTCAACCAGGTTGGATTCCTGCCCTAACCCTTTTGCACTGCTCGCCCTCGCTTTGCCTTCACGGTGACCTCGCCCCACACACATGGGAGCAGCGTTAGGTTGAAGTTCCATCCACCTACGAGATTTGCCATGGCCGAACTTAAAGAGAACCTCCTGGACTGGCTGCGCGACGCGCATGCAATGGAGCAACAGGCGGAAACGATGCTCAAGGGCCAAGCCTCTCGGATCGAACACTACCCGGTGCTCAAGGCCCGCATTGAAGAACATATTCAAGAAACCATCGGTCAGCGCGAGTTGCTGGAAGGCTGCATCAGGCGCTTGGGCAGCTCTCCCTCCACGATCAAAGACGTGATGGGCAAGATGTCAGCGTTCGGCCAAGCCGTTGGTGGAATGACCGCCTCCGACGAGATCGTCAAGGGCGCGATGGCGGGGTATGTCTTCGAACACTTCGAAATCGCCTCCTACACTGCGCTCATCGCCGCCGCAAAAACGGCCGGCGACTCCGAAACGGTCCGGGTCTGCGAGCAGATCCTCGTGCAGGAAGAAGCCATGGCCGATTGGTTGGCCGCACACCTTCCGGAAATCACTGAGGAGTTCATGGTTCGCGACGCCACGCCCGGCGTCGAAGCCAAGAAGTAATCGGCCTGCGCATGCGCGCAAGCCACGTCCCAGCCATCGCTAGAGGACTACCCCATGTTTTTGCACCACAAGAAGCTGATGTATACCGTCCGGGTCGAGCGCTCTGACCCCGCCCTTGCGACCCTCATGTTGGAACAGTTCGGCGGCCCCCAAGGCGAATTAGCCGCCGCGATGCGCTACTTCACCCAAGCGCTGGGCGAAACCGATCCGGGAAGAAAGGACCTTCTCTTTGACATCGCCACCGAAGAGATCAGCCACCTGGAAATCATCGGCACCATCATTGCCATGCTCAACCAGGGGCCCAAGGCTGTTCAGTCCGAGGGCATGGCTGAGGTGGAAGACATGCGCAACCTGGGCGGGAACAGCACCAGTCACACGCAGCAGATCCTCTACGGGGGCGGCCCCGCACTTGTGAACTCAAGCGGCGTGCCGTGGAACGCAGCCTACATCGACTCCATTGGCGAGCCCACTGCGGATCTGCGATCGAACATCGCCGCCGAGGCCCGTGCCAAGATTGTCTACGAACGCCTCATCAACGTCACCGACGATCCCGGTATCAAGGATGCATTGCGCTTCCTGATGACGCGTGAGATCGCGCACCAGAAGTCGTTCGAAAAGGCGCTTTACAGCATTCGCCCCAACTTCCCGCCCGGAAAGATGCCCGGCGACCCCGCGTTCACTGATCTCTACATGGACATGTCTCAGGGAGAAGGCGACGCCGCCGGCAGCTGGAACAGCGGTGATCTGTGGGAGCAAGTCAGCGATCGCGACGCCCAGGCAGCGTTGGATGGCGGCGACGGCGATTGTTCTGTGGGCCTCTCTGAGCGGGAAAAACTTGCGCTGGAGGCAGTCAGCTTGCGCACGCTTTCGGATCCCGAGGAAGATCCGCTCACTGGCGCGGAACTGGCCACCGGGGAAGGCGCCGGAGCAACGAAGAGTCCAGCTAGGGAGCCATGAGCATGGTCGACTACAACGAGTCGGCCGGGTAGGCGGACCCCATGTGGACCCCGTCGAGCCAAGGCGTCGCATACGCTGCCTACCTAGGGTGGCTGGGCTTTGGTTTGGCGGATTTTACCATCCACCGCCGCGCCGCACTCCCTCAGACCTCCGGGGTCAGGGAGAGCGCGCTGCACGGCGTCCAAATATTCTTCGTGGGGATAGGGGTGCTGGTGTGGGCGGTGTTTGAGAGTTCATGGGCGGTCGCCGCACTATTGGGTGGACTGGCGGTCCTTCATGCGACAGCGGCCTTTGCAGACACGAAGGTTGCCGATGCGACCCGGCACGTGGCGCCCGTTGAGCAACACGTTCACAGCGTCCTGGACATCGCACCCTGGGGTTTTGCCGCCTTTACCGCTTTCACCGCTGACCCGACATGGGCACTGACGTGGGACAGCAAACCGATATCGGTCTGGGCAGCGCTCATCTTGCCGCCCGTTCCCCTGGTCCTCATGCCGTGGGTTGCAGAGTTTCGCGCCGCGCTTTTGGCGAGCCGCCTTCCCTGATGGACGCCGGCTGGTTCACAGCGCGGCAACGCGCGCTGTCCTAGAACGGCCTTTGGAACGAGTATCCGTGCTCTTCTGCGGTTCCAATCACTACAAGAGGATTCCAGCATGACAGACGACAAGAGCAAGGCCGGCGGCCCGGACCGCGACCGCATCAACGTCAACGAAGACTACGAACTTCAATACTGGACCAAGGCCCTGGGTGTCTCAGCGGACGAGCTGCGTGAAGCCGTTAAGGCAGTGGGGCCGACGGCCGCCGCGGTTCGGCAACACTTGGGCAAGTAGGCCGCCGCCATGTCCTTGGTCGAATACCGCCGCAAGCGCCGCTTTGATCAGACCAAGGAACCGGAGCCCGGCAAGGCGTTGCCAGCCGGGCAGCGGGCCATTTTTGTCGTCCAGCTCCACCACGCCAGCCGACGCCATTACGACTTCCGGCTGCAGGTGGGCGACGCCCTCAAGAGTTGGGCCGTCCCCAAGGGGCCCAGCTACGATCCCAAGGTCAAGCGGATGGCCGTGGAGGTCGAGGATCACCCCGTGGACTACGCTTCCTTTGAGGGCGAGATTCCCAAGGGCGAATACGGAGGCGGTCACGTGGCGCAGTTCGATCACGGCGTCTGGGCCACGAACGGCGACCCGGAAGCCCAGCTCGCAAAAGGGCACCTGCGCTTTGAGCTCTTCGGCACCAAGCTCAAAGGCGGCTGGCATTTGGTCCGCTCCGGCAAGCCCGCACGCCAGCCGCAGTGGCTGTTGTTCAAGGAGGACGATGCATTTGCAGGCGATCTGGAGGCAGACGATCTCCTGGCCGATGTGACAGCCGCACCTGCCGAAGATCTCAAGCGAGCGGGGGCGGGCAAGAGCGACAAAAAGAAGCTGACCGCTGTTCCGGCCAAGCGACCCCGCAAAAAGGACTGGGCGAAGAAGGCGTTGGCGTT
Source organism: Stenotrophomonas aracearum (assembly GCF_031834615.1). Taxonomy (NCBI): domain Bacteria; kingdom Pseudomonadati; phylum Pseudomonadota; class Gammaproteobacteria; order Lysobacterales; family Lysobacteraceae; genus Stenotrophomonas; species Stenotrophomonas aracearum. The sequence continues at coordinate 982,059 of NZ_CP115543.1, forward strand.
GCCTGGTGCAGTGGTAGCAGAGCCTCCCGATGGGCCGTTCGAGCCTCAACTGGCCAAGCTCGGCGACGCGCCCCCGAAGGGGGAGCAGTGGGTGCATGAGATCAAATGGGATGGCTACCGCATCCTCGCAACGATCAACGACGGCGAGGTGCGCTTATGGTCCCGCAACGCCTTGGAGTGGACGGACAAGATTCCTGAAATCCGTGACGCCGTGGCCGCTTTAGGATTGAAGTCGGGGGCGCTGGACGGCGAGCTCATCGCCGGCAGCGGCACAAAGGAAGACTTCAACCTCCTTCAGGCCACCTTGTCCGGGGAGCGGCAAGGCACCCTGGCCTATGCGATGTTCGATTTGCTCCACATCGATGGGGTCGACATCGCCAATGCGCCCTTGCTGGACCGCAAGGCCCTCCTGCAGGCGCTATTGGAAGGATCTACCGGTCACTTGGCCTACAGTTCCCACATCGAGGGCGACGGCGAATCGGCGTATCAGCTAGCAGGCCAGCGCCATTTTGAAGGCATCATTTCCAAGCGGGCAGATCGGGCCTATCACGGAGGCCGAAGCGAGGACTGGAAGAAGACCAAGCAGCTGGCCAGCGACGAGTTCGCTGTAGTCGGTTACACGGCGCCCAAAGGCAGCCGCACGGGCTTCGGTTCTCTCCTGCTGGCCAAGCCCGACCCAAAGCATGGGTGGCTCTACGTGGGCCGCGTGGGCTCTGGATTTTCCGATGTCCTTATCAAAGATCTGACCCAACTTATCGGGCGAGCGGGTGGGAAGACCCCCACGGCCCACGTGCCCACGCAGGAGACGGACCTCCGGTCGGCGACCTGGTTCGCGCCCCGGTTCGTGGTGGAGGTGTTCTACCGCGGCGTCGGGGGGCAGCAACTCCTCCGTCAGCCCTCCCTCAAGGCGGTGAGGCGCGATAAAGACGTGGCCGACTTGATGGACTCGGACAGGGCTGGGGGGAGCACAGACGCTGGGAAAGGGACGAAATCAAACGCGGCTGGCAAAGCGAGCAAGAGCGCCCGGCGGCCAGCAGCGGCAACGGCCGGCGAGCCCCCGCACGCTACTAAGCTCTCCAGCCCCACCAAGGTGATATTCCCGGACATCAAGGCCACCAAGCAGGATGTCTGGGACTACTACACAGCAGTCATGGACCACCTGCTGCCCGAAATCATCGGCCGACCGTTGTCTATCATCCGTTGCCCCAGTGGAACCAGGAAACCGTGTTTCTTTCAGAAGCACCACACCGCAGGACTGGAGCTCGTGGACTCGGTTCGGCTCAAGGAGGACAGTGGCATCAACGCGCACTACCTGGTCGTGAGGGACGCGCCCAGCCTGCTGGAGCTGGTGCAGTTCAACGCGCTGGAGTTCCACCCGTGGGGCAGCCACGCAGAGGCGCCGGATCGGGCCGATCGGGTCGTCTTCGATCTCGACCCGGGCCCAGAGGTTCCGTTCTCCGAGGTCAAGAAGGCAGCGGTGGACATTCGCAAGCTCCTTGCGCAGCTGGAACTGGAGTCGTTCCTGCGCGTCTCCGGCGGCAAAGGACTGCATGTGGTGGTGCCGTTGAACCCCGGGTGCGACTGGGACCTGACCAAGCGCTTCGCCAAAGGGTTTGCAGAGGCGCTGGCCCAATCTGAGCCGACTCGGTTCCTGGCGACCTCAACCAAGAGCCTGCGGAACAAGCGCATCTTTGTGGACTACCTTCGAAACGGGCGGGGGGCGACGGCGGTCGCTTCTTATTCCCTGCGCGGCCGGCCAGGTGCTCCGGTGGCCCTGCCGCTCGCCTGGAGCGAGCTTGCCAAGTTGAACCGTGCAGATGCCTTCACCATGAAGGACGTGCCAGCGCGGTTGAGGCGTCGCCGCAAGGACCCTTGGGCGGACATCAACACGATCCAGCAAAACCTTGCCCGGTGGGCACAGGAAGATTGATCCACCGCGGCGCATCTGCAGATTTATGGAGACACCAATATGCGACGAACCATCCTCTGTGCTACCGCAGCGCTTGCTCTTTCAGCCTGTGGTGGCGGCAACACCGAATCCAGTGTGCGCGCCCCTGGCGCCGAGGAGACGGCAAAAACCAAGGCCTTGGACGCTGGGGCTGCCATCCTGCAGGACCGACCGCCGATCGACGCCATCAACGCCTACCTGGATGGCTTCCATTTCTACAATGGCCAAATGAGCGTCCAGATGGAGGCCCATCACTACTGCTCCATCCTCAACGAAGATGTCATTCAATGCACGATCTACGACGGCAACGTAAAGGACGCCAAGCTGATGGGTGTCGAATACATCATCAGTGAAGCGTTGTTTGCCGGCCTACCCGAGCAGGAAAAAGCGCTCTGGCACAGCCACGTCCAGGAAGTGAAATCCGGGCAGCTGATCGCGCCGGGTATCCCTGAGGTTGCCGAGCAGGAACTCATGGAGAAGCTCATCCGGACCTATGGAAAGACGTGGCACACGTGGCACACGGACTTGGACAAGGACCTACCGCGAGGCATGCCGCAGTTGATGATGGGCTTCACGGCCGATGGTCAGGCGGATCCTGCCATGGTGGCCGCTCGAGATAGCCGGCTCGGCGTAAGTAGCGACGAGAAGCGCAAACAACGTGCCGAGATTGCGGCGCCCGCAATTGCTCCAGGCGCAGATGCTTGGCAAAAGGGGACGGTGATCCAGATCGAGGATCCGGCTGGTGGCCATCTTCACGGCCGGGAGAGGAAAGCCAGTGAGGTGGTGGTCCCGGACCAAAACGCGACATCCAAAGGGTCGGACACAAAGCAATAGCGGTGCTTTCTCTGGCTCTGCCCGAGAAGACATCCAGTTGGGCTAAAACGGCTGATTGGCCGCAATGCTCGCCATTACCTGACGTGTGGAGTGCACGGTGACTCCCCCGGTGTGGCGGAGGACGTTGAGGGCGGCCGATCGTCGGTGGGGCAGGGACGCGGTGGCGTCCGAGACGACGACGGATGGCAACTCGCGCGAGTTTGCATCCAATGCGGTGGCGAGCACACACGAGTCGAGCGCCATGCCAACGAGGACCAGCTGGCCCACGTCGAGCTTCGCGAGGAGGACGGCCAATGGTGTGGCGAGGAAGGCGGAGTGCTTGGGCTTCAGGACGGTGTAGTGATCCGGGCCTGAGAACAGCAGTTTGGCGATCTGACCGGGCGCGCCATCTTCATGTCGGCAAACCTCGGCGAGCTGGTGGAAGCCGCACTTCCAGTCGCCAAAATTGTCGTTAGCGTAGATCACCGGCCAGTCTTTTTCGTCAAAGGCCTCCCGAATCCGTCGGACCTTCCGCGCCGCTTGGAGCGCTAGGGGGGCCAGTTGTGGTCCGTCTGGGAAGTCGAAGCGTGAGAAGAGGTCGATGATGAGAAGGGCGGGGCGGGCCATCTCAATCCCCGGTCTGAGAGTGAGGGGCCTCCAACGCTTTGGACTGGGGCGAATCCTTTTGGCGCAGGAAGATCGACAGGATCACCAGGGCAAGGACGGCCAAGAACTCGCTCTGCCAGTTCTGCATCGACTCGAACCAGAAGTCGCTGCTGAAAAGGTGCTCGGTGAAGGTGGGAGGCAGGAGCCCGCTCAGCCGATCCTCGGCCGATTTGGCCTCCCAGCTGCCCACCGCATGAAGCGAAAAAGAAACGAAGAAGAGGGCGAAGAACGCGATTGCCAAGGAGTGGCTGTAAAGGGCTTTCCAGAGCCCGCCCTTGAGCACGGGAAGAGGGGTGGGGCCGGGTTCGATACGGGTCTCCTCTTCCTCAGGGTCCAGTGGCCTGGACTCGGCAGAGCCCTGCTGGCGGAGGCGGACGGTCAGCAGCACATACATCCCCATTTGGAGGAACTCGCTTTCCCAGTTCTCAAACGTGGCGCTGATGAAGTGGCCCGACGACAAGTAGCTCCACAGCCCGATGGAGGCGACCCCATGCTGGTTAAGTTCCTCGTTGTAAACGTGCCACCCGGTCAGGGCCTGGGCCGCTAGGAACACGGCCATCAGGCCAAAGAGCACCAACGATAGACCGTTTCGACGCCACATCTTTCCGCTCCTAGAAAAGACGGGCCCGAAGGCCCGCCAGAACTTACTTCGACTTGGCCGCGCTCTGGTTGCCTCCTTGCTCAGCGAGCAAGGTGAGCTTCTCGTCCGTGGCCTTTTCTTCTTCCAGCGTCTCCAGCAGGTAGGGCAGGGCGTCCTTGTAGCCCAGCTGCTTGGCCAAGGCGGCAATCGTGCCGTAGGACGCGATTTCGTAGTGCTCGACCTTCTGGGCACCACCAATGAGGGCGGCGTCGCGCACCGGGCCCTTTTCGATTTCTTCAATGACTTCCTTGCCTTCTTCAACCAGGCCTTCCATGGCGGCGCACTTGATGCGCTTGAGGCGAATGCCGAGCACCTCCACCACCTGATCGATGCGTTCGATCTGGCCCTGGGTCTCTTCCAAATGCGTTTCAAACGCAGCGGCCAAGTCCGGGTTCTCTGCGGCGCGGGCCAGGCGGGGAAGGGCCTTGGTCAGCTGCTTCTCGGCGCTGTAGATATCCGACAGCTCGTGCACAAACAGTTCTTCTGCGGTCTTGATTGCCATGCAAGGCACCTTCGTTCAGGGGATCGGATACCTACCATGCGCCTGCCTTGGAGCAAGAAGCGTGAAGGTTTGTGCTCAGGTGGAAGTGCGTCGTCACCCGGGAATCGGGACGCCACTCAAGCGGCTTTCCTCCACTGCGTTGATGAGGGAGGTGATGGGGTAGGGTTTGGAGAAGAAGGGCGCCCAACGGTGGTCAGCGGGGAGCTCTGAAGGATTGGAAGCGGAGGCAAAGACGTAGGGCACCCTTGCTGTGCGCAGCTCGTCTGCGACCTCCTTTGCATTCCCTCCGAAAATCCCCCAGTCGAGCACTGCGGCAGCCAGGGCACCTCTCCCGATGCGGACCTTTGCATCCCTTACGGTTCGCACGAGGTGCACATCATAGCCAGCCATGACGAGGACTTCTTTGAGAAGCGGAGCCAAGTCCAAGTCATCTTCGAGCACTAGAAGGTTGCCGTGGACTGCGGGATAGGCGTGGATGGAAGACATGGGAGCGTTACGAATGGGTTCTCTGGACCCTAAGCCTCAACGCGTGATCGGGATCTCAAGAAGCCGTCCCGAGCGTGGGCGGCACCGCCGTCCGGAAGGCCCGATCGGCCTTTGCCAGTGTTGGCACCTCCCTGGGGCGGCTCCGGTCCCTAGCAAAGACCACAGCGCAAATGCCGCGTTCAGTTCGCTCGCAAACGCTAGTGATATGGACGCGCAGGGCCTCTCGCCGATTGTAGGCGCGTCAGAGGCCGGTAATGGGCGGGACCTTCGGAAGGTCAGAGGGCTGCGAACGGCTCACAGCCAGCCCCCAAGGTAGGGCCGTCAGGGCGCGGGAATGGGCCCGCTGAACCCAGTGGGGAACCTATCCATGAAGTCAACGAACGTTTGCCCGGCAACAGCCTGCCGGGAAGCGCAGTTGGGACACTCGACCACGGTGCCGCCGTCGGGGAGGTTCACCAGAGTGGGCGGACAGGTGCCCATGAAGTTCTGGCCGCAGTGGGTGCATTGAGCATACAACCAGTGCACCTTGACCGCTTCCGGTCCGGAAGCCGTCAGGCCGTTGCAATCCACCTCAAATAAATAAAAGGAACCGATATTCGGCATGTCGAACTCCTGTCGTCCCAACAAGAGAAATGGCGCTGAAAAGCTCACACGGGGATAAAATCACGACCTAATCAGAGGCCGCACGGTCGACTGGATCCTCAGGACTATCCTAAACCCATCTTCACGCTGGGTCCAAGTTTACCGCCGCAGTATGGCGCTATGGACATGCCTCTAACGTGCACCACGGGTGTCACCATTACTCTTTATCAGGAAGAGGGCAGCTGTGCGCTGGATATTGGAGAGTTGCCGAATACCGCGCCCAACGACGACGAGTTGCTGTGGGTCGATCTCTGCGGGACCAGCGACGCGGACGTGGAGCGGGTCTGGCAGGCCTTGGGTTTGGAGCATGGGGCGTTGCCGACAGGTCCAATCTCGACCAACCCTAAGCTTGAGAAGTTTGCTAACCATTTCATGGCTCGGGTGGTTGCGGTGCTGCCCGGTCAGAACCTGAACTTTAAGGGCGCGGTCCTGACTATCGTCGCGGGGGATAACTTTGTCGTAACGCACCACGTGGACGACATTGATTTCTTGGCGGACATGCGAGTCCGTGAGCCGGAGACCGTTTGCGACATCGGTTGCCTAGGCGAAGCGAGTTTCGTGGCTGCCCTGCTGGATTGGCACCTTTCGACCTATTTTTCCGCAGTAGCGCTGTTTGAGGTCGAGATCGAGCGCCTGGAGAGCCGCATCTTGTCCGATAAGCCGCCGGGCCGGTCGGCGTTGCCTCAGCTGTGCGCGCTTCGGGGTGCCGCCTCGCGCTTGCGGCGGATGCTTGCACCGCATCGGGTGGTCTTCGACGGGCTCTCCCGGCCGGACTTCGTGCCCGACGGGGCCGAAGAAGTGGCCCGGCATCTAAGCGAGCTGGACGACCGCTACGAACGAGCGTTGGACGTGGTGGAAAACGCCCGGGAGCTGGTTGTGGGCAGTTTCCAGCTCTTCAGCACCCAGACCGAACTCCAAACGAACGAGCGCATGAAGCTGCTGACCTTTGTTACTGTTGTAACAGGTCTGTTGGCGGTCATCGCCGGCGCCTTGGGCATGAACTTCGACGCGAACTTCTTTAGCCTGAAAACCGAGGGCTTCTGGATCGCAGTGGCGGCGATGGTAGGGCTTGGGCTCATGTCCATTGTTGTTGGCCGCAGACGAGGGTGGTTGTAGTAATACTCCGTAGGAAATATGGGCGACCTCGGCCCTCACGCTCCCTGGGGTCGGAATGGAGATGGGAGCGCCTAGACAGCGCTGGACGTCACGCGAGGGGGTCGGGCCTTGAGTCGATGGCACGCAACGTCGCCGGTCCCCTGCCTTCGCCGCCAGAGGAAGCAAGCTACTATCGGGCTCATCCTGGCGGCACGGGACCGGTTCGCTGCCGTCGACGCCAAGCCAAGACTTGGCCTATGACCGCCGTGAGCAGCAGCAGGGCATTGGTCACGACAAACACGGTCGAACCCAAGAGCGCACTGTAGATCGTGAACAAGGTTGACGCGGTCATCTGACCGACAAACAGCCACTTGGAGACGGTTTCGGGGTGGGGCGACTGCCACTGTTTGATCATCTGCCGGACCAGCGTGGCGATGAGCACGACGGTTGCGGCCCAGCCAAGAACATCAGGATGCATGACCGTTCATCCCACCCTTTGGTCGGAAACCGTCGGCTCGACTTGGTCGCCTGTCCGGCGCTTGTGCGGCTCCTCAATAATTTGCTTGTTGAGAATGCGAACCTCACCCACCATCAGTAGCCGCATGTCGCGCACGATGTAATCGGCCAGCGCATCGTCAGTGATGTCGTCCCCGGGAATGTCCAAGCGGAAGCCTTGGCCTTGGATGCCCCCGCCGTTGCTGAAATCGATCTCGAAGTCAAAGCAGACCCGCTTTTCCATGTTGTTTTCCTTAGTTAGGCAACTAGTTCGATGCCAAGGGCGGCCCCGGGTGGTCGGCACACCGCCGGTTGCAGGAGCGAGCTGCTCCGGCGGTTCCAGACATCCTATCGCCATGTTTAACATGATCGGGAGCCGCCCACTCGAGCGATGTGAACGTCGACGACAAAGGACCCGTTGTTCTTCGCGGGCTAGGGCCATGGTTTTGTGGCGAAGCGACGGTAGGAAGCGGGTTGGCTCCAGACACAACGTCATCGTCTTCACGCCATGGGTATTGAAGGGAGACGGCACGCGGTGCAGACTGGCCTCCAGCCGGTGCAGCCGGCGGTGACAGCTTTACCAGGTCAGAGAGGCAGAAAGGTGGCGGTTGCAGATGCTCCAGACGCGTTTCACAGCGTAACGCTGTCCGTTGATGGGGCAACGTATACTGCTGACCTTTGGAGGGCCAATGGTTCTCAATGGCGACTGCTCGCAGTAGAAGTCCACGGGTTGCCTCCCGTGCAACCCGCTCGAAAAGATTATCCTTCTTGCCAGTCGTCCCTTGAAGCCGCTGAGCGGATCGCTCAGGATGTTTTGAGCGATGCTCCAGCCATCCAGGCGTTCGCCCAGCACAAGGAACGCCGGAGGACTTGAAGGCCGCAGAGCAGTTCTAGGAGTGCCATGGTTGCCCAAGTGACTGGCAGCCGAGGCTGGTATCCGACGCCGGTCGCACCTGGGCGGGCTGACGTGCTCCCAAGCAGCGCTGAAGGATGGCTCGCGTGATGTCAGGGGAAGCCGCTGCTGCCTAACTTCTCTCTCGTTTCCTGCGGTCGTAGAGCTTCATGTCCGCCCTGTTGATGGTGTCTGCCACCGATTCCAAGGGCCGCCCGATCGCGCAACCGCCCGAGAAGCAGATCGGAGCTTCGCCAGCACGTTCTTGGTAGACCTGCTCCAATACTTGGAGACGGCGCATCGTTGCGCCTGGCACGAACACCAGGAACTCATCGCCCCCGAGTCGGACCACTGCCTCTTCGCCCTCGAGTGGAGCCGAGAGAAACGCGACGAAGTCCACCAGGACTTTGTCGCCGCGCGCGTGCCCTTGGGTGTCATTGACCTCTTTGAAGTGGTCCAAATCGAACACCAAGCATCCCCAGCCGTCGAGCTGCCGGGTGGCCAATTCACTTAGGTAGCGGCGGTTGAAGGCGCGCGTGAGTGGGTCACGGGTTGCCAAGTCATGAAGTTGCTTTTCCTGGATGTGCTGCGTGGTGATGTCTTGGGCATGTCCGAGCACGTAGGGCGGATCGGCCTCGGTGTCCAGCACGTTGTGATAAGCCCAGACCCTGCGAGAACCGTCGTGTGCCACCAGTTCCATTGTCCCCGAGTCGCTGGCGTTCTCCGCGATGCGCTTCAGGTAGTCCTCAAACGAGGCACGTTTTTCTTTCGGGATCACCTCTACTAGGCGTCGGCCAATCAACGCGCCTTCGGGCATGCCCAGCGAGTGCGACGCGGCAGGATTAACCGAGGTGATGGTCCCGTCGAGCGAGTGCGTGCAGATGAGGCCCAGGCTGTGCTGGAACAGCCGCCGGTAACGTGCCTCACTGCGACCCAGGGCTTCCAGCGCAGTCCGCTGCTCGGTAACGTCTTGGATGGCTCCTATCAAGCGTCCGCCGCCTTCCGTGTCCTCCCGCTGACCCACGACATGCACCCAGATGCGCTCTCCGGTGGCCTTGCTGGAGGGCAGGATCAAATCCATCGGGGTCCCAAGCCGCGTGCATTCGGTCAAGGCCGACTCCAGGCGTTGGCGGGCCGGGGTCGAGTAAAACGCCACCGCCGCGTCGAAAGAGGGTTTTGCATCTTCTGCCACGCCGTGAATAAGGTGAGTCTCCTTGGTCCATTTCAGCGCATTGGTCGCCAGTGAAAGCTCCCAGCCCCCCACCTTCGCCAATGAGTTGGTGCGCTCCAAGAAGAGCTGGCTCCGCTGAAGTCGGCGTTGCAGCGCATGGGCTTCTGTGACCCGCTCGAGCAACCTGGCCCGCTGCTGCATACCCACCGCAGCGGCTTGGGCCAGGCAAGTCAAGGCTTCGGCGTTCGCTTCGGAGATTTTTCCCGGCTCAGGGCAGATAGGCACAGCGTCCCTACGCTCTCGCCTTTTGCGCTAATGGGGGCGCCGACATAGTGCCGGACGAACGGCGGCCCCACGACTAAGGGGTTGTTCGCGAACCGGGGGTTCTCGATGGCGTCCTCGACCTCGAACAGCACGTCGGACTGGACCGCCCAAGTGCAAAAAGAGATGGCCCTCGGGGGTTCCTGCACGCCCGACAGTCCCGTTTCCGATTTGAACCATTGCCTGTCTCCGTCGACCAACGAGATGAGGGCGATGGGCATCCCTGTCATCGTTCGAGCGGCTTGGGTCAGTGCATCAAAGAAAGGCTCCGGATCGGAGTCCAGGATTCGCAGGGAATTGAGCGTGGAAAGGCGTTCCGCCTCGATCATCGCTTTGGTCCTCATGAGATCAGTTCTCACTCAGCCAAAGCTTACGATCCTTCGGGGCCCAACGAAGTGAACGGCGCGTGCGGACCATTCAGGATCGGTGACCCGACCGCCCGTCGCCATGACCAATCCCAGGCGAAGCGGACCCCGGATTGGCGCGTTGGCAACCCATGTGAGCCCGTCCACGCCTCAATCATTAGAGCTTCGACCCAAAAAGCTGCGCGCCGATCAGTCCTCAATCCGCCCGCCTCTCTTGAAAAAGCAAGATTTCTTTCCGAACGCTTGCGATTCCCTCGCTAAAAGCACGCTTGTAGCTGTCCGAGTATTCACCTAGGCCCACCGGTCCTTGACCGTCTGTCCCTTCCTCGTAGATGTCCAGCGCCGCGAGTAGGCTCGTGGGATCGGTGTGGGTGGCAATGGAGAGTCGCAACGAGACCTCCAGCGCCTTCAAGTGTGCCAAGGTGATCTCGAGCTGTCCTTCGATGCCGCGAATACGCTCCTGGATAAGATGCAGGTTTGAAAGATCCATCGTCCTTAACCAAGTGTTGTTGTTTCTATGGTAGCAGCGGGTAACGGCTGAGAGCCTGCCTTCTGTCCTTGGCCTTTGACCACCGCGTCATCGCCTGCAGCATCGTCGCCAAAAAACGGGGGCTGAGGCAGCCGCGCTAACGGTAATACGCTTGCTTCGTTCGGGGCCACCGATCAAAACGTTTGCCCTTTCTAGGTCAATAAGGAGCGGGTCGCACGGAACTCAACGTCGTGGTTCCCCATCACGGGGTTGACGTTTGAATGAACCGAACTTAAAGTTCCATGACGAGCGCGAAGGGCGGCAGGGGGTCGCCAGCTGTTTGCATGCTCTTGTCAGTGAATGTTGTTGTGCTACGCCTCGTGGTGATTCAACGGCGAATTAGCGGCGCTTCTTTAGTGGTGGTCGCGCTGTGCTGAGGGAATGGTGGAATGCACGAATGGACGCCTCGGCGTCCATTCTTGTATCCAGCCGTAGTCGCCCACGCGCTCTTGCACCGTTTCACCGCCCACGGCTCTTCGCCCCTACGGCGGTTGGAAGCCTAGAATGACTCAGTGGGTTGCGACTCGATCCTGCGCTTATTCGTTAGGTTTTCAAAGACCCGCGCGCAGGAGGGAACTTTGCCGATGCCTGGCTTGTGCTGCGGTGGCCCATCAGAATCGTCCCTGAGGAGCCAGCCAAGCGTGCGCGGCTTCAGGGACGATTCCCCGATGGTGGGCAGCGATCCCTCGCCTTGGCAGGGCCGCAATCTTGGAGCGGTGCTCGTTGGCCTTTGCACTAACCGCTCGTAGTCTCGCCGGCGTCGCCTCGCCAAGGAAACACCTCACTCGCTTTAGTTAAAGCGGCGCTCAGGTGCTCCGGGCGCATGGGCCGAGCGAGCGCATACCCCTGAATCTCGTCGCACCCCAATGCTTTCAAGCGGCCTACTTGTTCAAGGGTTTCCGCTCCCTCGGCAACGGTCACATACCCCAGATCCTGGGCGAGGCGCACGATGGCTTGGGCTTTCAGGAAGGCCCGCTCGTCTTCGACAATGTTGTCTATCAACGATTTGTCGAGCTTGAGGGTATGGATCGGCAGTTCGGTGAGGTAGCCAAAGTTGCTATAACCGCTGCCAAAATCGTCAATCGCTACTCGAACGCCAGCGGCAGCCAGTTCCGAGATTTGCTCACCCGGCAGCGAACTCGCTCTTAGCCATTCGCCTTCAGTGATCTCCACCTCCACATCAGCCGGCGCAAGGCCTTTGCCTTCAATCATCGCCAGAATCTGGGCAGCGGCCCCTGCCTTCGCCAGATCCTTCACCGAGAGGTTGATCGAAAGGCACAGCTCGATGCCGCTTCGCTTCCAAATCGCAAGCTGTTCAAGCGCGTTGGCCAGGACCCAAGCGGTGACGCTGCCGATGAGGGCGGTGCGCTCGAAGACTGGAATGAACTCGGCGGGGCTCACCGGTCCCAGTTGAGGATGGTTCCACCGAATCAGGACCTCTGCGGACCGGGGGCTCAAGTCGGAAAGTTGAAACCGGGGCTGGTAGACGAGGTGGAAGTCCTGCTGGCGCAAGCTGCGTTCGGCGTCGGCGGCCAAGCGGTAGCCACGGCGCAAACTTTCGTCTCTTGTTTCCGAATACCAACAGACAAGGCCTTGGGAGGAAATGGCCGAATGCAAGCCGATAAGAATCTTTCGGATGACATCCTGGGCCTCGTCCACCCCCAGGTCGACGGCGCACGCGCCTGCGTGGAACATGGGTGCCATCGGGACGGCGCCCGCCATCAGGGGCCGGATCATCCGCTTCTGGATCTCGGTGAGCAACGATTCGAGATCCTCAGGCCCTGGCAGGTCGACCAGGAAGGCGAACCGTGTGACGCCCACGTGGTAAACGTCCGCTATCCCGTCTAGGCCCAGTTTCAGGCGCACGCCGGCACGTCTTATCAGCGCTTCCAGCGGAGGCATGCCAAGAACTTGTCCGGCCTCGTTTGCGCGGGGAATGTCCAAGATGTCCACCAAGACGGCATACATGCGCTTGCCAGGCTCGCGCCGTGCAAGGCTTGCATAGTCGATGGCGAACTGGTGCCGGTTCGGCAGCCCGCTGACCGGCTCGCGCCGGCCCGACAATGCTCGGAGCTCAAGTTGATGCATCACGCTTTGGCCGAGCGTCTCCAACTGCCGTCGATCAGCGTCAGAGAACTCTCGGGGCACCGTGTCCATGACACAAAGCGCGCCAATGGCAATTCCGTTTTGGGCCATCAATGGCGCACCCGCATAGAAGCGCAGATGGGGCGGTTTGATGACCAAGGGGTTGTCCCGAAACCGCGGGTCCTCGCGCAGGTCAGGGACGACCTGGACTTGATCGGAGCCGATGGTGTGAGAGCAGATCGATTCGCGGATATGGGTCTCCGCCATCGGTAGGCCGAGGCGAGAAATCAACTTTTGCTTGTCGACCTCAATCATTGAGACGAAGGCGACCGGGGCTTCAAACGTGTAGGCAGTCAGTTCTGTCAACCTATCCAAGGACACGCCCGCAGCTTCGTCCAACGCCTGCAGGTTGCTTAGGGCGGTCAATCGTTCTTCGGTTCCAGTAGGAGGCATGGGCTAACGCGTTCTGGGACAGGATCAGATTACGCCCTAACCAGAAGGCGTGTCATCGGTATCGGCTGCCGCAGCAGCATCTACAGGGGAGGCCCGATCCACTCCTGAAGCGTTCAGCGCCTTTCGCTAGTGCCGACGGCTTAACCCGCTCTCTTTGCCGAAGCATCCGAGGAGAGTTCGGCCTCCAAGCTCAATCGGCATGAAATACCCGCGCCCCTACAGCTTGAACAGCGCCGCTCCAGGTGAACATCCTGCGCGCCGACGTGGCATAGTAGAGCGACCCCGAGGTCCGCCAACTTCGGGCAATCCTAAGTGATGCAGTCACTTGCGATGCCGGGACTCGCCATAGCTGACGGAACACTAGTGTTCTTCCATGGTTGAGTCGACGCCCCCGATTGGGGCATCGTCGTGACCGGTTTTTTTATGGACCCACGTTGCCTGCGTGCGGCACCCGCCGGCGATCAACCGCCATCGCCGCCTGTTCAAGTTTCCTTCCGCGTGGGTTCGGGCGTAACCTGAGGAGAGAGGCAGGAGCAGAGCAAGTGGTTCAGTCGGAACAAATCGGAAAACGGTGGTTGAGCTTTCGTCTTCGTAGCGGTCAGTCGATTGCGCCTGGCAAGCTTAAAGAGGCCTGGTCTTACGCGACGCAAACCAGCCGCTGCGCTGTGAGGCGCGATGTTTTGGGCAGCAGTTCCTGCGTTTACGGCCTTTACGCGCCGGAGCGGTTGGCCTCACCGCGCAGTGCTGAGCTGCGAATGAGGGACTTTCTGACCAAGGAGGGCTACGTGTTCACCATGAGCACGATCCCGCGAGACGGGGTCACGCTCGAAGACGTGGCGAAGAAGTAGCTCAATTGCCCTCCCTCGGCGCTGGGGGCGTTCAAACATGAATCCTTCAGAAGGGCATCTTGCTGACCAATGCCTGGGGTGTAGATTCGCTAAGAGCCTTGGGAGTCGCTATGGCAAGCAAGCGGATCGTCAGTTGCGTCACCTTATCCCCTGACACGACGTCTGCGCGTGCCGGAATGATCGGGGGTTTTCATCCGGACGGGCGCTGGTGGTCATTGTCCGCCGACGCGGCCATGGCGGGCATTGAGCGGGGCGAGTGGGCGTTCTACGTGGAGGTGGCCACGGGACTTGTCCCGGTCACAGTTAGAGGCACCGGGACCGGCGATCGATACCTGAGTGCGGACAGCGATGGCGCAGGCACCGACCCCTTAGCGTCGTTGCAGAAATGCCCGCGGTAGCCGGCGCTCCGCGAAGATCCTTTTGATAGGGGCTTGGCCCTTGTGGTTGGGCACAGTGGCACGGTTGGAACGATGGGCCACTAATCGTTGATTTTTGGCTTTGGCGACCCGTTTTAGTGCAGTCGCTCCGATCTAGTAGGGCTATTTCTCTGCTGCTGTTGCGACGCCTAGGCGCCGTCCCACGCACCCGTGCCCTGAAGCATTTAGCTAAGTAGCGATGGTGTCTCCCAATGCAGCGGGTTTCGCAACGGATTCGTTACCTACAACGGCCTACTGTTGCTCATCGGCCTCACGGTGATGCCGACTATCGGAGACAGCCATGAGCAACCAGAATCAGCCGAACACCAATCCTGATCAGGATGAGCAGGACAAGAAGAACCAACGGGACAGTGACGAGCGGCGCCAATCCCAAGGACAGGAGGGCCGGGAGGAGGACTCCGAGAGCGTCCGTGACCTGGGGGGCAGGGAGGACGAAGAGGCGGAGTGAGGCTTGCTTTCGAAGGGCCAGAAGAGCCCGGCCTGAGGCCGGGCTCTCTCGTTTAGATGCCGAGCTTTGGTCTAGGTGCCGCAGCCGGTCGCTGGGTCCGTGTCTTGCACGTCCGAAGGTTCATCGACGGCCGAGTCCGCCAACGGCGGCGGCTGTGGGGGCAGACGGCGGCAGAGCCAAAGTGCGAACAGTGCGTTGTCGACGGTCGGGGTGACCTTCGTCCCCGAGCGCGCCTCCGCCTCCAACGTATCCAGGAACGACGTCCCAGCATTGAACTGCTCAACGGACGGGTGAAACCGGTGTGCTGGAGCCAACAAGGAAACCGGATCGATTCCTGACCCCTCGCAAAGCAAGGAGAGGAAAGATGCTTTGCCTGCCTCGGTCATGCCGGTGACAGGGGGCTTGGACGGGTGAAGCCACATCAATCCCAGCGAAGTCAGTCGAAGCAATCGCCCGGGGGAGGGGCGAAATCCCTGGGCTGCCATGCTGAGGTCCGCCAACAAATCCAGCCGCGTTTGAAGGTCCATGAGCTCCTGCCCTGATCGCCTGCCACACCGGGCAATGTGTCACCTCACTGCGGTGCATTCAAGCGCAGGGGCCCCGCATCCCCACGATGAGATGGCGCGGACGCGATCCTATTGCCGCAGCTTGGCTCGATGCAGATGGAGCCACAGCCCCAACGCACACAGAGCGGCCGTGACCGACGGAAAGAGCAACGTGAGGAACCCCAGTCGATGGAAGGCGATAGCTGCAACCACCCCGCCCACTGAGAAACCCACCAACACCAGCCCCCACATGCCTAGGCGACGGCGGGGAGCAGGGTTCCCTCGGCAGATCTGACCAAGAACGAGGCCAAAGTCAGTAAAGAATCCGGTCAGATGCGTGCTTCGGATGGCGGAGCCGCTGTAAAAAGAGGTCATGGCGTTTTGCATCCCACAGCCTGCAGCAGCAAAGCAGGCACCGAAACCGGTGCCGCCGGCCAGTAGGGCAGCCGCGACGGCGAAGAACGCGGCCTCCACGACCAGGAGTGCCACGTAGGCGACAGAAAGGCTGCGGTCTCGAAGCAGCGTGCCGGCACCGAACGAGCCGGCGACGAACCCGGCCACTACCGCGAGCAGCTGCTGAGCAGCGTCCCAGTTGCGACCTTCGAGCGCAATGCTCTGAAGGGTCACAGTCCCTGTCATGTGGCTGAAGGCCTGATGTTCATACCCCAAATAGCCGACCGCGTTGACCACGCCGGCTGCAAAGGCAAGCAGGCCGGTTCCGACCCACACGATACGAGGCACTTCTATGCCCACGAGACGACTCCTGTTCAATGAATGGGGCCGGCCCTCATCGGTGATGCCAGTGGCATGTTGCTTGCCATCACCTGGTGCGGGGGCGACTGGGCTGCCTGGTGAGTATAGAATCTTCACAGGCCCATCTTGGGCTGAGTGGGTTGGATAGGAGATGTGGTGATGGATGCGTTGCCGAAAGCCGTTGCGCTGGGGTGGGGCAAGCTTTACATGACCGTTCCCGAGTTCCGCGAAACGTTTAGGCAGATGATGTCCGCGGTTGATCAGTTGCCGTCGACCCTTGTCGAGAGGGGGCGGGCGCTGGACTACCCGCCCTTACACCATGCATGCCGATCGGGCGATTTGGAGCTCGTAGAGGCGCTCTTGCAGGCAGGAATCGGCGCGAACTCCTATCCCTACACGGAAGACGAGACGGATGAGCCTCCGTTGATTTGGCTGATCACCGCAGACGCGTTGGGCACCGACACCAAGATCGCCGTGGCCGCGCTTCTGTTGAGCTTCGGGGCAGACTTGGAGGAGGGGGAGGCGCTGGCCTTCGCCATGGAGTCCAACGATCCATTGTTCGCGGACTACCTGAGGCGATCAGCGCAGCGCTGACCCGTCTCCGATGCGCGTGCCCCAGCGCTTTGCCGCCAGTAAGGGCTAAGCCGTTAGGATTTTGTTGCAGCAGCCCGAGGCCACCCTTGAATGGTTTAACGAGATTTCTTTTCACGCCATTCACGCGCCCGCGAGCAAATTGCTCTCAACGACGGGGGAGACGCCACCCTTCAGGGGTGTCTCCAAGAGGAAGGAACCCGGATATTGCAGGTGACCCAGCAGGTGTTGGAGCATGGCGCGGGTCATGCGCTCGATACCCTGCAGCTTACTTAAGTGGACGAGAGCGAGCCAATGCCGCCGCTGACCGTCACGAGGCGCTTAGGTGGGTCGCAGAAGTGCAGCGGGGGCTGCCACCTGCGTATCCGGGAGGCCGCGCGTTTTCGCTCAACCTATCGTCCGCACAAACATAGAGTGCACGTTAGAGTTCGGGGCACTCACCCCGTGGCCTTTTCGCCACGCGTTGGTTCCACCGCTGACCCTCATGAAAACTGACTTCCCCTCACCTGAAGAGTATGCGGCCGAACGACCCCGTCATGGGGCGCTGCAGGTCTTGGATGTCCAGTCCCTGCAACACGAGGTCACTGGCTCATACCGAAACCAGGTCTTGCTGGAGTTCAACGACAGCTGCATTCGGATGGCGGTTTTCCATGGGGAGTATCGGTGGCATCTGCATCCCGACAGCGACGAAGTCTTCTTGGTCGTCGAGGGCGAGCTCCACATTGATTTGGGCTCCGGGCCTGGATTCGCACTCGGACCGTGGCAGTGCGTCACTATTCCTGCAGGCACGGTGCACCGAACGCGCGCTGTGGGTCGCACGGTCAACTTGACCATGGAGGGACGGAGCGCGCGCACCGTCTTTGTGGACGGGCTTGAGCTCCCTTAGCCGCTTGACGCGTCGGTATGCCGCAATCGCTTCGACGGTGAGAGACACCGCCTTCTGTAGGGCCGTTCGTAGATTGGGAAGGCCCAGCACGGTATTTTTACTGAGTTGTTCAAGTGACGGTGATGCAAGGGCACTCGTCGGAAAAGATGCGTCAGCAACGTTGTGGGCGACTTGCGCAGTGAGCGCTCGCCCAAGCCAAGCTTGCAACGCTTCACCGAATCCCTGGCGCCTCGCTCAGTATCGCAGCGCCCGGTAACGCCCCTGGACGGGATGGCGCCGCTGCGTCACCTCCTGCCATACAGTCCGACGGAGGGCGACGAATGACCGTGGGAAACATCTCACCAGCATCAGACGCGACGAAAGAGCATGCGCAACCGCCTTCCCTCGGCAGAGAACGCGGCTGCTAACGCGCAAACTCCTCTCCTTTCTCCCAGCGCCCGGCCACGGGTCTAAGGACGCACCGGGACTCTGCATCCACCACGGCCGCAGTGACACCGGCGGTCAACAGAGACACCACGCTAAGGCATGTGTCCCGCTCGTCAAAGGTCTCGCGGGCATCGATCAGCACCACGCCCTCTCGCGTCTTGAGCCTCCAGCGCCAACCGCTGCTTCCCGTGAGATGCGCCCAAATACCGCGCGCACGATAAATCTCGATATACACCCACTTCCCCTGTGGAAACGCCTATAAGCAGTGTAGCAACGGTTCACCTGAGCGGTAGATGCCCTTCGGCATAGGCCTAAGCTGAAATGTTCAGTCAGGGGATCAAAGACGAATGCCCCTTACACCTGTGTCCCTGGGCGGCCGACCTCTCCTCGTCTATCGCGGCATCGAGCCTCTTGCTTACGTCGGATTGACAGGCCGGCCGCGGTTCTTAGACTGCCTTTTTGGATTTGCAGGACGAGGGACTCGGTGGATTATAGGAACGTAGAGCCGGAGGAGGGCACCCGCTGCTTGGGTCCAGTCACCTCAGACGATTGCCTTTTCAACGCTGATCCCCTCTATTCCTCGAGCAAAGACGCAGACTTTGTGCATTCAGTCAGGCGCAAGTTGCCGCGCAGAGGCCGCAGCGCCTCCGATGCCTATGCGGACCTCGCCGCAGTCATGCCCGCTTGGTTTGACGTGCTGATGCGCGTTCGCAACGCCGGCATGAAGGCGGTGGGAATGAAGGACCTAGGCTCTCTCGGCGCGGTCAGTCGGAATGCGCCGGTGTTGCCAGGGCACCGCGCCGGAATTTTCACAGTGCTGTCCTCCAATGATGACTGTTTGCTGCTGGAGGACAACGACAGGCACTTGAGAGTTCAGCTCGCACTGCGGTGGGGCTCCTCGTTGAACCAAGATGAGTTGATCATCTCGACCGTTGTGCACGTCCACAACGCGTTCGGTAGGGCCTACATGGTCCCCGTAGCCCCAACACACCGTCTGATCATGCCATTGCTGCTTGGTCGGCTTGGCGGTCAATGAGCCCGGTCTTTGTCTTAAGTGTGGGGTCGGTTGCTGCTACCCATTGGGTGTTGCATGACGACGCGGCGTTTATCCAAACCGGTATCTAATCGGCCCATGCCTTGCGATCCGTCTGCCACGAACGCGCTGACCATCTGGACCATTGGCCATTCCACTCGGCCTTGGGAGACGTTTTTGCAGCTCCTTGCCGAACATGGGATAACTGCGATCGCAGACGTGCGCCGGTTTCCAGGCTCGCGCCGCCATCCATGGTTTGCATCGGAGCAGATGGCGAGCGCTTTGCCGGTTCTCGGTGTGGAGTATCAGTGGATTCCGGAACTGGGTGGTCGGCGCAAGGTGCAACCCAATTCGCCGAATGGGGCATGGGATACCGCCGCCTTCCAAGGCTATGCCGACCACATGGCGTCGTCCGAGTTCGCCAAGGGACTGGAGAAAGCGCTAGCGCTGGCGGCGACAAACCGCACTGCGCTCATGTGCGCAGAGGCACCTTGGTGGCGCTGCCACCGGCGCCTTATTTGCGATTTGCTCACGCACCGAGGTCATGAGGTCTTGCATATCGTGTCGAGCGCTGAGCCCAAACCCCACCCGCTGAACCCGATGGCGCTTGGGGTGGGGCAGGATCTCATCTATCCGCCGGCGCAGGCTGCGTTGTTCTAAGACGACTTCGCGCCCGGTAGAAGGGAAAGCACGTGTAATGACGGGGCAGTGGTGGCGGATGGGGATAGTGAACATCCCAAGTTCTCTCCCTATAACTTCCCCAGAGAAAAAATTTCGTTAGCGCATCGCCCCGCCTCGCCACTGCTAGATGCCTATTGCAACGCTGAAAGCTACGCGAGGAGGGCGACCGCGAAGAACGAGAGAGTGTGGGGAACGCCGCAATCGCACGGGCTAACGCGACTTCCGGCTGAGCGCGTATTTCAGGACAGGAAACTAGGGCTCACCTATTCTCGGGGCGGTTCGATGGGGGAGTGATAGCTGGAGCGAAAGAGCGGAGATTGAAGTTGGCAATCACTTCAATGCTGCCCGTCGTGCGGCCGAGCTGCTGTTGGAGCTGGGCGATGTCGAGGCTCTCATCTTGAAAAGGAGCGGCAGCCAAGCTGGCGCGGATGAGGCAGGGATGCGCGGATCTCTCCGCGCACAGGCGCTGGATGTGCGATCGGGCTCTTGAATAGGGTGAGAAATCGCCTCTGCTCTTGTAGTTTTTGCTTTGAACGCCGGGAGAGGGCGGCGCGGGTTCTTGAGGAGGCTTGGGAGCGCGAAAGGCTCTCCAAAGCTCGGCATTTTTGTGCGCGATAACCATCTGAGTGAACTGATGACTTGCTTGCAAGGCGGGGCCGAATCTGCC
Organism: Stenotrophomonas aracearum; assembly: GCF_031834615.1. Lineage (NCBI taxonomy): Bacteria > Pseudomonadati > Pseudomonadota > Gammaproteobacteria > Lysobacterales > Lysobacteraceae > Stenotrophomonas > Stenotrophomonas aracearum. Next base: position 1,002,477 of record NZ_CP115543.1, read on the forward strand.
GCTCGCATCGGCGACCACGACCTGCATGAGCGGTGTAAGGGAGGGTAGTTCAGCTACTGCGATCTCGGGATCAATTAGCAGCCATCCTGAGGAATCGTTTTGGGCCCCTCTCTTTAACAAGGGCAATACGGGCTCCGACTCGCCTGGAAGCGGATACTTCGTCTTAGAGCGGTCACGGTCCAGTTCCTTCTTGTAGGCAGATCCAAGTTTGCTTAGGGGAACGCAGACCGGCTCGCCCAAGGTGTAGATGAGGTAGTGGATCCAGCTCAAGCCCCCAAGCTCTCCAACAGTAGCGGGGTCCGTTCCGGCTTCCTGGAGTAGCTTAAGAACCTCCTTAGACTGCTTGGCGGTGTAGGCTTCCCCCTTGCTGAGGGCTTGGATGCGCCGACCGGTCTCAGCGAGCACGAAGATCTGAGCGTCGCGCGTTGTCCCATCTTCGCGATCTTTGGGGATTCTATTTAAGTCGGCATACCAGCTACTAGGCTTGGGTCCGCTGCTAACATCGAAACTTGATTTCTTAGCTTGGAAAATGATCAAGCGTGCCTGGCCCGATGGGGGGAGCAGGCACAACGCAAAGTCCGCGCCGCTACCGGGCTCCGTGACCTTCATGTCTGAGCCCCGATTCTTGCTAAATGAACCCCACCAAATCGGGCTCTGATTATCCTTATACAAGCCGGACTGAGCGAGAAGGTTGCTTGAGGCTGCAATGGCACCCATAAACGCGCCAGTGAACGTCTCCTCGCTTTCAGTGTTGAGACGACAGAGTCCTTCCAGTGTGTCGACAGCGGCGGCGAGCGAAGCGTTTAGCAGAGAGGGGGTTGTCATCCAAGAGTCCTCCGTGGGGAAGACCCATAGTATGCCTAGGCGGAGGCGCTTATCAGCAGTCTATCCAATGCGGCTTCTGCCCTTGCGACAAAGCAGAAGCCGGACCTTCGGTCGTTCCAGATCTGATCAAAATCGCTCTGCCAAGTTTCAGGGAGGTGGTCCGTGGAAGGTGGGGGCAGGTCCTCGAACATCTCCTTTAGAGATCCTGTCGAGGTATCTGGATAGTTAGCCAAAGCACTCAGCAAGTTCTTGCGCTCTTCTGGGCTGGAACTCTCAAAGCGCACAACGAAGCGCTTCACTTTGCTCTCGATGCTTAGTCGTTCGGCGGCGTAGTCCATCCACTCCAGCCACAGCGCGCCAAGCGATGGGAAAGTGCGTTCATCCAGGGGGAGATTTGGCGCAGCAACTTTCCAGCCTCTGCTAGACCGGAGATCGGCAGGACTGATATGCAAGCCGTATTGCAAGAAATAATGGGCCGTTTCTTCGGCGCTGGGAATCCGCATGGGAATCTCGGGGGTGGGGTGACGAACACTAGATCAGGTAATCAGATAGTCAACCCCTTGGGCGGCCCAGATCTTGGCTTCTAAGGCTCTGCCTGAGCGAGCATTGGCATGCAGAGTCTCGATCTTTGACGCGGGGCGCTCTGCAGCGCCCCTGCCATTCCCGCACTCGTCTCACTGCTTCTTCCTCATGGATAGAACTTCCTCGGGTCAGCCAGCTGCGCCTTGAACTGCCCTGTCTTGTAGGTGGGAAGCTCGACATCCGGGCGATACTGGTCAAGCACGGCGATCTGCTTCGTTCGTGCCAACGCCGGCTTTTTATGGAAATACGCTTCATGCAGCACCGGCACCTTCTTGCTGATGGAATGCCCGGTCACGAGTGCGATGTCTTCGTCGGCTACTCCCTTGTGGTGGAGCTCTGTGGCAATGGTATGGCGGAAGGCGTGGAAGCCGACGCCTTTTCCGAAGCCTAGGCCCTTCATGTAAGTGCTGAACTGGCTCAAGATGCCTTGGCTGTATCGTGCGTTCGGCTCTCCCGTGTCACGACGAACACCCGCGGAAAGGTGTGGGAAGAGCCTGTGGTGCCCGCACGCTCGGATGTCCTCCACGAACGCCAGAAAACCTGCATCCAGCAGCGGCTGTGGGATGGGAAGCGTCCGGATAGCGGCTTTGCCTTTTAGGCTTTGGCGGCTTCGATTCCTGTCCTTGTGGCTAAGGTCGGCATCAACCGTCTTCTGGATGCGGATGCACCACACGCCACTCTCCTGAACCACGTCTGCCAACTTGAGCTGAGCCACTTCGTTGATGCGTGCCCCGGTGTAAAGTCCAATCATGGGAACCCACCACCGATGAGGCGCTTTCATCGCCCAGGGGATGAACGTCTGGGGCGCGAAGATCCGCTGGAGATCTGCCTCATCGAACAAGCGTTCGGCCTTGTCCGGGTCAACCACTAAGTCCTTCTTCACCTCGGCAAAGAACTTCATTGGGGAGCCCGGGATCGCTTTGGCATCCTCTAGGCGCCCGAAGAACGTGACCAAAAAGCGACGGTGTTTCTCAACGGTTGCGCGCGCCGGTGGGTTGACGTGCAGTCGTTTGCCTTCTGTCACGGCTTGCTCGAAGGTCCAGCCGCGATAGACGGGGTTGGAGAAGAACAACGGTGGCGTCCAGCGCATCAGTTCCCAAAGGCGATATATGTGGGTGTGATCAATGCGAGAGACGGGGATGTCGCCGCAGGCCATCTGAAGCAGCTTGAGGGTGCGGGTTGTGGCTTCGATGGTGTCGCGCACCAAGCCCATGCGCTCGCGGTCTGCCAAGTAGTCTCTGATCTCTACTGACAGCAGACGAGCAGGAGCAGCGATGGGAAGCGGTTCTGGATAGCGCGTTGCGTTCTTGCCCAGACGTGCCCGCCGGGCGCGTTCGCAGGCATCGTTGATGATTTCCTGGGCGTGGATGGCGGCCTCACGTCCGCTGACAATCATCTCGCCGATGCGGACCCGACCGATGCGAACATTGGTGAGCGTGAGCGTGCCGGTGGAGTCCGACAAATACGATTTGAGGTAGTGCTGAGTGGCGTTGTTCACTGCGTTGCTTCCATCTGAAAGATGGAAGTAGGGATACGACAGGCTGCAAAATCGTCAATCGAATTTCGAGACTTTTTGCAACGCCTCAGGCCTCGCCTGGGAGGGCCCTTTTCGGCCCGGCCGCGGCGCGATCATTCCGCCGGTCCATTTGTGGAAACCGCAATGAAAACAAAGGTTTGAGAGAATGGTGGGGCGAATTTCTCGGAGTCATTACCGTACTGTTTAACTGACATAAACTAACGAAGCGCACTCTGAATATGAATGTAGGATAAACGCCGCCGTCTCTTTGTTAGGTTTAATTCCCACTTTTCTTATGCTTTCGTGGCCATCAGATGGTGGTAGGGAGAGACGACATGGCTAAAAACGAACAGACAAGCCCCAAGGCAGCAAAGGCTGCGAGTGATGTTTTGCGTGACGCTCGAACCAGCAGCAAGTCTAAGACGGCAGCCGGGTCAGCTTTGAGCCAGGCCCCCGACAAGGGGAAGAAAGGAAAGAAGTAGTTCCACGGACCGGCATCAGTCGGTGCCGGTGTCTTTCAGGCGCCAAAGCCAGGGAATCACGATGAGTGAGATTGCATCGGTTCGGCCACGGTCGGTTGGCTGGCCGGGTTTGAATCTTGACGAGCACCAGTGGCCTGACACTGTTCGCTTCCTTCCCTACTGGGGAGACCTTTACTGGGATGGCATAGACGGCCAGCGGATCCTCCTGCTGGGCGAATCGCACTACCGAAAAGAGGGGATGAGCGACTCGCTGGAAGTAACCAGGCCGTTCACCAGGGATGTTTTCCGTGGGATGGCGGAGCCCATCCGGCACACCGACGACGGACCCTTCTTCAAGGCCCTGGATTCGGCGCTCACTGCTGACGGGAAGCCGGACGCCCAAGACGCAGCCGACGCCTGGAAGCGGGTGGCCTTCGCGAACCTCTCTCAGGCCTTCGCAGGGTCTCAAGCGAATCAGCGCCCCCGGAACGAAGAGCTCCTGGCAGGCGGCGACGTGTTGGTGGAGGAGATACTTCCAACACTCAAGCCCACCGTTGTCCTGGTTCTGGGCCAGACCACGTGGAGACTTCTCCCCCACGGCAAGCGAGAAGAGGGCCTGCCCCCATTTCTGGCGCGCGATGTGAATCGGCTCAATGGCCGTCGGCGCTATATCGAGCGCCGGGACATCTGGTCGCTCGACTACACGGGAGGCTCAGCCCTCATGACCTGGGTCTATCATCCTTCCTGGAACATCGACACTTGGCAAGACCGGGCCTTGGCGCTGCATCATCTTATCGACCAAGCCAATGGACGGTAACAATCGGCTGGGACGACGTGAGCAGGGCAGGTTGCGGTTACATACGTCCTGAAGCAGACCGTTACCGTCCGCTCATTTCAAGACGTCGGTGACGCCAGCCACACCTCATGCTGGCGTCCTCCATGCGTCCAGCCATTGAGCTAAGCTCTGGCAGAGGCATGGCCAAGGAGAGAAGGTGACCACTTTTCGGGTATACGACATCGTGTGGAGCGTGGAGGGCGCATCGGGGGATCTTCCGTCTGAAGTGGAGATTGCCTGCACCGACATAGCGTCCATCCCTGACGCTCTATCCGACGTCTACGGATGGCTGGTGACGGACTACAAAGTGGGTGAGTCGCCAGAGGCTGCGGGTCCAACCTTAGCTCCACTCGAATAGGCGACCTCATCCTGCGCGACGCGGGTGGGGAAGGACAAGGACGAAACAGGGGGTTAGATGAGCATTGTTGCGTATCGCGGCGGGAAGCAAATCACGGACGAACTGGAGTTGCAGGCTTATCTCGCATCTCTTTTGCGACTGGAGAACGTGGGTCTGTTGTTGGGGGCTGGGGCATCGTGCTCCGCTGGTGGGCAAACGATGAGGACTTTGTGGACTAGCTTCCTGGCAAGAAATTCGACCAAGGCAGATTGGCTTTTTGCCCAGAAGTTCATCACGGAGGACGAAAAGAGATTGCCGCTGCCTCCTCCTCCGCTCCCGCCGGGCGCTGTGCCGATCCCGCCCAACCCGTTTATCCCGGTCCCCACTGCAAGCCTGCCAAACTTTGAAGTCCTCTTAGACAGGCTTGAAATCGCAATCTTGGAATGGGAGCGGCAGCTCAGTCCGCAGCTCGCTGAAGCGCAAGAGGTCAGGACGGCTCTCTTCAGATCAGTCGTATCGGCAGCGACGCTAAAGGAAGAGTGGTGGGAGTCGCCCTTGGGAGCCGACTTGGCTGACGAGCTCCGTGCCCACCGCTCTATCCTCCAGAAAATCACTGCCGCACGACAGCCCGGCCAGCCCGCGCCATGGGTATTCACCACCAACTATGACTTAGCAATCGAGTGGGCAGCGGAGTCGGTTGACCTTCAGATCATCAACGGCTTCTTGGGCGTGCATAGCCGCCGCTTCTCACCCCAGAGCTTCGACCTCGGGTTCCGCAACGCCCAGGCCAAGGGAGAAGCTCGTTTCGGCGTCTACAACATCTACCTAGCCAAGCTCCACGGCTCGCTGACTTGGAAAGAGGTTGACCACAACTTGTATGAGGTGCCGGCGTCTGAGGCTTGGCGCGATATTGATGAGTTCTTGACCGGCTTCACTGACAAGCTGAGCTACTTAGTCCTTCCGCGTGCAGCCAAGTATCTTCAGACCGTTGGATATGTCATGGGCGAACTGCTGCGGCGATTCGCGGAGTTCATGGCACGCCCGCAGACTGCGCTCATCATCAATGGCTACGGCTTCGGCGATGAGCACATCAACCGCCTCATTCGCTCCGCGTTGCTCAATCCCACGCTCCAGGTGGTTGTGTATCTCCCAGAGTTCAAAGGAGACCCTGCGAGGGCGGAGCTCCCACAGACCGTGCGGAGACTGCTGGCCCTGCAAACCCCTCGACTGACTATCGTAGGTGGCGGCGCCAGGGCCTATACCAGCGCATTGGCAGCCGATCTCCCTGACCCGACGGTCTATGACCAGGAGCTGGCAGATCTGCGCAGGCGACTGATGGCTGAGAAGCCCGACGCGCCAGAGGAAGGTTTCGCATGAGAAGCCGTCAAGCCGTAGGCTACGTTGTCCAAATCGATGGCGTGGACATCACGCTGAACCTGATGGATGTCCATAGGGGGCAGTTGGCTGCTCACGTGCATGGCGTCTCGGTCGTCACTGAAGTCGGCAGCCTCCTGGGGATTGAATCCGGCGGGCGCCTGCTGGTTATGAAGGTTCAATCCCTGTCGTTTGCAGAGCCCAAAGAGGTTCACCGAGTCGGACTTTCGGGGACTTCGGTGTCCTCCGAGCCCTTGCGTCACCTTACGGGCTTGGTGGTCGGTCGACTGCGCCGCGATTCTGGACGACTAACGTTCGTGTCGGATTCGCTTTCCTCGCCGGCACTCGGTGCTGAGGCCTTCCCGCTCACCGACGACGAGCTCTCATCGATCTTGGGGGGCGACGCAGCCACGCCTGCGGACATCCACTTAGGGGATGACCTCCGAGGTGGCGGCCGTCTGACCATTGATCTACAGAATTTAGTGTCTAGGCATGTGGCGGTGCTCGGCAGCTCAGGGCAAGGCAAGAGCTGCTTTACGGCTGCGGTGCTCCAGCAGATCGCGAAGATGCCTAAGGCGCGCGTCGTCATCTTCGATATCAACGGTGAATACGAAGACGCCTTCCCCGCCAGCAGCTACCCTCCGAATGCCATCAAGGTCACTCGGATCGGTGGGTCGGATTCGGACAGCTACCGCATCCCCTACTACGCATTGGGTCGCCTTGGCCTGCAACGTCTTTTGTTGCCAAGTGACAAGACTCAACGGCCCGCCCTGACCTTTGCCTTAGACCATTTGAACAAGATTAAGTGGTTTGCGTCTTCTAAGGGTGCAGGCCTAGAGAGCGACACACAGGCTTCGCTCTTTGATGACTGTAGAGGCGACAGGGTGTTGGATGCTCAAGCCATTATTCAATGCCTAAGAGCAGGAACGGCTCCCGTCGCCTCAGCATGGCCGCCCATGCAGGCGATGGGGCCGCTGATAGCAGATAGCCACGCCATTTCGCCAAGCAACAAAGGATTGGAGCGCAATGCCTGGAACTACGGCAACATCTCTCCCCTCATTACACGCATTGCCCGCTTCACTGACGATGAGATGTTTAAAGATGTCGTTGACGTGGCGGGAGGCGCGGGCTGCGGCGGCCCACTCAGCTGGCGCAACGAGTCAAAGGCGGTCGTGGAAAGACTATTTGGCGGTGATGAGGTCGACTGGCGGGTGCACATCGTTGACCTCCGCCGTGTATCTCATGACCTGACCCCCTTTGTCCTGGGTGCTGTTTTGGAGCTCTATGCATTTGAGCTCTTTAGTCGTGGCCAAGAGAACAAACGAGAGACCCTGTTGGTGCTGGAGGAGGCGCACCACTACCTACGCCAGATGGGAACCGGCGACGAGGCCGTGAACAACGCCTTGGCATATGAGCGCCTAGCCAAAGAGGGGCGCAAGTTCGGGCTGGCGCTCTGGTTGAGCACCCAGCGCCCCTCGGAGATCTCTCCAACCGTGCTTTCGCAGTGCAACACCTGGGTGTCCTTCCGGCTGTCGTCGGAGAAGGACCTTTCGGCCATTCAGTCTGCCAGTGAGTGGGCGGACAAACGGGAGGTCCGGCGCATCGCCGGTCTAGCCCGTCAGAATGCCTTGGCCTTTGGTGGCAGCCTACAGTTGGCTACCCTGATCCGGGCTCCGACTGCGGACCCGCTGCCTCGTTCGGAGGACGGGCGGTTCAACCAATGGGCTGATAGTCTCGACGACGGGCTCGACGTAAACGAATTCTTGTAGGGTGGCTAGGTCCAAGTAGCAGTAAGCATCAGAGGCAAGGCAACGTGGATCATTTCGAAGGGGTAGTTCTAGACTTCCTGCGGGCTGACCGCAGGCTTTTCGTCAATCCTCAGTGCTGCATTCAGTTGAATCCGGGCAGTAATCCGGACACCAGCGGGCCCCACTGGTATTGCGACGCGGTCGCTGTGAACGTCCGGGACCGGGCTGCCTACCTATGCGAAATCTCCTATGCGGCCCGCCTACCAACCCTCCTGAATCGGTTGAGGAGCTGGGACGAACACTGGGAACGCCTGCGGACAGCCCTAGCCAGGGATTGCGGTATCCCAGCCGATTGGACGGTTCGGCCGTGGCTGTTCGTGCCTAACGATCGCTTAGAGCGCTTGCGTTTGGGCACTGCTGCGCTATCACTGATGCCAGATCCGCGGATAACAGCCCTGGAGGAGGTCCTCCCTTGGCGCTACCGATCTTGGGACCGTGGAGACTACCTGGATTCTGGCCGTGACTGACTTCAATCTCCAAGCGCCTAGCTTTGCTTTGCTCCAGGCTCCCATGGTCTGTTGGAAGTGTGGCTTAGAGACCGTGGTCACTGCGATCTGGGTTCCTCGCCTCAAAGAGCTCGATGAGGAGGGCGAACTGGAGGTTGCTGATGCTGCTGTTCTTCAATACGTCGAATCTCTGGATCCTGCCGTTGCGGCGGTCATCGTCCAAGACGCGCCGCTCATGCGTGTCGGACAGTCGCAGACGGCCGGCGTCAAGTATTGGGCTAACCATTGTTCCCACTGCGATGCTCTCCAGGGCGACCACCACGTGATGGGGGTCGATGGCCCCTTCTTTCTCCAGTCTCGAGATGAGCTGTCGTCGCTGACGGTCCACCCAGCGGGCATGGGCCTTAGGGCCGCTGCCGGTTACTCGGAATCGGGCTGGATGAGCTGGGTCTCTAGACTGTTGGGAGACAGCCCGTGAAATCTTGGCATTGGGCTTTTGCGCCAATCGTTGACTTTGCATCTGTGCGATTGTTTCTCGTCACTGAGGAGTAAAGACGATGACGGAGTTCCCGAAAGGACCCTTTGACGTTGTTGACGATTTGTTCGGAACTTATCGAGGCTGGACCGAGGAGTTGAAGAGGGCGACTGAACCTGCGCTGCGGGTCCAGAGACAACTCCACGATCACCTGGAGCGTTTTCGAACTGAATTCAACGCCTGGTCTGAGAACCCGGCGACGAAGGAGATGGTCGAGACCCTGCGCAAGACTCTCATTTTGGTGGCGGAGTTCCCAGGTCGGTTCCAGACACAGCTGTTGAGGCTAGCTCAGCATGGTTGGTATATCGATCCTGAGATGCCGCTGACAGGCATTCGCTCGCTCAATGATGCGTTCGAGGGTGGAGCGGCTGACCAAGCTAGTGCGGAGCTTGAGAGCTATTTTCGGCAGAACCTCGATGTGATCGAGGAGAGACTTCTGAGCCGGCACCCGAAGAGGGCACATGTTCTAGCGGCCGCGTTCAACGCGCACCGTTTGGGGAACTACCTGTTGAGTATTCCAGTGATGCTCAGTCAGGCCGATGGAATTTCCCATGATGAGCGGGGGCGGCAGCTGTATACCACCCGACAGACTAAGGGGATGGGAGGGCTTATCGACGGCCTAGAGACCAGCGATTTGAATCGCCACCTTTGGGAGGTGTTTCGCACCCAGTCCCCCCTTTCTTCGGCAATCGACACCCTGCCGGCGGACTTCTCGGGTCTAAACCGGCACAAAGTGCTTCATGGCATGGACTACAGCTATGGCTCGGAAACGAACGCTCTGCGGGCGGTTTCCTTGTTGAACTTTGCGAGCTTTGCCTTGGCGGACAGAGGAGGCACCTTAGAAGGCGGAAACTGAGCCAGGCTAGGCTTCTTCTGCGGTAAAGTAGGCGGGTCCTTGATCCACTTGACAAGCGTAAATGTTTCATGGAACATAGCTGTTCGCCCCATGTGCGCCGGTTCTACAAGCTATGTAGGAGTAGGCGCTTCACGAGAACCTCTCTACAGCTTCCAAGGTTGCGAGCGAGATGAGGTTGGCTTGTTGGCTGAATACTTTGCGCGGCGCTGCTAAATGCTCGTCTACCTCAGTATGGCTACCAAGGACCATGAGGCATGTTGAGAGGAAAGACTCTCAGTGGCGAGCATCCTGTATGGCTTTGGCCGGCGCAAGCCGGCCAACTGCTTTTTAGCGGACCGCATCATTGGGCGCAATGTTCAAATGAGATTTCTTTGCGGTCATCCAGTCGCGTGGGAGGTGGCAGTTGTGAAGTTCAGCAGAGAGCTTCGACTGGCTTAGTCGTGTGCAGTCGTAATGAAAATGCGGATCATATGTCACGCCTAAGCGCTTAAAGGCTGCAATCACACAATCGTCCGGATGGCCTTCTGTTTCGGGGTGGGCGGATCCGTGGCGATCATTTCCAGGCGCTCGGAACCTAATACCTGCATTGTTTGTAAAGACAGTCTGCGGCGGCTTTCTGGTCCAGTCGAGGGTAGGCGGAAACCTGCGCTCAAAATCCGCAACCAGCTCGCGAATCGTAGCGGTAGGGTCGATGGCGTCTAGAATGCCATTACTGACGTTGGATAGTAGGTTTGAGATTTCATTAGCCTCGAAGTTCTGCAGGGGTAACAGAAGGGGGGTCTTGTTTGAGCGTTCGGTGAACTCTTTGCGTAGGTGGGGCAGCGCTCGCTTAACTTTCTTTGTTGATTCGACAAGAGCTGTTACTAGGTCTTGTCTATTTTGCTCGCGCTCAGTTACTGAGCCGTATTGAAAGGTCCATGCGGCTCCTGTTGCGAAAAAGTTTGGGAAAAGGCCGTCTCTCAGGATGGTCGAATTAATCGTGTCGTTCTCAATATATATAACTGAGTAAGAATATTCTGACTGTTTAGCCTTGTCTTTCCTTATCCGGTCGGCGAAAAACTGCATGATGGCTTTCGCGTCTTTAGCTAGATACTGGTGTTGATTATTCTTGAGCCCTCGACCGTAGAACTCCGTGTCGGAGCCTGTGATGGTTCTTGCTCTGCGCTGTATGAAATCAAAGTCTGCGTGCGGAATCCCCGTATAGCAAATGATATGCTTCATGCATTGGAGTCTCTCAGGGTTGCGACAACATCAAGCGGAAGCTGAACCCGGCTGAGCTGATCTTGCGAGAGAGACTTGATCATCAAGTTTAGGACTGACTCTACCTTGCTGTGGTTTTGGCGCTCGAGAATTCGCATGATTTCCAAGCCTTGGGACTCAGACCAGCGCTGGATGCTGGCCCACACTTCAGACGCATGTTGACCTGCCGTAAGTGATCCTCTTGGTATCACATACTGACCTTCTATGAGGAGGTTGGCTTCATCAATGCTGTCCTGTTCTTTCCTATCCATAAATCTGAAGGGGGAGAGTGTGACCTCTCTTCGCCGGTTTGATGATATTTCCTTGGTGAAGGCATGCCAAACGGGCGATGGCATCCGAGGAATTATCGTTTTGGGTTTCGTATCCGCATCTGTAGCATTGTTTTTAGCCGGATCTTCCTCCTTCCCTTTCGGATAGACTTCCCAGGTTAACAGGACGCCAGGTCGTTCTCGGATAGCATATTTGTCATCAAACGCCTGTTTTATCAGCTCCCCCATTTTTCGACCCTTCAGAATCGCCTTGACATCTTCGCCCCGTGCGCTCAGTTGATGGCCTACGTTCGCCAAGGCTATTGGCTTTTTAAAGGTTGCCCAGTGCGAGTCGATTATGTTGGAGATAGCCTCAGCTTCGTGCGGCTCTAATGCATTTGTCATGATGAGTTCTCGTTACAGGTGGTTCGTATGGGCGACTTTAGGATATCCAATGTTCGACCAGGTTTGACATGTCAGTGGAAAGCTCTTGCTCACCTCTCCATGCGGACGAAGCGGGGTGAACCAGCTGCGCACAGGCGAATGATGCCCGCTCTCCGACCAAAAGCAAGAGCGCACTTAGGCATCCTGACGGATGCGTGCGCCAAGGGCTGCGCCCCTGGAACCCCAAGCCTCTGCGAGGCTTGCCAAAAGCAGAAGCTGGTCCATAAAGACTCCTGTTTCCTAGGAGTTTTCATGGCCATCTACCACACCGCAGTTAAAACCTTTAGCCGAGCCAAGGGGCAATCGGCCGTCGCCGCAGCCGCCTACCGGGGCGGGCTTCTGCTTGCCGACCTCATCACCGGGCAGCAGCACGACTACCGCCGCAGGAGCGGCGTCGTTGAGACGTTCTGCCTCGCGCCCCCTGACGCCCCCGACTGGGCGCTGGTGCCCGGCGAACTCTGGGCGGTCGCGGAGGCCGCCGAGCGTCGCAAGGACTCGACGGTGGCGCGTGAGTTCGAGCTCTCGCTGCCTCATGAGCTCTCCGACGAGCAGCGGGCGCACCTCGCGTTCGCCATCGCTGAAGCATTGGTCGACCGATACCAATTCGCGGTCCAGGCGAGCATCCACTCTCCGGGCACCCCAGACGGGCTCAACCACCACGTTCACGTCCTTGCCAGCACGAGGCGCATTGGACCTGAGGGCTTTGGCGAGAAAACGAGGGAGCTAGATGGCGGGGCCTCGGGGAAGTCCCAGGTCCAGTGGGTCAGGGAAATGATCGCTGAGACCACGAACGCTCACCTAGAGGCCGCGGGCCTGGCTGTGACCATCGACCATCGTAGCTTGGCCGAACAAGCCCGATCGGCCGCCGACCGAGGGGATGAGCTCCAAGCCGCCGCCCTCACCAGGGAACCCACCAAGCACCTGGGCAAGTCGGCCACAGCGCTGGCACGCAAAGGTCAGGAGAGCCGCCTTGCTCTCGAAAACGAGACCATCGAAGCGAGCAACCAAGAGCAGCTGGATATGCTGTCCCATCAGGCAGGGCGAGATACGAGCCCGCTAGCCAGCCAGACGACCGGTCGCGAGTGGGGCTCCAGGGCGTCGGTGCCCCACTTGGCGCCGGGCCTGGAAATCCGGGGCGTCTCAGGGATTCGTCTCGCCCAAGTCATCGGCCGGCACCGGGAGGGCACTGAAGCAGAAGAGCCGATCAGTCTTACCGAGCGCATTACGCAGGCATTGCGGGATCTTCAGGACATCGCCCGCGTCAGGGCGGATCTCTCCTTGCACCGGATCCGAGCCGGCTTGGAGTGGGCTCGGGACGCACTGGCTGATGTAGGGGAAACCGTGGCCATCCGCCAGTGGTTAACAAAAGCAGTGCTTCAGGTTCGAGCCCTGAGAAACGCCGTCATTGGACGATCCATGCGCCTGCTGGCGTTGGGACGCGCACAGCGGTTGCATCACATCGCCCAGCAGGAGTGGGAGCGATTCAACTCCGATTACCCACTCGGCTCTGCTTGCTACTCTCGCCCAGAGTGGATAAGGCGCCGGGAGCGCCGCCTGTCCGTCCTAGAGCAACGGACCAAAGAGCTTGAAAAAGCGAGGCTTCGTGGATCAGATGGGGCTCTGGCAGAGGTGGATGCCGACGTTGTCCGCCGTGCCTCCGAGCTAGAGAGCTTGGCCTCACCGGGCGAACTACTACCACAGCAGCAGGAACTGACTCACATCGAAGAGCAGCAGGTGCTGCCGACCGCGAAGCCAAAGCCCCCAGCCTTGCACTGAAAGAAAGAGCCCCGCTTGAGCGGGGCTTTGTCTTTTAGCGGGGAGACAGTCCAGGGAAGGGCTGCCGAGCGGCCTGAGGAGTTGGGGCGGGGGGAAGTCCGCGAGATTTACGCCATTCTTCTTGAGAGGGAAACGTTGGTGGGACTTGGGCTCGGTCCACCGCAGCAGCGCGTGGGGCCGAGCGGCTCCCGCTACTGGGAACATAAGCGTGCTGCACCTGCCCAGCGGGAGAGGCGGCGAAGCGACGCATCAGCAGGGCTGCAGCATCGAGCGCGTGTTGAATATCGGCTTCCCGGTCAGCGATGTCGCGCGTCCCACTCTGCGCCATCAGAGCGGGAAGGAGGCGACTGGCGATTCGAAGTTCTACGTTGGCGGGCATTGAGGGTCCATGTGTGGAAGGTCCCCACATCGAAGCAGCGATGTCGAAATCCGCAAGGGAGGGAATCTGCGCTGGTTCACAAATATCGAAGTTGCCTTCCAACGCCTAGGCTTGGCCCAACCCTGTGCGCGATCATCTCTTGCGAAAGGGTGGGCAGTCCTGGAAAAGCGTAATCAAATGCCGGTGCGCTGCTTGTTAACCCGCAATGCGGGCGTCCAAGCCAGCGTGCTCTCTGAGCAAGTAGAGCAGCCCGCCCCCATCAATAAGCTCGATGGGCTTGTCCTTGGCAAAGTCAAACGCAGCCGTGCCATAGCCACTCGTGCAGACCAAGATGCCCTTGCTTGCACCCTCGTTAAGCATCGTTCCGTAGAGATCTCGGACCGCGCTCACGCCGACTGTGTCCTTGTAGCGTTTCGCTTGGATAACCACCTTGCCCCCCAACACAGGTCGAGTGTCGAAGGCCACGGCATCCACACCCCCGTCTCGGGAGCTACGGGTCAACTTGGTATCAAGTCCCATCTTGCTAAAAAGATTGGACACTAGCGCTTCAAACTCGCCTGGAGTCAAGTCCAGTAGGTTCGGGCGGGATTCCAATCCAGACAGCACATCCGACTGTGCGATGAAGCGCTTGTCGACCATGTTGAACTCGACGATTGGCTTGATGGCTTGCAACTCGTCAGGCCTATTCGAGACCTGGGCGCCAAGGTTGCGAAGGCAGGCGACCTTCTCAACGCGCTCGAGCCGCAGTTGCAGGAAGGCGGCCTTGGTCGCGCGGACCGACACCACGGGAACGCGGACCTCTTGCCCTGTGGTGGGGTCGTGCGCATCGACCACCCCATTGAAAGTCACCAATCCTAAGGCATCCGCTTGGTCGGCTTCGAACGCCTCGTGCAGTGTGCGCAACGTGATCGAGGCGATGATGTCCTGGTAGAGCGCTTTGATGTCGCTCGCCTTACGCGCCTTGGCGTCGATAGCATCCCGGGTCTTGACGTAGCGGTAGTCGGCCTCCGTGGGCACGACCGAAAGCTCGGGAAGGTCGTATTCGATGACCAGTTCCTTCGACGCCTCTGCATACGCGAGCTTGAATCTTTGAGGGAATCCCTCGGTTGGGTATTCCGAGCGTGCCAAAACCATGTCGTTGTAGGCCACGACGGCATCAGGTTCATGGGCCAAGTAGGCGCGTTGGAACTCGTCAATTTCCCCGTTTCGGCGGGCCACATCCGCCTCGTAGAGGGCGCGCGCAGCTTCGTGCTGGGCACGCAGGTCAGCCAGCTTTTGCTTCTTTAGCGTCTCTGCCTGTTGGAACTGGTCCAGGACTTGCTGGTGCGCCTGTTGCGCCGCCGCCATTGCCGCCCCGTGCTTCTTCCCGGCTCCCGGCCAAAAGCGGGCAAGGCCCGTCGGTGGGACGAGCTCGACAGCGGCTGGTGCGAAGCCGGGCACCAACTCCCTCGGCACCTCAAAGGTGGGGTGTGAGGCGGTGTGACGTAGGCCATCGAAACTGATGGCGTCGTTCACCGAAAGGGTATGGCCGAGTAAGCCCTCAAGTTCCTGTAGTCGGTCCCTGAGTTCGGCATTGAGGTCATCGACCTCGGTCTGCCGGTCTTCAAGGTATCCCGCTTTGGCTTGGCGGGCTGCCTCCCTTTCCGTCAACTCGGAGGCGCGAATCTTACGCAGCACCTGGGCTGCGGCCATACGCTCATGGCGCTCCAGCTGCCTTTGCTGCGTCGCCTGCATCCGCTGTTTCCGTTTGGTTTCTCGCTCCGCCGCTGCGGCCGCCCGGCCGGCTGCCCGCAAAAACCCCTCTAAGCCGCTTCGCCGTCCCATACAACCTCCTAGTTACGAGCACTCGAATTGACTAATAGTTCACTCGTTGCCGCTGGGTATTCTCGCTGAATCTAGACGCTCAGAAGGCTCCTCAGGACAGGCAGGTTCAGTCCATACGACAGCACTGACAGACCGGGCGAAACGTCCTTGAGCCCTTGCAGCTTTTCCCGTGCCGTGAAGCTGCGGCTGTAAGTCGCATGGTGCTCGTCGTCCAGTTCATGGCCCACCAGTTGGGCCCGGAGTTCGGAGACCACGCCAGCGCCTTGAAGCTCCTGAATCAGTGTTTTCCTGAGAGAATGGAAGCCCCTTTTTGCCTCCGGCCAGTTGGCCCCGACCTTTTCCAGGTGCCGGCCAAAGGCCTTGGTGATCCAGTTGCCTGCCCCGTTTTTTGCGTTCGCCTTCGCGGCAGGGAAGAGCCTTGGGGCCTTGTCGGCGCGCAGGGTGTCCACCCAATCCAAGAATCCCAGCTCGATGAGGTCCGGATGCACGGGGATCGTGCGCAGGCTGACCTCGGTCTTCACCTTTTGATGTTCGCCCTCGTCAGAAATCCTAATGCAGGGCAGGCCCTCCACCGCGAAAACGTCCTCGACCAGGAGCTGGCCGACCTCTGAGGCCCGGGCACCCGTGTAGAGACCCAGCAGCGAGGCCCAGCGGGCGGACAATGCCAGCTCCTCAAACGCGGCCGGCGCAAACAATGCTT
Source organism: Stenotrophomonas aracearum (assembly GCF_031834615.1). Taxonomy (NCBI): domain Bacteria; kingdom Pseudomonadati; phylum Pseudomonadota; class Gammaproteobacteria; order Lysobacterales; family Lysobacteraceae; genus Stenotrophomonas; species Stenotrophomonas aracearum. The sequence continues at coordinate 1,018,683 of NZ_CP115543.1, forward strand.
GGATCTGGTGGGCATCGTAGGCCTTGAAGCCAAACTTCTTCCGAGCGCGCTTTTCCCGGGTCGAATAGGTGACGTGGCCGGAAGCCGGGTTGTCGCCCTTGGGGTAGTGGCCGGAGGCCATCGCCCACTCGAAAAACCCGCCCTTGCCCCCGATATAGGACTGTTTATTGGTAAGGGTGGGGGTGGCTGCGCCGCCATCTCGCATGAACTGATACCAGCGGGCTAAGTCGGACCTGGTCAGTGAGTGCAGCTTGCTCTTGTCGCCCAGGAAGGACACCAGCGCCTCGATGGCGGTCTTCTTGATGGTGTAGGTCTTGGGCAGGCAGCCGGGTTGGATGCTGGCCAGCCACCCGTCGCGAGCCTTGCCCAGGGTGATGGTCTCCACGGCAGGCTTGGTTACCCGACGGGCCACCGGCATGGGCGGCACGCCCTCGTGGATCAACTCGCTCAGCGCACTGGGCTGGGAGGCCGAAAGCTCCATCATCTGCCGGTAGAGCGTCACGTCCTCGGGGGTATCGATTTGCCAATGCTCAGTCACCGTCCCGTCGGCTGCCTTGGTCCGGTTCAACGTTAGCTTTTGGAGCGGGTCACAACCGGTCAGGCGATCTAGAAGCGCTCCAATGTCTTCGTCCTTCGTTCCCATGCGTTGTTCCCTCAACACGTCGAAGGCTTGAGCATAACGCGCAGCCAGGCCGAGGGCGCGCAGCTGGGCCACGGCCAGCTCGGACGTGCGAAGGGTGCGTTTGAAGATGCGTCGGCCAATCATGGCCTGAAGATCGGTGGGGACCCGTTGCCGGAACGACCAGAGCCCAGTGGGTGAGCGAACAAGATGGTGTGGGATGCGCATCGTGAGATGTGTCCCGATTTGTGTCCTGCATCCGGTCACCCCAGAAAAGCAAAACCCCCTGAAAAATCAGGGGGTTTGCGTTGTCTGGCGGAGAGAGGGGGATTCGAACCCCCGAAGCGCGGTTTAGACGCTTACACACTTTCCAGGCGTGCTCCTTCAACCACTCGGACACCTCTCCGGACCTGCTGCGAACCCGCTGCAGGGGCGCAGATTCTAGCCGGGGAACGTGCGATGCACAAGCACCTTCACGCAGGGGCAGGGGGGCTGGACAGGCGTGGCACAATGGACGTCCCGATGAAGACGGTGGCCTGATGTCCTATCTCGTCCTTGCCCGCAAGTGGCGTCCGAAGCGTTTTGCCGAGCTGGTGGGCCAGGAACACGTGGTCCGTGCGCTCAGCAATGCGCTGGACAGCGGCCGGGTGCACCATGCGTTCCTGTTTACCGGCACCCGCGGGGTCGGCAAGACCACCATCGCGCGTATTTTCGCCAAGTCGCTGAACTGCGAGCAGGGCACCAGCGCCGACCCGTGCGGCCAGTGCCCGGCCTGCCTGGATATCGACTCCGGGCGCTATATCGACCTGCTGGAAATCGACGCCGCGTCCAATACCGGCGTGGACGATGTCCGTGAGGTGATCGAAAACGCCCAGTACATGCCCTCGCGCGGCAAGTACAAGGTCTACCTGATCGACGAAGTGCACATGCTCTCCAAGGCGGCATTCAATGCGCTGCTGAAGACGCTGGAAGAGCCGCCGGAACACGTGAAGTTCCTGCTGGCCACCACCGACCCGCAGAAGCTGCCGGTGACGGTGCTGTCGCGCTGCCTGCAGTTCAACCTGAAGCGCCTGGACGAGGACCAGATCCAGGGCCAGATGACCCGCATTCTCACCGCGGAAGAGATCGAGTCCGATCCGACCGCGATCGTGCAGCTGGCCAAGGCCGCCGACGGCAGCCTGCGCGACGGCCTGTCGCTGCTGGACCAGGCCATCGCCTATGCCGGCGGCGCGCTGCGTGAAGACGTGGTGCGGGCCATGCTGGGCACGGTCGACCGTACCCAGGTGGCGGCGATGCTGGACGCGCTGGCCGACGGCGACGGCGTACGCCTGCTGCAGGTGGTGGCCGCGCTGGCCGAGTTCTCGCCCGACTGGAGCGGGGTGCTGGAAGCACTGGCCGAGGCCCTTCACCGGATCCAGGTGCAGCAGCTGGTGCCGGGCGCGCAGGCCGACGGCGAGGGCATCGATGCTGCCGCCTTTGCCTTGCGCCTGCGCCCGGAAGTGGTCCAGCTCTGGTACCAGATGGCCTTGGGCGGCCGCCGCGACCTGCACCTGGCGCCGAGCCCGCGCGCCGGCTTTGAAATGGCGGTGCTGCGCATGCTCGCGTTCCGCCCGGCCGCCGCCGTGCCGCCGGTGCCGCGTGATCCGGGTGCCGGTACCGACGCGGGCGCCGGCTCGCGCGGGAGCGAGCAGGGCGGCCTCGCCGCTGCGCCGGCTGCCGTGGCGGCGCCAGTCGCTGTGCCTGCACCGGTGGCCGCCGCAGCGCCCGTCGTTGCGCCTGCAATGGCGGTGGCGCCTCTCGCGCCGACCCCTGCACCGGTCGTGCCGAAACCGACACCTGCATCGATGGTCGAAGCGGCCGCCGATGACGACCTGCCGCCGTGGCACCAGGCCGGCGCCGACGAGCGCGACGAGGCCCTGGCGGTGGAACTGGCCTGCCCCGACGCGGCCATGGCCGCGCCCTGGGAAGCGCCGCCGGTTCGACCGGCAGCGCCGGCTCCCGCCGCAGCACCCATGCCGCCGCAGCGCCCGCAGGGTATTTCCCTGACGCCCGCGTCGGCGAGTGCTCCGTCTGCCCCGCAGGGCGGCACGGTCGCCCTGACCTCGGCCGAAACCTGGCTGGAGCTGGTCGCCCAGAGCCAGCTGAATGGTCCCTCCCGGCAGCTCGCCGCGCACGCGGCGTTCGTCGGATTCCAGCACGGTGTCTTGAAACTGGCGGTATCGCCCGGATTTGAGTACCTGTGTTCGGACCGATCGCTGGCGGCCCTGACCGAGGCGCTGTCTGGCCCGCTCGGAACGACCCCGAAGATCGTGATCGAACATGGCAACGCCGAGGCCGAAACGCTGCACCAGCGTTCCGACCGCCAGCGTGGCGAACGACAGCAGGCGGCCGAAGCCGCCTTCATGGCCGACCCGTCGGTGCAGCTGCTGATCCAGCAGCATGGCGCGCGGGTCGTGACCGATTCCATCCGTCCTTTTGAAGAGTAAGACGACATGCGCGGCAACATCGCCCAACTGATGCAGCAGGCCCAGAAGATGCAGGAAAACCTGCAGAAGGCCCAGGAAGAACTCGCCAAGCTGGAAGTCACCGGCACCGCCGGCGGCGGCATGGTCAGCGTGACCCTGACCGGCGCCAAGGAGTGCCGCAAGGTGCGTATCGATCCGTCGATCCTGTCCGATGCGGAAATGACCGAAGACCTGGTGGCGGCCGCGTTCAACGACGCCTCCAACAAGATCGACGCCGAATCCAAGAACCGCATGGGCTCGGCCACCGCCGGCATGCAGCTGCCGCCCGGCATGAAGCTGCCGTTCTAAGCGTGAGCCTGCCCCTGCTCGAGCAGCTGATCGAGGCCTTCCGGGTCCTGCCGGGGGTCGGCCAGAAGACCGCCCAGCGCATGGCCTACCACGTGCTCGAACGCGAGCGCGACGGTGGCCAGAAGCTGGCCGAGGTGCTGGCCAAGGCGATTGAACGCATTGGCCACTGCGCGCAGTGCCGCGACTTCAGCGAAACCGAGGTCTGCGCGGTATGCGCCAATGGCAGCCGCGAACGCCAGCAGCTGTGCGCGGTGGAATCGCCGGCCGACCGCCTGGCGATCGAAACCGCCACCGGCTTCCGCGGTGTCTACTTCGTCCTGCAGGGGCGGTTGTCCCCGCTGGACGGAGTGGGCCCGCGCGAACTCGGGTTGGACCAGCTGGAAGCGAGACTGGGGCAGGGCGAGGTGCAGGAGCTGATCATCGCCACCAGCGCCACCGTTGAAGGCGAGGCGACCGCGCACTACCTAGCGCAGCTGGCCCGCGCCCACAAGGTGCGGCCGAGCCGGCTGGCGCAGGGCCTGCCGCTGGGCGGCGAGCTGGAGTATGTGGATCGCGGCACGTTGTCGCATGCATTCGGTAGCCGTACCGAAGTCGAATGACGAGGGAACTCATGAGCCAGGACACCCTGTTCGGAAAGATCATCCGCCGCGAGATTCCGGCCACCATCGTCTATGAGGACGATGAGGTGCTGGGCTTCAAGGACATCGCGCCGCAGGCGCCGGTGCACGTGCTGTTCATTCCGAAGAACGACGCCATTCCCACCCTCGATGACGTGCAGCCCTCGCAGGCGCACCTGATCGGCAAGCTGGCGATGGCGGCGGCCGAATACGCCCGCTGCGAAGGTTTCGCGCAGGACGGCTACCGCATCGTGATGAACTGTCGCGAACATGCCGGGCAGACGGTGTTCCATATCCACCTGCATCTGTTGGCAGGGGCGCAGCTGGGCCACTTCGGGACCTGAAAAAAAAACGCCGCTGGAAAGCGGCGCTTTTTCTGAATCGTTTACCACCAGCCCCAGCCGCGATAGCCCCAGCCCGGACCCCAACCCGGGCCCCACGGGCCGTACGGGTAGACGGGTACTACATCGACCTGGCGCTGTTCCGGCCACAGGTAGATCACGTCGGCTTCCAGCTTCGGCAGGCGGTAGTCGTAGTCGCCGATGCGGGTGTTTTCGTAGCCGGCGATCTTGCCGATGAAGGTCACGTCACGGCCTTCCTCGAACACGGCCGGGTCGTAGAAGCCGGCGCGGCAGGCCACGAAGCGGCCGTCGCTGGCGTCGTTGGACGAGGTGTTCGGGCGGCCGCTGCCGTTGAGCGGGCGCGACAGCAGCTGGAAGCAGGTCTGGCCCTGGCCCGGCGTGGTTTCGATGATGCGGCCGCCCCAGCGCACCGGCGTACCGACCTGCTGGGTGGCGACCGAATCGCGCGGGCTGACCACGCTGAACTGTCCCTGCAGCGGTTTGGGGGCCGTGGCACAGGCGGCCAGCGCCAGCGACGCGGCAAGGGGAAGCAGGATCTTGACGTTCATGATGTTGCTCCAGTGGACGGGCGATGCCTGTGCAGGTCACGCACGAGAGAAGGGTCGAGCTTTGCGCCAGCGTAGCGCGCCTGAACGAAACGCTGGCTGAGCGAAATCAGCGCCGGGTCGGGGCGCTGCCGGTGGACGCGCTGCGCCCAGTCCGTGGCGGTTTCTGCAGGTTCCCTGGCCAGGTCATGCCGCGCGTAACGCCGCCCCAGCCGGTGCCAGGCCCGCAACAGCGGATCGCGCTCGCGCTCCCCGCGGGCCAGCAGCCATGCCATCCAGCCTAGCGCAGCGCCTGCGAAGGCAATGAAAATGCCGATCAGTTGCGCGGGCTCTAGTTTGTCGACGCCCAGCGGGCGAAGCAGCTGCTGCTGGCGGTTGGCGTCGAACGACAGCACCAGGTCGTTCCAGCCGCGGCGGAGGAAGTCCCCGACCTGTCCCAGTTGCAGCCAGCGGCCTTCGAGGGTCGTGCCGGCGCCGCTGCCCAGGCGGTCTTCCAGGGTGTCGTAGATGCGTTCCGGCGCCACCGCGGCGGTGGGGTCCACCCGCACCCAGCCGCGTTGCGGCAGCCACACTTCGGCCCAGGCGTGCGCGTCCATCCGGCGTACCACGAAGTACCCGCCGTACGGGTTGCGCTGGCCGCCGGCGAAGCCGGTCACCACCCGCGCCGGAATGCCGGCATTGCGCATCAGCACCACGAACGACGAACTGAAGTGCTGGCAGTAGCCGGCCTGCTGGTCGAACAGGAACTCATCCACGCTGTCCCGTCCCGGCGCCTCGGTGGAGAGGGTGTAGGCGAACGTTGAGCGCACCCACTCCAATGCGCGCGACACGATGGCGGCATCGTTGTCGCCCGCATCCTGGCGCCACTGCCGGGCCAGCGCCGCCGTGCGCGGATTGAAGCCGGGCGGCAGCTGCAACGCGACCTGTCGCTGGAAGGTGGTAAGCGGTTCGATGTAGCGGGCCGCCGGCGCCGACTGCAGGCGCCAGCGGGTCAGCGATGAAAGGCTCTGGGTGCTGCGCAGGCTGTAGTCGGCGCCGAGCATGGCGCCGGCCGGCGCGTGCAGCGGCAGGTCCAGTGCCACCAGTTGCCGACGATCGGTGGGTTCGTAGTCGATCTGGTATTCCCACTGCGGCGCCGCGCGGGTCACCGGCGCGGGCGGGCGGCGGTCGCTGTAGGGATCGCGCTCCCAGCGGCGGCCGTCGAAGTGGGTCATTACCGGGCCGCGCCAGTAGCGCTGTTCCGGGGCCGGCACGGCGCCGAAGAAGGTCACCCGCAAGGCAGGTGCATCGTCGGCCATCAGGTCCAGCCACTCCGACGGGTCCATGCTGTCGGACAGGCCGGGCTTGCCCACTGCGCGCTCGGGCAGGCCCCACAACGGCTCGCTGAGGCGCGGGAATAACCAAAATGCGGCGAGCGCCAGCGGCAGGCCCAGCGCGAGCAGTCGGCCGACGCCGCGCAGTTGGCCGCGCAACGGTGCGTTCGGTGCCCCGCCTTCGGCGCGCGCCAGTCGCTGCAGGGTCAGCAGGGTGGCCAGCGCGGCCAGCACGGCCAGGCCCATGGTCAATGGGCCCTGGTCGAGCAGGAACGCCGCAAACGGTGCGAACAGGGCAAAGCCGAGCAGGCTGCGCGCGTCACGCAGGCTGCGCAGTTCGCTGGGCTTGAGCGCCAGCATCGCCGCCAGCAACGCGCAGCCGGTGTCGCGGCCGGGGCGGGCGCCCAGCTGCCAGTACACCGCCGCCAACATGCCCAGGACCAGCAGCACCCGCACCGGTACCGGCAGCACGCGCGGGCCCGAGGCCAGGGCGGTGATCACCGCGACCACGGCGAACACGCCGGCCAGCAGCGGCGGCAACTGCAGCAGCAGCGGGAGCAGGGCCAGTGCCCCGCTGGCCAGGGTCCAGCGCCGGGTGGCAGGCGCGAGCAGGGACGCAGGAAGGTCAGCCATGGGGCATCAGCGCGAGGGCGCGTTGGCAGAGGTGGTGGTGGCTGCTGCCCTGGCCAGGACCCAGTTCGGGCTGGCCCGGCAGCTTCAGGGTGTAGCGGCGGCCTTCGCGTTCGGCCAGGTCGACCCAGCGCGCCAGCCGCGCGATGCGCGCTTCGCCGGGCAGCGGCGCGAGCTGTCGCCAGTCGAGCAGGATGTCCACGCCGACCGGCTTTTCATACTCGCGTACCAGCAGGGTGTCGCGGCGTGCCGAATGTTTCCAGGCGATGCTGCGCGGCGCATCGCCGGCGCGGTACGGGCGCAGCTGGTGCAGCTCATCGCCGCTTGCATGCACGCGCGTGTGCAGGGGATCGCCATCGCCTTGGGGAAGTGGCGGTGCCTGCGTTTCGGGCGCGGCATAGACCAGCAGCGGCGCGTCCGGCCACACCCACGACCACGCGCGCACCAGGCCCAGCGGCTGCGTGGTCGACAGACGGATGCGCTCCAGGTCGAGCCAGCCCCGTCGTTCGGTGGGAAGCGGCAGGTCGACTTCGATCTGGTCGGTATCCACCAGGTGTCCGTAAGCGTCCGCATTACCCAGCGAGACCACCAGGCCACGGCGTGCACGGGTGTCGGCCCGCGACAGGTTGATGCGCAGTCGCATCGTGGCGCCGGCTACCACCGGCTCGGCCGACACCGCGTCGATCTGCAGGCCGGACAACTGCAGGTGCGCACTGAAAGTACTGGCGATGGCCACCGCAGCCAGCAGCAGGGCCAGCAGCAGGGCTGGATTGTTGTTGTAGTTCAACGCACCGAGCAGCATCGCGCCGAGCAGCACGGTGACGAACAGGCCGAAGCGGGTCGGCAGCACGTAGATGCGCCGCCGTCCCAGCCGCTGCGGCAGGCTTTCGGGCAGGCGCGGCCGCGTGAACGCGCGCGCGCTGTCCGACAGTACATGTTTCAGGCGGTCTCCCCAGCCGCTGCGCACTCAGTCCACCGCAACCGTCTGCAGGATGGCGCGGGCCAGTGCCGGTCCGCTGCTGGCCTCTGCTTCGGGCACCAGTCGGTGGCCGGCCACCGCAACGAACAGGGTCTGCACGTCTTCGGGCACCACGTGGCCGCGGCCCAGCAGCAGGGCATGCGCCTTGGCCGCGCGCAGCAGCGCCAGGCCTGCGCGTGGCGACAGACCGACCCGCACGCCGGCATGCTGGCGGCTGCGCGCCAGCAGCGACTGCACGTACTGGATGAGCGCTTCGCTGGCATGCACCTGGTTCACCGCGTCGCGCAATGTACGCACCTGGTTGTCGTCCAGGCAGGCGGTGGCCTGTGCGATCAGGTGGCGGCGGTCGGTGCCGCGCAGCAGTTCGCGTTCGGATTCCGGATTGGGATAGCCCAGCGCCAGCCGCAGCAGGAAGCGGTCCAGCTGCGAGTCGGGCAGCGGGAACGTGCCCGACAGGTCCACCGGATTCTGCGTGGCGATCACGAAGAACGGATCGGGCAGCGGGTGGGTGACGCCGTCCAGGGTGACCTGCTGCTCGGCCATGGCTTCGAGCAGCGCGCTCTGCGTACGGGGCGGTGCGCGGTTGATTTCGTCGGCCAGCAGCACGTGGGTGAAGACCGGGCCGGGGTGGAACTGGAACTGGCGCGTGGTGGCCTCGTAAACCGAGACGCCCAGCACATCCGCGGGCAGCAGGTCCGAGGTGAACTGCACGCGCTGGAAGCCCAGTCCCAGGCTGGAGGCCAGTGCGTGGGCGAGGGTGGTCTTGCCCAGGCCGGGCAGGTCTTCGATCAGCAGGTGGCCGCCGGAGAGCAGCGCAACGAACGCCAGCCGGACTTCATGGGCCTTGCCCAGCACCAGTCCGTTGACCTGGTCCTGTGCATTCTGCAAAGCCTGTCGCAGATCTTCGGGTAGCATGGCGGGCACGCGGGGCGAATTTTCCATGTCCGTCTCGTGTCGATGATTCTTTCGATTCTATAGAGCAATGCAGGGCGAACAACGCGCACGCACAATTTTTCTGGTGTTGTGGACGCTCATCACGGCTGTGAAGCTGGTGGTGGCTGCGCGTCTGCCCTTGTTCGTGGACGAAGCATTCTATTGGCAGGAAGGTCAGCACCTTGCGATGGCCTACTCGGACCTGCCCGGGCTGACCGCGTGGCTGGCGCGCCTGGGCGTGGAGCTCGGTGGCAATCACGTGCTGGCATTGCGCCTGCCGTTCCTGGCGATCGGGGCGATGCTGCCGTGGCTGGTATCGCGCATCGCCACGCGTTGGTTCGGTGCGGTCGCCGGCTGGCAGGCCGGCAGCCTGACCGTGCTGATGCCACTGTCGGCGACGCTGGGCATGCTGGCGGTACCGGATGTGCCGATGGCACTGGCGGCGGTGTTGTGCCTGGACGCCGGCGCGCGGTTGTTGCGCAACGTGGACGCCGCCGCTGCGGTGAAGTTGTCGCTGGGGCTGGTGATCGGCGCGCTCAGCCACTACCGCTTCATCGGCGTGATCGTGGTCGGCTTCATTGCCCTGATGCTGCTTCCGCAGGGACGGCGCACGCTGCGTGATCCGCGCGTGTGGGTGGCGCTGGCGGTGGGCGTGATGGCGTGGCTGCCGCTGGTGGCGTGGAACGCGGACAACCAGGATGCAGGACTCAAATTCCAGGTCGTGGATCGCCATCCCTGGGCCTTCCAGTGGAGCGGGCTGTGGTTCCTGGTGATCCAGCCGATGCTGGTCACCCCCATCCTGTGCATCGCGATGTGGAAAGTGGCGCTGGCCGGCACGCGTCCGGGGGGCGGTGCGCGTGACCAGTGGCGGTACTTCGGCCTGGTGGGGGCGGTATCGACGCTGGCAATCTTCATGCTGGGGTTCTTCACCGACGTCGAACGCATCAGTTTCCACTGGCCGCTGCCGGGTTACCTGGCCCTGCTGGTGGCGGTGCCGGTCGTGCTCAATGGCTGGCCGCGCTGGCTGCGCCGCACCGGCTGGTGGCTGGCCGGTGCCGGGCTGGCGCTGGCCTTCGGTTCCTACCTGGTGGCCTCCAGTCCTGACCTGCGCGCTACGCTGGCCGGCAACAAGTTCTACCCGCGCAATTTCGCAGGCTGGGCACCGCTGGCGGACGAAGTACGCGCCGAGTTGGCCGGCATGCCCGCTGGTACCCGCCTGCTGGCCGGCAATTTCAAGGTCGGCGCGGAACTGGGCTTCCAGTTGCGCGACCCGCGCATCGAAGTGCTGCACCATCCGCTCAACGACAAGCACGGGCGCACCGCGCAGCTGGGCTTGTGGGGCCTGCTGCACGATGGCGAGCGCGACGCACCGATGCTGCTGGTGCTCTCGCCGAGCGACCAGCGCTACCGCGACCTGCTGGAGCGCTACCACGACATCTGCCGGCAGGTCGGTCCGCTGCCGCCGCCGCGCGTGGTCAGCCAGGATCACGGCTACCAGCGCTTCCTGCTGTTCCAGTTGCCGGCCAAGCGGGTCGAAGGCCCCTGCGTTACCCCGGCGATGGCCTGGGTGGATGCGCCCGTGCAGGACGAAGTGGTGGGCGACAGCTTGCAGGTGCGTGGCTGGGCCTTCAAGGATGGGGTGGGGCTCTCGCGCGTGGAACTGCTGATCGACGGCAAGCCGGTCGGCGATGCGGTGTACGGGCGGGCCTACGACATCCGGGCGGCCTGGAAAATATCCACCGACCCGCAGCATCCCAACGTGGCATTCGACGCTACGCTGGACACGCGCCAGCTGGCGCCCGGCCGCCATTGGCTGGGCATGACGCTGTATGGCCGGGACGGCAGCGTGGAGCGGTGGCAGGAACAGTCGTTCACCGTGCCCGCGCGCTGAGCCGGGTCAGGGCAGGGTGTAACCGGCCTGCCGCAGCAGCCCGGACAGCGCGATCAGCGGGAGGCCGACCAGCGCGGTGGGATCGCGATTGTCGATCGCCTCGAACAGGGTGATGCCCAGGCCTTCGCACTTGAAGCTGCCGGCGCAGTCCAGCGGTTGTTCCGCAGCCACGTAGCGGGCGATCTCGTCCGTTGCCAGGGGCCGGAACCGCACCTCGGTCAGGTCGCAGGCCTCCAGCACCTGCCGGTCGCGGACCAGGCAGATCGCGGTGTGGAAGGCCACGGTCTGCCCGGACATGGCCGCCAGCTGTGCATGGGCACCGGCGACGTCGCCCGGCTTGCCCAGCGGGCTCCCATTCAGGTCGGCGACCTGGTCCGAGCCGATTACCCAGCGCCCCGGGTGGCGGGCCGCCACCGCCTCGGCCTTGGCCCGTGCCAGCCGCACCGCCAGGGCGCGCGGCGCTTCGCCGGGGGCCGGGGATTCGTCCACCTCCGGGCGGGCAGTGTCCAGCGGCAGGCCCAGCCGTTCCAGCAGTTCGCGGCGGTAGCGGGAGGTGGAGGCCAGCAGCAGGGGAAGCATGCGACAATACCGGGGCAGCAGGGGTGGGCGAACTCTACGGCATTTGACAACGGCCGATGGCGTCCTTAACATTCAGCGGCTTATGTCCGCGAACGTGCCCGAAACGCTGGATGCCTGGCGGATGGTCGCAGCACGAAGGTGCTTTGACGGTCAGGTAGAACTGGCAAAATTGCCCCGCCTGGAAGGCCTTGTCGCCGATTCCGAAGGAACGTGCAGTTATGCGCTGGAATTCGGCCACGACGAGATCCTCAAGGTATCCTATGTGGACCTGTCGATTGATACCGCGTTGCCGCTGACCTGTCAGCGCAGCCTGCAGCGCTTCCTGCTGCCGGTGTCGATCAAACAGCGGCTTGGCTTGATCCGCAACGAAGACGAAGAGTCGGCGCTGCCGGAAGAGTACGAAGCGCTGCTGGTGCCGGAGGATGGCCAGCTGCGTCCGCTGGACCTGGTCGAGGACGAGTTGGTCCTGGCCGTCCCCGTGGTACCGCTGTCGCCCGAGGGCGAGGCGGTCAACCGGGACTGGGCACCGACCGAAGAAGAACAGAGCAAGGCCAATCCGTTCGCGGCGTTGGCGGCGCTGAAGAAACCCTAGAAACAATTGCAGCCGGAGTGTCGTCGGCGGCTGCGGCGAAAGCGAAGTGTGCTGGGCGCTGGCGTCCTGCGCGACGATACGACGAAGCAAATCGAACCGAGTTTGGAGCAATCCCATGGCTGTGCAGAAATCCCGTGTTACCCCGTCCCGCCGCGGCCAGCGCCGTTCGCATGACGCCCTGAGCGCCAAGCAGCTGTCCACCGACCCGACCACCGGCGAAGTGCATCTGCGTCACCACATCACCGCCGACGGTTTCTACCGTGGCAAGAAGGTGATCGCGACCAAGTCGAACTCGGCCGTCGAAGAAGATTGATTCGTGAGGGCCGCTGTCCGTCGGGCAGCGGCCTTTACCTTTTACAGGAATTGCAATGAGCAAGCGGATCTACTCGAGGATCGCGGGCACCGGTAGTTATTTGCCCGAAAAAGTGTTGACCAACCAGGATCTGGAGAAAATGGTCGACACCAGCGATGAGTGGATCCAGACGCGCACCGGAATCCGTGAGCGGCACATCGCCGCCGATACGGAAACCACCAGCGACCTCGGCTACCACGCCGCGCTGCGTGCGCTGGAAGCGGCCGGCGTCGACGCGTCCCAGCTCGACATGATCGTGGTGGGTACGACCACGCCCGATCTGATCTTCCCCTCCACCGCGTGCCTGATCCAGGCCAAGCTCGGTGCGAGTGGCTGCCCTGCCTTCGACGTCAACGCTGCCTGTTCGGGCTTCGTGTTCGCGTTGGGCGTGGCCGACAAATTCATTCGTTCCGGTGATGCACGCCATGTGCTGGTCATCGGTGCGGAAACCCTGACCCGTATCGTCGACTGGAACGACCGCACCACCTGCGTGCTGTTCGGCGATGGCGCGGGCGCGGTGGTGCTCAAGGCCGACGAAGACACCGGCATCCTGAGCACCCACCTGCATTCGGACGGCAGCAAGAAGGAACTGCTGTGGAACCCGGTCGGCGTCTCGGCCGGCTTCGGCGAGGGCGAGGAAGCCCGCGGCGCGATCCTGATGAAGGGCAACGACGTGTTCAAGTACGCCGTCAAGGCGCTGGACTCGGTCGTCGACGAAACCCTCGACGCCAACGGCCTGGGCAAGGCCGACCTGGACTGGCTGATCCCGCACCAGGCCAACCTGCGCATCATCGAAGCCACCGCCAAGCGGCTGGACATGTCGATGGAGCAGGTGGTGGTCACCGTCGACAAGCATGGCAACACCTCCTCGGCCTCGGTGCCGATGGCGCTGGACGTGGCGGTCCGCTCCGGGCGCGTGCAGCGCGGCCAGCTGCTGCTGCTGGAAGCTTTCGGTGGCGGCTTCACCTGGGGTTCCGCCCTGCTGCGTTATTAATGCGTTAAGCGGTTGTCCCTCTCCGAACGGCCCCGATGGGGCCGTTCTGCATTTTGCGGAGTTGCATCATGGTCGAGCAGATCGTCATCCACGGCCAGCGTGCCTGGCTCAAGCAGTACGGCCAGGGCAGCCGCGCAGTTGCGCTTGCCCTGCTCAATTTCGTTGCCCATCGTTTCCAGCTCGACGCGCTGCGCCCGCCGCCGCACCGGGGCGGGGACGCCGCACGTGAAACCGAGGCGCGCCGCCTGGCCGAACTGCAGGCCCAGGGTGTGAACGTGCCTGCCGTACTGGGTGCCGGCCGCGCCTCGCTGGTGCTGGGCGACAATGGCAGCTCCTTCAATACCTGCCTGCGCCAGGCCGATGCGGCCGGCCGCGACGCCCTGGTCTCGGCGGCAATGCAGGCCATCGCCGCCGCCCATGCCAAGGGCGCGTATTTCGGCCAGCCGCTGCCGCGCAACCTGACCTGGGACGGCCAGCAGATCGGCTTCATCGATTTCGAGGAGGACCCGCTGGAAGTGATGGACCTGGCGCAGGCCCAGGCACGTGACTGGCTGATGTTCGGATATGGCGTGGCCAAGTATTACGAAGACCGCCCACAGCAGCTCCAGGCCCTGATGGCAGCGGCCATGGACGGGGAACAGGCGCCGGTGCTGGCCCATGCCCATGCGGTGTCCGGCCGCCTGCAGCGCCTGGCCCGCTACAGCATGAAGATGGGCCGTTCGGCGCGCGCATTGGCGCACGCCATCCTGATCGTGCACGGCGCCACCACGCTGGGCATGCTGATGCTGGTGGCGATCTGTTTCGACTTCTTCAGCGACGGCGACCTGGACATCCTGCAGCTGTTTGTCTGAGCCCTCAATACGCGCCAGTACAGACGAAGGGCGCTAAACCCCCTTATCATTCGCCGTTCGTTTTTTGCAGGCGGATTTCCGCGTGACCGATTCCAATCTCGCTTTCGTGTTCCCCGGGCAGGGCTCGCAGTCGCTGGGCATGCTGGCTGAACTGGCTGAACTGCACCCGCAGGTGCGTGAAGCCTTCACCGAAGCCTCTGATGGCGCCGGCGTGGACCTGTGGGCGCTCTCGCAGGGCGGCCCGGAAGAGATGCTCAACCGCACCGAATACACCCAGCCGGCCCTGCTGGCCGCCAGCATCGGCGTGTGGCGCGCATGGCAGGCCGTGCACGGCGCACAGCCGGTGGTGCTGGCCGGCCACAGCCTGGGCGAGTACACCGCGCTGGTCGCAGCCGGGGCCCTGTCCCTGCGCGACGGCGCCCACCTGGTGCGCCTGCGCGGCCAGCTGATGCAGGACGCCGCACCGACCGGCGTGGGCGCCATGGCGGCCGTGCTCGGCGCCGAGGACGCGCTGGTCAAGGAAGTCTGTGAACAGGCGTCCGGCAGCCAGGTGGTGGTTCCGGCCAACTACAACTCGCCCGGCCAGATCGTGATCGGTGGCGACGCCGAGGCGGTCGACCGCGCCCTGGCCCTGCTCGCCGAAAAGGGCGTGCGCAAGGCGGTCAAGCTGGCCGTGAGCGTGCCCTCGCACACCCCGCTGATGCGCGAAGCCGCCAACCGCCTGGCCGAAACCATGGCCGGCCTGGACTGGCGCGTGCCGGCCCTGCCGGTGGTGCAGAACGTCGACGCGCGCGTGCACGACGGAATCGATGCGATCCGCAGCGCCCTGGTCCAGCAGCTGTACCTGCCGGTGCAGTGGACCGGCTGCGTGGAAGCGCTGGCCGCCCGTGGCGTCACCCGCGTGGCCGAATGCGGCCCCGGCAAGGTGCTGACCGGCCTGATCAAGCGCATCGACAAGAGCCTGGATGCGCGCACCCTGTCCACGCCCGCCGACTTCGAGACCGCCCGCGAAACGTGGGCTGCCTGAAGCATTTCGTTCGAGGATATTGAGCATGAGCAAGCCCCTTCAGGGTGAAATCGCACTGGTCACCGGCGCCAGCCGTGGCATCGGTGCGGCGATCGCCGACGCACTGGCCGCGCAGGGCGCGACCGTCATCGGCACCGCCACCACCGACGCCGGCGCGGCTGCCATCGGCGAGCGCCTGGCGGCGGTGGGCGGCCACGGCCGCGCGCTGAACGTGACCGACCCGGCCGCGCTGGACGCCGTTCTGGACGGCATCGCCAAGGAATTCGGTGCGATCACCATCCTGGTCAACAATGCCGGCATCACCCGCGACAACCTGCTGCTGCGCATGAAGGACGAGGACTGGCAGGCCATCCTCGACACCAACCTGACCAGCGTCTACCGCACCTCCAAGGCGGTCATCCGCGGCATGATGAAGGCGCGCAAGGGCCGCATCATCAATATCGCCTCGGTGATCGGCGTGACCGGCAATGCCGGCCAGGCCAACTACGCCGCGGCCAAGGCGGGCATCATTGCCTTCTCCAAGTCGCTGGCCAAGGAAATCGGCTCGCGCGGGATCACCGTCAACGTGGTGGCCCCGGGCTTCATCGACACCGACATGACCAAGGCCCTGCCCGAAGAGCAGCGCACCGGCCTGGTCAAGTCGATCGCGCTGGAACGCCTCGGCGAACCGGCAGACATCGCCAACGCGGTGGCGTTCCTGGCCGGTCCCTCGGCCAGCTACATCACCGGCGAAACCCTCCATGTGAACGGCGGCATGTACATGCCGTAAGCATGTGGTGCAGGGACTGCGCCGCAAGTGGTTGATCCAAATGGAATTTTGCAGAAATGCAAGGCGCCTGCGGTTTCCACTACACTATCCAACGGCCATCGCCACAATGATGGCGTCACTTTTGAACCACTACTCCATCTGGAGCGATATCCAATGAGCACCATCGAAGAACGCGTCAAGAAAATCGTCGTCGAACAGCTTGGCGTCAAGGAAGAAGAAGTCACCCAGAATGCATCGTTCGTCGATGACCTGGGCGCCGACTCCCTGGACACCGTTGAACTGGTGATGGCGCTGGAAGAAGAATTCGAGTGCGAGATCCCGGACGAAGAAGCCGAAAAGATCAGCACCGTCCAGGCTGCGATCGACTACGTCAAGGCGCACGTCAAGGCGTGATGTCGGGCGGCTTGCGCGCGGTCGTGGTGCTTACCGCCACCGCGTGCAGTTATCCCATGGGGCCGCGCTTGCGGCCCTGTGTTTTTGTTCAGGAGAATCTGCAATGAAGCGTCGCGTCGTCGTTACCGGCATGGGCATGGTCTCGCCGTTGGGCAATGATATGGCCACCAGTTGGAAGGGCATCACCGAAGGCCGTTCCGGCATCGGTCCGCTGACCAACGTTTCGCAGTCCTACCTGGACCGTTTCACCACCAAGATTGCAGGTGAGGTCAGGGACTTCGACATCACCGCCGACAACGAACAGTTCGGCAAATTCCGGGTCAGCGGCAAGGATGCCAAGAAGATGGACCCGTTCATCCATTACGGCCTCGGTGCCGCCTTCATGGCCTTGAACGATTCGGGCCTGGAGATCACCGACGGCAACGCCGAGCGCGTTGGCGCCATCGTCGGCGCCGGCATCGGCGGCCTGCTCGGCATCGAAGAGCAGACCATCGAGTTCCACGAGGGCAAGAAGATCTCGCCCTTCTACGTGCCCAAGACCATCATCAACATGCTGCCGGGCCAGCTCAGCATCATCACCGGCCTGAAGGGTCCGTCGTTCTCGGCGGTGTCGGCCTGTGCCACCTCGAACCATTCCATCGGCACCGCGATGCGCATGATCCAGTACGGCGACGCGGACGTGATGGTGGTGGGCGGCGCCGAGCGCGGTTCCTCGCCGACCGCACTGGGCGGCTTCTGCGCGATGAAGGCCATGAGCACCCGCAACGATGCCCCGGCCGAAGCATCGCGCCCGTGGGACAAGGACCGCGACGGCTTCGTGCTCGGCGACGGTGCCGGCATCCTGATCCTGGAAGAGTACGAACACGCCAAGGCGCGCGGCGCGAAGATCTACTGCGAGCTCGCCGGTTTCGGCGCCAGCTCCGACGCGTACCACATGACCGCGCCGAGCGAGAACGGCGAAGGCGCCGCGCGCTGCATGACCATGGCCCTGAAGGACGCGGGCGTGAGCCCGGAGCAGGTCGGTTACCTCAACGCACACGGCACCTCCACCCCGCTGGGCGACCTGGGCGAGACGATGGCGATGAAGACCGCCTTCGGCGACCACGCCTACAAGATGATGGTCAGCTCCACCAAGTCGATGACCGGCCACCTGCTCGGCGCGGCCGGCGGCGTGGAGGCGATCTTCTCGGTGCTGGCGCTGCGCGACAACATCATTCCGCCGACCATCAACCTGCATGAGGCGGGCGAAGGCTGCGACCTGGACTACGTGCCCAACACCGCACGCGAGGCCAAGGTCGACGTGGTGATGTCCAACGGTTTTGGCTTCGGCGGCACCAACGGCACGCTGGTGTTCAAGCGCGTCTGAGCATGGCCGCGTAACCTGCTTCACCACCCGGGCCGCCTTCATGGGCGGCCTCGGTGCATCTGGGGCCGGGCCCCGCACTTCAACCTGCCGAATCCCTCGCCATGTTCCAGACCCGTCCACTGCCCGCCACCACCGACCTTCCCGCGTTGCAGCGCGTGGCCCCGCAGCGCTACCCGCTGCTGATGGAGTCCACCGCCAGCAACAGCGCGCAGGGCCGCTGGGACCTGCTGCTGATGGCCAGCGGCCCCTCGCTGGCGCTGCAGGCCGACGGCGTGGTGCGCGACCACCATGGCAACGCCCACGCCGGTACCTTCCTGGAGGTGCTGGACCGGCACTGGCAGGCCGCGCGCCTGCCGCGCGAGGAGACCGGTCTGCCGTTCCGTGGGGGCTGGGCGCTGATGCTCGACTACGAACTGGCCGGCCAGATTGAAACCGTACTGGCGCTGCACGCGCGCGCCGACGGCCTGCCTTCCGCACTCGCACTGCGCTGTCCTGCTGCGGTGCTGCACGACCGCGTGCTCGGCGAGTATCACGCCGTGTGCGAAACCGGCTGCGAGGCACTGCTGGACGTCCTGCAGGCCGACCTCGACGCCGCCGCCATGCAGGCCCCGCTGCCCGCGTGGCAGCCCCCCGTGCAGATGGACGAAGACGCACCCGCGCGGTTCACCGATGGCGTGGCGCGGGTCATCGACTACCTGCGTGCCGGCGACGTGTTCCAGGTCAACCTCTCACGCCGCTGGCTGGCCAAATTCGATGCCGACCTTTCGCCGCACGCCCTGTACGCCCAGTTGCGCGTGGCCAATCCTGCGCCGTTCGCCGGCCTGTTCATCGCGCAGGGCAGGGCCGTGGTCAGCTCCTCGCCGGAGCGGCTGGTGAGCGTGCACGGCGACGACGTGCAGACGCGCCCGATCGCCGGCACCCGCCCGCGGTTTGAAGGCGACGATGATGCCGAACGCATCCGCGAACTGGTCGGCCATCCCAAGGAGCGCGCCGAACACGTGATGCTGATCGACCTGGAACGCAACGACCTGGGCCGCATCTGCACCGCCGGCAGCGTGGAAGTGGACGAACTGATGAGCGTGGAAAGCTACGCCCATGTGCACCACATCGTGAGCAACGTGCGCGGCCGCCTGCGCGCGGGCGTGACCCCGGGCCAGGTGATTGCAGCGACGTTCCCGGGCGGCACCATCACCGGCTGCCCCAAGGTGCGCTGCATGCAGATCATCGCCGAGCTGGAACAGACCGCACGCGGCGCCTACACCGGCGCGTTCGGCTGGCTGAACCGCGACGGCGACCTGGACCTGAACATCCTGATCCGCACCGCCGAGGTGGCCGGCAGCACCGCTGCGTTCCGCACCGGCGCCGGCATCGTGGTCGATTCGGACCCGGTCAAAGAGCTGGACGAAACCCGCGCCAAGGCCCGCGGCCTGATGCGCGCGCTCGGCCGCCCGGACTGACCCGGGGTATGCTGTAAGACGGCACCGTGGTCGGCCGCGTAGAGACACGCCATGCGTGTCCCGCGCGAAAATGATTCACCCGATACAGCCACGCCCTGCGTGGCCGCACCACCCACACGAGGTATGCATGGCTGGCGTAAAACGAGGTTGTCTAACCGTCCTGGCGATACTGCTGCTGGGCGCAGCGCTCCTGGCCGCCGCCGGCGCATGGTTCTGGCATTCCCAACGTGGTTTCGCCGACGCCCCGATCACCCCGGCGCAGACCAGCGTCGTCATCGCCCCGGGCGATGGCCTCGCCACGGTCGTGCGCAAGCTGCGCGAGGCCGGCGTGGATGAAGGCAACGACACCCAGTGGCAGCTGCTCGCACGCCAGCTCGACGCCGCCGGCAAGCTCAAGGTGGGCGAGTACGCCCTCGATGCGAAGCTCACCCCGCGCGAACTGCTCACCCGCATGCGCCAGGGCCGCACCCTGCAGCACCGCGTCACCATCGTCGAAGGCTGGAACATCCGCCAGCTGCGCGCCGCGCTCAAGCGCGCCGAGCCGCTGATCCACACCACCGATGACCTCGACGATGCCGCGCTGATGAAGGCGCTTGGCTTCCCCGGCCAGCATCCGGAAGGTCGCTTCCTGCCGGAAACCTACGTCTACCAGCGCGGCGACAAGGACGTGGACGTGCTCAAGCGCGCCCACGCCGCGATGGAAAAGGAACTGGCTGCCGCCTGGGAAAGCCGCGCCGACGACCTGCCGTTGAATTCCCCGCACGAACTGCTGATCCTGGCCTCGATCATCGAAAAGGAAACCGCGCTGCCCAGCGAGCGTCCGCAGATCGCCGGCGTGTTCGCCCGCCGCTTGAAGATGGGCATGCGCCTGCAGACCGACCCCACCGTCATCTACGGCATCGGCAGCAGCTACGACGGCAACATCCGCAAGCGCGACCTCACCACCGACACGCCGTACAACACCTATACCCGCACCGGCCTTACCCCGACCCCGATCGCCATGCCCGGCCGCGACGCCCTGCAGGCCGCCGCACGCCCGGCCGCCGGCGACGCGCTGTACTTCGTAGCGGTGGGCGACGGCAGCGGCGCGCATGTGTTCTCGTCCAGCTACACCGACCACAACGCGGCGGTGGCGCGCTACCTGCAGCAGCTGCGCCAGCAGCGCGCCCAGCAGCAGGCCGCACCGCAATGAGCACCGCACTGCATCGCCACCCGCACTTCATCAGCCTCGAAGGCGGGGAAGGGGCGGGTAAGACCACCGCGCTGAACGCCATCGTGGATGCGCTGGCCGCACACGGTCACAACGTCCTGGTGACGCGCGAACCCGGAGGTACGCCGGTGGCCGAGCGCCTGCGCTCAATGGTGCTCACCCCCGACGCCGAGATCGCCGGCGAGACACTCAGCGCCGAAGCCGAACTGCTGCTGGTCTTCGCCGGCCGCGCCCAGCACGTGCGCAGCGTGATCCAGCCGGCCCTGGACGAGGGCCATTTCGTGCTCACCGACCGCTTCACCGATTCCAGCTACGCCTACCAGGGCGGCGGACGCGGGCTCGACCCGGCGTGGATTGCCGAGCTGGAGCGCCGCGCCGTGGGCCTGCTGCCCGGCCTGACCCTGCTGCTGGACGTGGACGTCGCGGTGGGCCGCGCCCGCGCCAGCGGCCGCGAAGAAGGCCCGGACCGGATCGAGCGCGAGCAGGACGATTTCTTCCAGCGCGTGCGCGCCGTGTTCCGCCAGCGTGCAGCGGCCGATCCCAACCGCTTCCGGCTCATCGATGCCAGCCAGGACCAGGCCGGCGTGGCCGCCCAGGTCGTGACGGCCATCAATAAGTTCCTCGGCAAGGAGGGTGGCAATGGCTGAGTTCTCCCCCTGGCAGCAGCGCGCCTATGACCAGACCATCGCCGCGCTCGACGCCGGCCGGCTCGGCCACGGCCTGCTGATCTGCGGCCCTGCCGGGCTGGGCAAGCGCGAGGTGGCGCTGCGCATGGCCACCCACGTGCTGACCCGTGGCGAGCCGGCCGCGGCCCAGCGCAGCGCCCAGCTGATCGCCGCCGGCACCCACCCGGACCTGCAGCTGGTCTCGTTCATCCCGAACAAGTCCGGCGACAAGCTGCGCACCGAGATCGTGATCGAACAGGTGCGCGAGATCTCGCAGAAGCTCGCGCTCACCCCGCAGTACGGCATCGCCCAGGTGGTGGTGGTGGACCCGGCCGACGCGATCAACCGCGCCGCCTGCAACGCCCTGCTCAAGACCCTGGAAGAGCCGCAGCCCGGCCGCTACCTGTGGCTGATCAGCAGCGACCCGGCGCGCCTGCCAGCCACCGTGCGCAGCCGTTGCCAGCGCCTGGAGTTCAAGCTGCCGCCGCGCGAGGAAAGCCTGGCCTGGCTGCAGGCCCAGGGCCACAGTGAGGCCAGCGCCCGCGAAGCGCTGGACGCCGCCCGTGGCCACCCCGGGCTGGCCGATGACTGGTTGCGCAATGACGGGCTGGCCCTGCGCCGGCAGGTCGCCAGCGACCTGGAAGCGCTGGTGGCCGGGCGCTCCGGCGCGGTAGAGCTGGCCCAGCGCTGGACCGCCGACGACCATGCGGCGCTGCGGCTGCGCCATGCTGCCGATCTCGCATTGGCCCAGGCCACCGGCGGTGGCTTGACCGATCCGGAACGATTGCACAAGCTGGGCGCCTGGTTCGACGCCGCCAACCGTACCCGCGATCTGTTGCGCACCACCGTGCGCGCCGACCTGGCGGTGGTGGAATTGTTGTTGGCCTGGAACAAGGTCAACGAGCGGCACGCAAAGGGGAATAGAGCATGAGCGCCACCAACGCCCGCCAGGGCATCCTGTCGCTGGCCGTCAAGGACAAAGCGGCGCTGTACAGCGCCTACATGCCGTTCGTGAAGAACGGCGGCATCTTCGTGCCCACGCCCAAGCGTTACTTCCTGGGCGACGAGGTGTTCCTGCTGCTGACCCTGCCGGACTCCAGCGAGCGCCTGCCGGTGGCCGGCAAGGTGGTCTGGGTGACCCCCGCAGGCGCGCAGGGCAACCGCGCGGCGGGCATCGGCGTGCAGCTGGCCGACGGCCAGGAAGGGGAGAACGTGCGCAACAAGATCGAGACCGCGCTGGCCGGCACCCTGAACTCGGACAAGCCCACGCACACGATGTGAAGAAATTCACCGAAACCCGTTGACGTGAAAAAATGCTGCCCTATAATGAGCAGCTCAGCAGCATTGGGCGGTTAGCTCAGCGGTAGAGCATCGCCTTCACACGGCGAGGGTCGCAGGTTCGAAACCTGCACCGCCCACCACGATTCAAACAAGAAAGCCTCCGGAAACGGGGGCTTTTTTGCGTCTGGGCGGTGCGTGATGCAGGAAGCGCGCAGAAGGTTGCAATGACCAACGGGAGTTCTGTGCAGGCGCCACGCAGTACAGTATTCAGCTCAGACAAGGCACTGACTTTCGAAGGGAGGCACCGTGTTCGGACGCATCGGCAGTGTGTTGGTTCTTGGGCTTTGCAGCACCATCGCGCTGGCCGCAACGCCGGCATACACACCCAGCTTCCATCCAGACCAGTTGAAGGACCCGCCGGTGGGTCGTCCCAACCAGGTGCTTGTATTGGGCTCGCCCCATCTGTCCGCGCTGCCCAAGTCGTTCGCGCCCGATCAATTGGAGCCGCTGTTGTCGCGGCTGGAAGCCTGGAAGCCTGAAGTGATTGGAGTTGAGGCCGTCTCTGGCCTGCAGTGCGACTTCATGCGCCGAAATCCCGCTCGCTATGCCGAAAGCGTCACGAGCTACTGCGTGGACACGGGTCCGGCGCAGGCGGCTACGGGGCTGGACGTCCCGGCGGCGAACGCTGAGGCCGAGCGGCTGCTGGCATCGTGGCCGACTTCGCCGAGCGCGGCGGATCGGCGACGGCTGGCCGCGGTATGGCTGGCGGCGGGGGAGCGCAACTCCGCAGTGGTGCAGTGGTTGCGCCTGCCCACGGGCGAACGGACTCCAGCCGATGGTTTGACTCCGGAACTCGTGGCGTACCTGGACAAGCGCCTGCAGGGGCGTGACGAATCCGTCCTGGTCGCCGCAACGCTGGCAGCGCGACTGGGGCTGGAGCGGGTCTGGGCGGTAGACGATCACACCGCCGACTCACCCACGCCCAAGGCGCTCGAGAAGGCCTCGGGCGAGGCGATCATGAAGGCGTGGGACAACCCCTACACCAAGGCGCGTGCCGAGGCAGACGCGGTGCTCGAGGCCAACCTTGGAAAGCCCGGCGCCATGCTGGCCCTGTACCGCAACTACAACGCCCCGGAAGCTGCGCTGCAGGCCTTCCACAGCGACTTCGGCGCTGCGCTGATGGAACCGTCTCCGCAACAATTCGGACGCGGCTACGTGGGCTACTGGGAAACCCGCAACCTGCGCATGGTGGCCAACATCCGCGATGTGCTGGGCCAGGCGCCCGGCAAGCGCCTGCTGGCCATTGTCGGCGCCTCGCACAAGGGCTATTACGAGGCCTATCTCAACCAGATGCACGATGTGCAGTTGGTGGACGCGGGAGACGTCCTCCGTTGAAGTCGGAGGCCAACTGCGACAAGCCATTAGGTGGGGCCAATCAAACCTTCTGAAATCGAAGAAAGAAACGATTTCCCCTTATTCCTTGCATGCTGCAGTGTGTCTCTCGAGATCTGGCAACGACGATGTGAGAGTTCCATGTGCAGCATTTCAGGACCGGAAGACACCTATAGGAAGCTGGTCCAGCAGACAGAAGGAAACTGGTTGCGCGGTCTCATAGCGTTTGCACTACTGGAAGAGCAGAAAATCGAATGGATGCGACACATGGAGTCCACATCTGGCGCACTGCCAACAGGTGACCAGGTAAGACGCTGGTACCAGCATCAACCTGAGTCCGCGTTGCGTCGCGTGCAGGGCGCGGCAGAAGTGGTCCTGAACGAGTACAGCGACGCTCTGACTGAGTCGATTGAGAAAGGCTATCGAAAAGAAGTTATCGATAGGGTTGTCATTTCGACGATCCGGTCCAGCAAGAAGTTCTGGCCGACGTTCATCGCCAACATCGCCGCTGGGTGTGTGGCCGCGTTGTTGTTTTCTTCATTGCTGGTACTTTTGACGATAATCGTATTTCGCGATCCGTCCCCCATAGCGATGATCAAGCAGGTTCAGGAGACCTACGATGGCAAGCAATAGAATCGCGGAGCTTGTAGCAGCGGCTGCGGCCGAACTGCTCAACGACCCAACCAGAAGCAAAGCGGCGATGACGGCCGCAGGGCTGGACATTACGCAGCGACGCACGATCACGGAGGACACGCCTGTGGTCCGGGCGGCGATTTTCCGGATTCTTCGGGATCCAGCACGGAGCAAAGCGGCCATGACAAAGGCCGGACTCACCTTGACGGGTCGTCCCAGGCGCTGAGCCGTTGTCGCTGATGCGCCACAGCCTTTGCGGGACTGCCACGGAGCAGGAAGGCGAAGCGCTGCACGAGGAGGTATTGGCCTGGCTGATCGGAGGCACAGACGCAGCGGGTTGACAGGGCCCGTACGAGTTGGGAGATTCGCGCCATGGACCTGATCCGCCTGCTGCGCTCCCTTGAAGAGTTCCTGTACGAACTGGTCGGCTGGCTGGTGTTCTATCCGCGCACGTTCCTGCGGATCATCGTCCGCCCTGCGCGGATGGCGCTCTACACGCAGGAAGAGCTGCGCAAGCCGCTCGAAGCGCGTTTCCAGGCCACCATCAGTCCCGTGCTGATGCTGATCCTGACGGTTGCCCTGGCCCACGCGATGGAGCTGGCCTCGCGCGCGGCGGTGCCCACGCTGCAGTCGCCGGTAGGGCGCATCCTGTTCGGCAGCGAGGAAGGCATCATGCTGACCCGCTCAGCGATTTTCTGTGTTTACGCGCTGGGCGCCGCGCTGGGAACCTTGAGACAGCAGAAGATCCCGGTGACCCGCGAAACCCTGCGTGAGCCGTTCTCCATCCAGGCCTTCCTGGCCTGCCCGTTCGTGCTGGCACTGGCGCTGGGCGAGCTATTGCTGCGCTGGCCGGGCGACGCGTGGGTGGGGCCGGGCGTGGCAGTCCAGGCGGTAGGCATCCTCTGGTATCTTTGGGCGCGCGCGGCAGCTTATCGCGCGTTGAACACGGCGAGCTGGGCGAAGGCGTTCGGGTTGGTACTGGCCTCGTTCGTGGTCACCACGGTGGTGGTGCTGGCGGTGGCGATGATGGTGCTGGTCTAACCGGCTGACGCGGTCTCACTCACCGCTCAACAACAGCCGCGCCTGCGACTGCCATCCACCGATGAACAGGTCCGGTTTGCCGTCGCCGTCCAGGTCTCCGCGTGCCATGCTCCAGCTGCGGCCTACGGTCTCCGAAGGAATCACGGCCGACGTGACATCGGCAAAATTTCCCTTTCCGTCGTTCTGCCAGGCGCGGACCTGCAGCGGCTTGAAGCCCGGCACCTCGATGGCGCTCACCACCAGATCGGGGTGACCGTCCTGGTTGAAATCGACGACGGTGCCGCCCCAGCTGGAGAACCGGTGCTTCGGTAGGCGCGCGGCGGTTTCATCCTTGAAGCGGGCGTTGCCCTGGTTGATCAACAGCCGGGTCTGTGGGTCTTTGTCCCAGTCGCGGTTGTTGCTGGTCAGGTTGAAGAACACCAGGTCCAGCCGTCCGTCGCCGTTGGCATCCAGCGCGTGGACTTCGCGGGTCTCGGTCGGAATCTGCCGGCCAAGCCGGTCGGTGGCGTCGCTGAAACGGCCCTTGCCGTCGTTCAGCAGCAGGCGGTTGACCGGATCCTGGCTGGCGATGGCCATGTCCAGGTCGCCGTCGCCGTCCAGATCGGCCAGCACGATTCCCTGCGCCTGCACGTCGATGCGCGGCAGGTGCGTGCGAGTGGCATCGATGAAATGGCCAGGACGTGCCGGGTCGTTCAACCACAGGAATGGCTGTGCGACGCCGGTTTTCCCTTCGGTGGTGTTGCCGATGACGATATCGGGAAGGCCATCGCCATTCACGTCGCCGACCGCCACGCCGTTGGCCTGGCTGGTAGCGGGCAGGCGCTCGCTCACGCGTCTGAAGCCACCCTTGCCGTCACCGAAGTACAGCTGGTGCTGTTCGGTGTCCTCGGCGATGAACAGCACATCGGCGTGGCCGTCGCGATCAAAATCCGCGACGCGCACATGTTCATGGTCGCCGGTAATCGAGCCGAACACGTCGGGCGAATGGCGGAGCTTGCCGGTGCCGTCGTTGAGATACAGCCGGTTCGCGCCATTCTCCACTGCGACTGCCACGTCCAGGTCGCCGTCACCGTCCGCATCCAGCATCGCACCGTCCAGCGCGTGCAGCGCTGCGTCGGTGGGTACGTGGGTCGCGGTGACGTCGGTGAACGTCGTGCGGGTGGCTTCAAGCGGTGCAGCGCCGGCGGTGCGCGCCACGCTGCAGAGCGTGGCCAGGATGAGCAGGGGCATCGATGGGGACATTCGGTAACCGCTCCGTATCGGACGATCAGGTGCGCGCTGGCGCCATCGGCTGCATCAGCCCGGGAATGCCGGGAAGCGCTCGTCGGGGTGGTGCTTCTTCCATTCGGTGTGGGCCACGGTGCCTTCCCAGGC
Organism: Stenotrophomonas aracearum; assembly: GCF_031834615.1. Classification (NCBI taxonomy): domain Bacteria; kingdom Pseudomonadati; phylum Pseudomonadota; class Gammaproteobacteria; order Lysobacterales; family Lysobacteraceae; genus Stenotrophomonas; species Stenotrophomonas aracearum. The sequence goes on from NZ_CP115543.1 coordinate 1,045,361, forward strand.
CAGGAACGACTGCGGAACGCGGCCGCGGCCCGACCACGTCTCCTGGCTGTGCGGCAGCCAGTAACGCGGCGCCCGCTCCTGCTTTGGCGCTTTGGGCGTCCTTGCGGCCCTGGGTGCCGGGGGCGCGCCCTCGCGGCCTACCAGTGCCTGGATCCTGCGCTGCTGCTCGGGGCTGAAATCCGCGTAGCTGGTGCTGAGCAGCACGGTGACGCGCTCATACGCCTCCTTGGTGGCGGCCCGCAGCAAGGCGTGCGGGGACGGGGAGGCGGATGGCGTGCGGGGCATGGGATTCCTGGAAGGGGAACAGACCGGGGCACGATAGCAAATGCAGGTGTGATCCATCTGCACGGATACCTCTTTCGGGTCATGCGCGTCAGCCGGAACAGGTCCCCAATGACGGCGGCCTGATCGAACGCTGGAGGCGACCGGTGCAGCTGCTCTACGCGACGTTCCCTGACCGCATGCCCGGGGTGGGCCTGCTCCTGCTGCGCCTGATGGTGTCGTCGATGCTGGTCTGGCCTTGGGGCCTGCGCGTCTCGCTGCCGCACGGCGATGTGCTCGGCTGGGCCTGGATGGCGGCGCTGCTGATCGTGCTGGGCAGCCTGCTTCCGCTGGGGATCCTGGCGGCGGTGTTCGTCGCCTGCCTCGATCCCGGGCTGCAGGGCTGGCCGGCCGGCGGACTGCTGGCGAGCCTGTTGCTGCTGGGCCCCGGCGCTTACTCGGTAGATGCAATCCTGTTTGGTCGGCGGGTGGTGGAGTTGCCCCCGTCGCAGCGCCGTCGCCGCAGCCGGCCAGAACGGGGCGATCACCCGAAAGAGTAGGCAGGCACCCCGCCGATCGGGGCTGTGGCCGCACGCGGTGCAGCGGCAGCATACAAGGCAACTTCGGCGAGGGTTCCCCCCGTGCACACCAACCCTGCGGCACGCGCGGTCGAGCGCGGCGTGGACTACATCGAAGCCAATCTCTGCGAGCCATTGCAGCTCAGCGCGATTGCCGAAGCCGCCTGCATGAGCCGCTTCCACTTCGCGCGCATGTTCCGCGAGCAGACCGGGCTGAGCCCCATGGAATACCTGCGCATGCGCCGGATCGAGCGTGCCCGGCAGTTGCTGCACGCCGACGGCCAGCGCATCGGGCAGATTGCCAGCGAGCTGGGCTTCTACGACCAGAGCCATTTCGTCCGCTGGTTCCGGCGCAGCCTGGGATGCACGCCATCGGCATACCTGCAGGACGCCCGCGCCGACCGCCCCTGCCAGTAGGCGTTTTTGTATGATGGTGCATGCGTTGGCGCAGCGCCGCGCGCGCGGGCAGGGGGGCGATGATGACGTACATACTTCGAAGCCTTCTCTGTGCCTTTCTACTGCTCATTGCCGGTAGTTCGGGCGCGCTGGACCCGGCGCGCGCGGTGGGGCAGTTCCACCACACCGCATGGACCGTCAACCAGGGCGCGCCGGGCCAGGTCACTGCACTGGCGCAGACGGCAGACGGGTATCTCTGGCTGGGTACCGAGATCGGTCTGTACCGGTTCGACGGCGTGCGCTTCACGCGTTTCGCGCCCACCGGCACCGAGGCGTTTCCCGCCACCAGTGTCTCCACCCTGTATGCGCCCCCCGGCGGCGGACTGTGGGTGGGCTTCCGCTATGGCGGCGTCAGCCTGATCGAGGGTGGCCACGTGCGTCATTACGGGCAGGCCGAAGGGTTGCCGACCAGCACCGTGTACCGCTTCGCCGAAGACGGCAGCGGTCGCTTGTGGGCGGCTACGTTCACCGGTCCGGTCATGCTGCACGCACGCCGCTGGCAGCGCCCACCCGCAGCGATGGCCTATCCAGGGCGCCAGGGACGCACCCTGTTCACCGACCGCGACGGCACGCTGTGGGTCGCCACCGAAAACGGCATGGTGGTGCTGCGCCGTGGCGCTGCCACGTTCGAGCGCGTGCCTGCCGTGGTCGGGCGGGTCAGTCAGATCGCGCAGGCGCCGGACGGCGCGATCTGGGTCGCCGAAGCTGACGGTGGCGTGCGCGCGTTGGCGGCGCCGGGCACTGCATCGCCCAACGCCCAACCGGACGCACCGGCTGCATCGGCCGGCCTGCTGTTCGACCGCGACGGTGTGCTCTGGGCCACCACGCTCGGCACCGGGCTGGTACGTCGTTCACCGGCCCGTGCAGCCGAGGGATTTGAATCCTTCCGCCGTAGGGACGGACTCAGCTCCGACTACCTGCAGCCACTGCTTGAAGACCGTGAAGGCAACCTTTGGGTGGGCAGCAGCCGTGGCCTGGACCGCTTCCGCCATGCCAACCTGGTGCAGGTTCCGATGCCGGAAGGCGCGCAGGATTTCGCCATCGCAGCCGACGGCGATGCGCTGCTGGTGGGGACGCGCAACCACGCCCTGCAAAAGGTGCAGATGGATTCGCGGCAGTCCCTGCCGTTGCGCTCGGCGATCACCGCGATGCACCGCGACGCTGAAGGCGGCACCTGGCTGGGCGGCCCTGAGGGTCTGTGGCGCCTGCATGGCGGACACTTCGAAGAAGTGTCCGGCCTGCCGGTGGCGCTGCGCTCGGGGGTGCAGGCGATTGCGACCACGCCCGACGGTGCGGTCTGGCTGTCGTTGAACACGCCGGGGCTGCACCGGTTGTACCAAGGCCGCTGGACGCATCTGCAGGACATTGCCGACCTGCCGTCGAACGGTTCGCCGCTGGCGATGCAGGTCGACGCCGGCGGGCGCCTGTGGTTGGGTTTCGCGCGCAACATCGCAGTGGTCCTGGAGCACGGCAAGGCAGTCACGCCCTGGACCGGGGAGCCGCTGGACGTGGGCAATGTCACTGCGCTGTTCGAAGACGCGCACGGCATGTGGATCGGCGGGGAGCGCGGCCTTGCGCGGGTGAGCGGGGGCCGACTGCGGAACGTGTTGGTGGATGTGCGCGAGGACCTGCGTGGGATCAGTGGCATCGTGGCCGACGCGGAGGGCGATGTGTGGTTCAACGGTGCGCGCGGCGTGGTGCGGGTGCGTGCCGGCGACGTCCCCGGCCTGTTTGGCGGGCACGGCAGCCCGCGTTACGAACGCTTCAACGCGCTCGACGCGCTGCCGGGCATTGCCGCCCAGTTCCGACCCCTGCCGACCGCGGCCCGTACCGACGACGGACGCTTGTGGTTTGCCACCACCAGCGGCCTGGTTTCCATAGACCCACGGCAGATCGTGCGGAATCCGGTGGCGCCGCCGGTCGAAGTGCTTTCAGTCACCGTGGACGGTGCGGCGGTTCCCATCCGCGACGGCCAGGTGCAGCTGCCGGCCGGCCCGCGTAACCTGCGCATCCGCTACACGGCGTTGAGCCTGTCCATTCCCGAGCGCGTGCGCTTCCGCTACCAGCTGGACGGGCTCGATTCGCAATGGATGGAAGGCGCAGCGCGTTCGGCGCTGTACAACGCGCCGGGATCCGGACGCTACGTGTTCCGTGTCCGGGCCAGCAACAACGACGGCGTGTGGAACGAGCAGGGCGCCGAGCTGGTGGTGACGGTAGCGCCGCACTACTGGGAAACCGGCTGGTTCCGGGTGCTCTGCGTGGTGGCTGCAGCCGCTCTGCTGTGGCTGCTGTACCTGGCCAGGTTGCGCCAGCTCGCAGCGCGCATCCGCACGCGCCTGGATGAGCGGCACCGCGAACGCGAGCGCATCGCACGTGAACTGCACGACACCCTGCTGCAGAGCACGCAGGGCCTGATCCTGCGGCTGCATGCGTCCAGCCGCAAGCTGGCGCCGACCGATCCGGTCCGGCAGGAACTGGAAGCGGCGATGACCATGGCCGAGCGGGTCGGTGCCGACGGACGCGAGCGCGTGCGCGGCCTGCGTGGCGACGTGGACCACGCACGCGACCTGGGCGCTGCGCTGATGGCGGTACTGGACGAGTCGCATGGACTGGATACCCCGGTGGTGCGCCTGGTGGTGGAAGGCACGCCACGGCCGATGCAGCGCTGCGCCAGCGAGGAGGCGTACATGATCGGCCGCGAGGCGATGCTCAATGCGTTCCGGCATGCGAAGGCGGGCACCGTGCAGGTGTCGCTGGGGTATGGGCGGCACGCCTTCCGGCTGCGCGTGGATGACGACGGCATCGGGTTCAGCCAGGAGGCGGGCACTGCCGAAGGGCATTGGGGCCTGGCGGGCATGCAGGAGCGTGCCGCACGCGCCGGGGGCACCGTGGCGATTCGCTCCGGTCGGCCGGGGTGCGGTACCGGCATCGACCTGCAGATTCCTGCGGCATTCGCCTGGGAATCGCCGTACCGACCGGGCTTTGCCGGGTTGCGCGACCGCGTGCGCACCGCGTTGAAACGCCTCCGGCCCGCGGCGCGGGGATAAAGCGCAACGTCGTACAAGCCTGGCGGTCGGCAGGTCTGGTTCCATGTGCGCTGCCATCCCTGAGAAGGACGCACCATGCCCCCACGCCAGCAGGACACGCTGACGCTCACCCGCCGCCAGGTGCTCCAGGTGGGCGCCTCGGCGCTCGCCGTGATGGCGCTCCCGGCGTTTGCAGCAGCACGCACCTCGTCCCCCACACCGGAAACCACGCACATGTCCGAAAACTTCGTCACCACCAAAGACGGCGTCCGCATCTTCTTCAAGGACTGGGGCCCGCGCGACGCGCAGCCCATCGTCTTCCACCACGGCTGGCCGCTGTCCTCCGATGACTGGGACGCGCAGATGCTGTTCTTCGTCCAGCACGGCTACCGCGTGATCGCGCATGACCGTCGCGGCCACGGCCGTTCGGAACAGGTCAGCGACGGCCACGACATGGACCATTACGCCGCAGATGCCTCGGCCGTGGCCGAGCACCTGGACCTGCGCAACGCCGTGCACATCGGCCATTCCACCGGCGGCGGTGAAGTCGCGCGCTATGTCGCGAAGTTCGGCCAGCCGCAGGGCCGCGTCGCCAAGGCCGTGCTGGTCAGCGCCGTACCGCCGCTGATGCTGAAGACCGCGTCCAACCCGGGCGGCCTGCCGATGGAAGTCTTCGACGGCATCCGTGCCGGCGTGGCCGCCAATCGCGCGCAGCTGTTCGTGGACTTCCCGACCGGCCCGTTCTACGGCTTCAACCGCCCCGGTGCCACCATTTACCCGGGCGTGATCCAGAACTGGTGGCGCCAGGGCATGATGGGCAGCGCCAAGGCCCACTACGAAGGCATCAAGGCGTTCTCGGAAACCGACCAGACCGACGACCTCAAGGCGATCACCGTGCCCACCCTGGTCCTGCATGGCGACGACGACCAGGTGGTGCCGATCGCCGACTCGGCCGAGCTCTCGGTGAAGCTGCTCAAGAACGGCACGCTCAAGGTCTACAAGGGCTACCCGCACGGCATGCTGACCACGCATGCGGACGTGATCAATCCGGACCTGCTGGCCTTCATCAAGGGCTGATGCACCCCAGGCACGCGGGGCTTCGGTCCCGCGTGCCATGCTATAAGCCCTCCATCAGACAGCTGATTGGAGTGGTCATGCCCGCACTTGCCCTGCTGATTGCCACCGCCGCCGCCGCAACTACGGGGCCTTCGATGCCCGATGCCGAGACCATCGCCGCAATTGAAGCGACCTGTTTCGACTATGTGGATGGTCAACTGGAAGGCGACCCGGCGCGGGTTGCCCGATCGCTGCACCCTGACCTTGCAAAGCGCATGGTGCTGGGGGAGACGCCGGACGAACGGCTTGGCCTGCGCCGCATGAGCAGGGAAGAGCTGGTGGGGCTGACCCGGCAGGGCGCCCTGAAAACGCCCAAGGACCAGTGGGATCGCAGCTGCCGCGTGCTGGACGTCACCGACAACGCCGCTTCGGTCCGCTTGGAGACGCCCTGGTTCGTTGACTATTTCCATATGGGCCGCTTCGGCGAACGGTGGATCATCGTAAACGCCCTGTGGTATTCCAAGCCCAAACCTCCTGCTGCGCCGTAACCCCACCCACGGACAGGAGTGTCTGCAGTGGATGCAATCCGATCGAAGATGGGCAGCGCGCTCCGGACCACGGCCACGGTCTTGCTCTGGTCGGTGCTCCTGTTGTTTGCCGCTGAATTCCTGCTGGCCGTGCATGGCAAGTACCACGCACTGGATGGCCCGGCCTACGCGCGTTTTGTGGATCGGCATGGCTGGCTGTGGCTGCACCTTGGCGGCGGCGCGGTCACCCTTGTGTTGGGTGCGTTTCAACTCGTTTCACGCTGGTGGCGCGGACGGCGCGTGCTGCATCGCCGCCTGGGACAGGTTTACTTCGTTGGGATGCTCGCCGCCAGTGCGGCCGCTGTTGGCCTGATCGCCACTACACCGGCCCCACTCTCGATCCGGATTGGTTTCGCGGCCACTGCATTGGCCTGGTTGGTCACTGGCCTTCTCGCACTGCGGGCCATCCACGCCGGCCGCGTGCTGCAGCACCGTGCATGGATGGTGCGGAACTATGCTGTCACGCTCGCACCGGTCCTGTTCCGGCTGTTGCTGCCGCTGGCCATCGCCTCGGGCTTGCAGCCTGATGGCGCCCTCATCTCGGGACTGCTCTGGGCGAGCTGGATGGTTCCGCTGGCTGTTGTTCAAGTGGGTCTGCGAATCACCAGGTCACCTGCCAGGCCAGCAGGGACGCCATCGCCTGCCACGCGTTGAGTCCGGCAGTGCGATACCCGGCGCGTATCGCGGTCGCCTGAAACTCGTATTGGCCGTGCAAGGTGGACCACCCTGATCCTGTCGGGATGCAAAGGCAAGACGGTGTTTCATTCGAGGGGCAGGTGGGACTGGTGACCGGCGCGGCCAGTGGGCTGGGGCTGGCGTACAGCCGCCTGCTGGCGCAGCGCGGGGCACGGGTGGTCATGCATGACGTGGGCGCCGGGCTGGATGGTCAGGGGCATGACCCGCATCGGATCGACGCCACCGTGGCGCTGCTGCGTGGCACCGGGCTGGACGTTCATGCCGCGCACGCGGTCATCGACGAGCGCGAAGGCTGCCGGGCGCTGATCGCCGGCATCCTGTCGCGGCAGGGCCGGATCGACTTCATCATCCACAACGCCGGTTGGGTGGAGTACCAGCAGATCGATGCGCTGCAGGAAGACCACTTCGATTACATGATGACCATCGCAGCCAAGGCGCCGCTGTGGCTGGCCGAAGCAGCCTGGGTGGAGATGAAGGCATGCCACTATGGCCGCATCGTGCTGACCACGTCCGATCGCGCGCTGTATCCCCAGTACGTGCAGAAGGGGCTGGCCGCCTATGCTGCGGCGAAGATGGCGGCGGTAGGCATCGTCAACGTACTGGCCGCCGAGGGCGCGCCACACAACATCGTGGTCAACGCGATCTCGCCGGTCGCCAAGACCCGCATGTGGGGTGTTGAAGGAGAGCCCGACGAGCTGCACCCGGACGCGGTAGCGCCGGGCGTGGCGTTCCTGGCATCCACGGCATGCCGCGAAGGGGGCTGGATCCTGCGCGCCAGCAACGGGCAGTTCCATGCCACCCGCAGTGTGGAAGCAGAGGACGTGGCCTATCCACGCGACCTGCGTGCCACGACGGCGGAAAGCATCGAGGACATCGCCACGCAATGGTCGCGCATCGCCCGACCGGCGGTGGAACCGCGCAGCTGAGCCTCCACGCGTCATACTGAGCCCATGGTCGATCTCCGTCTGCTCCGCCAGTTCGTCGCCGTTGCCGAGGAACTGCATTTTCATCGCGCCGCCGCGCGGCTGCACATGTCGCAGCCACCGCTGACGGCGGCGATCCGCCGGCTGGAGGAGGAGATCGGCAGCGAACTGATCCTGCGCGGCAACCGTACGCTGGGACTTACCGCGGCAGGGGCGGTGTTGCTGGAAGAAGCGCGGTTGCTGCTGCAGCAGGCCGACCGTGCGCTGCTGGCGACCCAGGACGCCGCTGCCGGTCGCACCGGAAGCATCCGCCTGGGCTATGTGGGAAGTGCGTTGTACGGTCGCCTGCCGGAAGTGATCCGCAACTTCCGCCAGGCCCATGCGGACGTACGCCTGGAACTGATTGAAGCGACCTCTGCCCGCCAGATCCAGATGCTGCGCGAAAAGCGCCTGGACGTGGGCGTGGTCATTCCACCGGTATTCGACGCCGAGGATATGCAGCTGCAGCGCTTCGACACGGACCGCCTGGCGATTGCGCTGCCACGCGCGCACCCGTTGGCGCAGGGAGATGCCGTGACCATCGCCGAACTGGCCGATGAACCTTTCGTGCTGTGGCCCGCGCGCGAGGGCAGGGGCTTCCACTCACAGGTGGTGCGGTTGTGCGCGGCCGCCGGGTTCACCCCGCGCGTGGTGCAGGAAGCGCACGGCATGCACGCGGTACTGTCGTTGGTAGCGGTGGAAGCGGGCATATCGGTGGTGCCGGCCAGCATGGTCGGCTTCCGCAGCGAAGAGGTCGCGTACCGGCATCTACAGGGAGACGAGGCCGGATTCGAGCTTCACCTCTGTGTGCGCTCGGACGAATCGCTGCCGGCGGTGAGGCTGTTCCTGGATCGCAGCTGACGACGCAGCGTCAGCGGGTCCGCTTCACCCAGGCCCGCACCACCAGCCCGATCAGGGCGGCGAACACCGCCCATGACACCACATCGAAGATCCCGTCGCCGATCAGCGCACTGACCAGCCCCAGCACGCTCGCTGCGGCGATCCAGGCCGGGGCGGTGAACGGGCTGCCGTTCGGTGTGGAAGGGCGGCTCATGCGGTACCTCCGATCTTCTCGGCGCGCTCGATCTCGGCCACCCGCGCCTCGGTGCTGCCGCGCTTGAACCACAGGTACAGACCGCTGACCAGCACCGCGATGGTGAGCAGGTCCAGCAGCGCCCAAAGGATCTTCAGCGGCAGCTTCCCGTAGTCGCCGAAGTGCAGCGGCTGGCTGAGCAGCAGCACGCTCATATAGGTGGGCAGCTGCGGTTGCGCGGTGAGCTCGCCGCTGACCGCGTCGATCAGCACCGGACGGTACAGGCGCCCGGTGAGCGGGGTGTTGCCCTGCATGAACACGCCATAGTGGTGGTCGCCGCTGTAGCCGGTGCCGGGGAAGCTGACGAAGGCCGGGCGCATCTCCGGCTCGGCGGCGCGCGCGGTATCCACCGCGGCCTGAAGGGAGGCGAGCGTGGTCGGCCGCGGCTGGCCGGCGTAGCGGGCCGCGAACTCACCCAGCTGTTCGCTCTGCCAGGCGCTTTCCAGCGGTTTGGCAATGGTGTTGATGGCGCCGGTGATGCCTACCACCAGGGCCCAGCCGAGGGTGACCACGCCGATCACGTTGTGCAGGTCCAGCCAGGCGAGGCGGCGGCTGCGGCCGGTGCGCAGGGTGCCGAAGCGCTGGCGACGCATGAAGGGTCCGTACAGCACCAGTCCGGAAATGATCGCCACCGCGAACAGCAGCCCCATCGCCCCCATGAACAGCATGCCGGGCAGGCCCAGGAACAGGTCGGTGTGCAGGCGCAGGATGAAATACATCACCCCTTCGTTGAACTGCGCGGCCGGCACCACGGCGCCGCTGCTGCTGTCCAGCAGGGCGGTCTTCATCTGCGGCGGCGGGGTGTCGGCGCGCTCACCGGTGTTTACGTACATCGTGTTCGCTTCCGGGTCCCAACCCACGAACAACGGTACGTTGCCCGGGTACTGGGCCAGCGCGGTCTTGACCTGTTCGTCGTAATCGCGCGCCGGTCCGGGGCTGGCCGTCTGTTCCGCATGCGGCTCGAGCAGGTGGTCGATCTCCTCGCCGAAGATCAGCGGCAGGCCGGTGATGCACAACAGCAGCAGGAACAACGTGCAGATCAGGCTGGTCCACTTGTGGACCAGGAACCAGGCTTTGATGGTGGAGCGTTGCATTGAGTTCTCTGGCGGCGGCTGGAGAGGTGTAGGTTTGCGGTTGCCGGCCAGCGGCCGGCACTACGGTAATGCGTCGATGTACGGTGATGATGTAGTGCCGGCCGCTGGCCGGCATGCCGTCAGAACCGATAGCTGATCGTTCCGGTCACGGTACGCGGATTACCGGTGAAGCAGTCGCCGAAGTTGCGGCACGGCGCGAAGTACTTCTTGTCCGACAGGTTGGTGATGTTCAACGCCATGGTCCAGTCGGTCACCTGGATTTCAGCCAGCGCATCGACCAGCGTGTAGCTCGGAGTGCGGATGAAACCACCGAAGCCCAGCGACTGGGTATTGCCCACGTAACGACCACCGATGCCCAGGCGCAGGCGCGACACGTCGTCGATCTGGAAGCCCTTGGCCACCCACAGCGAGGCCAGCTCCTGCGGCGTGTCGTTGAGGCGCTGGTTCACTTCCATCTCGAAGTTGCTCCTGGTCACCTTGGCGCGGTTGCGCGAATAGGCACCGGTCAGCGTGATGTCGTGCGCGAATGTGAACTGGCCCTCCAGTTCGACGCCCTTGGACTCGATCTCGCCGGTCTGGACCACGTTCAGCGGATTCTCCGGGTCATTGGTCTGGCGGTTGGTCTCGGTGATGCGGTACGCCGCGACGGTGACCAGCATGTTCGCGGCCGGCTGCCACTTCACGCCACCTTCCCACTGGTCGCCCTGCATCGGCTTGAACGCGTTGCCGTAGATATCCTGCCCGGTGACCGGCAGGAACGACTCGCTGTAACTGATGTACGGCGACACCCCGGCGCCGATCTCGCCGATCAGGCCCGCGCGCCAGGTGGTGGCGTTGTCGGTCTGGCTCGGCAGGCCTTCGGTCTTGCTGCGCGCATGGTCGCGGCGCGCGCCCAGTACCAGCGAAACACGGTCGGCCCAGCGGATCTGGTCCTGCAGGTACACGCCCAGCTGCGTGGTCTGCTGGTCGGGCAGGCGGTTCCAGCCGTTGATGGTCACGCCGGTGGAGACCGGGGTGTAGATGTCGATGGGGGTCGGGGTCGCATCCAGCTGCAGCGCGTCCTCGCGGTAGTCGCTGTAGTCCACGCCGGCCAGCAGCATGTGCTGGAAGGCACCGGTGGCGAAGTCGAACTGCACCGCGGTGTCGCTGGTCAGCGAGCGCACGTCCGGACGCACGCCGTAGGCGTTGCGGTTGACCACGCGCTTGTCGGCGTCGATGAACGGGTCCAGTGGATTGCTGTAGGCGTCCGGGTACAGCTCGCGGAACTCGGTCTTGCCATCCAGGTAGCGCACCGAGGAGCGCAGGCTCACGCTGTCGTTGAAGCGATGGTCGAACAGCGCGGTCACGCTGTACACGCGCGAATCGAGCGTGTCGAAGTCCTTGTCGCCCAGGAAGGTGGACGGGTCCAGGCGCGGCGTGCCGGCCGGCGCGTGCAGCGTGGCCACCACCGGCAGGAACTGCTGGCTCGAGGCGGTCTTGTCGTGCTGGTAGCTGGTCAGCACGGTGAGGTTGGTGCGCTCGCCGCGCCAGCTGATCGAGGGCGCGATATAGATGCGGTCGTCGTCGATCTCGTCGGTCTGCATGCCGCTGTCGCGGACCAGGCCGACCACGCGGGCGGCCACGGTGCCGGCCTCATTGAGCGTGCCGCCGATGTCGCCCTGGAACTGCTTGCGGTCGAAATTGCCGAGCTGCACGCCCACTTCGCCGCCCATGTCGGTGTAGGTGGGGCGCTTGGTCATGGCGTTGATGATGCCGCCGGTCGCGCCGGCGCCGTACAGCACCGAGGACGGGCCACGCAGCACTTCCACGCGCTCCAGGCCGTACACCTCGGTACGCGCCAGCGGGCTGAAGCCGTAGCTGCGGCGCAGGCCGTCCAGGTACTGCACCGGGTCCAGCCCGCGCACCGTGCTGCCGTCGCTGCGGGTGTCCAGGCCATAGGCGTCCGCGGTCACGCCGGCGCTGTAGCGCAGGGTCTCCTGAAGGTTCCGCGCCCCCCGGTCGGTGAACAGCTCGCTGGTGATCACACTGATCGCCTGCGGGGTCTGGGTCAGCGGGGTGTCGGTCTTGGTCGCGGTGCTGGCGCGGTCGGCGACCACGCTGACCGCATCCAGGGTACGCGCGGTGCTGGCGTCCTGGGCCTGGGCCACGGCCGACGCCAGCAGGGTGGGAACCAGCAGCAACAGGGGCGAGCGGCGCGACAGGGCAGGCATGGGCGGGATTTCCGGGAGTGAGGGCCCGGATTATCGGGAGGTGAGGATGCGAACGCAAATGACTCTCAGCTTCAAAAGTGCCCCGCGCGGCTTCATCTGCCTGAAACATCCCCTGCACGGTCCGTAGTCGGCCACCCGCCTAACGTGGACCGTCCCCACGCCGCTGATGGAGACGCCCATGAATACCCTGCAGACCGCCGCCCGGGCGATGCGCAATGGCCTGGAAGAAATGGCGGCCCTGCTGGTCGGGGAACGCGCCGAAGACCTGCGCCGCGACGATACCGCCGCCCCCGGGGTCGGCATCCCCATGCCACGCCGCCTGCCCCTGCGCCGGGCGTTGCCGCGGGCGCGCAAGGGCATGGCGCCCTGGCAGAAGGTCGGGGCGCCGCGCCGTAGCTGAACAGGCAAACAGGTTGCACACATCGGGTTGTGGCTAACTAGCGCCCCGACCAACCGACGGACCGATGTGTGAAGAGTGCAGGACGATGGGTGCTGGCCATGCTGATGCTGGCGGCAGCGCTGTGGGTGGCGGGACTGTTGGCCTACCAGTTGCCTGGACCGGGCTGGATCAAGGGCGTGGCGTTGCTGGCATGGGGTGGGTTCGCGCTGGCCACGGCGGTTGCAGTGGGCCGGGCCCGGGCCGGTCGTTGGCCGGGGCCGATATTTCTCGCCATGCTCGTCCTGTGCGGAGTCTGGTGGCTGCTGCTCAGCCCGAGCCAGGACCGGGTCTGGGCAGACGATGTCGCGCAACGCCTCAAGGTCGTCGATTTCGACGGTACCCGCGTTGTGCTGGACAACGTGCGCAACTTCACCTGGCGCAGCGAAGACGACCATGACGTGCGCTGGGAGCGCCGCGAATACGACCTGGACCAGCTGCGTTCTGCCGATCTGGTGATGTCGTACTGGATGGGGCCGCTGATCGCGCATACGCTGGTGTCATTCGGGTTCGCCGACGGCCGCCAGCTGGTGTTTTCGCTGGAGATCCGCAAGGAGCGTGGCGAATCGTTCTCCGCGCTGGGCGGGTTCTTCCGCAAATTCGAGATGACCCTGGTCGCGGCCGAGGAAACCGATATCGTGCGGGTGCGCAGCAACGTGCGCGGTGAGGACGTATACCTGTATCGCCTCAAGGGCATGACCCTGGAACAGCTCAAGGGCCTGTTCGTCTCCTACCTGGGCGAGGCGCGCAGGCTGGATGCCGCACCGGCGTTCTACAACACGTTGACCAGCAACTGCACCACCATCGTGTACGAGCTGGCGAAACAGATCGCGCCGGGACTGCCGCTGGACTACCGGCTGCTGGTGTCGGGCTACTTCGCCGAATACGCGCGCGACCTGGGGGTACTGACGCCCGACGTGGACTTCGCCACCTTGAAGGCACGCGGTCGCATCACCGACCGTGCGCGCGCTGCCGGTGACGACCCGCGCTTCTCCGCGCTGATTCGCCAGGGCGTGCCCGGCATCGACGCGGAGCCGCAGCGATGAGCCGCTGGCTGCGCCGCAGCGCTCCCTTGCTGGCCCTCGTTCTTTCGCTGCTGCTGTCCAGCGGCTGCGCGATGGTGACCATGAAGCAGGTCTCGCCGACCGACTACCTGGCCAACAAGCGCGGCGACGTGCTCACCTCCGGCCGCTTCAGCATGGCCTCGCAGGAAACACTGAGCGTGATCGGGCTGGACGTGTCGCTGTGCGAGAAGGACGTGGTGGCCTGCGAGAAGACCCTGAAGGACACCCGCGACCTACCCGAGGAACAGCGGTTGTCGGCGCTGTCCGAGCTGTGGGTGAAGAACGCGCTCGAGCTGACCCCCAAGCCGAAGGACCGGGACAAGACCCCGATGTCCGAGGCGGCGCTGGATGCCTGGCTGGAAGCCGCGCGCTATGCCTACGCCTACCTGTTCTTCAGCGGGCGCACGCCGTCCGACCGCGCCTTCGAGGATCGCCAGACCCAGGTGCGCGACTACTACAACTATGCCGCCGAGCAGACTGCCACGCTGGTGTTCAAGCGCAGCCGCGAAAGCGCGCTGGAAGGCGAAGACTACAACGCTGCCGTGGCCGGTGAGCGCTGGACGCTGACCTCGGACTTCGACCAGCTCCGCCTGACCAGCATTCCCACCACCATGGTATCGGCCTCGTCGGTGAGCTTTGCAGGGCTGCGCAGCACCTACCGGCGCGACGGCTTCGGTGCCGAGCTGGTAGTGGTGATGGACCCGCCCAAGCTGATCGCACCGGTAGACGGCGAGAAGGTGCAGATCCCGCAGTACAGCGAAATGTCCTCGATCAACGCCACTGCGCTGCTGCGCTTCAAGGGCGACACCCTGCAACAGGTGCTGGACACCACCCAGGTGCTATTCGACGTGTACTCGCCCGAGTCCACCGAAAGCGTGGAGCTGCATGGCGAGAAGGTGCCGCTGGCCGGCAACTTCACTGCCGCGTACGGCATGTGGCTGGCCCAGTCCGGCTTCGCCACGCAGTCGCTGCGTACGTTGTTCGGGCTCAGCGAGGGCATCGCCGAACCGCACATGTACCTGATGCAGCCGTGGGACCCGAACCGCCGCATCATCTTCATGCTGCATGGCCTGGGCAGCAGCCCGGAAGCGTGGGTCAACGTGGCCAACGAGATCCTGGGCGACCCGGAGCTGCGCCGCCATTTCCAGGTCTGGCAGGTGTACTACCCGACCAATGCGCCGATCGCGCTGAACCGTTATGAGATCGACCAGGCGTTCAACAACACGCTGCGCCACTTCGATCCCAGCGGCAACGCGCCGGCATCGAAGGACATGGTGTTCATCGGCCACAGCATGGGCGGCGTGCTGGCGCGCCTGCTGGTCACCAGTTCCGGTGAGACGCTGTGGGACCAGCTGCTGGCCAACTACGACCTCAAGGGTGAGCGGCTCAAGCGGGTGCAGGCCAAGCTGGGCCCGCTGCTGCATTTCGACGCCGAACCGAACGTGGAGCGGGCCATCTTCATCGCCGCCCCGCACAAGGGCACCGATATTGCCGGCAATCGGGTGGGACGTTTCATCGGCCGCCTGGTGCGCCTGCCGATCACGCTGCTGGGCAAGTTCGAGGACGTTTTCCAGACCCTGCAGCAGGCCGAAGTGCAGTCGGCGCAGGCGACCAAACTGCAGATCCCCAACAGCATCGACAACCTCAAGGCCAGCGACCCTTTCGTGAAGGCGTCCTCGGCGCTGCCGATCATGCCGGGCCTGAAGTACCACTCGATCATCGCCCAGCGTAAAGCCAGCGTGCCGCTGGAACGGTCCGACGATGGGCTGGTGCCGTACTGGAGCGCGCACCTGCCGGGTGCGGTGTCGGAGAAGGTGATCATCTCCGGTCACAGCGTGCAGGAGACCCCGCAGGCGGTGTTGGAGATCCGGCGGATCCTGCGCGAGGATCTTGAGGCGATGGATGGAAAAACCCCGTAGAGCGGGGCTCTGCCCCGCTGCACGCGGCGCCGGCTCCGCAGCCACGCAGGGCGTGGCTCTACCGGGGTGTCATACGCGCCTTGCGACCACAACGCTGGCGGCAGCCAGCAACAGCATGATCGCGAACGTCTGCAGGTAACCCAGGGTTACGTCCACCGACAGCATCCACGCGAACAGCGATCCGGACACGGCCAGCGTGGTGGCCACGGCCAGCGCTTCGCTCAGCTGCAATGCCGAGGTGTTGGCGCCCTGCTGCGCAGGCGGTGACAGCGACAGCGTCAGCACCGACAGGCTCGGATAGATCAGGCCCATGCCCAGCCCGGTCAGCGTCCACCCGGCCAGCGCCAACCACAGCGGAACGCCGGGCTGGATCGCCAGCGCGGTGCCGATGATGCCGGCGCACATCAGCAGCGCACCGGCACCCAGCAGGGTTCGCCGCGACATGCCCTGGCCCTGGTGGCCCTGGAACCAGGAACCGCTGAACCAGCCCAGTGCGCCCAGGCTCAAGGCCACCCCGGCCAGCAGCGGGCTCAGGCCGCGTTCGCGCTGCAGGAGCAGCGGCAGGAACGCTTCGCAACCGAAGAACGCCGACGCCGCGATCCCGCGCAGGGCGATCACGCTGGGCAGGCCGCGCCGCAGCCGCAGCGTGCCCTGCGGCAGCAGTTTCCAGCTGCACAACGCCAGCAGCGCGATGGCCGGCAGCAGCAATGCCAGCGCCGGCCAGCCGACCTGCTGACCGCCCACGTACAGCAGCAGCGCGCCCAGTGAGGCACCGATCGCCCAGCGCACCACGCTGCGGTTGGATCCGACGCCAACGGCCAGTGGTGGCACCGCGCGCAGCGCCGGCCGCAGCAGCAGTGCGGCCGGAATGGCCAGCAGCGGCACGCCCAGGAACACCCAGCGCCAGCCCAGGTGCTGCACGATCAACCCGCTGATCGCCGGACCGATCAACGACGGCACCACCCAGCCGGCCGAGAACGCGGCGAACACGCGCGGGCGCAGCGACTCGGGGAAGGTGCGGCCCACCAGCACGTACAGCGCCACCGAAATCGCGCCCGCGCCCAGCCCTTGAAGCAGGCGGCCCAGTACCAGCACCGGCATGTGCTGTGCGAAACCGGCGACCAGCAGGCCAGCTATGAAACAGGCCAGGCCCAGCCACAGCGGGCGCGCCGGGCCCAGCCGGTCGCTCCAGCGTCCGGCCAGGGTCATGCCGATCACGCTGGTGGCCAGGGTGCCGCCGAAGGCGAGTGCATACAGGCGCAGCCCGTCCAGGTCGTGGGCGACGGTGGGCATGGCGGCGGCGACTGCGAGCGCTTCGAACGCATGCAGGGAGACCAGCGCCACCATGCCGACGGTGGTGGCGCGGTAGCGCGGCGAGAGGATCGACGGGGGTGCGTCGGTGGCGGGCAGTGAAGCGACATCGGAAGACATGTGCAATCCAGGCAACGAAGGTGCGTGGCGCTTGCAGCGCGCCACGAGGTGCCGCACGATGACACCTGAACCAAGGTTGAGGTCAAGCAGTGATCGCGCAGGAGCTGAGTGTAGGCGAGGTGGCACGGCGCAGTGGCGTGGCGGTATCGGCGCTGCACTTCTATGAACGCAAGGGATTGATCCGCAGCCTGCGTACTGCCGGCAACCAGCGGCGTTTCAGTCGTGACGTGCTGCGCCGGTTGGCGGTGATCCGCGTGGCGCAGCGGGTGGGCATGCCGCTGGAGGCGGTGGCCCATGCCTTTGCCGCGCTGCCGGAAAACAAGACGCCGACGCGTGCCGAGTGGGGGAAGATGTCGGCGCTGTGGCGCGCCGAGCTGGACCAGCGGATCGAGGAATTGCTGCTGCTGCGCGACCAGCTCACCGATTGCATCGGGTGCGGGTGCCTGTCGTTGAAGCGGTGCCGGTTGGCCAATCCCGGCGATGCGCTGGGCGAGCAGGGGGATGGGCCGCAACGTTGGGGGTAGTGGCTGCGGCCAGCACCGCTTGGGACACGCATGGCGTGTCTCTACGCGGAACGCCCGCTGCGTAGCGACACGCCATGCGTGTCCCACGCGGTGCTGGTACGTCCGACCCGCTCAATCGTTCGCCGCAGACAACGTCTTCCCCCGCTCGGTAGCGGCATCGATCGCCCGCCCGACCATCGCTTTGAAACCGTCGGCCTGGAAACTTTCGATCGCCGCCTGCGTGGTGCCGTTCGGCGAGGTCACCCGGCGCCGCAGCTCGGCCGGGGCTTCGCCTGACTCTTCCAGCATGCGGCTGGCGCCCAGCAACGTCTGCACCACCAGCGTGCGTGCGGCCTCCGGTGCCAGCCCCTGCGCGATCCCGGCTGCTTCCATCGCCTCGGCCAGCAGGAACACATAGGCCGGGCCGCTGCCGGACACCGCCGTCACCGCGTCCATGCGCGCTTCGTCGTCGATCCACACCGTGCGCCCGGCACTGGCCAGTACGGTGTCCGCCAGCGCGCGCTGCTCCTCGCTGACGCCGTCGGTGGCGAACAGGCCGGTGACCCCCGCGCCGAGCAGCGCCGGGGTGTTGGGCATCGCGCGCACCACCGCGCCATGGCCGCCCAGCCAGCGCGCCAGCTGCGCACTGGTGATGCCGGCGGCGATGGAGACCACCAGCGGCTGCAGGCGCGCAGCAGGCTCGGCCAGCGTGGTGCAGACCTCGCGCAGGACCTGGGGCTTCACCGCCAGCACCCACACCGCGCCCTGTGCGGCAGCGTCGGCAGCATCGCCGTAGGTGGCGACCCCGAATTCGGCGCTGAGCTGCTCGCGCAGGGCGGCGACCGGTTCGGCCACATGGATCTGGCCGGGCGCCGCGCCCTGGCGGACCAGCCCGGCAATCAGGCTGCGGGCCATGTTGCCGCCGCCGATGAAGGTGATGGGAGCAGTCGTCATGAAGGGTCCTTGTTGGGGGAGGGGCGGGCGCCGAACAGGGCGGTGCCGACCCGGACCATGGTCGCGCCATGGGCTATGGCCTCGGGGTAGTCGCTGCTCATGCCCATGGAAAGGGTATCCACCTGCGGATAGCGCGCGGCCAGCCCTGCAAACAGCCCGTGCATACGCTCGAACGCCTGCTGGCGGCGCGCGGCGTCCGGCCAGGGCGCGGGAATGGCCATCAGCCCGCGCAGGCACAGCCGCGGTTCGGCCGCGATGGCGGCGGCGAGTGCCGGCACTGCGTCCGGCGTGCAGCCGTGCTTGCTGTCTTCGTCGTCGATATTGACCTGCACCAGCACGTTCAACGGCGCCAACGTGTCCGGCCGATGCGCGGCCAGGGCCGCCACCAGCTTGGGCCGGTCCACGCTCTGCACCCAGTCGAAGCGTTGCGCGGCCAGCTCGGCCTTGTTCGACTGCAGGTGCCCGATCAGGTGCCACTCCAGTCCCAACGGCGCCAGCGCCTCGATCTTGGCTACCGCTTCCTGCACGTAATTCTCGCCAAAGGCGCGCTGGCCCTGTGCCGCCAGTGCAGCCACCGCCTCGGTCGGCTGGGTCTTGGACACCGCCAGCAGGCGCGGGGGTGGCCGCCCGGCGGCCGTGGCCGCGTTGTGCAGGTTCAGCAACAGGGTGGGCAGGGGCAGGGCGGTCACGGGCAGGTACTCAAGGGACAGTTTCCCGGCGGATCAGGGAGGCTATACTGCCGACCGGGGAAAGATCCTTCCAGTCGCAGCAGTCTATGGGGAGTAGCAGCGTATGGATATCGCCGAACTGTTGGCGTTTTCCGTTAAGAACAAGGCGTCGGACCTTCATCTGTCGGCAGGCCTGCCGCCGATGATCCGCGTCGACGGCGATGTCCGTCGCATCAATATTCCGGCCCTGGACCACAAGCAGGTCCATGCGCTCGTTTACGACATCATGTCGGACAAGCAGCGCCGCGATTACGAGGAATTCCTCGAAGTCGACTTCTCGTTCGAGATTCCCAGCCTGGCGCGCTTCCGCGTCAACGCGTTCAACCAGAACCGTGGCGCCGGTGCGGTGTTCCGTACGATTCCGTCCGAGGTGCTGACCCTGGAAGACCTGGCGGTGCCGCCGATCTTCCGTGAGCTGATCGACCAGCCGCAGGGCCTGATCCTGGTCACCGGCCCGACCGGTTCGGGCAAGTCGACCACGCTGGCGGCGATGATCGACCACATCAACAAGAACGAATACGGCCACATCCTCACCGTCGAGGATCCGATCGAATTCGTGCACACCTCGCAGAAGTGCCTGATCAACCAGCGCGAAGTGCACCGCGACACGCACGGCTTCAACGAAGCGCTGCGTTCGGCACTGCGTGAAGACCCGGACATCATCCTGGTGGGCGAACTCCGCGACCTGGAAACCATCCGCCTGGCGCTGACCGCGGCCGAAACCGGCCACCTGGTGTTCGGCACCCTGCATACCAGTTCGGCGGCCAAGACCATCGACCGCATCATCGACGTGTTCCCCGCCGGCGAAAAGCCGATGGTGCGTTCGATGCTGTCCGAGTCGCTGCGCGCGGTGATTTCGCAGGCGCTGCTGAAGAAGGTTGGCGGTGGCCGTACCGCCGCGTGGGAAATCATGGTCGGCACCCCGGCCATCCGCAACCTGATCCGCGAGGACAAGGTGGCGCAGATGTACTCGGCGATCCAGACGGGCCAGCAGATGGGCATGATGACCCTGGACCAGCACCTGCAGGACCTGGTCAAGCGCAGCCTGATCACGCGCAACCAGGCCAAGGAATACGCCAAGGACAAGCGCATCTTCGAATGATGGTAGCGCCGGGCCCTGCCCGGCGGGTAGCGCTGGGCTCTGCCCAGCGGGTAGTGCCGGCCGCCGGCCGGCTCCAGGCAATCTTCGGAGCACACCGCAATGAACACCACCAGCACCACCATCGACTTCACCTCGTTCCTCAAGCTGATGGCGCACCAGAAGGCGTCGGACCTGTTCATCACCGCCGGCATGCCGCCGGCGATCAAGGTCAACGGCAAGATCTCGCCGATCACCCAGACCCCGCTGACGCCGCAGCAGAGCCGCGACCTGGTGCTGAACGTGATGACGCCGGCGCAGCGCGAAGAGTTCGAAAAGACCCACGAGTGCAACTTCGCCATCGGCCTGTCCGGTGTCGGCCGCTTCCGCGTGAGCTGCTTCTACCAGCGCAACCAGGTCGGCATGGTGCTGCGCCGGATCGAAACGCGCATTCCCACCGTGGAAGAGCTGAGCCTGCCGCCGATCATCAAGACGCTGGCGATGACCAAGCGCGGCATCATCCTGTTCGTGGGCGCTACCGGTACCGGTAAATCGACCTCGCTTGCAGCGATGATCGGCTACCGCAACCTGAACTCCACCGGGCACATCATCACCATCGAAGACCCGATCGAGTTCGTGCACAAGCATGAAGGCTGCATCATCACCCAGCGCGAGGTCGGCATCGACACCGACAGCTGGGAAGCGGCGCTGAAGAACACCCTGCGCCAGGCGCCGGACGTGATCATGATCGGCGAAGTGCGTACCCGCGAAGGCATGGACCACGCCATCGCGTTTGCCGAAACCGGCCACCTGGTGCTGTGCACCCTGCATGCCAACAACGCCAACCAGGCGATGGACCGCATCATCAACTTCTTCCCGGAAGACCGCCGCAACCAGCTGCTGATGGACCTGTCGCTGAACCTGAAGGGCGTGGTCGCGCAGCAGTTGATTCCGTCGCCCGACGGCAAGTCGCGCAAGGTCGCGATGGAAATCATGCTCGGCACCCCGCTGGTGCAGGATTACATCCGCGACGGTGAGATCCACAAGCTCAAGGAAGTGATGAAGGAGTCGGTGCAGCTGGGCATGCGCACCTTCGACCAGAGCCTGTTCGAGCTCTACCAGGCCGGCGAGATCAGCTACGAAGACGCGCTGCGTTACGCCGATTCGCAGAACGAAGTGCGCCTGCGCATCAAGCTGTCGCAGGGCGGCGACGCGCGTACGCTGTCGCAGGGCCTGGACGGGGTGGAGATTTCCGAAGTCCGCTGATACTGCGGGTCCGGAAAACGGGGCGCGCGCGGTGCAATGCCGGCGCGCCCTTGCTGTACGTGGTGCTTCAAGGGGCCGGCACCGTGCCGGTAGCACTGTTACCGTAGAGAAGAATGCACATGGAATTGCATGATCCGTACCGCGCGCCGGCCACGTTTCCGACGCCTCCTGCCTTGCCGCGCGCCGTGCCTGACGCCGGAGCGTACGCCCAGCCGATCTCCGACGCGGCAGCCTATTACTCTCCTTCGTCCATGAAGATGGTGACGCTGTCGCTGACCACGCTGGGGCTGTACCCGGTGTACTGGTTCTGGCGAAACTGGCAGGCGATCAAGCGCGAGACCGGGGGAACCCAATGGCCCTGGGCGCGCGCACTGTTCTCGCCACTCTGGGCGTACCTGTGTTTCAGCCAACTGCGCGACGCCGCCAGCAATCGTCGGCGCGACCTCGCGTTCGCGCCGGGCCTGCTGGCACTGACCTACTTCCTGCTCAACCTTGCCAGCCGCCTGCCAAACGCCGGGTGGTTGCTGGCCCTGTTCGCCTTCGTGCCGCTGCTGCCGGTCAACAGCCTGCTGCGTCGCTACCACCAGGACGAACGGGTGGACATGGCGCAGATGGACCGGTTCAGTGCGCTGCACATCCTGGTAACGGTCGTCGGCGGTCTGTTCCTGCTGCTGCTGTTCATCGTCATGGCGATGAACCCGGAGGTCAGCCGCTAGTCGGTGGTCGAGCGCACGACCCACGGTCGTGCGCTGTCCCGGCCGCTGCCTGTCGATTTCCGCCCCGCAGGTTCGTCGTACCAGATGAACCCACCTGCGAGGAAACGGTCATGAACGACACCGCCCCGGTCAAAGGCCCCGCGTCTTACTTCCCATCCATTGAGAAAACCTATGGCCAGCCGGTCGGCCATTGGCTGGCTCTATTGGCTACCCAGGGCGGGCTGAAGCACATGGCGCTGGTCGGCTTCCTGAAGGAGACGCACGGACTGGGCCACGGTCATGCCAATGCGCTGGTGGCCCACCACCTGAAGGGGCAGCGGGACTAGGGCCCGGCCGAAACCGGCCAGATACGGCAGATTGTTGCGGAACTGAATCATTTCACCTGCAACTGTCACGCCAATCGTGTCTAATACCGCTCCCCACGAGTCTGGCCCCACCCCCATGTCCCTTGAATCCCATGGCCCTGCGCCGTGCGACGACGCTGACGGCCATCTGGTCACCGCCGGCCCGCTGACCCCGCCACCGGACAGCGCGGGCACCCTGGCCGACGAGAAAGCGCTGCGCCATTCGGTCGCCGAGGACGTGCAGGGCATGATCCTGGCCACCCTGGTGGCCTCGCTGGGCCTGGCGATTTTCGCCAAGGGCGGGCTGATGATCGGCGGCATGGCCGGGCTGGCGTTCCTGGCCCACTACGCCTTCGGCTGGAACTTCGGCGTGGTGTTCGTACTGGTCAACCTGCCGTTCTACTGGGTGGCGGTACGCCGCATGGGGTGGGAGTTCACCCTCAAGACCTTCGCTGCGGTTACCGCCTGTGGCGTGCTCGTCGACCTGCTGCCGCGCTGGGCCGACTTCGCCCACATGAGCTCGCTGTACTCGGCGCTGGTCGGCGGCGCGCTGGCCGGGCTGGGCATCCTGTTCTACATCCGCCACCGGGCCAGCCTGGGCGGCATCGGCATCCTGGCGGTATACCTGCAGCGCACCCGTGGCTGGAGCGCCGGCAAGGTGCAGATGTCGTTCGACACCCTGCTGATGGGCGTGGCGTTCTTCGTGCTCTCGCCGGACAAGGTGCTGTACTCGGCGATCGGCGCGGTGGTGCTCAGCCTGGTGCTGATGTTCAACCACCGCCCGGGCCGTTACATGGGCGTCTGAGCCCGCAATTTCGCCAAACGCTTGTAGACGGGGCAATCCTTGGCGTGCGCCCCGGGCAGATACCCCAGGCTCATCAGGAACTCGCCGGTGATCTCACCGCCGGTGAAGCGGAAGGTCTTCTTGAACAGCTTTACCCACTCGGCCTTGTCGCGCGGGTGGTGCGCGTCCAGCCAGGCCGCGAAACTGCCGTGGCTGGCCCGCAGCTGCTGGATCACCTGGGCGTTGTGGATCGCCGCATGCACCTTGAGCCGGTTGCGGATGATGCCCGGGTCGTTGAGCAGGCGCTCCACCTCGCGCTCGCCGTAGGCCGCCACCGTGTCCACGTCGAACTGGTCGTAGGCCGCGCGGAAGCCTTCGCGCTTCTTCAGGATGGTTTCCCAACTCAGCCCGGCCTGGTTGATCTCCAGCAGCAGGCGCTCGAACAGCTCGCGTTCGTCGCGCTGCGGGAAGCCATATTCATGGTCATGGTAGTGACCGTGCACCGGGTGGCCCGGGGCGATGAGGCAGTAACCGCTCATGGGGAGTCTTCTTCTGCAAGGGGCGCTTCGAAGCCAAGTTTACGACCGCCGTCCACGCAGCGGGTGGTGGCTCACGCCCGTGTCAGGGCGCACCGGGTAGAATGGCCACATGTCCACGCTGCCCACTACGCTTGCCCATCACCTGCTGGTCGCGCTGCCGTCGCTGACCGATCCCACCTTTGCACGCACGGTGGCGTTGATCTGCCAGCACGACGAAAACGGCGCCATGGGGGTGCTGGTCAACCAGCCTTCCGAGTACACGCTGGGCGATGTGCTGGCACAGATGGATATCCAGACCGACGATCGGGTGCTGCGCGACCAGGTGGTGCTCAATGGCGGCCCGGTCCATCCCGAGCGCGGCTTTGTCATACATGACGACGCCAGCGGCTGGGATTCCAGCCTGCAGGTGGGCCAGGGCGTGTACCTGACCACCTCGCGCGACATCCTCGAAGCCATGGCCCGCGGCGAAGGCCCGCGCCATGCGCTGGTCACGCTGGGCTGTGCCGGCTGGACCGAAGGCCAGCTGGAAGCGGAGATCGCCGACAACAGCTGGCTGACCGTGCCGGCCGACGCCGAGCTGCTGTTCAACACCCCGCTGGAGCAGCGCTGGCAGGGCGCGGCGTCGCGCATCGGCGTGGACCTGTTCCGCCACACCGACTACAGCGGCCATGTCTGAGCCGGCCACCATCCGCCGCGACGGCACCGTACTCGGCTTCGACGTCGGTTCGCGCCGGATCGGCGTGGCCATCGGCAGTTCGTTCGGTACCCATGCCCGCGCCATCGCGGTGGTGGACGTGCACGGCAACGGGCCGGACTGGGCTGCGGTCGAGCGCCTGATCAAGGAATGGCGGCCTGATGGCCTGGTGGTGGGCGACCCGCTCACCCTGGACGGCCAGGACCAGCCCAACCGCAAGCGTGCGCAGGGCTTCGCCCGCCAGCTGCGGGAACGTTTCAAACTGCCGGTGGTGCTGGTCGACGAGCGTTCCAGCTCGGTCGAAGCCGCGCGCCGGTTTGCCGTCGAGCGCGCCGAAGGCCGCAAGCGTCGCCGCGACGCGGCCACGCTGGATGCGGTGGCCGCCGCGGTCATCATCGAACGCTGGCTGTCTTCGCCCGACGACGCCACCCCCGTTTCCTGACCCCCAGACCCCTCCCATGACTGCCTCGCAACTCGATTCCGAAGGACGCCTGCGCCACCTGCTGACCCTGGAAGGTCTGCCCCGCGAAACCCTGCTGCAGCTGCTCGACCGCGCCGGCCAGATCCGCGACGCAGCGGTGGGTCGGGTCGGCAACAAGCGCCATGTACTGGCCGGTTCCGCGGTGTGCACGCTGTTCTTCGAACCCTCCACCCGCACCCGCAGCTCGTTCCAGCTGGCCGCGCAGCGGCTGGGTGCGGACGTGCTGAACTTCGATGCTTCCACCTCGTCTACGCGCAAGGGCGAAACGGCCTGCGATACGTTGAAGAACCTGGAAGCGATGGGCGTGCGTGGCTTCGTGGTGCGGCATCCGGACGACGGCGCGGTCGCCGAGCTGGCGGCAGCGGCCGGCGAGGGCACGGCGCTGATCAACGCCGGTGATGGTCGCAGCGCGCACCCCACCCAGGGGTTGCTGGACATGCTGACCCTGCGCCAGGCCAAGGGCGGCGATTTTTCGAAGATGAAGGTGGTGATCGTCGGCGACGTGAAGCATTCGCGCGTGGCCCGCACCGACCTGCACGCACTGCGCACGCTGGGCGTGGGCGAAATCCGCGTGTGTGGCCCGCAGTCGCTGCTGCCGGACGACGAGACCCTGAAGGGCTGCATTGTCGGCCAGGATTTCGACCAGATGCTGGAAGGCGTCGACGCGCTGATGATGCTGCGGCTGCAGCGCGAGCGCATGGAAGAAGGCCTGGTGCCGTCGATCGAGCAGTACCACGCCGAGTATGGCCTGAACGTCGCGCGCCTCAAGCGCGCCGGCCAGGACGCCGCCGTGCTGCACCCGGGCCCGATCAACCGTGGCGTGGAAGTCACCGACGAAGTGGCCGACGGCCCGCAGTCGTGGGTGCTGCGCCAGGTCGCGAACGGCGTCGCGGTGCGGATGGCGGTGCTGGAAACCCTGCTGGCCTGACCGCAACGTAACGGGAAATCCGCTGTAGTGCCGGCCGCTGGCCGGCTCCAAGCGGTGCCTGCCAGCAAGCGAACCTCAACGCCTGCGATGTCTCTTCAACATCCTCAGCAAGTCCCCCGGCGTCGCACCGTCGCGCGACCAGCCGCGATGCGACGCGACCACCTTCCCGTCTTTCATTACATGAAAGGTAGGCAGCGCAGTCAGATCCATTCCGACCCATTGCGAGTTGCGTAGCGCAACATGCATTGGCGTCGCGGGAAATTTTGCGTTCCACTGTTCCAGTTCGTCCAGCTCCAGAGTGCGGCCCGCCGGCTGCATCCACACGACTCGCCTCCCAGCCAGCAGTCGCTGAACCTTCGGATCCTCCTTCAGCTTTTCTGCAGCCCGTTGGGCGACGTGGCATCCCGCAACGACGACCATGTCCACGGTAGCGAGATCCAGGCGTCGAGAGCGTAGGCGGCCGTTGATCAGCACCAGCGTGGTCACCACTCCAGACGGCGATACAGGCTCCTCTGACGCCTGGACTTCATCGGTCAGCTGCATGCGGCCAAGCCATTCAGACGAGCGGTTCTCTGCGTGCAGTTCCTCCAGAAGATTCGTTGCTTCGGGGTCAATCGCTGCCTCATTCATGTCGGCGACAACGGATTCCGCCAAGGTAACTACTGGAAGCGGAAGATTCTGGGAGGTTGCATTGGCGTAGAAGGAGAGCGTATCCAATGCTTTCAATTGGGCTCGACGCTGAGCAATTGTCGCGGTCTTCCGCCTTGTCGTGATCTCAGTTGAACATGCGAGTGCCTGGGGCGCGATCAGTGCATGGATATCGATTGCCTCCAAGCTTCGGGTTTCGTCACTGCCTGCGATTCGGTTTACCGCTGCACATCCTTGGACAGAAGTCCTATCCACCTCCGTCTCCGAGCTATGTGCATGGGCCATGCAGCTGAGAAGCGATGCGATCAGGCAAAGCGATGAGCTTGGTAATCCTTTAGGCACGGTTGCAGTCCTCAAAAACACGCCCCAGCGGGGCGTGCTGAACCTCGTTCGAGAAGTCAAAACGGCTCGCAGGACGAGGGGCAGACGCTGCCCCGCGTGGCACGGCAGTGTTGGCGGTGAGGAACTGGTTGAGCTCGTGCCGGGAGCGGATGACTGCTGAAGCAACATCGATGGACTGCTGTTCTTGTTCGAGGATGCGTTTCGTGGTTACTACGTCAGTTTCAGGAGCGGCGTACGCAGCGGAGGAAGTGAGGCAAAGCAACAGAACGACAGCTGTGATTGCGGTTTTCATGGGAATTTCTCGATGGGAAAGTGGATCAGCGCTGATCGCAACTAACCTATCGCTGTCCCTCTGGCGGGGAAATCGGACCATGGCGTTTTGAGGGATGGGGAAATGCCTGGCTTAAGGTAGGGCTGTGCGGTGGCTGTTGAGCCGGCCAGCGGCCGGCACTACAGGAGGGCGGGTATTGTGAGGAGCCGGCCGGCGGCCGGCACTACGTGTCGAGGGGCCATTTGCACCATGCGTGGGGGTATTCGCCCAGTTTCCCGGTGATGCCGGCGCGGACGGGGTTACCCAGGATGTACATGACATGGTCGCGGAGCGAACGGTCAGAGCGAAGGGCGTGGTCGTGGTAGCCGGATTGCCAGAATGCGCCGCCGCGTCGATGCATACGGTTCAGCGCCAAGCCCGTTGACGATTTGAATCTGCGGGCAACATTGCACAGGGGTTCGTTGCAGAGCTCGAACATCCAGTGGACGTGATCGGGCATGACGACCCATGCGAGCGAGCTGACGTAGCCGCGGTCGCTAAGATCATGCAGGGCGTTCATGACAATGGCGGCGGATGCAGGGTCGTCGAACCAAGGGCGGCGTCCGCAGCAAACGGTGGTCAGGACGTAGGTGTGCCCAATGAGCGATATCCGTCCGCGGCGTAGTTTTGAGGAGCTCATGCAGCATCTTGGAATGCGCCAGATGCTCGGTGTCAGCGGGATTTCAGCCGAAGGGACGTAGTCCGATGGCTACATGGACCGTAGTGCCGGCCGCCGGCCGGCTCTTCCCGAGGTTGGATTGCGAGGAGCCGGCCAGCGGCCGGCACTACGGGGGGGGCATGCACTTCGTGGAGCCGGCCGGCGGCCGGCACTACCGCCGCTGCGCGAACAGCCATTTCCACATCGCCGCATCCGCGTACGTCGCGTCCCACGCGTTGTGGTTGCCCTGCGGGTACTCGGTGTAGCGCACGTCGGCGGCACCGGCCTGGTCAAATGCTGCCTTCAGGCGCCTGTCGTCGTCGGGCAGCACCACGTCGTCTTTCGCGCCATGGAACATCCAGATCGGGGTCCCCTTGAGCTGTGAGGCCATGGCGGCATACGGATCGGCTTCACCGGCCACCGATTCGACCAGCAGCGTTGTGCGTACCGCACGCGGGGCGAGCACTGCGCCGCAGACCGGTACGATCGCGGCGAAGCGGGTGGGGTGGTCCAGGGCGATGTTCCAGCTGCCGTAGCCGCCCATCGACATGCCGGTCAGGTACTGGCGCTGCGGATCGGCGCCGAATTCTGCGATGGTCGCGTCCAGCGCGGCAAGCGCGATGCGGTTGTTGATGCCCGACCACTCTTCGTCCTCCGGCACCTGCGGCAACACCACCAGGGCGGGGAAGTCGCGGGCGTGGCTGCGCAGGTGCGGGCCCAGGCCGGCCTCGGTCTGCTTCACGCCGTCGCTGCCGCGTTCGCCCGAACCGTGCAGGAACAGCACCACCGGCAAGGCCCCGCGCTGCGCGGCCGCGTTGGCGGGAACGAACACCTGGTAGCGCGAGGTTTGCCCTTCGACCGTGACCGAGCGCTCGACGAAGTGCCCCTTGTCCGAAGCTCGGGTCGACGCACATGCGCTCAACACCAGCATTGTCAGCATCGCCCACCACCACCCACTCGCCCTTCGTGCCATTGCCTGTCCTCGACTGGAATCGTTTTCAGTCTAGGCGCGCGTGGGCCGGTCGGCATCTTGCAGTGCATCAGTCGGGGCGTGGGACCGACGCCAGGATCTCGAGCTGTTCAATCGCCTCGGGGTGGCCATCGGCCGCTGCGGCCTGCACCTGGGCCAGGCTGGGATGCACCACCAGCAGGATCGGGTTCTCGCACACCGGGCAATCGAACTCCGCCTCGTCTTCGTGCAGTTCCATCGACATCTGGCGGGCAGTGCCTTTCCATTCGCAGGCAGGGCAGCTATGCAGCTGGTCGCGCCAGCCGGCGGCGAAGTAATTGTCGAGGGTCAGTGCCATGCAAACTCCGCTCAGTGCAGCAGGATCAGGGTGGCCAGGCCCAGGAAGCTGAAGAAGCCCATGACGTCGGTGACCGCAGTGACCACCACGGTGCCGGCGACGGCCGGATCCACGTTCATGCGCTTGAGCAGCAGCGGCAGCAGCACGCCGGCCAGCGCCGCAGCGCAGAAGTTGATGATCAGCGCCAGGGTGATGACCAGTGACAGCAGGAAGCTGTTGAACCACAGGAAGGCGATGATGCCGACCACGGTGCCGATCAGGGTGCCGTTGATCAACGCGACCCGCGATTCCTTCCACAGCAGGATGCGCGCGTTGCTCTGGCCGACCTGGCCGAGCGCGATGCCGCGCACCATCAGGGTCAGCACCTGCACCGCCGCGTTGCCGCCCACGCCGGCGACGATCGGCATCAGCACCGCCAGCGCTACGACTTTCTGCAGGGTCAGCTCGAACTGGCCGATCACCGTGGCCGCCAGGAACGCGGTACACAGGTTGATGCCCAGCCACACCACGCGACCGCGCACGGCACGCTTGATCGGTGAGAACAGGTCTTCTTCTTCGTCCAGGCCGGCCGCGCCCAACGCCTGGTGCTCGGCCTGCGAACGGATGATGTCGACCACGTCATCGATGGTGATGCGGCCGAGCAGGATGTTGTTGTCGTCGACCACCGGCGCCGACACCCAGTCATGGTCGGAGAACTGCCGGGCCACTTCGTCGGCGCTTTCGCCCACGTCGATGGCCGGTTGCTCGTCGTCGATCAGGCGGTTGATCGGGGTGCTGTCTTCGTGGGTCACCAGCGACGCGAGCGACAGCCGGCCCAGGTACTGGTGGCGGCGGCTGACCACGAACAGGTGGTCGGTGTGGTCGGGCAGCTCGCCGCGCAGGCGCAGGTAGCGCAGCACCACGTCGACGTTGACGTCGGCGCGCACGGTCACCACGTCGGGGTTCATCAGGCGGCCGGCGCTGTCCTCGGGATAGGACAGCACCTGCTCGAGCCGTTCGCGGTTCTCGCGGTCCATCGACTTGAGCACTTCGTCGATGACCGTGTCCGGCAGGTCTTCGACCAGGTCGGCCAGGTCGTCGATGTCCAGGTCTTCGACCGCGGCGATGATCTCGTCGGGGTCCATGTCGGCCAGCAGGCTTTCGCGTACTTCCTCGCCGACGTGGACAAGCACTTCACCGTCGTCTTCCGGGTCGACCAGGCCCCACACCACCTCGCGCTTGCCGGGCGGCAGCGACTCCAGCAGGTTGCCGATCTCGGCCGGCGCCAGCGTGTTGACCAGGCGGCGCACCGGCCCAAGCCGCCCGCTGTCCAGTGCATCGGACAACAGACGCAATTGGCGCGCCGTCTTGTCGTGGCGTACGGCTTCGGCCATGCACAGCTCCCGCGGAAATCAAAAAGGCCGCTATCCCGTACAGGATGCGGCAAGAGGGGTGGTCACCGCGTCATTATCGCTTGGATGGATGACAAATCGGTAGGGACGTAGTGCCGGCCGCTGGCCGGCTCTGCACGATGCAGGCAGCACGAGGAGCCGGCCGGCGGCCGGCACTACGGGTTGCTTTCGATCCAGCGCTCTATGCTGCGTCGGTCACGGGCGGCCAACAGTTTCGGCGCGGCGGCCTGCAGTTCGCCGAGGTCGCTGTCGCGCACCGCGCGTCGCACTTCCAGCAGGGTGCCCGGGTGCAGGCTGAACTCGGTCAATCCCAGCGCCAGCAACAGCCGTGTCATGCGCGGGTCGCCGGCGATCTCGCCGCAGACCGCAACCGGCACGTCGTGCTCGCGGCCCACCCGCAGGATGTGCGCGAGCAGGCGCAGCACCGCCGGGTGCAGCGGCGAATACAGCTCGCCGACCGCTTCGTTGTTGCGGTCGGCGGCCAGCAGGTACTGCACCAGGTCATTGGTCCCCACCGACAGGAAGTCGACCAGGTCGATGAAGCTCTCCAGCGCGATTGCCGCGGCTGGCACTTCGATCATGGCGCCGAACGGAATGTGCTCGGCTACTTCGTGGCCCTCGGCACGCAGCAGCTCGGCCTGCTTGGCCAGGCGCCGGCGAACCGCCCGTATTTCCTCGCGCGTGCTGACCATCGGCAGCAGGATGCGCAGCTTGCCGTAGGCCGAGGCGCGCAGGATCGCGCGCAGCTGGGTGTCGGCGACTTTGGGCCGGGCCAGCGAAAGGCGGATCCCGCGCAGGCCCAGCGCCGGGTTTTCCTCATTGCTCAGGGTCAGGCCGGTGCGGTCAGCCTTGTCCGCGCCCAGGTCCAGGGTGCGGATGGTCACCGGCCGTCCGCTCATGCCAAGCGCGGCGTCGCGGTAGGTTTCGAACTGTTCCTGTTCGTCGGGCAGCTCGTCGCGCTGCAGGAACAGGAACTCGGTGCGGTACAGGCCCAGCCCGTGCGCGCCCAGCGCGTGCGCCTCGGTGACGTCCTCGCGCGACTCGGCATTGGCCAGCAGCGCGATGGTGACGTTGTCGCGGGTACGGCTGGGCTTGCTGCGCAGGCGGCCGAGTTCGCGCTGCTCGCGGGCCTGCTCGCGCAGTCGCGCGCGGTAGTCGCGCAGGTCCAGCGGCAGCGGGTTGACCGTGATCTGTCCGGTACTGCCGTCGATGCCGAGCACGTCGCCGTCGGCGATCTTCTGCAGCGCATTGGGCACGTTGACGATCAGCGGCAGGTGCAGGCTGCGCGCGAGGATTGCGCTGTGCGACAGCGCACTGCCGGCGGCGGTGACGATGCCGACCACGCCGTGCGCCTGCAGCTGGGCCAGCTCGGACGGGGCGATGTTGTCGCAGACCAGGATTTCCCCGGCCAGGCCCTTCACGTCGGGCGGTCGCTTGTGCAGGAAGGCGTGGATGCGGCCGATCACATGGTCCAGGTCGTCCATCCGGCTTTTCAGATAGGCATCGTCCATGCCATCGAAGACCTTGGCCAGGCGATCGCGCTGCACCCGCAGCGCATAGCCGGCGCTGTACGGGCCACTTCGGATCAGCTCATCCAGGCCGAACAGCAGCTCGGGATCGTCCAGCAGCAGCGCATGCAGGTCGAGAAACTCGCCCGCCTCCTGGTTCAACGCACCATGCAGGCGCTGACGCAAGTCGTGCATCTCGGCACGGGCGGCCTCGACGGCCTCGTGCAGCCGCTGCAGTTCGCCTGGCACCTGGGCCGGCGTGATGCGTTGCTCGGCCACCTCCAGGGCGTGCGGCAGGCGTACCCGGGCGCGGCCGAGGGCATTGCCACGCGAGGCCCCGTGGCCGGTCAGCAGCAGGGCGCCGGACGCGGTCCGTGCCGTGCTGGAACCTGATCGCGACGGTGGCCCCGGCATGCTCAGCTGTCCTCGTCGAAGCGTCGCTCGAACAGGGCCACCACGGCGTCCATGGCAGCAGTTTCGTCTTCGCCGTCGATGCGCACGGTGACCGGAGTGCCCTGGCCGGCAGCCAGCAGCATCACGCCCATGATGCTCTTGGCGTTGATCTCGCGGCCTTTGGCGGCCATGGTCACATTGCAGCGGAACGGGGCCAGCACCTGCACCAGCTTTGCAGTGGCGCGGGCGTGCAGCCCCAGGCGGTTGGATACGGTGAGTTCACGTTCAAGCATCGTCGACAATCGCTCCATTGCGAGTGCCCGCCGCCGCAGTGGCGGGCAGTTGATCCAGTCCCTGTTCCGGATAATTCATCACTCGCAACAACATCGGCAGGCTCAGCGCCGAGACCCGGCGTGCCGGGGTGCCCAGGCGGGCCAGCTGCGCTGCCAGATTGCTCGGGCTGGCGCCATACAGGTCGGTCAGGATCAGCACACCTTCTCCGCTGTCGACCCGTCGAAGGGCGGCCGAGGCGAGCGGGAGCAGGACATCCAGGTCTGCGTCGAACGGTACTTCGAAAGCTTCGGTCTTCAGCGGCAGGTGCCGCAGCAGCCGGGTCGCCACGTCCAGCAGGGACGTGCCTACACCGGGATGAGTTACAAGGAGAATGCCACAGGTCATTGTCGAACGTTAACATCCCAAGATGAATTGGGGATACACCACGGGAGCAACGGACCGTTGGTCCGTTGACTCAATCCAGCTCGCGGTGGAACGTGGCCACTTCTTCCCAGCCCTGGTCGCGCGCATGCCGGGCCAGGCGCTCGGCCAGGTACACCGATCGGTGTTTGCCACCGGTGCAGCCGAACGCCACGGTGACGTAGCTGCGGGTGTCGTTGCCGAGGCGGGGCAGCCAGGTGTCCAGGAAGTCGATCAGCTGGGCCACGTACCGCTGCACGTCCGCCTGCTCGTCCAGGTACTCGCGCACCCCGGCTTCGCGCCCGGACATCGGCCGCAGCTCGGGGTTCCAGTGCGGATTGGGCAGCACGCGGGCGTCGAACACGAAGTCGGCTTCGGCCGGCACGCCGCGCTTGTAGGCGAACGATTCGAACAACAGCGAGAGCTTGTTGCCGTGGCTCAGTGCGAATTCGGTCACCACCTTGCGGCGCAGCTGGTGCACGTTGAGCGCGGTGGTGTCGATCACCGCATCAGCGGCGCGGCGCAGCGGCGCGGTCAGTTCGCGTTCGCGTGCGATCGCCTCGGGCAGCGACAGGCCGAGCTGGCTCAGCGGATGCCGGCGCCGGGTGTCGGCATAGCGCTTGAGCAGGGCTTCATCGGTGGCGTCGAAGAACAGCAGCTGCGCGTCCAGCCCGGCCGCCAGCGCGTCTTCGCGCCAGTGCGAGAGCTGGCTCAGGTCGCTCTGGCCACGCACGTCGATACCCACCGCGAGGCGGCGCGGGGCGTCGGCGTCATGACCGGCCAGCAGGCTGCGCACGAAGTCGGGCAGCAGGTTGATCGGCAGGTTGTCAGAACAGTAGTAGTCCAGGTCTTCGAAGGTCTTCAGCGCGACCGTCTTGCCGGAGCCGGACAGGCCGCTGACGATGATCAGGGTGGCGGCGGTGGGGGCCGGGGTGCTCATGGCGTGCGGCGCTCCAGCAGGTTGCTGTGGCGGGCGATGAACATCGCGGCCGGGTCGATGCCCTTGGTGCGCAGGATATGCAGGCGGGTGGCCGCTTCGGTCAGCACCGACAGGTTGCGCCCGGGCATCACCGGCAGGGTGATCAGCGGCACGTCCAGGTCGAGCACGTGGCGGGTGCCGGAATCGCCGGTCAGGCGATCGTAGCCATGGGGGGTGGGTTCGGTCATGGGCTTGGTCAGGTGCACGATGAGCCGAAGGTACTTGTTCTTCTTTACCGCCGTGTCACCGAACATCTCGCGCACGTTGAGCACGCCCAGGCCGCGCACTTCGAGCAGGTCCTGCAGCAGCTCCGGGCAGGTGCCGTCGAGCACGTCGGGGGCGATCTGGGTGAATTCGGGGGCGTCGTCGGCCACCAGCCGGTGGCCGCGGCTGAGCAGTTCCAGCGCCAGCTCGCTCTTGCCCGAGCCCGCCTCACCGGTGATCAGTACGCCGATCGAGTAGATCTCCATGAACACGCCGTGCAGGATCACCCGCGGCGCCAGGGTGCGGGCCAGGTGGTAGGACAGGTGGTTGAGCAGCTCGTGGCCGCGCTTGGGCGAGATCCACAGCGGGGTCTGCGACTCGTCGGCGGCCGCGCGCAGGTCTTCCGGGCAGGGCTGGTTGCGGGTGATCACCAGCGCCAGCGGGTGCGACTGCATGATCCGCTCGATGGTTTCCCAGCGCTGGCGCGAATCCAGCGAATCCAGCCAGGACAGCTCTTCGGTGCCCAGGATCTGCACCTTGTTGGGGTAGATCGCGTTGAGGTAGCCGGCCAGCGAAGGGCGCCGCGAGACCGTGTTGCCGGCCTCCAGCTCGCGCCGCTCGCCCTTCTGCCCGGCTACCCAGCGCAGGCCGAGGCGGTCGCGTTGCTGTTCGAACAGTTCACGGGCGGTGATGCTGGTGTTCATGCGGCGCTCGCCGGCGGGGGGAATTCGATGACCTGGCGCAGGGTCGCCGCGTCGCGCGCTTCGCGCAGCGCCTGGCGGATGGCCGGCTCGGAAAACAGCTCGGCCAGCTCGGACAGCAGCATCAGGTGTTGATGGGTGTAGTGGCTGGGCACGGCGATGGCGAATACCAGGTCCACCGGCTCGTCGCCGCCGAAGTCGACCGGGGTCTCCAACCGCAACAGGGCGCCACGCGGGCGCTCGAGCAGCGGCGCGCGGCCGTGCGGAATGGCGATGCCGTGGCCGATGGCGGTACTGCCCAGCGACTCGCGCTCGCGCAGGTTGGCATACAGCAGGTCGGCATTGGCTTCGCGGCAGGCCAGCAGCCGGGCGGCGGCCTTCAGCACACTGTCGCGATCGGCGGCCGGCAGCACCTGGGTGCGCACGGCCGCCAGTAGATCAGTCAAAGGCATGTTGGGGGGAGAGCGGTGGCGTCAGCCGCCATTGTCGCCCAAGGGCGCCGGAACCGGGGCATGCAGGTGCTTTTTTTCCTTGTGCTTGATCACCAGCCGGTCCAGCTTGTCAGCGAGAAGATCGATCGCGGCATACATGGTCTGGCCGCCGGCTTCAGCGTGAAGAGTCTGCCCGGGGATGTTCGCGCTGGCATCGACGTGATGCTCGTTCTTGCGCAATGCCAAGGTCACTTTGACCTCGCAGTGGCGGTCGAAATGCTTGCCGATCCTGCTGAGCTTTTCTTCCACGTAGTTGTGCAGGGCCGGGGTCACTTCCACGTCTTTGCCATACGTTTCGATTTGCATCGGTCTTCTCCTCTTCGGATGTGCCAATGAACCTTGCCGCCAGGCGTGTGAGCGTCAGGCGATGCGGACTCGTTCGTGCGAGGCGGAAATGTTCATGGCTTCACGATACTTCGCCACGGTGCGCCGCGCCACCGGTATTCCGGAGGTCTTGAGCAGGTCAGCCAGCTTGGCGTCAGAAAGCGGCTTGCGCGGGTTTTCGTCGTCGATCAGGCGTCGGATCATGGCCTGGATGGCGGTGCTGGAGGCCTCGCCGCCGCTATCGGTGTCGATCCCGGAGGCGAAGAACGCCCGCAGGGCCAGGGTCCCGCGCGGGGTCCGCACGTACTTGCGGGCGATGGCGCGGGAAATGGTCGATTCGTGCAGGCCCAGCTCGCCGGCCACCTCGCGCAGGGTCAGCGGGCGCAGGGCCTGTTCACCGAACTCCAGGAAGGCGGCCTGCTGCTGCAGCAGGCAGCGCATCACCCGCAGCAGGGTCTCGCCACGGGCTTCCAGGCCCTTGAGCAGCCAGCGCGCCTCCTGCAGGTGGGCGCGCAGGTAGCCGGCGTCGCTTTCGCCGCAGCGGCGGATCATCTGTTCATAGCCCCGGTGGATGACCACTTTGGGTCCGGCGTGGCCGGCCAGGGCCGCCCGCCAGCTGCCGTTCTGGCGCCAGACCACGCAGTCCGGGACCACGTAGCTGTCGTGGGCCAGGTCGCCGATCTGGGTGCCGGGGCGCGGGTCCAGCGAGCGCAGCAGCTGCACGGCGGTCTCCACCGCATCCACCGGCTCGCGCAGCTCGTGGGCAATGCCGTTCACGCCGCTGCGCGGCAGGCGCTCCAGCGGGCCGTCGGCGATCCGCCGGGCCAGCGCCAGGC
Organism: Stenotrophomonas aracearum; assembly: GCF_031834615.1. Lineage (NCBI taxonomy): Bacteria > Pseudomonadati > Pseudomonadota > Gammaproteobacteria > Lysobacterales > Lysobacteraceae > Stenotrophomonas > Stenotrophomonas aracearum. The sequence continues at coordinate 1,082,030 of NZ_CP115543.1, forward strand.
CGGGGGTCTGCGGGTCCAGCACGTCCAGCTGCAGCTGCAGGCATTCGCCCAGGC